>CBDCOD010000025.1:0-314685 GCA_965219665.1 Gammaproteobacteria bacterium | reverse complement strand
GAACCTGCTCAATCAATGCCATAGTTTGCTGAAAGTCTTCTTCTGTTTCACCTGGGAAGCCAATAATAAAATCAGATGACAGCTGTATATCGGCACGTGCTTTACGCAAGCGTCTAATGATGTTTTTATATTCCAAAGCAGTATGCCCACGCTTCATGAGTTGTAAAATGCGATCCGATCCTGATTGTACTGGCAAGTGCAAATGGCTAACCAATTCAGGAACTTGGGCAAAAACATCAATCAGCGATTGCGTCATTTCCATTGGATGAGAGGTTGTAAAACGAATACGATCAATGCCCTCTATAGCAGCAACACAATCAATCAAAGCTGCCAAATCTATCTCTGTACCATCATCACTTGCACCACGATATGCATTCACATTTTGTCCCAGCAAGGTCACTTCACGCACACCTTGATCTGCAAAAATTTGCACTTCTTCAATAACCTGGTGAAAAGGCCTGCTAACTTCTTCGCCACGCGTATAAGGCACCACGCAAAAAGAGCAATATTTTGAACAACCTTCCATCACAGAAACAAAAGCGGTAACACCAGATGCTTCTGGCTTAGGCAAATTATCAAATTTTTCAATTTCAGGAAAAGAAATATCAATCTGTGCTCTACTTTTAGGCAATTTCTTGCTGTCAATTGCGGCATCAATCATGGCTGGCAAGCGATGCAGGCTTTGTGGTCCAAATATGACATCAACAAAGGGCGCCCGTTGGCGTATTGCTTCACCTTCCTGCGAAGCAACACAACCACCTACCCCTATGAGACGCCCACTGCGCTCATTTTTCCAGTGCTTCCAAACACCTAACTGAGTAAATACTTTTTCTTGAGCTTTTTCACGGATAGAACATGTATTCATTAGGATAACATCTGCATCATCTGCATCGTAAACCACTTCTAATCCATGTGTTTTTTTCAATAGGCCAGCAATACGATCTGAATCATATTCATTCATCTGACAGCCGTAGGTCTTTATAAATAGATGCTTCATATAACTTAATGTACAATAAATGAAGAATAAGGCTCATTAGCCTGTTAAAAAATGTATCACGCAAGCACTGCGCGCGCGGACGCGTATAATACCGCATTTAAAAAAACAATGCCCACCTTTAGCACACCAGAATAGCGCGTAATAGCAGCACATCACAACCATGCCCTACTCTCTACCGTTGTCTCGATTTAAAAAAATACGCGCTTGGCTTAGCATGATTTTTTTGGATGATGGCTACGTACGACTCTTCTATCGCAATTTTTTTAAGGTAAACGATAATTTATACCGCGCAAACCATCCCATGCCATGGGATGTGGCATCATACAAAAAACGAGGCATCAATAGTATTATTAATCTACGTGGTGATAAGAACAATATGCCCGCAACTGCATTAGAGCGTGCAGCATGCCAGCAGCAGGATATTCCTCTATATTTAATATCCCTCTCCTCGCGATCAGCACCCAGCGTGGAGACAATTGACAAAATAATCCATAGCTTAGAGCAAGCAGAAAAACCGATTTTAGTACACTGTAAATCAGGCGCAGATCGCGCTGGCTTAGTAGTAACCCTTTACAATTTGCATTTTTTCCCAGATATGTCTATTGAAGATGCAAATCAATTACGCTGGTACTATGGGCATTTCACATTAGCTGATACAGGGGTTTTAGATACTTTTATCACACACTGGAAGCGCTACAAAGACCAACACCCTGAAGCCATTTTTTTGCAGTGGGTACACACTGACTATGACCGCCAAGCTGTGCGGGACGAGTTCAAAAGCCATCCCCTGCACCGATGGTTTGTTAAATATATTCTACGCCGTGAATAATCTACCGTAAATAGTCACTTAATTATGTCATTAGATCAACTCAATGAGGCACAAAAGCATGCGGTAACCCTACCACTGAATCATCACGCTTTAGTTATTGCCGGCGCTGGTAGTGGTAAAACGCGCGTACTAACACAACGGCTGCTGTGGTTAGTACACGAACATCACATTCATCCAAGCCAAATTGTTGCAGTTACTTTCACCAATAAAGCAGCAGGCGAGATGCGTGAACGCTTGAGTCATGCCTTAGACCACTCACTGCAGAGCATGTGGCTGGGAACCTTCCATAGTCTGTGTCATCGCTTCCTACGTGAATACGCCGTACAGTGCAATATAGACCCTAATTTTCAAATTATAGATGCTTCCGATCAACAAAGATTATGCCGTCAATTGATTAAACAGCAGCATATTAATGAAAAGGATTTTACGCCTAAACAAGTGGCCCATTTTATCAATACCCATAAAGATAAAGGAATTCGTGCCCAGTCGATTGACTGCAACAATGAGTATGAATACATCATGCGCGATTTATATACACAGTATCAAAGCATTTGTGAGCGCGATGCCCTCTTTGATTTTTCTGAGTTGTTACTTAAAACCGTGGAACTATGGCGTGATAACAATACGCTATTACAAAGCCTACAGCACCGCTTCAAGCACTTACTCATAGATGAGTTTCAGGACACCAATCATACTCAGTACGCATGGATACAGCTATTAGCTGGTACTGAAAATTGTGTTTTTGCGGTTGGTGATGACGACCAGTCTATTTATGGATGGCGCGGTGCACAAGTAGAGAATATCCAACATTTTCAGACAAATTTTTCCCATACCTATCCTGTAAAAATAGCACGCTTAGAGCAGAATTATCGCTCAAGCGGCAATATTCTCAACGCAGCTAATTCAATAATAGCACCGAATACAAACCGCTTGGGTAAAAATCTGTGGACAGCCTCTGATAAAGGTAGTCCCATTTCTGTTTACAGAGCCTTTAATGGTGGAGATGAGGCAGAATATGTAGTTGATAGCATTACAGAGTACCTACAAGATGAAAATACTACCGGCAGTCAAATAGCCATTCTCTATCGCTCAAATGCACAATCACGCTTATTAGAAGATCGCCTACTACGTGCAGAAATTCCCTACCGAGTATACGGCGGCCTACGCTTTTTTGAGCGAGCTGAAATAAAAGACGTACTCTGCTATGCCCGACTGCTGCTTAACCCAAACGACAATGCTGCCTTTTCTCGAATTGTCAATAACCCACCCCGCGGTATAGGGGCAAAATCATTAAGCACCCTATTACAGTATGCACAAGAGAATGACTGCTCGCTATGGCAAGCCAGTAATACACTGGCATCAGAAGGGTCAAAAATTCGCTTATTTATTGACCAAATACAGGCATGGCAGCGCATGAGTGACACCGTGCGGCTCACCGAATTATTAGAAGATATTATTACACATAGTAATCTATTAGAGCATTATGCAAAAGAAGGGCGTGAAAAGTTAGTTTCACGCAAAGAAAATTTGGATGAGCTCTTGGTCGTAGCAGAAGGATTTGCTGATAAAGGGCTACAAGCATTTATTGCCAATACTTCATTAGATATGGGGGAGTCTGAAAAAGCGGCTGACCCTGTCAACAGCGTACAACTGATGACACTACACGCTGCAAAAGGATTAGAGTTCCCTTGTGTGTTTTTAGTTGGTCTGGAAGATGGCATCATCCCAACAACCCGCTCGCATCACGATGCGCGCAAACTAGCAGAAGAGCGCCGCCTACTCTATGTAGGCATTACACGCGCACAATCCAAATTGCATATGAGCTTTGCCACCTCTCGACAACTATACGGTGCAAAGTTTAGTTACTTCCCACCTTCACGTTTCTTAAAAGACCTCCCTGAAGAATGCATAGACTTCACTATCAACTAAGTGCCCTTAAAAAACGAAAGTTCCTAAATTAACAAAAATAAGGCACGCCTTGTACTTAGTCTACGAACACTGCCTCAGAAATTTTAGCTCTCGATTGTGCAATAGAATTTTTAATGCCCCACCAAATGACAATGCGTGATGGTTTTGAAATGAATATGGCGCAGCGGACGGGACTCGAACCCGCGACCCCCGGCGTGACAGGCCGGTATTCTAACCAACTGAACTACCGCTGCGCGCGACTCTAAAGTAACTGGTGGGTGCTACAGGGCTTGAACCTGTGACCCTCGCCTTGTAAGGGCGATGCTCTCCCAACTGAGCTAAGCACCCATCTCTTTAGAAAGGCGGAATTGTACTTAATTTTTCGTTTTTAATTTACTGTTTTATCGGCAATTCTTGAAAAAAGTCATCAAACAACCGCACTTTTTGCTGCGCATCACAAGTAGATATACCCTCAAATGAAATAGATTGCCTAGTTGTACGTTGTGCTAAAGCGCTAAGACTTGTGCTACAAATTCTGCCTATTACTGGGTAGCCACCCATAGAGGGAGCATCTTGCATCATTACGATTAGCCCCCCTTCTAAGTTTACCTGTATCATACCAGGTAGATTGGCACGCGATACCACATTACTGCTCAGCGGTTTTACTTGCTCATGCGCCTCGAACTGATAAGCTGTACGATCATTCTGTGCAGATATAGTGAAAGTATGGTGCATAAAATATCGCTTACTTTCATCGCTAAATGGTGCCTCAGGAAATAGTACACAGGATAGGCAGGCAGCAGCAGCATAATCAGGTTGGTAACACTGTGGCATCCAATGTGGTGCTTGGCTAACTGCTTCTGCAGCATGGAGTTGCTGTCCTTTTTCTAATAAATGACCAATGCCTTCACGCAGATTAACGGAAGCGCTTCCCAAATATTTTGCTGCTGAAAAGCCACCTTGTACAGATAAATACGCGCGCATACCGCTTACTCTTCTGCCCCATTTGAGCACATCACCGGCATTCACCTGTAACAATTGCCATAAGGGCATTGGTTTATCATTAATAGAAAATGTCAAATCTGCGCCAGTTACCGCAATATATGCAGTATTTAATGCTTGTAAAATGCATTGCCCTAAGGTGATTTCTATACTAATGGAACCATATGGATTTCCCAATATGCGATTGCCCCAACAATATGCATGCCTATCTAAAGCACCTGAAACAGCATAACCTGATGCACAAGCACCAAGTCTGCCTACATCTTGAAAGCTACTGTAGAACCCTGGAGCGACTGTTTCAAATAACAACATCCCCCCCTCATACTATTTTCTAATCCGTAGGCGTACCACCGTATCAGATCGGGCGTTTTTTAGACGATTTAATAGCATAACCCGCAAAGGCGGCATAAAGAGCAACAAACTAATAGTATCACTCAGATAGCCAGGTATGATGAGTAGCAAAGCCGCCAAACCTAACAGCAACTCATGGCTACTATCTTGCAAGCTCTCTCCTTCATTCATCAATTTGTGCAGCTGACTTTTCAACCGAAAGCCTTGCGTTTTCAATAAAAATATTCCAACCATTGCACTCGCAATAAACCAGAACATAGTGCCCAGAAAGCCAATCGCACCACCTATTTCAATCAACAGCCAGACTTCAATAAAAAAGATAATAAATACATACCACATAAACTACTGACCTTGTTGCTATAGCTAAATACTTCTCAAATATATGCTCTACTGTATGGTTGTGCCTATACGTGAATAGTCAAAGCGCTCTCCCCAGTTAAGCCAAATAAAAAATGCCCTTCCTTTCAGATTTTGCTCGGGCACAAATCCCCAATAGCGTGAATCATGACTAAAATCGCGGTTATCTCCCATGACAAAATAACTGTTATCAGGCACAACATACTCTGACCGTGCATTTTTATTATTACTGTGCACTGCATTTACAATATGATGCTCATGTCCTTCTATGTTCTCCTCTGCCAAAAAAGCACGTGCACCAACTAAATGCTGCTGAGAGCCTTGATACAAACCGATATGCTCCAATTTTTGCAGCTGACCATTGAGATACACACGCCCACCTTGTATAGCAATTTCATCCCCTGGAATGCCAACTACCCTTTTAATATAGTCAATCTCGGGCTGGTTGGGATAGCGAAATACAACTACATCACCACGTAACGGCTTACCATCACCAATTACTACATTCCCTGTAATGGGCAAGCGCATTCCATAAGAAAATTTATTAACCAATACAAAATCACCGATATGCAAAGTAGGTAGCATAGAACCTGACGGAATCCTAAATGGTTCAAATAAAAACGAACGCAAGATGAAAACAACCAATAAGACAGGAAAGAACGATGCAATAGATAAACCCCAGCGCTTAATCAAATGTGGATTATCTCTTATTTCATAATCTGTTTTTTTACTGTGCAGCCCCCAGTAACACCAGAAAATGCCACAAAATGCAGTAATCATCGTTAGCCATGCTTCAAAAGTACCTACGACATATACGCCCCACAGTCCAAATATAAATAGACTAATATTAACCAAAAAAAATAACCAGTATAGAATCTGCTTCACTATCTTTATCCTATTTATGTTTTTTATTTACCAGTGTCCAATACAGCCAAAAAAGCCTCCTGAGGAACTTCTACACGCCCGATAGAGCGCATTTTTTTCTTGCCTTTTTTCTGCTTTTCCAATAATTTACGCTTGCGGCTCACATCACCACCATAACATTTCGCTGTAACATTTTTTCTCAGCGCACGAATATTGGTGCGCGCAATAATTTTTCCGCCAATGGCTGCCTGTAACGCCACCTCAAACATCTGACGAGGGATTAATTTATGCAGGCTTTCAATGAGCGCACGTCCTCGGTGCACTGCGTGATCACGATGCATAAGACAAGCCAAAGCATCTACTTTTTCACCATTGATAAGCACATCCACTTTAACTAAGGCTGATGCTACATAATCAGACATTTCATAGTCCATAGATGCAAAACCACGTGAGCATGATTTTAGGCGCTCAAAAAAGTCAATGACCACTTCATTTAGTGGCAATTCCCACACCATCTGGGCTTGCTTACCAACATAGAGTAAATTTTTCTGAATACCACGTCGTTCAATACACAGTGTAATAATATTACCGATATACTCTTCTGGAGCGTAAATACTAGCTGTAATCATAGGCTCAAGAACCTCAGCATAGGCACCCACTTCAGGCATATTAGAGGGGCTTTCTACTTCCTCTACACTACCGTCACGCATAACAACTTTATACAACACAGTTGGTGAAGTCGTAATCAGACTAAGGTTATATTCTCGCTCTAAACGCTCACGCACAATTTCCATGTGCAACATGCCTAAAAAACCAATTCGGAACCCAAAGCCCAGTGCATCAGATGTTTCTGGTTCATACTGCAGAGCAGAGTCATTCAAGCAAAGCTTTTCTAATGCTTCACGAAAGGCTTCATAATCCTCAGTACTAACTGGGTAAAGACCTGCAAAAACGCGTGGTTGTACCCGCTTAAACCCTGCCAAAGGGGAATCACAAGGCTGGTTTGCACTGGTTAATGTATCACCAACAGGAACGCCATGAATATCTTTAACACCTGCAATAAAATAACCAACTTCACCTGTGTTCAACTCTGTACTAGGCTCACGCTTAGGCGTGAAACGCCCTAACTGATTGACGTCATAGACCTGCCCTGTGGACATTACTTTTATCTTCTCACCCTTACTAATACGCCCATCTACAACCCGTACAAGGGAGACAACACCCAAATAACTATCAAACCATGAATCAACAATCAGCGCCTTAAACGGCGCATCAACTCTTCCTTGGGGTGGTGGAGCAAACTCCACCAGCGCCTGTAAAAAAGCATCAATGCCTTCTCCTGTTTTTGCGCTAACACCAACTGCATCACCTGCATCAATGCCTATCATATCTTCAATTTCCGCCTTGACGCGCTCTGGATCTGCAGCAGGCAAATCAATTTTATTTAATACCGGCATTACATCTAATTCTTGCTCTAAGGCAGTGTAACAGTTGGCAATTGTTTGCGCCTCAACACCTTGAGAGGCATCCACTACCAGCACTGCTGCTTCACAAGCCGCCAGAGAACGTGATACTTCATAAGAAAAGTCAACATGACCAGGCGTGTCGATAAAATTCAATTGATACACTTTACCGCTTATAGGGTGCTTATAGTGCAAGGTGACTGCTTGTGACTTAATCGTAATCCCACGTTCTCGCTCTATGTCCATAGAATCTAAAACTTGCTCACGCATCTCACGACTGCTTAGTCCCCCACAATGCTGTATTAGGCGATCGGATAAGGTTGACTTGCCATGGTCAATATGCGCAATAATAGAGAAGTTGCGCGTATTAGTCTGATTATTCATAATATGTGTGGAAGCGTGGCTTTATTCACAAATTTTCTGGCATTCTGACAAACTATCAAACGGTACACTGCCTTTACACCCGCCCCACAAAAATACCTGACACTGTTGTGTTGTTTGGTCAAAATAAAAGCGCTGAAAAGCTGCTCGACACTGACCGGAATCAGGTTTCTGCTGGCAGCGCGCAGTCGGCTCATGGCGATTATTGCTAAGCTCAGATTCAGGAGAAATACTGCAAGTAACCAAAAAAAATGATAGAAAAACAGCAAAAAAATAGCGCATGTACACTTGCGACGGTTTCATGTACGTTGCCCCTTTTGATATAAATGCAACTCACGTAACTGCTGCATACTAACAGTGCTCGGAGCATTAGTCAGTAAGCAAGTGGCTGATTGTGTTTTCGGGAAAGCAATGACATTACGAATACTATCCTCTTCACACATCAGCATTACTAATCTATCTAAACCAAATGCCATGCCACCATGTGGTGGTGCTCCATACTGTAGCGCATCCAATAAAAACCCAAATTTTTCTTGCGCCTCATCTGTCCCAATACCCAACAGCTCTAACACGGATTGCTGCATGGCCTTATCATGAATACGGATAGAACCGCCACCGACTTCCAAACCGTTTAGTACCATGTCGTACGCCTGCGACAACACCTGTGTCGGATCCTCAGTTGCTGCTAACACATCACGCGAGACACTGGGAGCAGTGAATGGATGGTGTAATGCATGCAGACTACCATCTTCCAAGCGCTCAAACATTGGAAAATCCACAACCCATAAGGGCATCCATTTACTATGCATTAGCCCTAAATCTTGTGCCAGTTTGACACGCAAGCTACCTAAAGAATCGTTGACTATCGCGGTTGTACCTGCTCCGAAAAAGATGATATCACCATCCTCAGCTCCTAAAAGATCAATAATCGGAAGGACAGCATCTGGCATAAATTTAATAATCGGCGACTGTAAGCCCTCTATACCCTTTGTCAAATCATTAACTTTAATCCATGCCAAACCTTTGGCACCATAGATACCAACAAATTCTGTATAAGCGTCAATAGCTTTGCGGCTAAGTCGCGCTCCTTGAGGCACACGCATGGCTGCCACTCTGCATTGTGGATTACGCGCAGGCTCTGCAAACACTTTGAAGTCTATACCTTTTAACAAATCAGCAATATCTACCAACTCCAAGCCATCAATCCGTAAATCAGGACGATCAGTTCCAAAACGCCGCATACATTCACCATACGACAGTTGTATAAATTCTGACAGGTCAACCTGTAGTACTTCTGCAAATAACTGCCGAACCATACGCTCCATCAACTCCATAATTTGTTGCTGATCAAGAAAGGCAGTCTCTATATCAATTTGCGTAAATTCTGGCTGCCTATCGGCGCGCAAGTCTTCATCACGGAAGCAACGCGTGATTTGATAATAGCGATCAAAACCACCCATCATCAACAACTGCTTAAACAACTGTGGAGACTGTGGCAAGGCAAAAAACGCTGCTTCATGCACCCGACTGGGCACTAAATAGTCACGCGCGCCCTCAGGCGTTGACTTTGTCAACTGGGGGGTCTCTATCTCTATAAAATCTTGGCTTTCCAAATACTGGCGCACACTACGACTGACTGCATGGCGCGTACGTATGTTGCCTTGCATTCTATCAGTACGCAAATCTAAATACCTAAAACGCAGACGAACTTCCTCAGATACAGCATCACTCAGTTGATACGGTAAAGGCTCTGCTATATTAAACACTTGTAAATCAGTGGCTATTAGCTCTACCTCACCAGTGGACAGCTCTGGGTTAATAGTGCCTTCTGGTCTCGGTTGGACAGTACCTGTTACCTGAATAACAGACTCTTTCCTTAGCTGCTCAGCACGCGTGAAAATCTGCTCTTGTTGTGGATTGATAACTACTTGTAGTAAACCAGTGCTATCGCGTAAATCAATAAAAATAACACCACCATGATCACGTTCAGAGTGCACCCACCCTGCCACACGAACTGTTTGCCCAATTTGGCTAGCGCTTGGAGCCGCGCAATCTGTATCTCGTATCATTAAATCTATTATTTTCTCAGTACCAATACCAAAAGATAGCCGCCTATTTCTCTGAACCATCTGGTGGCACAAAAACACCACCAGAGACAATCATTTTTAGCGCATCATCTATACTCATATCTAATTCAATAATCTTATCTGCACTGACCATAATGAAGTATCCAGATGTTGGATTAGGTGTTGTCGGCACAAATAAATTAACGATGGCATCATCACCGACCTTTTTCTGCGCTTCTCCACGTTTCTTGCTGGTCTGAAAAGCGATTGTCCATAAACCTTCTTTGGGATACTCAATTAAGTAGGCCTTTTCAAAGGTTTGACCCCCTGCAGATAAAACAGCTTCCGTCATTTGTTTTATCGCTCTATATAGGCTGCGAATAATTGGAATACCATCCAGCAGACTCTCTCCTATTTTTACCAATTGACGACCTAAAAGATTGGAAGCAAGCACGCCTGTCAAATAGACAATTAATATTGCCATAATCAATGCCAAACCAGGTATATCAAAGCCTAACCAATTCTCTGGACGCAGTGCCTGCGGCAAGTACAGCAACAAACCATCAAACAAGCCCACGATAAATCGGATTGTAACGAACGTTGCAAACAACGGGAGCCAAACAATAAGACCCGCAACGCTATGTCGCCGAATCGCCTGAAAAATAAAACTGAGCATGAAACGATAAAATCCTGTAAAAATCTGTAAAAATTAAGAGATCAGAAATCCTCTAACACCAAGAAAAAACGTTTGAGCGCCAATTTAGTGCATACCATTCAAGAAAAATCGCTAATGCAACCACCTCAAAGGTAGGGTATTATAACGTCATGACACCTAAGAATAACAAAGGATTTTTTTGCTCAGACTGTGGCAATGAGACTAACCGATGGAGCGGACAGTGCAGCGCCTGTGGGGCGTGGAATACACTCAAAGACAGTACGCGATTTGCATCCAAAAATAAACGCAACAACCAAGCGCCACTAACGCCTAATGCAGAGGCAGCCTTAGCCTCTGAGGTGACAGTACATGCGCAGTTTCGGTGGAGCACCGCATCTACAGAATTTGACCGTGTTTTAGGAGGCGGTTTAGTCGAGGGCTCAGTCGTTCTTATTGGTGGAGACCCGGGGATAGGGAAATCCACACTGCTCACCCAGTTAGCCGCCAATATGAGCGCACAGTACAACACACTCTATGTTAGTGGAGAGGAATCTCTGAACCAAATCAGTCAACGCGCTCAGCGTCTCGGGCTAGCAGTCAATAGCTTATGGCTTTGCGCGAGCAATTGCTTAGAGGATATTGAGCCATTAGTGCATGAAAAAGCCATTAAACTCCTTATCGTTGACTCCATTCAAACAATCAGTAGCACTCAGGTTGACTCTGCTCAAGGCTCAGTATCTCAAGTACGTGCCTGCTGTGCCTATTTAGTACAGATGGCAAAACAATTAGGCGTGTCTATTTTCATTGTTGGACATGTTACCAAGGAAGGAGCCATTGCCGGTCCACGCGTGTTAGAACACATGGTAGATACTGTTCTATACTTTGAGGGAGAGCAGCATGGTCGCTTTCGTGCTATCCGCTCTATCAAAAACCGTTTTGGATCAGTCAATGAATTAGGTGTTTTCGCTATGACAGATGTTGGATTAAAGCAAGTCAAAAACCCTTCCTCTATTTTTCTGGCTGATCGCATCCAAAATGCCCCCGGCAGTATTGTCACAGTCACCTGCGAAGGCACTAGACCTTTGCTATTAGAGGTACAAGCGTTAGTGGATAGCAGCGCAGGCATACCGCATCGTGTGGCTGTAGGGGTGGACTCTCAACGCCTCAATATGCTCTTGGCGGTATTGGGCAAGCACGGCAAACTACACTGCTCTGGCGAAAATGTTTTTATCAATATTCCTGGTGGAATGCGCCTACAAGAACCCAGTATGGACTTACCTGTCACGCTTGCTATTGCTTCTAGTTTACGCAACCGCCCAATAGATTCTCTAACTGCAGCCATTGGCGAAATCGGTTTATCTGGTGAAGTTCGCCCTATGCCAAATGGTGAGCTGCGCATCCGTGAGGCAGAAAAACAAGGATTCAAAACCCTGATTATTCCTGCTTCTAACAAACCCAAAACCACTCCAAAAAAAATCAAGCTTATTACGGTGAAAACCGTTGCTGAAGCACTACAGTATATCTAAAAAAACCAGCACAGCCATCATCCGAAATAGCCTTGTTCTATGCTACAATACAAAGTCCTTTTAAGTATAAAGATTTGAGGATGATTAGCGCAACATGACAAATATACCCAACACGGATGATTTACGCATCATAGATATTACAGAGGTCTCCCCTCCACAAACTCTTCTCCAAGAGTATCCCATCAGCGAGCAATCTGCACAAACAATTGATCAGGCACGAAAAGATATCCACAACATCCTCATCGGTAACGATGATCGCTTATTAGTAATTGCTGGCCCTTGCTCTATTCATGATCCTAAGGCTGCCCGTGAATATGCTGATAAACTACGTGTTTTGCACCATGATTTATCTGAGAATCTACTCATCGTAATGCGTGTCTATTTTGAAAAACCGCGCACTATTATTGGCTGGAAAGGTCTCATCAATGATCCAGATTTAGATGAATCCTTCAATATCAATCGCGGCTTGCGTCTGGCGCGCAGCCTCCTATGCGACATTACACACAGCGGCCTACCTGCCTCTACAGAATTTTTGGATTTAATTAGCCCCCAATATGTTGCAGATCTTATCTCATGGGGTGCTATTGGTGCGAGAACAACAGAAAGCCAAGGGCACAGAGAATTGGCGTCTGGCATATCCTGTCCCATAGGGCTGAAAAATGGCACCAGTGGCAACACACAAATTGCCTTGGATGCAGTGGAAGCAGCCTCCAAATCGCATATCTTTATGTCACTCACTAAGCAAGGGCATTCTGCGATTTTCAAAACAAAAGGCAATCCAGACTGTCACGTAATCCTACGTGGTGGAACTGAAGGCACTAACTATGATGCACAATCTATTGAAGCGTGCACCCAAGGGCTCAAAGAACGTGGACTACCTCAAAAAGTCATGGTAGATTTCTCGCACGCCAATAGCAATAAAGACCACAACCTGCAACATGCCGTTGCTGACTCTGTTGCACAGCAGATACAAACAGGCAGCCATAAAATCATGGGCGTGATGATAGAAAGCAACTTGCACGAAGGCAATCAAAGTTTATCCGATATTCACAATTTGAAATACGGTGTAAGCATCACAGATAAATGCATTAACTGGGAAGATACCGAGCATATGTTACGTAATGTTTTGGCACCTGCTGTAGCCGCAAGAAGACAAGCCTAAAAAAAAACAGCTGCGCATGATTAAAATTTCTAAAGTAGTTGCTGACCGCTATCCCAGAATAGCAAAAACACCTATAGTAGGCCGACTGTTTGTGTATATTTTACGCAAACTATTTCATGAGGACTATGTCAACTCCTTCATTCATAACAACCGCCAATGGCAAGGTATGGAATTTAATTCTAAGGTGCTTGAGTACTTTAATTACTCCTACTTTGTCAATAATAATGAACGCTACAACATTCCACAGACGGGCAGAGTTCTTATCGTAGCAAATCACCCCATAGGCACGCTTGATGGGCTAGCACTCCTTAAATTAGTTAGTGAGGTCCGTTCTGATGTCAAAGTAGTGGTTAATCGCTTTTTGTTTGAGTTTTTTGAACCATTACGCGAGCTGTTTATTCCGTTAGATAACATGAGTAAGAACGCCAATGCCAAAGAAGCCGTTCGTAACATCATCAAGAGCCTAAAGAACGAGGAAGCTATTATCATGTTCCCCGCAGGCGAAGTATCACGCATGAGTCCCAAAGGAGTTCGCGATGGTGAATGGAAAAAAGGAATTTGGTATTTTATAGAACATACTCACTGCCCTATTGTTCCAGTGCATATTACAGGCAGGAATTCGCCTATGTTCTACTCCTTGTCCAGTATCTATAAGTCACTAGGCACATTTATGCTGGTGAATGAAATGTTCAAACAGCATAATAAAAATCTTAGTTTTCGCATCGGAGATATGATTCCTTATAGCAGTTTTGCTGAGCATAAAAATAAAGATCGAAAGACACTCAGCCACATGCTCCGGCAACACCTATATCGCTTGCCTAAACGCAACAAAAACCTTATATTCAAGACAGAAAAAACCATTGGTCCCTCCTCAAGCCGCGCTGAGATCATGCAAGAACTAACGGCATCTGAACTCATAAGCTCAGGACACAATGGACATGAAGTATATCTGGTGCAGTTTCAAGATAGCCCTGCAACCATACATGAAATAGGTCGATTGCGTGAATTGGCATTTAGGCAAGTTGGTGAAGGATCTGGCAAGGCTATTGATTTAGACGAATATGACAAGTACTATGATCATTTAGTATTATGGAATAGTAATGATTTAGAGATTGCCGGTGCCTACAGAATGGGTTGCGGCTCCCATATTTTGGACAAATATGGGTTAGAGGGCTTCTACACCTCATCACTACTGACCTATACTGATAAGGCTATTCCCCTATTGCGTGAAGGGGTGGAGTTGGGTCGCAGTTTCGTGCATCCACGCTACTGGGGCAATCGCAGCTTAGATTTCCTGTGGTCTGGTATCGGTGCCTATCTGTGCAAAAATCAAGAAATTCGTTATTTATTTGGTCCTGTTAGTATTTCCAACAACTACCCTGCTGAAGCACGTGCGCTTATTATTGCCTTTTACCACCGTTTTCACCGCTCTCCAGTGGAATATGCACGAGCAAAGCTCCCCTATCACTTTGACAAAGAAACTGAACAATTTGTTGATGCTCTACCCGATGATAGTAAACTGGCTTATATCAGCCTCAAGCGACACCTTTTTAAAAACTGGCGGGTACAAGTACCAACGCTGTACAAACAATACGCCCAATTGACTGACAACGGAACGCATTTCATTAGTTTTGGGTTTGATCCCGAGTTTGGCAACTGCGTTGATGGAACGATTATCGTGGATATGGATACCATTAACCCACCTGTTCTATACCGCAATTTCCTTCCCCATGGCATCCCTGACGAAGAAGGCTACTTACATTGGCGCAAATTCAAAGCACACTCTTCCACTTTTGAAAACGAATAATATACCCTCGTGAACGAACAAGACGTCATTGACTATCTCAATCAGCATCCTGATTTTTTTATAGATAAAGAGGAACTACTGGATACTTTTAGCTTACCACATGAGGACAACGAAGAAGCCACCTCTTTTTTGCAACATCAATTAAACCGATCGCGCCAGCAATACCAAGCCCTCAAAAATCAATTAGAGAGCATGCTCACCACACACTCTATAAATGTGAGCTTACTCGCTAAAATCCACACGCTTATGATAGCATTGCTCAAATGCCAAACAATTTCAGAACGCATCACCTGCTTACAAGAAAAAACGACTGGGCTACTTGATGTGGACTGCTGCCAGGTTTGGCTACGCAAGAATGATACAAAACTATTAGACTGGGATAGTGCGCCGCTTAACGTATTTGATAATACAATGCCCAGCACCAGCGAGATAGACGAAAACAGTAGCATGATTTTGTTAGGAAGCCCTCAATATCGCTCCGCCTGTATTGTGCCCTTGGGAAAGAATGGGCAGCATGGTGGGATTCTCTTTGCAGATACTGATAGTAGTCGCTTTACCAGTGACCAAAACGCCTTATTGCTCACCCAGTTGGGTCAATTTGCCACGGTAGCCTTAGGCTATCACTAACCCCTCCTATTTCAATAGTTATGAATAATACTCTACACGCAACGACTATCCTTGCTGTGCGCACAGAAGACACCGTTTCTATCGGCGGCGATGGGCAAGTTACGCTGGGAAATGCCATCATTAAAGGCACTGCCTGTAAAGTGCGCAAACTGTATAACGACACCATTATTGCAGGCTTTGCAGGATCCACTGCTGATGCCTTTACCTTATTTGAAAAATTTGAAGCGAAATTACAAGAGCACCAAGGCAATCTCGCATTAGCAGCAGTACGTTTAGCTACTGAATGGCGCAGCGACAAAGCACTTCGCAGATTAGAAGCCATGCTATTAGTTGCTGACGCTCAAAAAATATTTACCATTACTGGAAATGGTGATGTGTTAGAGCCTGAGAATGATGTTATGGCCATCGGATCAGGTGGGAATTTTGCGCTATCTGCCGCATTAGCGCTCCGACAAAACACTGAAATGCCTGCACCTGAATTGGTCAAGTGCGCACTCACTATTGCCGCTCAAATATGTATTTACACCAACCACTCTATTACTATCAATAGCATTGCCCGCAAATGAGCACACTAACGCACTGGCAGCAACAACTCATTGATTTAGCCATCAAAAAAAACGCGCTGCTTTTCGGATCTTTTACTCTGAAATCTGGACGCAATAGCCCCTATTTTTTCAATGCCGGTATGATGCTTGATGCGGAATCTCTGCACACGCTATCCTACTGCTATAGCAAGGCAGTACAAAATATCAATCTAACCATAGACACTATTTTTGGTCCCGCCTATAAAGGCATTGTATTGGGTGCGCTCTGCACCAATGCATTGCACGCCTCCAACCCAGATTTGGGTTTTGCTTATGATCGTAAAGAAGCTAAAACACATGGCGAAGGCGGACAATTCGTGGGTGACATACGCGGCAATGTGCTTATCGTAGATGATGTTGTTTCAGCTGGAACAGCTATTGGCAAATCCATTGAATTGATCAAACAAGAAAATGCCCATCCATGCGCTGCTTTAGTGGCATTAGATCGCAATGAACGTGGAAGCAGCACCATGAGTACTCGCGCTGAGTTTGAGCAGAAATTTGGCATAAAAATCCATAGCATTATTCAACTGAATCATATCATCCAGCACCTTGAACAGTTAGATCACCCTTCAGTAGACTCTATTCACCAGTATCAAGCACAGTATGGCGCCCCATCATGAAAACCTATATCCTTAGATTAGCCATTAGGTATATTAGTTCACGCCAAAATAACCGCTTTATTAACTTCATATCCCTAACATCTGTTATTGGCATTATGCTGGGCGTAACCGTACTGATAACAGTACTCTCTATTATGAACGGTTTCCAGTCTGAGTTACGCACGCGCATCTTAGATATGACCTCACACATGACTATTTCGCAGCACGACAACCAACTGCGCGACTGGACTGAAGTACGCGAATCCCTGCTTGAGCACCCCGATATAATAGGCGTATCACCCTTTATACAAAAACAAGCACTGATAACCTTTGGCAAAAATGTTAAAGGTGTGCTTATCAAAGGCATTGACCCCATATTAGAAAATTCTGTCTCTAAAATTGGAAATCATCTGATCTCAGGGCACTTAGACTCTCTACAAGCGGGCACCTTCAATATCGTGCTTGGACAACATCTTGCACTGGATTTGGATGTATCAGTTGGCGACAAAATAACCGTTGTTATACCCCAAACCAATTTCAGTCTTATCAGCAGCTTGCCGCGCTTAAAACGATTCACCGTCACTGGTATATTTAGTGCAGGTATGTACGAATATGATAGTGGCTATGCTTATATCCATTTAGAAGACGCTGCCAAACTATACAGTTTGAGAGACGCCGTCAATGGCCTACAGATTCACACATCCGATATTTTTCAAGTGGATCGCGTCACCAAAACCCTTCATCAGCACCTGCCTATAGGACCTTTTTTTGCTACTACGTGGACGCAGCACCACTCCAATTTTTTCCAAGCGATACAGTTAGAAAAACGCATGATGTTCATCGTACTTGCACTCATTATTACTATCGCTGCTTTCAACATTGTCACTACCATGGTAATGATGGTCAACGAAAAAACACGTGCCATTGCTATCCTACGCTCACAAGGCTCAACTACCTTTGACATCACCGCGCTATTTATTATTCAAGGCATTTTGCTGGGCACTATTGGTACACTTATGGGCATTGCTGGCGGCACAGCCTTAGCAACTAATATAGATATCATTGTGCCGTGGCTTGAACAACTCATCGGCATTCAATTCTTTCCTGCTGATGTCTACTACATATCCAAAGTGCCTTCGCAACTACGCCAATCGGATGTGCTTGAAGTTTCACTTTTCGCCTTTATAATGACAGTATTAGCTACGATTTATCCAGCTATTCGTGCAGCCCAAGTCAAGCCAGCACAAGTTCTGCGCTACGAATAACGCTGCATTTTTTATAAATTACTATGAGTAACACCATCTTAGAAGCCCAGAATATCTGTAAAACTTTTACACAAGGCAGCGACACAATTCCTGTATTAAAAAATGTCAATCTATCTGTTAGCACGGGCGAATCCGTTGCTATTACCGGAGCTTCTGGATGTGGTAAAACCACACTATTACAAATTCTGGCAGGCTTAGACTTACCAACCAGTGGCACTGTCACCTTACATGGGAACTCTCTGCTAACTGGTAGCGACAAAACAATCAGCTCCTTACGCAACAAACACCTCGGATTTGTCTGGCAAATGCACCACCTACTGCCCGAACTCAACACATTAGACAATGTGGCAATGCCTCAGGTTATAGGCGGAAAACCACTCAAAGAAGCACGCAAATGGGCACACCACTGTCTTGAATTAGTTGGGCTAGCTCAGCACGCCAAACAAAATACCTTACGCCTTTCTGGAGGAGAGCGCCAACGTGTTGCCATAGCACGTGCCATTGCAAATAATCCTTCCTGTATTCTGGCAGATGAACCCACAGGCAATTTAGACAGCGAGAATGCTACAAAGATGATTGACATACTGCTGACAATCTGCGCACAAAACAACCTCGCGCTCATAATTATTACCCATAATGAAAGCATTGCAAAACGCGCTAATACACACTATCAACTAAAAAATGGCACAATACATGCCTAACAACACAAACAATAACAGCGTAAATTCTATTGTGCCTGTCAACCACGATCTGGCAAACCCTATCGATGAAAATACCGATGACTTAGAGCAACCGCAACTCCCCTCACCCTCTACGGAGCTCATTCCTGCCTCATCCTCATTTGATAACTACTTGGCACAAATCAAAGCAGCCCCCGTACTCAATGCTCAACAGGAATGGGAATTGGCTGAAAAAATACGAGAACATAACGACTTAGAAGCAGCACAAAAATTGATTTTTTCCAATTTACGCCATGTCGTCAGCATTGCTCGGGGCTATCTTGGCTACGGCTTACCTCTACCAGACTTAGTACAAGAAGGCAACGTCGGTCTTATGAAAGCGATTAAACGCTATGACCCCATACAAAAAGTGAAACTCATGACTTTTGCAGGACACTGGGTACGTGCTGAAATTAACGAATTTGTCATTAAAAATTGGCAAATCGTTAAAATGGCAACCACTAAATCACAACGCAAACTATTCTTCAAACTCCGTTCACAGCGTGCACGCCTCGGCACACTCAATGCTGAAGAAGTCACAAACATGGCGCAAGACCTGCAAGTATCGGAAGAAGACGTACAACACATGGAACGCCGCTTTGCCCAATTAGACACCTCTTTTGAAGGGGACAATGATGCTTCGGACGAGAACGTAGCCAATTTCTCCCCTGCTAACTACCTACCTGACACACGCTACTCCCCAGAACAAGCAGTCATTACCGCACAAAATGCCTCTCTTGAAAAAGCCCAATTAGCCGAAGGACTAAACAGCTTAGACGACCGTAGCCGTGCCATCATTGAACAGCGCTGGCTCAACGACAACAAACGCACCTTAAAAGATTTAGCTCAAGAGTACAATGTTTCATTAGAGCGCATCAGACAAATTGAAAATAAGGCACTACAGACGCTCAAACAACACCTTAAAGAACACCTTTAATCACCAACTGCCTTAAAAACACCCACAAGCAAAGCGTATCACGCACCTTATTTGCTGGATCATTACACCTGCACAAAATGCTTATATTGAGCGATTAAATCATTGTTGCTTTCATCGGTTCCGCATCTGTTGTGACTTGCAGTTAGGCTTCTATCGGTTATACTAACTGCGCTATTGACTGTGCCTTTAAACAGGTTGTGACTTGCAGTTAGGCTTCTATCGGTTATACTTCGCACCGACGGCGTCCATAACTGCAACCGTTGTGACTTGCAGTTAGGCTTCTATCGGTTATACTGCAGTTGGATTCAGTCTGCGTGGTTTTGTTGTGACTTGCAGTTAGGCTTCTATCGGTTATACTGTATATAGTATATGACATGATATATTTCCTGTTGTGACTTGCAGTTAGGCTTCTATCGGTTATACTTTCTCAGCGATTCTTGGCGTTTAACTTGCTGTTGTGACTTGCAGTTAGGCTTCTATCGGTTATACTTGCTAATTCACTGGCCAAATCCCATAAGCCGTTGTGACTTGCAGTTAGGCTTCTATCGGTTATACTCCTTCCCGTCCGTGCATGGAACCCAGTAGAGTTGTGACTTGCAGTTAGGCTTCTATCGGTTATACTCAACTTTCTGGGCGAGGAGTACGGAGTGTTGTTGTGACTTGCAGTTAGGCTTCTATCGGTTATACTCTGCGCTGTGCGCTGCTGCGCTTCTTTTAGGTTGTGACTTGCAGTTAGGCTTCTATCGGTTATACTAAGCGTCCGCTCTTTGTCTTTGTGTTGTATGTTGTGACTTGCAGTTAGGCTTCTATCGGTTATACTGCGCCTGAAACAAGCCGTGCCGTGTCCTTTGTTGTGACTTGCAGTTAGGCTTCTATCGGTTATACTTTTTCTTTCATACTCAGCCAATCCTTTTGGTTGTGACTTGCAGTTAGGCTTCTATCGGTTATACTAGCCTCCAATGACGGCAACCACCCCAGGAGGTTGTGACTTGCAGTTAGGCTTCTATCGGTTATACTTTACAGCCTTTTTCATGAAGTGGAAGAGGCGTTGTGACTTGCAGTTAGGCTTCTATCGGTTATACTCCCTCTTTTTATCGCCCTTTATGCCTTTCAGTTGTGACTTGCAGTTAGGCTTCTATCGGTTATACTTCAAAATTGGACGCATGGGCGCGCTTCCCTGTTGTGACTTGCAGTTAGGCTTCTATCGGTTATACTTCGCAAGCGTATTCACATACAAGTAGCTTGGTTGTGACTTGCAGTTAGGCTTCTATCGGTTATACTAGACGGCATGATTGGAAACTACATAAGACAGTTGTGACTTGCAGTTAGGCTTCTATCGGTTATACTATATCTACAACGGATTGAGACACGCCAATAGTTGTGACTTGCAGTTAGGCTTCTATCGGTTATACTGCGCTTTGCTGCGTGTCTGTCTCTTTTCTTGTTGTGACTTGCAGTTAGGCTTCTATCGGTTATACTTGTAGTTTCATTTTAGCCTCTTTGATAGTAGTTGTGACTTGCAGTTAGGCTTCTATCGGTTATACTTTTTTTTATGTATTTAAAAATATATATTAAGTTGTGACTTGCAGTTAGGCTTCTATCGGTTATACTGCGCTTTGCTGCGTGTCTGTCTCTTTTCTTGTTGTGACTTGCAGTTAGGCTTCTATCGGTTATACTGCGCTTTGCTGCGTGTCTGTCTCTTTTCTTGTTGTGACTTGCAGTTAGGCTTCTATCGGTTATACTTGTAGTTTCATTTTAGCCTCTTTGATAGTAGTTGTGACTTGCAGTTAGGCTTCTATCGGTTATACTAATGACGACCCTTTTGCCGATAGTCAAGGCGTTGTGACTTGCAGTTAGGCTTCTATCGGTTATACTCAGCGGACACCACACGATACACTTCGCGTCGTTGTGACTTGCAGTTAGGCTTCTATCGGTTATACTGCCAGGATAGCTTGTCGTCCCTTACTTTGCGTTGTGACTTGCAGTTAGGCTTCTATCGGTTATACTAAGAGGGCTTAGTATCAAACACCGCTGGAGGTTGTGACTTGCAGTTAGGCTTCTATCGGTTATACTATGACAGATACGCAGACCTGCCAACTACAGGTTGTGACTTGCAGTTAGGCTTCTATCGGTTATACTATGCTTGACTGTGTAATGCTCCTTATATTCGTTGTGACTTGCAGTTAGGCTTCTATCGGTTATACTATTGCTACGCGTGCTGCGACTCTTCCATTCGTTGTGACTTGCAGTTAGGCTTCTATCGGTTATACTGGTGTATCAAAAGCGACTGGCAAACATTACGTTGTGACTTGCAGTTAGGCTTCTATCGGTTATACTTCTTTTGCTTCTCTTGACCCCGTTAATAGTGTTGTGACTTGCAGTTAGGCTTCTATCGGTTATACTTCTTTTGCTTCTCTTGACCCCGTTAATAGTGTTGTGACTTGCAGTTAGGCTTCTATCGGTTATACTTCTTTTTCCGCCTGTTTGGATCTACTCCTTGTTGTGACTTGCAGTTAGGCTTCTATCGGTTATACTAGCTCATACAGCGCTATGCGCTGCTCGTTGTTGTGACTTGCAGTTAGGCTTCTATCGGTTATACTGTTTATGTGATAGGAACGAAAAGGTTTTTTGTTGTGACTTGCAGTTAGGCTTCTATCGGTTATACTCTAATCCTTGATTACTATTTAATAAATGGTGTTGTGACTTGCAGTTAGGCTTCTATCGGTTATACTCCTGCTCATCTTGTACTGCGTATGCTTTTGGTTGTGACTTGCAGTTAGGCTTCTATCGGTTATACTAGAATGAACAATTTTTCCTCTTGCAGCCGAGTTGTGACTTGCAGTTAGGCTTCTATCGGTTATACTACGTTGATACTACTTCATCTATGTATAGTGGTTGTGACTTGCAGTTAGGCTTCTATCGGTTATACTGAATTGCATTTGCTACTATTGGAGCATTCTGTTGTGACTTGCAGTTAGGCTTCTATCGGTTATACTGTTGTCAGCACTCAAACAACCTCAGATGGTGTTGTGACTTGCAGTTAGGCTTCTATCGGTTATACTAAAAATGTGCCGCTGCACGCCAGTCGCCCTGTTGTGACTTGCAGTTAGGCTTCTATCGGTTATACTGCACTGCCAACAACGCCCGCTTTGGGCAGGGTTGTGACTTGCAGTTAGGCTTCTATCGGTTATACTGTTCATTTAACTACTCCTTTTTGTACCTTCGTTGTGACTTGCAGTTAGGCTTCTATCGGTTATACTTACACGCAATAATAATCGCAATGTTCAGATGTTGTGACTTGCAGTTAGGCTTCTATCGGTTATACTTCATCAACCGATAAACCTGCTCGGGCTATGGTTGTGACTTGCAGTTAGGCTTCTATCGGTTATACTGCGCTTGCAGGTTCCCCCACTACCCCAATCAGTTGTGACTTGCAGTTAGGCTTCTATCGGTTATACTTACGCCCTGAATGGGATTGCCGTTGCTGTTGTTGTGACTTGCAGTTAGGCTTCTATCGGTTATACTTGGAAAACGTGCCGAGCCTGCATAGACTGGGTTGTGACTTGCAGTTAGGCTTCTATCGGTTATACTCAGATGGATGTGTGTACCTGTGGGTATAGCGTTGTGACTTGCAGTTAGGCTTCTATCGGTTATACTCCTTCAAAGGGGTGAACTCCTGTACAATTGGTTGTGACTTGCAGTTAGGCTTCTATCGGTTATACTGTGTATATCCGCGGTTTAGCGTCTTGTGGGGTTGTGACTTGCAGTTAGGCTTCTATCGGTTATACTAATACATCGTAGAAGCAAAGTCGCTGAAATGTTGTGACTTGCAGTTAGGCTTCTATCGGTTATACTAAGCCTTACGCAAGCTATTGACTTAACTGCATTTATCTGCCGCGCGCCCATCAAAAAAGCGAGAGCTGTAGCGGTGGTTTTTCGATGGGCTTGCGGGTTTTTCCGTAAAACACTTGTATGCGGGCGAATTGCTTATCTGTAATTTTAATGATACGCACTTCGCCATCTGGAGGAAGCCCTGTTTTGACACGCTGTACGTGCACCTCTGCATTTTCATCACTGGCACTATGGCGCATATAGACCGAATATTGCATCATCGTAAAACCATCGTGTAGCAGTTGCTTACGAAATTGGCTATATTGCTTGCGCGCTTTAGGCGTATCGGTGGGTAAATCAAATAAGACAATGACCCACACACTGCTTAACCCGCCATAGACCACTCGGTGACGTTTTTTCTGTCCCATATTGGGTAATGTAAAGTTGTGGGCTCTTCTAAGCCTTGTTTAAAATCTGCCATCAAATAATGTAATGCTACCATTAGTGGCATGGATTTTTGCTTATAGTAGGTGGTAATACTGGGTAGTTTAAGTATGTGAGATTTAAAGCGGGTATCTACGGTTAAGCACCCCGTCTTGCGTATATAAACAGCAATAGCGTAATCAACCCAAGGGCGTAATGGCTCCATTAAATCATCTGCTAAGCAGAGTGTATTGCTTTGATTACGGTGAAATATACCAATGGTAGGGTGCAGCCCTGCACAACAAATAGCACGCGCAATGATGCTACGGATAATCGCGTAGCCGTAGTTAAACAGCGCATTACTACCTCCTGCGTTCGGATTGCGAATCAAGGGCGTTTCTAATAGATGTTTCCAATAATATTGCGCAGCTTGTGCCTCAGTGTTGGTAGAGTCTCCACTGAGTACCTTGGTGCTCAAGCGCTGTAAGTACGCAGTTGGTTGATGCAGCAAGGTCAAGGTTACTATTTGTTGCTTAATTTTATGTTGAACCACTTGTTTCCATAACTGTTTTTGCCGTGGCTGAGTGGCTGCCATCTGTGTATATAGCACTTTATGGTGTAACTGATTCGCCGTAAACAGGGGTAGAAAAACCGAGCAGGGCAGCATTTTATCATCACATAATACCACGATGGCTTTGTGGTGTTGGCACTGCACAATGACTTTTGTGCTCAAACTAATGGCGTAATGCGACAATAACAGCACCCCTATATCCTCAATGGGAATATGTGCCATAATTTTGCCTTGTTGCTGAATACACAGCTGGCTATGCTGCACAGAGAGCTTGCTGGGGTTACTGATATCAATCACCCGCTTGATCACGCACCTTCCCCAATATATTCACCGCTACTTTATTCAAACCCTCTACCTCTTTCTTGGTTATGGATACTGCATCTCCAATCGAGGATTGTACGGATACAATCACAAATTTCTTGTTTTGAAAATCAAGATCTTTTATCCGGTAATATTTCCCCCTCCAATAAACCGTTTCATTTTTATGCAGCGTCATAATATGTTCTGCGTTCTGGGGTAGATGGCGAGACCCACCGCCTCGGATATGTTGAGCATACTCCCAGGCTGTTATAAAAGAAAATTGTATCGCACCATCAGCCTGTTTATAAATCTTCACACAGTGCGTATTGCCATACGTAACGTAGCGAAATATACTATTTGTGCTGTCTTTACGCGTAATGCCTAACATATTTTTGGCTGCCTCTTTAGGCTTAAGCCCTTTCCTGCTCGCAATGCGCACCCGAAAAATGGGGGTTTTATTATCAATATGAAAGACCGGATGCTCGCTTGAAAAAGCCCTTTTCTTTGCTTGTTTTTCGTTAGCACTGCCACCATATTGCTGTAAGTGCCTTTCCAAGATTCCTTTTACAACTGGATCAATCACACGCGTAATCTTTAAATCTGGATCCACGGCAGCGCGGCTATATGCTATGCTCGTTTTTGGATTATATCCACGCCCTGTATCCTCATGCAGCGCACCTTCTAATTTACGGCTTGGTTTATATGAAACAATCATTTTTTCTAAGCACGCCCCCATTTGCCGTAATAGCGCCGGATCCATATTCGGTGCTTTATAACGCAACTCTCTCCCCGCTTCTTTGGCACGCGCTTGTTGCGATAGAAGGTTATACAATGAGCGATTGGTTAAGGCTATAACAAGCGCATCTATGGCATGGTGTCGGTTGTCCTCGCGGTTTTTAACCCCTGCTGCTTTTTCATTGAGTAACCCATTCAAATTCCATTGATGGCGTAACCAGCTCACAGCCCGCCCTTTAGTGACTTGTGTGTCAGTGCCTAACTGACTCAAGTAATGCAAGGCTTCTTTGGCAAAGTATTGTGTATTATTTAACTGCGCTGCTGTGAAGTTCTTTTTCATGTCTTCATCGCTATAATAAAAGCGCGCGCGCTTAGCTGAGAGCTGATCATCCCATCGACTAATAGCCTCAACGATTTGCTCCCATTTATCTGTGTCCCCAAAGGCTTGATAGGGTGTGCGCTGCCCTTTGGTTTTATTTTTATGTGCAAAGCAAACCACTTTGTTCATATAAGAGTCATCTAAACTTCTACTCAATGGGGCAATATGGTCAATTTCTATTTCAGCAGAGAAGAGCGTACTGATATTTATGCTTTCTCCGCTGTATGCGCATCTTTTGTCCTGATCTTTCCATAGTCGATACCTTAATCGATCATCATGCGAGGCATAACTGCTCAACCCCTGTTCCTTGGCGTATGCAGCATAAGCACTTTGTGCCATTTGATTGCTTTCTTCATTCTTTTTATTCTGATCTTGAAGGCGTTTTTTCTCTTTTTTTGACAGCGTCATATCACGCGCTAACTCAATGCTGATAACATCAGGCTTGCCAAATTCTTGAATCATCGCATTAACTACACGCCGTAACTCACTCAATCCTCTATTTACAACCGGATTACGCAAATCAGGCGGCGCAGGCAATAAGTCAACTACTTTGACCTCTTGTGTCGCTGCGTGATCATATCCTGCTTTTTGACAAGCCGTGCTGTATATAGCGCCCTTTTGCAATTCTGGCAGGATTTTATTGATGGCTTTAAGTGACAAATGAGCATGACCTGGCGGCAGTTCAATACTGCACAGTTTTAAGGCCGTTTTTTTATCTATTTTTTCTAATTCATCGGAGTTCTCTTTACTCCAGTGTGTCGTCAGCCGCTTAAATAATGCTTTTTTAGAGTGCATCGTAAGCAAATCTTCAACTAACTCCTTTCTTTTTTCCTCTCGCCAATCGCTCCACGCATCACCTAATAGGGCAGCAATCGTGCAATAGGTTATATTGCCAATCGCTTGTCGATTGAAGTCCGTGGTCTCGTAATTCAGCTTCACCCTACTCTTTAAACCCACCATCTTACGAAAGGCTGATATGGTTATCTTTGGGTTTTGCTCAAGTTCGTTATATACCTTTTCTTTTTGCTCAAAAGAGAGTGGTTTATTCTCACCAGTAATCAGACACTGATAGCATATCGTGTTGACGAAAGATAGAATACGAAATCGTTGCGCCTCTAATCGGGCTGCAGCGCAACGGTTATTATTGCGCTCCAACGTGCACTTTCCTACTCTGCCTGCTTTTAGTTTAAGCGGGCGCTGGTAAAAAATACAGCGCGTAATTTGCTGTATTAACGCCTCGCTTAGGCTTATATGGTGCGGCTTCTGCGCCGCAAATATTAGGCTGAGCTCATCTTGATAGAGCTTTCTGTCTGTGCGCAAAAAATCCTCATGTGCATGATCCCGATTACGCGCATGATTGTAGGGGCTTTCTTGTAGATGCTGGAAGAGGTATTCGCCCAATGTGCGGCTACCTGTCAATTCTATATTGCGTTTTAATTTACTAATGGACTGTTTAAAACGCGTTTCCTCATCTTTCTGCTCCTTGCTAAGGTAGTCTGACTGCTCTTCCCCCATCTCCTCTAAGACTGCTATTAAATCAGGGTCATCTTTCAAGTCCCCCAATAGCACCTTTTTATTGCTCAAAAATCCACGCCTTTGCGCAATATGCAAAATAACGCGTCCTAACTCATAAGGTTTTAAGGCATGGTCTAATGCCTCTGAGCGCAGTGCATAAGGACAGCCAATTTGATTCAATATTTTTTCGCGCTGCGTACTTGCTAAACCAGCAGGCAATAAGCCATGTGCTACTAATACATTTTCCAGCTTGGCTTTGCGCCGTGCTCTGCGCTGAATAACGCGCCTTATTAGCCTTGCTGTGCGTCTTTTTTTGTTTTTCGGTGCTCTGCTTTTATCCTCAACCGCCTCAGGAAAGATGCGCACACCACTATCAATCAATTCCCCTGTAACCATGCCGCCTTCATAAGACCTAGGGCGTTGTACATAGGCCCAACCGATACTATTGGTGCCTAAATCATAACTAAAAACTTTTTGCATAATCGTTTCCTGTTCAAAAAATATATTTTAAAAATGATAACACATATGTATAATTACGGAACTTAGTATAACCGATAGAAGCCTGACGAATTGCTTTTCATACCAAGAGGCATTTATGCCTCGCAGGCAACGTGTTAGTACGACCTTGGAGCCTCCCAGTGGGGCTCTTTTCTATTTTAATGCCTTACAAATACATCGCATTTGCGCAATGCCAGATATTTTTTCAATCGGCATATCTAATTTTTGTTTAAATACCTCTTGCCGCCTGCCTCCCAGTGTGCAGTGCCGTTGCTTGATGTAATGTGGCTTTTGTCGATTTCCTATGCTCGCTGAGCCAGAACGAATAAATCAAGACCTAATACGTGACTCTGGTTAACAAGTACATTCCAATAAATAGCGTACGCACGAGATGAAAAAGCGGTTTGCTACATTTTAGACGTATCAAAAGATACAATGCGAAGGTTAATAAATGGCTACATGTGTAGATAATTGAACAGTACGAATTAAGGAATATATTTTCAATGCGTGGTGATATTAAGGTGGGTGTAGTTGGCGGGACTGGCTATACTGGATTAGAGTTGCTTTCTATATTATTGCGGCATCCGCATGCCTCTATTGAGTTGGTTAGTTCACGTAAGCAGAGCGGGCAAAAGATTAGTGATTATTTCCCTTCATTAGTAGGGGCAGATCATTTATCTTTTAGTGCGCCAGACCAACAGCAGTTGGCTGCATGCGATGTCATATTTTTTGCTACCCCGCATGGTGTGTGCATGGAGAACGCGCCTTTTCTGCTTAGTAATGGAGTGCGTGTTATTGATTTATCAGCTGATTTTCGTATCAAGGATGCGCTGTTGTTTGAGCAGTGGTATGGCATGCCCCATAGTTGCCCAGAATTATTGCAAGAAGCGGTTTATGGTCTTACAGAATATACCCGCCAAGCAGTCCAGTCAGCACGTATTATTGCGAATCCAGGATGCTATCCAACTGCGACACAATTAGCCTTGATACCGCTATTGCAAGCAGGGCTAATCGAAACGGATCCTATCATTGTAGATGCCAAATCTGGCGTGAGCGGCGCAGGACGTGAAGCTAAGGTTACTTCTTTATTTTCGGAGATTGCAGAGAGTTTCAAGGCATATGCCTTAGATGGACATCGCCACCATCCAGAGATTGTGCAGCAGTTAAATCTGGCGGCTCAGTCTAACGTTAGCCTAACTTTTACACCACATCTTATTCCTATAAATCGGGGTATTGAAGCCAGTATTTATGCGCTGCCGAAAGAAGGAGTTACTGCAAAAACCTGCTTTGATGCCCTCCGTAGTGCTTATGAGGATGCGTATTTTGTGCAGGTGCAAACGAGTATCCCTGATACGCGCAGTGTGCGCGGTTCTAACCATTGCCGTATGAGCGTACATCGTCCAAAAGACAGTCCCATGTTGGTTGTCAGTTCTGTGATTGATAACCTGGTTAAGGGTGCAGCAGGACAAGCTGTGCAAAATATGAATGTCCTATTTGGCTTAGCAGAAACTACCGCCTTACAGGCGTCACCTTTGGCTCCTTAACTGGATGCGTTATGCAGAAGTTGCTGTTTTCTGTAGGCCTCCTCTGCATGGCATATATGACTACTGCATAGAAGATGATAGCGTGCCTGTTTTTATTGGACAGCGCGTTCAAGTTCCTTTTGGGAAAAGCAGTCAGTACGGTGTAGTCACCAAAATAAAAGCATCCAGCCACTGGCAAGGGGAGGCATTAAAACCTATTAAGGTGCTTCTTGATGATACTCCTATCATACCGAATCATTTAACCCAGTTGTTGCAGTGGATTATTGACTATTATCATTGCAACCCTATTGATGCGTGGCGACTAGTATTCCCTAAGGCCAGTTTGAAAACTGATTGTACTAACGTTCCAGATGATCTACACACGCCAACAGCCTCACTCCCTAAGCTCAATGATCAGCAGCAGGAGATTGTTAGTGCTATTGTTCATGAACCAACTATGACTCCACATCTTATTGAAGGTGTGACTGGTAGCGGTAAGACACACATTTATGCGCACTTGGCGCATCATGCTCTCCAGCAAGGAAAGAGTGCATTGCTCCTGCTACCAGAAATAGGGCTCATGACTCAAAACCAGTATTTTTTTGAGCGTTATTTTTCTGGTCAAGTGCATTACTACCATTCTAATTTGACTGACAAAGCCAAATTAGCTACGTGGATGGCTGCCACATCTAGCAAGCCCAAACTGTTTGTCGGCACACGTTCTGCCCTTTTCTTGCCGTTCAAAAACTGTGGCATTTATATAATGGATGAGGAGCATGATGAGTCATACCATGAGCAGAGCACGCCATATTACCACGCACGCAATGCCTTATTAATGCGCGCCAAGCTATCTAAAGCTTTTTCAGTATTAGGCAGTGCAACGCCCTCTTTAGAAAGTCTACATAATGCCCTCAAGGGCAAATTTTTCCATCATACTCTCAAGCAACGCGCTACACCGTTTACACCCCCAACCATTGAATGCTTAGATGTGCGTGGCTCTGCGCTCAAGGGCGGCATGTCACAGGAGGTTATAGAGTGCATCAACCAGCATTTAGAGCAGGATGAACAGGTATTAGTTTTTATCAATAGGCGGGGCTATGCGCCGATTCGTATGTGCTACGACTGTGGTAGTGTGCAGCGCTGCCCAGATTGTGGACGCCCTGCTACCTTTCATAAAAAAAGCCAAAAGTTAATATGCCATCGTTGTCAATGGAGTGGTCTTGCAGCACAGAGTTGTCAGCAATGCGATAGCAGTAATATACAGGTGTTAGGCTTTGGAACTGAGCGTATTACCCAAGCGCTTAACCGCCACTTTCCTAACCACAATATTTTGCGCGTAGACCGCGATACTATCAAGACGGCTGGTGCGTGGCAGCAAGCTTTAGAGCAGATGCACAGTGGCAAAGCAGATATCCTCATTGGAACTAAAATGATGAGCAAGGGGCACGACTTGCCACACTTGGGTTTGGTCGTTATCTTAGATGCTGATCAAGGGTTATTGAGCAGTGATTATCGCGCACCTGAGCGAATTGCACAGCAGTTAGAGCAGGTTACAGGACGCGCAGGAAGGCATAGAAAAGGCACTGTAGTTATCCAAAGCCATTGCCCAGAAAATCACATGTTGCAACAGTGGATGAATGGGGGGTACTCTGTATTGAGCCGCGCACTGCTACAGCAGCGAAAAGCGATTGAATTGCCCCCGTTTATCCACCACGCACTGATTCTCTGTGCCGGCAAAGTGCCTGAAGCTGCCCGAGATTTCTTAGACAACATACACCGTAGTCTGCCCCAAAATGCTGCTGTTTTTATCAGCCCCGTGCTTCCTGCTCCTATAGAAAAAAGTAAAGGGCGTTGGCGTTTTTCTATCATTTTAGAAAGCACAGATCGCACTGCGCTGCACACGATACTGCGCCAAGCTCGCCAACTACTTAATAGCGTTAAACGCCCTGCTAACACGCGCGCGCACATAGAAGTTGACCCTCTAAGCCTGAACTGATTTTTATATGATTTGTCTATTTTGTATAAATTGAGATAACTATCAGGTATGCTACAATAACGGTCTGCTTATTTTTAATAAATACTTTGTACAGTGGGCACGGATTCATTGAGAATGTTTTTCAAAAAATAATGAATAGATGCCTAAGGATGACAGTGACTATATAGATTATGCATAAAGATTCCAATACTACTTTTATTGATAATTTTTTGAAACTTGAATCGGCTGGTGGTATCCTGCTATGTATAGCTGCTATAGCAGCCATTTTGGTGGCAAACTCCCCTTTAGACAAATACTATCAACTATTACTGGAGACACCCTTTGAGATACGCCTTGCCAATATAGAAGTGGCCAAGCCAATCTTACTGTGGATTAATGATGGTTTAATGGCTGTTTTCTTCTTTATGATCGGTTTAGAGCTTAAACGAGAGATTGTGGAAGGTGAGCTTTCTGATAAAAAAAATATCCTGTTACCTGCTGTCGGCGCGGTTGGGGGTATGCTCTTTCCTGCACTAATTTATTATTATTTCAATTATGGAAATACCGTAGCACTACAAGGCTGGGCGATTCCTGCAGCTACAGATATTGCTTTTGCGCTGGGTGTTTTGGCACTGCTGGGTAAGCGAGTACCCATCTCTATTAAGATTTTCTTAACCTCTATTGCTATTTTTGATGATGTAGGTGCTATTATCATCATTGCTTTGTTTTATACTGCTAATATCGATGCGAGTTCCCTTGTAATTGTTGCCGTCTGTATAGCTATACTCTCCTTGCTAAACTGGCGCAACGTATCATCACAAAGTATATACCTGTTTATAGGTTTGATTATGTGGGTTGCTACCTTAAAATCAGGCGTTCATGCTACGCTTGCAGGGGTGGTGCTTGCCATGTTTATCCCGTTACGTGCCAAACACCCGCGCACCTATTCCCCACTCAAAGAAATTGAAGAGGATTTACACTCTGTGGTAGTATTTGTGATTCTGCCTATTTTCGCTTTTGCTAATGCCGGTGTTGATTTGCGCTCAGTATCTATAGAGCAAGCATTCCATGATGTGACCGCTGGCATTGCTTTGGGTTTATTCTTTGGGAAACAAGTGGGGGTTTTTTTCCTATGCTGGCTCTGCATAAAATGCAAGATTGCAACCCTCCCTCAAGGTATGAACTGGTCTAGTTTATACGGTGTTTCTGCATTATGTGGTATCGGCTTCACCATGAGTTTGTTTATTGGTGCGCTTGCCTTTGAGGAAACCAATGTTAATTTGCTGTTTGATGAGCGTATTGGCATTATCGCAGGATCTGTTTTATCAGGCATAGTGGGGTATGTGATTCTGAATTGGACACTGCCTAAAACACAACAATGATTATACTGAGTCTCTTCTATACTTTGAGCGCACAAAAAGAAGCAAAGAGACGATTGTAGTACCACATTTGAATATTAGTAAATCCTATACTTTGTAGGCGTTGGTGGTGTGCTTCTATAGTCTCGGTTTGCAGATAGTTTTCTAATGACTGGCGCTTTTGAGCAATCTCTAAGTCACTGTACCCTTGATGTTTTTTGAAGCGATGATGCAACTGCTCTTGCCCAGCTTGGATGGTTGGGTCAAGATGGTGCATTTTGTCAGATAGCAATAAAATACCCCCTGCATTGAGCGCATCAAAAATTTTTTGCAGTAATGGTTGGCGCTTGTCCACCTCAATAAACTGGAGGGTGAAATTTAGAATAATCGCATCGCACGGCTCAAAATGAAGCGTGCAGATGTCTTGCTGTCTATAGTGAACTGTGTGCTGGTTCTTGAAGGAAGCAAGAGTGTCCTGCGCATGTTGTATCATAGCCGCTGAATTATCTATTGCGTATAACGTAATGGGTGATTGGAAACGTTTGAGTATGGAGCCACTACAAAATCCAGTAGCGCAGCCTAAATCATAAACGGTAGATAAGGAGGTTAATTGCTCCAACCAGTCTGTGATACCTGTGACAATATGGTCGTATCCAGGGACCGAGCGATGAATCATGTCATCAAATACTGCAGCGGTCTTTTGGTCAAAGCGAAAGGTTTGAATTGATTCTAATTGGTTGCTAAATAACTCGTCACGCACTACGCTATCATGGCTTGTATTATATTTGGGCTTGCTTTTAAGGCTTTTTCCAGTGCCGATACATCCGTGCCACCTGCCATTGCCATGTCTGGTCGACCGCCACCTTTGCCTCCAACTAATACGGCAATTTCGCGCACAATATCACCTGCTTTTATATGCTCCACCAAGCCTTTTTCTACACCGCATACCAAAGATACTTTTTCATCAAAGACCCCGCCAACTAACACGATGCCTGCTCCTGATTTATTCCTGATTTGGTCAACTATTTCACGCATATCTTTGGGATTGGTATCGTCTATACGTTGTATAACAACAGCAATACCTTTTATCTGCTGTGGCGTGATTTTTGCCCAGTCGCTACTTTGCACACTACGCTTTGCACGGCTTAATTCTTGCTCTAATTCTTTGATTTTTTGCCGCTGACCTATAATACGATCCAGTACTTTATCAATGGGCACTTGATACTGTTTGCTCAGTGATTGCACGACTGCCACGCGTTGATTAACCCAGTCTAACGCAACAGCTCCACTAACTGCTTCAATACGACGAACACCAGCAGATACACTGCCTTCAAAAATAATTTTAATCAGACCTACTTTACCTGTAGCGCGCACATGTGTCCCGCCGCACAGTTCTAATGAGTAATCACCTATACGAACTACGCGTACTTCTTCACTATATTTTTCATCAAATAATGCCATAGCGCCCAACGCTTTGGCATCGTCTAACGACATCACTTCTGTTTCCACTGCGTAGTTTTCTAATACTTTTTCATTGACTTGATGCTCTATGGTCGCTATTTGCTCAGCGGTAACCGGCTCAAAGTGGGAAAAATCAAAGCGTAAGCGTTCTTCATTAACTAAGGAGCCTTTTTGAGCAACATGCTCTCCAAGCACGGATCGCAACGCGGCATGCAGCAAATGCGTTGCAGAATGGTGACGCGCGCAACTTTCACGCTTTGTTGTATCTAACTGAGCTTCAACCCTATCACCCGTATTAAGCTGTGCAGAAGTCACTCGACCGATACAAACTGAAACATTTCCTATTTTTTGGGTATCATCTACATGAAACGCATGCATATTAGTATGGATGCTGCCTTGATCACCAACCTGTCCGCCTGATTCAGCGTAAAAAGGTGTGTGGCGCAAGACTACCCATCCTTCTTCCCCTTCGCGTAAACAACTAACTGGTTTTTCATCCTTAAAAAGGGCTGTAATATCAGTTTGACAAGCGTGTTCCGTGTAGCCAACAAAATGATTTTCTGCTTTGATTTTTGAATTTTTACTCTGTGCTTCATCAAAAAATTTTGCCTCACCACGTGCGCGAGCGCGTTGCTTATTCATGCACTCATCAAAGCCTTTTTCATCAATGGTTAATCCACGCTCACGTGCTACATCTGCTGTCAAGTCTGCAGGGAATCCGTAAGTATCATAAAGACGAAACACTATTTCTCCAGGGATTCTTGTGCTGTCGCCCAAAGTAGCCATGTCCTGTTCAAGACGCTTAATCCCAGTATCTAAAGTTTCTCTAAAGCGCTCTTCTTCCCCTTTAAGAATACGCATAATAAGTTGTTCTTTTTCTGCTAATTCAGGATATGCCTCGCCCATTTGTTGCACCAAAGGCTGAACGAGTTTATAAAAGAATAGCCTATCAATAGCTAACTGATGTCCATGACGAATGGCTCTTCGAATAATACGCCTGAGAACATAACCACGCCCTTCATTGCTCGGTAATATGCCATCCACAATCAAAAATGCACATGACCGAATATGGTCCACTAATACCTTAAAAGATGGGCTTGCTGGATCTGCTTGTGGCGCTATTGCATAGGTTGCGTGTAGCAAGTGCTGAAACAAGTCAATTTCATAATTGCTGTGCACACCTTGCATAACAGCGCTAACACGTTCTAACCCCATACCAGTATCAACAGAAGGCTTAGGAAGCGGCGTCAACGTTCCATCAGCAGAGCGGTCATACTGCATGAAGACTAGATTCCATATTTCTATGTAGCGATCGCCATCTTCATCAGGCGAGCCTGGAGGTCCACCTGCCACGTCGGGGCCATGATCGTAAAAAACTTCCGAGCATGGTCCACATGGTCCTGTTGGTCCCATAGACCAAAAATTGTCTTTTTCACCACAATGTGAAAAACGTGTGGGGTCAATACCAATTTTCTCTTTCCAAATTTGTTCTGCCTCTATGTCTTCTTCAAAGACAGTTACCCATAATTTTTCAGCAGGCAGACCTAACACCTTAGTCAAAAACTCCCATGCATGCTCAATTGCCTGCTCTTTGAAGTAGTCTCCAAAACTAAAATTGCCCATCATCTCAAAGAAGGTATGGTGACGTGCTGTATAACCTACATTTTCTAAATCATTGTGCTTACCGCCTGCACGAACACAACGTTGCGCGCTCACGGCGCGGCTATAAGGGCGATTTTCTTCTCCTAAAAAGACAGACTTAAAGGGCACCATGCCTGCATTGGTGAATAGCAAAGTTTTATCACCTGCTGGCACTAATGATGCACTGGGGACACGTGTATGAGCGCGCTGCTCAAAAAATGATAGAAATTGCTCTCTTAACTGAGCCGTTGTCAAAACCGTTTTTTTCATAGGATGGCTTGTTGCTGTTTTAATAAGTCAGCATGCCCCTGCCGTGGTGCAATGAGGCGATGCTTTTCTCCACACACCAGCACCTCTGCTGCGATGGTACGCATATTATAGTTTGAAGCTAAACTTCTGCTATAGGCACCTGCAGAATAAATGCATAAGATATCCTCTTCCTCTAAACAAAGTGATCTGTCTTTGGCTAGAAAATCACCTGTTTCGCAGATAGGACCAACCACATCATACACCTGCTCTGGAGCAGAGGCTGGGCGAATGTTTTCTATATGGTGATAGGATTGATATAAGCAAGGACGGATTAAGTCGTTCATGCCAGCATCAACTATTGCAAAGTGCTTGCCGCTGTTTTGCTTTAAGTATTCAACGCGGGTTAAAAGAACCCCTGTATTAGCAGCAATGGAACGCCCTGGTTCTAAAAAAAGCGTGTACTTATCTGGTATTTTTTTACTCAATAGAGCACCATATTCGGCTATCTGAGGAACTGTTTCTTTTTCATAACGCACCCCTAATCCACCACCCATATCAATGTGCTCTAAATCGATGCCCATAGACCGCAATTCATCTACTAAACACATGACTCTATCTATGGCATCAGCAAAGGGCGATAACTGTAAAATCTGCGAGCCAATATGACAGGAAACACCACGAATCACTATGCCTTTTGTGTTTTGTGCTTGTTTATACAGCCGTGTTGCATCATGAATAGAAATGCCAAATTTATTTGTGTGTAGACCAGTTGAAATGTAAGGATGTGTTTGTGCATCGACATCAGGATTGACACGTAGCGCAATCGGTGCTATTTTGCCCATGTGCTGTGCACGTGCCGCTAAACACTGTAACTCTGCCTCAGATTCCACGTTAAAGCAGGAAATATTATGCTCTAACGCTAAATCCAATTCCCATTTTTGCTTACCTACGCCAGAAAAAATAACCTGTGAACCAGAAGCGCCTGATGCAAGAACTGCTAATAATTCACCACCTGAAACAATATCAAACCCACTGCCTAATTGAGATAGTAGTTTTAGAATAGATAGATTGGCATTTGCTTTTACCGCATAAAAGATACGATGTTTTTGCTGGATAGAACAATCAAAGGATTGGTAGTTTTCAGTTAACGCGCTTTGGCTATAGACATATAGTGGGGTTCCGTAATGAGCAGCTAACTGTTCCATAGCAACTGACTCAATGTAAAGGCTGCCCCCTTTTCTGTTAAAAATTGTTGTCATTGCAGCTACTCTATAGCTTTAAGCACGCGCGTTGAATGCTTGTGCCAACGTGTTACAGTCCACATGCGATAAGGCACTGCCAATAGGTACACCCTGCGCCAGGCGTGTTACCCGCATATTATAGGAAACCTGCTTACAGCATTCTATAATCAAATGACAAGTCGCCTCCCCTTCTACCGTTGCAGGCAGCGCGAGTACTACCTCATCAACGCCTCTATTCCTGAGTTCTTGCACTAATTTATCCAGCGCTAATTGTTCGCTCCCAACACCGTGCATAGGCGAAAAAATACCATGTAGCACAAAGTAAATGCCTTCAAACCCTGCTGCTTCCATCGCATCCACATCGCTGCTGTGCGCTACTACACAGAGCAAACTGGTCAAGCGCCTATCATCCTGGCACAGAGAACAAATAGGCTGTGTTGTGTAGTTTCGGCAGAGTGTACACTCTGATACCTTTGCCATGGCATCTATTAAAGAATGTCCTAATGATGCTGCCTGATCACGCTTAGATTGTAACAAGTGCTGCACCATGCGTCTGGCACTGCGCTCACCAATACCAGGAAGCACTTGTAACTGCCTCACCAAATTTTGCAGTATCGCATCACGCATAATTGCTGCGTTAAAATGGTAGCTTCATACCAGGAGGAATGGGTAGTCCTCCTGTCATTTCTGATGTTTTCTCTGCGATGCTTTCTGATACTTTTTGATGTGCCTGGTTATGTGCCGCGATAATTAAGTCTTCAAGCAACTCCCGATCATTCATTACCGATTCATCAATCTGTACACGCGCTAAGCGCTGGTCACCATTTATTGTTATTTTGACCATACCAGCACCTGCCTCACCAGTCGCCTTGATCTCCTTCAGTTTCTGCTGCATTTCCTGCTGCATTTGCTGCGCTTGTTTCATGAGGTTGCCCAAACCATTTTTACCTAACATATCCGTATCCTCCATATCAAAATATGACAGAAGGGCATCTATTTTGCCCTTTCATGCTCCTAATTTATTCCATTATACCCCGTGCAACTGTATATGGTTCGTATGCCCTGAAAAGCATAAATAACAAAAAGCATACAAGCATAAAGATCGCGTTCTATAATTCTGGGTAAAACAAACAAGAGGTTCTCTTCATGTATGCAATTCTTTCTATCGATGGTGGTGGTATGCGAGGGCTAATCCCTGCGCGTATCCTAAAAAATTTAGAGCAAAAAATGCGTAAATTGTCTGGCAAAGATGACTTGCATCTGTCTGACGTATTTGATTTTTTTGCAGGCACCTCAACAGGGGGCATTATGGTGTGCGGCTACCTTACGCCCGACATTAACCATAGACCTGCCTATGATACTGCCACGATGGAGGCACTTTACTTGCAAAATGGCGGTCGTATTTTTGATCAAACCATTTATCAGAAAATCGTGAGTGGCTGGGGACTAACCAGTCCTAAATATACTCCTGACGGAATAGATAACTGTATGCGGGAGTATTTTGGTGATTTAAAGTTTAGTCAATTGCTTAAACCTTGCATGATTACCACCTATGATTTATTATCACAAAACCCTCTTTATATCACTCAACATAAGGCAAAGCAATCAGATGAATGGGACTTTTGGGTACATGAAGCGACACGTGCAACAGCAAGCGCACCCTCTTACTTTCCTGCGGCTGGCTTAACCAGCATCTCAGGGCAGCATAAATTGTGTATGGATGGTGGTTTATTTGCCTTTAGTCCAGCATTGTCTGCCTATGCACAAGTGCGTAAAATACGCCCCAGCGCACGCGCTGATTCTATGTTGATACTGTCAATGGGAACAGGCTTCGTTGAGATGTCCTACACCTATGAGGAAATAAAACAATGGGGTGGCTTTGAGTGGGCAGGTGTTGTAAATGAAATCAGCTGTACCAGCCATGCAAACAATGTTAATTATCAATTGAAGCAGGTTTTTCGAGACTCTCCCAACCATTATGTGCGCCTTGACCCAGAACTACCCATTGATGCACCGCCTATGGACAAGGCAGATGAAAATAGCATGTTGCGCCTACTGGGCTACACTGATGCCTATATTGAAGAGCACCAGCACGCCTTAGACGCGCTCGCTGAAAAACTGATTACCAAGTACCAGCAATCAGAAAATGATAATATCATGATTAACCGCCTGGACTTAAAGACCACTAAACCATGGCTAGATCGCTATCCTCAGCATGCTCCAAGCCATGTTAATCCAGATGAATACGCTAATTTAGTGTTAATGTTAGAGAATGCTTTTGAGCATTTTGCAGATAGACCAGGATTTGAGAGTTTTGGAGTGCAACTCACCTATCTACAAATTAAGCAGTATAGCGATGCTGTCTGTGCTTGGCTACAGCATCAGGGCTACGAAAAAGGAGAGCGTGTAGCCATTATGATGCCTAACTGTATGGCTTATCCAGTGATTATCTATGGTTCCTTAAAGGCGGGGCTGACCTTAGTAAATATTAACCCGCTATACACAGAAAGAGAATTACAGCATAGTTTGGAAGATAGCGGTACGCGCATTTTGTTCGTTTGGGAGGGATCTGCACATGTTGCTGAGAAAGTCAAAACCAGCAAGAAAATTCAAGTTGTTATGGTCGCGCTTGGCGACTTATTAGGCATTAAGGGTACAGTGGTTAACCTTGTTTCCCATCATATTAAAAAGGCAATTCCTCACCACGCTCTAAGCAGTGCAACACCTTTTAGTGAAGTGATTGATTCAGGTTCAAAATTACCCTGCTATAGCCGCCCATTGAAGGGAGCCGATATTGCTTTTTTTCAATACACCGGTGGCACAACTGGTGTACCTAAGGCCGCTATGCTCAGTCATCGTAACTTAGTTGCTAATACACTCCAAGCTTATCTCTATATCAATCCTGATTTTTCCAAAGCCAAGAGCCCGCGACGTATTGTTGCGCCTTTGCCTATGTATCATATATTCTCCTTAATGGTGCATGGATTTTTGATGCCACATATGGGAGCATGCAATGTATTGGTAACCAATCCACGTGATTTGCCCACCTTTATCAAAGTTCTTGCTGAAAAGCCATTTCACGCTTTACCCGGCGTGAATACTTTATTTAATGCATTACTCAAGCACCCAGACTTTAAACATGTAGATTGCTCACACCTGCAACTTACCTTAGGCGGAGGGATGGCAGTGCAAAAAGAAACGGCAGAACAATGGCATGCGGTCACGGGGTGCCCTCTCCTACAAGCATATGGCCTAACAGAAACCTCACCTGCTGCTGTAATTATGCCGCATGATGAAATGCAATTTACTGGTAGTATTGGGCTACCCATCCCTTCTACTGAGGCTTTGATTGTCAATGAATTTAATCAGGGCGTAGCTTGTGGTGAAGAAGGTGAGTTATGTATTCGGGGGCCTCAGGTTATGGTCGGATATTGGAATAAAATGTCAGAAAACTCTGTGTCGCAGAATGTAGATGGTTGGTTGCGAACAGGCGATATTGCCAGAATGGATGAGCAGGGCTTTATTTACATTTTAGATCGCAAAAAAGATATGATCCTCGTTTCTGGTTTCAATGTATATCCCAATGAAGTAGAAGATGTTCTGAGCGCACATCCTGCTGTTTTAGAGTGTGCTTGCATTGGCGCAGAGGATTCTGAAAGCGGTCAGTCTGTACAAGCCTTTGTCGTCCTTAGGAAGGGATTTAGTGCCACGCAACAAGAGATTATCACTTTCTGTAAATCTCAATTGACTGGGTACAAAGTTCCTAAAAATGTTTTGTTTTTAGATGAACTACCCAAAACAAATGTTGGTAAAATACTGCGACGCAGCATTAGAGAGCAGTACAAACAAGCATGATAACGATTTAACAAATTGTTGAATTAAGTGACTTATATGTATTGCTAGTCACTTCCTGTATCAGCATTCGGAGGCAAGGAATGAATCGTCAATATGATGCCATCATTATTGGTGGCGGTGTCAGTGGAGTATCCTTATACTATCAGTTAAGCAACTTCACTAATATTAAGTCAGTGTGCTTGATTGAAAAGCACCCGCACGTTGCCCCTCTCAATTCCAGCTCGTGGGCTAACTCACAAACACTCCATATCGGGGATATTGAATCAAACTATACGTTAGATAAAGCAGCGCAAGTTAAACAACAAGCATATATGGTGCGTAATTACGCCTTGAAGCAGCCCAATGCAGCCGAGATTATATTTAAGTGTTCCAAGATGCTGTTGGCAGTTGGCGATCAAGAAGTGGCAGAATTGCGCAGTCGCTATACAGCATTCAAGGAAACTTTTCCCTATATAGAATGGTGGGATAAAGAACAGATTGCAGAGGTAGAACCTAATGTCGTTCTTACCAATTCTAAGCAATCTCGCAGCGATACGATAGCAGCAATGGGATGCAAAGAAGACTGGTGTGCTGTGAATTATGCCAAATTGACCGAATCGCTGTTAGATAGCGCAGAGCATGGCAAAGCACAAACGGAAACACGCCTTTCTACTAAGGTCGTGGCTATTAAACAAGATACTGATGGTTTTGATATCACTGTGGATAAGGCAGGGCAGAGCGAGCTCCTTCGCTGCCGCTTTCTTGTGGTTTCAGCGGGGGCGCATAGCCTGTTGTTTGCACACCGCTTAGGTTATGGTAAGCACTTGTCTACTCTATCAGTTGGCGGAAGTTTTTATTACTCTGATATCGGATTAAATGGTAAAGTATACACCATGCAAAATCCACACCTACCTTTTGCTGCTGTGCATGGCGATTTTGACATTGTCGAAAAGAAAACGCGCTTTGGACCGACTGCACTATTTCTCATGAAATTGGAGCGTTACCAGTCTGGAACTATTGGTGAATTTTTTGAATTGATCAAGTTAGATAAAGGGTTCTTGCGCGCTATATGGAATATGATACGCGTGCCTGATATTCGTAACTATGTGTTCAAAAATTTTCTATTTGAAGTGCCTTTTTTGCGCGAATATCTCTTTGCAAAAGATATTAATAAGATAATACCTTCCATTAAAGCCCAGCAATTACAATTTGCTAAACATGTCGGCGGTAATCGCCCACAAGTGATTGATCGTAATAAAGGACAAATGATAATGGGAGAGGCTGCACTGCAAGGAGATAACTGTATTTTCAATATTACACCTTCACCGGGTGCTTCAACCTGCTTGGCAAACGCTAGAAATAACTTGGTAGAAGTTGCACAAGTGTTAAAATTAACTATCAATGAAGAGGAACTTTCAAAGGTATTAGACTATGAACATGAATAAACGTCCCGTTGTGACATCTCCTCATTTACAGATTTATCGTCCACAACTCACTTCTATTTTATCTATATCACACCGAGTTGCTGGTGTCACTATTCTTGTAGGCTTCTTACTCCTTGCTATAGGATTTTCTTTAGCCCTTCTCAGCCCAACAACTTATGTGGCAATTACAAATAGTATCCCTCCTGTCGTTTTTTCTATAGCACTGTTTATTTTTAGTGCAGCTTGGATCTACCATCTGTTAAACGGCATACGCCATCTTCTTTGGGATAAATTAGTTGGCTTGGAAATACAGCAAGTCTATATGAGTGGCTACTTAATGCTTGCTGCTTGGATTATTACACTAATAGGAGTATGGTTATTATGAAAGCCCTCACCCATTGGAGATTGCAACGCTATAGCGCTATCCTACTCGTCCCTCTGAGTGTTTGGCTTATACTGAATTTAGCAACCTTACCACACTATGATTTGACTAGTATACAAGCATTTACAAGCAATATTTTATCTCGCATAGCATTAGCATTGACTATTGTGATAGGACTCTTTCATGCTCAAATGGGTATAGAGGTTATCGCAGAGGACTATGTCCCCAATCCTTCTAAACGAGCAATAATAGTGAAATTTTCTCTGTTTATTGTGCTATTTTGTTCTGCCCTATTGGTCATAGCACTCGCCTCAACACTATAAGGAATTTCTATTTTTATGTCTACATATAACTACACTGAGCACACCTTTGATGTTGTCGTTGTCGGCGCTGGTGGCGCAGGGCTTCGTGCCACTATGGGGGTTGCTGAAAAAGGCTTCAAAACGGCTTGTATCTCTAAGTTGTTCCCAACTCGATCTCATACTGTTGCTGCTCAAGGCGGCATTTCTGCTGCTCTGGGTAATGTTGAGGATGATAAATGGCAATACCACATGTATGATACGGTCAAAGGCTCTGATTGGCTTGGTGACCAAGATGCTATTGCTTACATGTGTAAAAACGCACCACGTGCCGTATATGAATTAGAGCATTACGGTGTACCTTTCTCACGCACTGAAGAGGGCAAAGTGTATCAACGCGCCTTCGGTGGCATGACTATTAACTACGGAGAAAAGCAAGCGCACCGAACATGTGCTGCAGCAGATCGTACAGGACATGCCATTCTACACGCGCTATACCAACAATCATTACGCCATAAAGCAGAGTTTTTTATTGAGCATTTTGCCTTAGATTTACTGATGGATAATGGGCGCTGTGTGGGTGTAGTTACCTCAAGCCTCATAGACGGAAGCATCCATGTATTTCGGGCACAAACGGTCATTTTAGCTACTGGCGGCTATGGCAGAAGTTACTTTTCCTGTACTTCAGCACACTCTTGTACTGGCGACGGTGCTGGTATGGTGGCACGTGCAGGGCTCCCGCTTCAAGATATGGAGTTTGTGCAGTTTCACCCAACTGGGATTTATGGCTGCGGCGTACTTGTTAGTGAAGCAGTGCGTGGTGAAGGTGGGTACTTAACTAATAGTGAAGGGGAGCGCTTTATGGAACGCTATGCACCCAGTGCAAAAGATCTTGCCTCTCGGGATGTAGTGAGCCGCTCTATGACTCAAGAAATTGTAGAGGGGCGTGGTGTAGGTGCTAATAAAGACCATATTTTCTTACACATTCACCATATAGACGCTGACATTATTGAAGAGCGCTTGCCCGGAATATCCAGTCACGCTAAAGTTTTTGCCAATGTAGATGTCACCCGCGATCCTATACCTGTACTACCTACAGTGCATTACAATATGGGCGGTATTCCTACCAATGTGCATTGTGAGGTCATCTCAATGATTGATGGCAGCGAAGAGGCTACTGTGGATGGCCTTATGGCAATCGGAGAGGCAGCATGTGTCTCCGTTCATGGCGCAAATCGTTTAGGATCGAACTCTTTATTAGATTTGGTTGTATTTGGTCTGGCTGCAGCAGAACGTTGCGCTGAAACCCTCACACCCGGAGCAGAACTCCCCGACCTGGATAAGGCGAGTATAGATGCTGTGCTCAATCGCTTTGATAAAATACGCCATGCCAAAGGCACATTAACTGCTGCTCAGATTCGCGCAGATATGCAGCGCACTATGCAAAATAATGCCTCGGTGTTCCGTAATCAAGAAATTTTAGATGAGGGGTATGACAAAATGCAAGCCGTTATGCAGAGCTACAAAAAACTTGGCATAACTGACCGCTCCCTTATTTGGAATTCTGATTTAATAGAGGCCTTAGAGTTAGAAAACCTGCTCTATTGTGCTGTTGCAACCATTGCTTCAGGACGTGTTCGGACTGAAAGCCGCGGTGCACATGCTAGACAAGATTTCGAAGAACGTGATGATGAGAATTGGATGAAGCACTCTATGTGCTGGGTAGATGAGCAAGGGAATACACGCTTAGATTATCACCCAGTGCGCTTAGAGACTAACAGTGCTGAAATTGAAAGCATACCACCTAAAAAACGTGTATATTAAAGACCCTCTCTTAAGGTAAGCAATTATGGCAGAATTTTTCTTAGATAAAAACTCAATCATTAAGCAAGGCGAACACTTGTACGCGGCTGATTTAGAAAATATACAGCAGCCCAAGACCTTTGCAGTCTACCGCTATAACCCAGATGATGGGAACAATCCCTATATTACACGCTATACCGTAGATTTAGCAGAAACCGGCTCCAAAGTATTGGATGCGCTGATTTGGATTAAGGATAATCTTGATCCTACCCTAACTTTTAGGCGGTCTTGTAGAGAAGGAGTTTGCGGGTCATGCTCTATGAATATAGGCGGTGTTAATTCTTTGGCATGTACTTTACCCATTGAGGAGGTTAAAGGAGAAATTCGCGTATACCCACTACCTCATATGCCAGTGGTAAAAGATTTAGTTACTGACTTAACAAGCTTTTACGATCACTATAATGAAATTGAACCTTGGCTACAAGCAGAAACTGCGCCCGAAGATGGCACTGAACATTTGCAATCTCCTGAAGAACGCAAAAAATTAGATGGCTTATATGAGTGCATACTCTGTGCTTGCTGCTCTACTGCCTGCCCTTCTTATTGGTGGAATCCTGAAAAATATCTGGGACCTGCTGCTTTGTTGCAAGCAAACCGCTTTGTTCAAGATTCCCGAGATAGCGAAAAAATTAAACGCCTAAAATATGTAAGTGACAAATTCAAACTCTATCGGTGCCATACGATTATGAATTGCACAAATACATGCCCCAAAGGTCTCAATCCAGGAAAAGCAATTGCCGAATTAAAAGCCTCTATTCACGAGCATCTATAATTGCTTTCTTAGAGAATCCACCATGTAGCAAGCCCTAAAAAGGCTATCACACCCACTACATCCGTAATAGTTGTTAGCACAACTCCGCCAGCAATGGCTGGATCTATGCCCAACCGATTGATTACAATCGGTATGAATACACCTGATATTGCCGCAAAAAAAGAATTAATAACTACAGACAGGGCGATAATAAAGCTGATTGCAAAGTTGTCAAACCACAACCAAGTAACAATCGCAATCATAAGCGACCAAAAAGCACCATTGATTAAGTTAACCAATATTTCTTTACGCAACATACGCTGCATAGATTGGGAACGTAACTGTCCTAAAGATAAAGCACGAATAATCAGCGTAAGCGTTTGCGACCCCGCAATACCGCCCATGCTCGCTACTACAGGTAACAAAATAGCTAAAGCAGTTAGTTCGCTCAAAACGGGTTCAAATACCCCAATAATCCATGCTACTACAAAAGCTGTGACCAAATTAATACCTAACCAAACTGCCCGACGTTTTGAGCTCGGCAATACCGGTGTAAAAGTATCTTCATTACTGATACCTGAGGCTAGCAAAAATTTTTGCTGAGCTGCGGCTTGAATATAGTCCACAATATCATCAACCGTAATCCTTCCCAGTAAACGATTACGCTCATCTACTATGGGCGCTGAAAGTAAATCCCATTTAACAAATAATTCAGCAACAGATTGGACAGCAGTATCTACTTGAATGGCTGTAATGTCAGTATTCATTATGTCCCCAATCTGCTTGTTTGGATTAGAAACTAATAAAGCCCTTAGAGTTACCCGACCGAGTAAACAGCCATTCCGGTCTGTCACAAATAACTGATTGGTTCCCTCTGGCATCGCCCCTAACTGGCGCAAATAACGTAGAACAGCAGCTAGTGTAACATTACTGCGTACAGTAACTACCTCTAAGTCCATCACCCCGCCCGCGACGTCTTCTGGGTAAGATAAAACAGACTCTAGATGATTACGGCGTTCCTGATCTAATTGATATAAAATTTCCTCAGTCCGCTCAGGAATATCCTGTAGGACGTCAGCAAAATCATCAGTCTGCATGTCCTGTGTAAGTGCAACAACCTTATCAGTATCCAAATCACCCAATAACTGGGCACGTACTGCATCGTCAACTTCAGATAGAACTGCGCTACTATCAGACTCAGGAATACACTCTAATACTACTTGCCGCTGCTCAGGATCTAATGCCTCTAGTAAATCAGCTGCATCAGCAGGATGCACACCAGCAAGCAGATTTTGGATTTGATCGAGACTGTTTGCTTCTAACAAGCGCTCAATCTGATCTAATAAATTACTGGATATGTTTTGCTCAATTGCTACCATACAACTATATACTTAACTGGCGCATTTTATATGCTTGTCCAATACGCAAACAGGACTACAAACTCTATTGATTCTTGTCATCAATCAGCTTATTAATACTTCAGTAACCTCGCCTATAGATTCTATAACCTCTGGCACCATCCCCAGTTTAGCATAGGATGGCTTTTGAATATCCCAACCAATATATTGGGCGCTTCAGCAAGACTATGTTTAGTAGAAGCAGGTTGAATTATACCCACAAAAAAAACAAGCCCAGATAACAATAAAAAATTGAGCGTAATTTACCAACAGACTCAAACATAATATCAAACAGCCATTATAGAACAAGACCACACAGAATGAACCTCAGTACACAAGGATTGGTTGTATGTAAGGAGCGATTGCTCATGCCAAATCTTGATTATACAAACAGAATCTTAGGTGTCGTAGCCGCTTTAATTGGTGGTAAAATCATGGTTCATATGATTTTGACAGCTAATATGCTTGAAATATTACTGTAAAAATTCTAATTTCCTTATAATCCCTAACTAAAAAAATATGCGATTTAACGTCCATTACACTACATAATATGTACGAATTGTTTGACCGCCAGCGCCCCACAGAACAATTTGAGCGTGCTTTATTGGTACATGTTGATTTCCCCATGCATATGGAGCAGTACGCCATATATGATGAATTGGTAGAGCTGGCAGAATCTGCAGGTGCCGAGCACACAGCAACACTCCGTTTCCGTAATGACGTTATACATTCTAAATATTTTGTCGGAACTGGTCAGATAGAGATTATCAAAGAGCAGATGGCTGAACATCAGTTAGAAGTTGTTATCATTAACCATCAGCTTAATCCGACCCAAGAGCGCAACATCAGCCGATTATTACAATGCAAAGTCATTGATCGCATTCGCCTGATTTTAGATATTTTTGCACTGCGGGCGCGCACATATGAGGGTAAATTGCAAGTTGAGCTAGCACAGCTCAAGCACCAATCTACACGCTTGGTAGGTGGGTGGACCCATTTAGAGCGACAAAAAGGAGGTATTGGATTGCGTGGCCCTGGTGAAACACAGCTGGAAAGTGATCGCCGCCTTATACAATCGCGCATCACATCTATTGAAAAGCGTATTGAAAAAATCAGAAATCAGCGCCAATTGCGCCGTAATAATAGACAGCGTCAGAACATACCAACCGTTGTACTCGTAGGCTACACAAATGCTGGAAAATCAACACTATTTAATGCGCTTTGCCATGATGATATTTATGTTGCCGACCAGTTATTTGCAACATTAGACACTACATTACGTAAAGTGTCTATTTCTGGTGCGTTTGATATTCTTTTGGCCGACTCTGTTGGCTTTATACGCCACTTACCACATGACTTAATACAGGCATTCCACGCTACGCTAGAGGAAGTGGCACAAGCTGATTTACTCCTGCAGACCGTTGATTATAGCGATCCGGAATATAGCGAAAAAATTGATGCTGTCAACGAAGTGCTCACTAGTATAGGAGCAGAATCTGTCCAACAAATTATTGTGCTTAACAAAATAGATAAGGCTTTTAATTGGTGTCCTCTACCGCCAAATACAGATTACCCTGTGGTACATATTTCAGCACAAAGCGGTGAAGGACTAGAGCAACTACAACGAATGATTAGTGAATTGTTACAGGGGAAATATCATACAGTAAGGGTTAAATTAGAGCATAACTATGGTGCAAATCGTGCCAAGCTCTATGAAATTGGGGAAGTTTTCAGCGAAGAGTACACAGATGATGGTCGCTTGATAATGGAGATGCATTTGAGCACAAAAGTTATGCAATATCTGCAAAAACACCCTCAGTTTGAAATCATTTAATTCCTTTATTTACCCCAATCAATAGGTTCCTGCCCTTGTAGTTTCAGATAGTTATTGCACTGTGAAAAAGGCTTTGAGCCGAAAAAACCTCTATGAGCAGATAGCGGAGAAGGATGCGGGGCATTTAAAACACAATGCTTTTGACGACTGATACAACTACCTTTACGCTGCGCATAGTTTCCCCACAGAATAAATACAATATGTTCTCTTTTATTCAAATGGTCAATAATAGCATCTGTAATGTATTCCCATCCTTGATTAGCATGCGCAGTTGCTTGACCTTGCTCTACTGTTAGCACAGCATTGAGCAGAAGCACCCCTTGATTTGCCCATCCTTGCAAATCTCCCCCCGTTTTAATCACACCGACATCTTGATTAAGTTCTGTGAATATATTACGAAGCGATGGAGGAATGGATTGCTCTGCCTGCACAGAAAAACAGAAGCCATTCGCTTGGTTAGGCTGATGGTAAGGGTCTTGCCCAACAATAACGACCTTCACTTGATTAGGAGCTACACAATTAAGCGCAGCGAACCATTGATTTTGAGGAGGGTATATCGTCGCAAACGCCCGCTGGCGCTGCTGCAGAAAATTTCCTAGCTGACGTAACGTATTAGGATGAGAAACCAACATAATCGCGTCCAGCCATGCTGCGCTAATTGGACTGCCAAATAATTGATAGGATGACTGATCGTCCACAATCGTGCTTAATTTACTTGGCTTATTATTGACTCTTATGGTGATAAGCGGGTAATTTTCCACTCATTATGTGCTTGGAATGTGTACTGAAAGCGGTCATGTAGCCTATTATCCCGCCCTTGCCAAAATTCAAAAGTATTAGGGATAATTCTGTAACCTTTCCAAAAATCTGGAACAGGCACTTCCTCTTTATAGTGTTCTTTTAGTGCCTCAACTTGTCGTTCCAATACTGAGCGATTCTCAACTGGAGAACTCTGGCAGGAAGCCTGTGCACTGATTTGTGATTCATAGGGGCGACTCCTGAAATAAGCATCCCGAATAGCACCATCAATAATTTCAACCCCTCCAGAAACGCGCACTTGGCGCTGTAAATCAGACCAATAAAATAAAGCTTCCGCTTTGGAGTTTTCCGCTAACTGCTTGCCTTTATTACTGCGTGAGTCAGTGTAAAAGCATAAACCTGTATCTATATTCTTCAGTAATACAACTCGTACTGAGGGGATGCCTGATCTGTCCGCAGTTGCAAGAGAAAAAGCATTAAATGTTTCGGATATATCCTGCGCCACCGCGAGCCAGTTTTCTAGTTGTTCAAAGGGAGATAAAGGCAAATCTTTACGAGATAGTGACCCCTTGGTATACTGATAGTGCTTATCTGCCAAGAAGGACATTTAGACGCTCCAAGAAAGCATTTGGACTCATCATGCCAATAACGCGTAGATTATTTATTTCATTGCCTTGTGCATCTATGAATAGAATACCTGGAGGACCAACTAAATTATGTACCTTTAAGAAGGCTTTATCGGCTTCAGTGTTATCAGTAACATCCACTTTCAATGCATTTAATTGGCGTAGTGCTTGTTGTACATTAGCATTTTTAAAGGTAATAGCATCCAATTCCTTACAGGATATACACCATTTGGCTGATATATACATTAACACAGGAGCGCCCTGTTTTCTCGACGACTCAAGCGCAGGTTCTAAAGTGGATCCAACATGAACTACAGAGAAAACGGAGGGTTGGGGTTGATCGCCACCAGCCTTACCTTTTAGATGCTCCAAAGGCTGCAATAAACTATTTCCCCCGCTTGATGCCCCAATAAGCAGGAGCGTCCCTACAATCAACAGCACCAATCCTAAGCCACGCCAGAGTCGCCTCCAGCCAGTAGTTGCTAAATCTAATGCGCCCATATACACGGCACTGACTATACACAAAATACTCCATAAAACCATGGACAGCCACACAGGGATAATCCTATCTAATATCCAAATACCTAGTGCAAGCATTAAAACACCAAAAAAGCCTTTCACTGCATCCATCCATGCACCTGCTTTGGGCAAGAGTCTGCCTGCAGTTGCCCCGAATATAATAAGAGGGATACCCATACCCATACTCAGTGCAAATAATGAAGCGCCCCCTAAATAGGCGTCTCCTGTTTGCCCAATATACAATAAGGCACCTGCTAATGGTGGAGCAACACAAGGGCCAACGACCAACGCAGAAATCATGCCCATGATTGCCACTCCAAATAAGGAGCCACTTTTTTGTTGATTACTGATAGCATTAAAGCGCGCTTGTAGACTTGCTGGCAATTGAATTTGATAAAAGCCAAACATAGATAATGCAAAAGCCACAAAGAGTAACGCCACAAAACTGAGAACCCAAGGATCCTGCAAGGCTGCCTGTAAATTTTCGCCAAATAGCCCTGCAAAAACGCCTGCTATAGAATAAGTAAGTGCCATTGCCAAAACATAGACTATTGAAATCATAATAGAACGCCTTGTATTAGCATTCTGACCAATAATAATCCCTGATAAGATAGGCACCATCGGAAACACACACGGTGTAAACGCTAGCAACAAACCAGATACAAAGAATAGCGCAACCGATGCCCAAAACCCTTGTTTCTGTAGTGTATGTAGTATAGAATCTTGCTCAGACTCTATCGTGCTAATAGAAGAGTTAGGTGATACTGTAGAGACAGAAGGTGGCTGTTGCAGTGTATTGAGCGCAGCGCCTTTCACTGCAACTAATTCTAGACTCGCTTTTTGCGGTGGATAGCATACACCAAGTTCTGCACAGCCCTGATAACCAACCTTAAGCATGCCACCTGCTGATAAATGTGAAGCAGGCAAATAGATAACAGCTTGGTTATAGTAGACATCTACTGCACCAAATAGAGGATCATCCTTGCGCTTGGCTTCTGGAAAAACAGCATTAATTTTCTTGCCGTCCAGTTCAAAAAGAAATTTATTTTTATAGAGATAATACTCATCTGCTATTACAAAGTATGCATTTGCCCCACCATCTGCGGTGCGCTCCAATTCAAACTGAAATGCTTGATTAGCAGGCAGCAGCTCTGGCTCCTGAAAAAGCGTCCCTCCTATGCCTGAAGCATAACTATTTACAGAAACCAATACATACAGTATTGCTATTAATTTCCTAACCATGTTCATTCATACGCTCTATCCGTACGTTTCCCTGCTTACTCCATTTAATAAATAAAATCGCTATAATACCTAAGCAAAAACTGAGAACTCCCCCTCCCGTTACTAGTTCTAACTTTCTACTTATAGGGTGCTTAGGTAAAATTGCTTCCCTATCAACAATGACTACTGGGTAATTGATATTTTCGTATGATTCAATACGCTGCTTCATAAGATTTTCTAAAAAGTCTATGTCAAACAACTCACGACTGAGCTGAACATATTTGGAGTTGCCTTCAATATTTTGTTTATCTAATATAGCATGTTCTATACTAGCAATACTGGCCTTAATTGACCGCTCATCTTTCAATGTATAAGAGGGTGCTGCTGATTCATTTGTTAAGAATCCCCGTTGAGAAGGAAGTACCACTGAACTATCTACATTAGATTCCTCTAATATTTTAAGCTCTTGTACTAGGCGACGTTTTTCATAGTGCAGTGATTTGGAAAGTTCTGTCGTTAAGTAAGCCTTCTTCTTTTGTAGTATAGTTTTTTGTAGAGTCTGCCCATCTAAAATTCTTTCTGCTATGGAGGTGAGTTTCGCGCGCTCAACAGTTTGCGCAACTTGCCTAGCATAATCAATCATCATTTGCACTACTTTTTGAGCGATTTTTCTATCAGGAAAACCAACCCCTACCTCAATATATACGGGAGGGTGTAGTACAGATTTTGGGTTATTTCCAACTGAAACTTTTACGACAATCAGTTCTCTTAGCTCCTCTATCAAAAAATCTCTATTTGCGTTTTCTATCAGCTGTGTCTTGAATAACATCTGCACATAACTTGCTATCTCCTCATCATCCAACAGTATTTGGATGGCAGTAATCGAATTAAGTGTAGACAGTATTCCTTGTAATAGTTGCTCCGGAGTTGGAGGGCTAAATATAGAGCTTCCCTCTTTTTGTGACTGATTTAAATACGCTAAAGCCTCATACTCTTTAACCCATAAACTGTTATGAACGGGTATAAGACGCGCCTTTGAATGATATATAGGTGGATAATTGTTATGTACGTAAACAAAGCAAAGCAAAGTGCCTACAAGCGTTATGCCTGTAAGTATTATCCACCTCTCTCTAAGGAATTCCAATAACTCTCTTATATCAATTTCAAACTCTTGTTCTGTGCGATTGGTCACGCCAACATCCTTAATTTAGTTAATCTGCTTAAATGTAGGAACTCCCAATATCCCAATAATAGAGAAAAACTACTATCATTTTTGAAAAATTGCTACGCAGGGGGAAAACTGTAATTGTAATTGTAAACTCTATATTTTAAATGTGAAATTTACTGTAATATAAAATACCTTTCCCCTTACTAAAAAAGCACTATACCTTATGCTATCTATAGCGATCCTTCAAAAAATAGGCCTATGTAATTCAAACGAGCAACCTAATAGTGAGTTAACTAATGGTAATACAAAAAAAATAGCACAAAAAAAGCGTGCTGTACAGAGTATAATCCCGCGCCTCTACAAATGAAACAACCCTTTCCAGAGCACAGAACAATGTGTCTGCAGGGATTTTTCTTTGATTTAAGGATGACAGGCGTATTACACAAGCCTGATTCAGATAGATTGCATACATGTCGGAGTGTTTAGATGGTAGTTATTCGTTTAGCGTATGGTGGTTCTAAGAAGCGCCCTTTTTACAGAGTGGTTGTTGCAGATAAGCGTGCACCTCGCGATGGTCGTTTTATTGAGAAGGTCGGATTCTACAATCCTTTAGCCCGGGGGCAGGAAACCTCATTGGATATTCAGGCAAACCGCTACGAGCACTGGGTGAGTCAAGGAGCTCAACCCTCCCCTCGCGTGGCCTCATTATTCAAGTTATTTGAAAAAAACGGCCGGAAGTCACTCCCTGCACGCTTTGAAAAAATAGTGAAAACCCCTATGGATAAGCCCAAAGCTATTGCAACCCAACCTGTGGCTAAAGAAATAGGTTCTGAAAATACTGAGACTACCGTTGAGGAAGTTACTGCTGAAGAGTAAACATTTTTCCTAATAATTTAAATAAAAAAGGGCGTTATATAATTGGACGCCCTTTTTGTATGTAGTAATATGACTACGGATTTCACTTACCATCTATTAGTCTAAGCGAATCAAAATAGGTGCGATCCGATATATTTGTCCAAGACCGCGCCTCTTTCATATAAGCGCGCTGCGACTCAATAATACGTTTTGCCAAAGCATTCCTTTTTGCCTTTTCTTGCAATAACATATCACTGGTATCCCTAAGCGCGGTCAGAACGGACTTAGGCAAAGTTCTTACCTCAATGTGTGGATACTGCTCCTTCATCTTTGACCATGCCCGCATGTTTTCATAGTGCGATTGAATATACATATCATAAGCAGCTGTACGCATCGCGACACGCAAAATCTCTTGTAAATCTTCTGGAAGTTTGTTGTAAATACGCTTATTGACAAGGAACTGTAACTCAGATGCAGGTTCTTGCCAACCTGTATAGTAATATTTTGTGAATTTTTGAAAACCCATACGTAAATCAAGTGCAGGAGCAGCCCACTTGACTGCATCAATAGTACCACGCTCTAAGGCTGTATATAGCTCACCACCTGGAATAGTGGTCGGCTTTGCGCCCAATTCTGCTAAAATTTCCCCTGCAAAACCTGGTATGCGTATCTTTAAGCCTTTTAGATCATCCAATGATTTAATCTCTTTCTGGAACCAGCCACTCATCTGATTGCCTGCATTCCCTCCTGGGAAAGATAGTAAATTATGCTTGCCATATACCTCCTGCATGAGCGCCATGCCCTCACCAAAGTAGAACCAACCATACTGCTCAGGCATGGTCATACCAAAAGGCATCGATGTAAAATAAAGGGTATTGGGCACCTTTCCTTTCCAGTAATAGGAGGCAGAGTGTCCCATATCATATTGACCCGAACGAACTAGCTCAAAGATTCCAAGAGGAGCTTGATGCTTGTTTTTAGAGTCAACTCGCACTGTTAAACGGCCATTAGACATCGTTTCAACCATTTGAGCAAAATTTCTGCTAACATCACCAAAAATGGGGAAATTAGTAGGCCAACTTTCTGCTAATGTTAGCGTGTATTTAGCTGAAGAGTGCGCTATCATAGCACTTATAGTGCTAATGAGTAGCGCATTACATAGGATAAGAAAGTTTTTTTTCACCACAACGACCCTTATAAAAAAGGCGGTCAATCAACCGCCTTTTGTTTACATAACTAATATAGGCATATATTAATCTAACGCATCTAAATAAGCACGATCAGAAATATTGGTCCATACACGCGCTTTTTTCAAGTACTCAGCTTGGGAATTGATAATGCGTTTTGCCAAGGCATCACCTTTTGCCTTCTCTTGTAATAATTGATTATTTGCTTTGCGTAATGCTACTATAACTGACTTAGGAAAAGATTTCACTTTAATATTAGGATAGTCTGTTTTCATAGTTGACCAGTTTACCGCACTCTCATGATAGGACTGAATGTACATATCATAGGCTACCGCGCGCATCGCCACACGCAAAATTTCTTGCAAGTCACTAGGCAAGCGATTAAAGGCACGCTGATTGATTAAAAATTGTAACTCCGTAGCAGGCTCATGCCAACCTGTATAGTAGTATGGAGCAATTTTGTGGAAGCCCATACGCAAATCTAGTGATGGACCCACCCACTCTAAAGCATCAATAGTACGGCGTTCTAGAGCTGTATATAGCTCCCCTCCAGGAATATTAGTGGGTTTCGCGCCTAACTTGGCCAACACTTCCCCAGCAAATCCTGGAATGCGCATTTTTAGCCCTTTCAGGTCATCCAAAGAATTTATTTCCTTCTGGAACCAACCACCCATTTGGTTACCTGTATTACCTCCAGGGAAAGAGAGTAAATTATGCTTGCTATACACTTCTTGCATCAACTCCATACCGCCACCAAAATAAAACCAGCCATACTGCTCAGGCGCGGTCATGCCAAAAGGCATAGTGGTAAAGTAGAGCGTATTAGGAACCTTGCCTTTCCAGTAATAGGAGGCAGAGTGCCCCATATCATACTGACCAGAGCTTACTAATTCAAAAATGCCTAAGGGAGCCTTATGCTTATTTTTAGAGTCAACGCGTATTTTCAGGCGACCGTTAGACATTACATCAACCATTTTTGCAAGATTTTTAGTAGCATCGCCAAATATAGGAAAGTTAGGCGGCCACGTTTCAGCCAACTTTAATGTATATGTCTTTGCAGAAGCAGTGCTAACACCTCCTGCTAATACGGAGACTGCTACAAACGCAGCAATTCCAAAGGCTTTATTGAATGTTTTCATAGGTAAACTCCTTTTAATTTTGACCAAAGAGGCAGTCAAAAGACCGCCCTCAAGTAAGAATTCGTTTTTAAATACCAAACTTTTCTTATAGTACAGATTGTACAGTATCTAATTTGAATATGTTCTAATCTGATATGGCTAGTCGCTGCTCCAAGTGATGAATGGATACGCCACCCTTACAAAAATCAGGGTCTAGCATGTTATCCATTTGTAATGGAATATTACTTTTTATACCCTTGATAACGCTTTCTGTCAAAACCTGTCGCATACGTGCAATAGCATGTTCTCGACTTGAAGCATGGGTAATAAATTTAGCAATCATGGAGTCATAATGCGGGGGAACCGTGTACCCAGAGTAAATGTGCGTTTCAATACGTATACCCAATCCACCAGGCTGGTGAAACATATCAATTTTCCCAGGAGAAGGCATAAAGGTTTCTGGGTCCTCCGCATTGATGCGGCACTCTATAGCATGTCCTGTAATATGAACATCTTCCTGTTTTATACTTAAGGGATTGCCAGAAGCTATAGACAATTGTTCTCTAACAATGTCTACGCCTGTAATCATTTCTGTAACGGGATGCTCAACCTGTACACGGGTATTCATCTCTATGAAGTAAAAGCGCCCTTCCTCATAGAGAAATTCAAAAGTTCCTGCTCCACGATAACCAATATCAATACAGGCCTTTGAACATAAAAAACCAATTTGACTGCGCACTTCATCTGTAATACCTGGAGCAGGTGCTTCCTCTACTACTTTCTGATGACGACGTTGCATGGAGCAGTCACGTTCACCTAAATGAATGGCATTTCCTTGACCATCTGAGAGTACCTGAATTTCAATATGGCGAGGTTTTGTGAGAAATTTTTCCATGTATACTGCATCGTTATCAAATGCTGCTTTAGCTTCTTGTTTAGTCAAAGCAATAGACTCAAGTAACTCGTCGGCACTATGAACCACCCGCATGCCACGCCCACCGCCACCACCTGCTGCTTTCACAATAACAGGGTAACCAATTTTTTCTGCGAGCGCCAAATTAGTCTGCTCATCACTCCCTAACTCGCCATCAGAACCTGGCACAGTGGGAATACCAGCGCTCTTCATGGCTTTAATTGCGCTTACTTTATCACCCATTATCCGAACAGTATCTCCAGTGGGACCGATAAACGTTAGTCCTGCTGATTCAACTTGATCAATAAAGTCAGCATTTTCGGATAAGAAGCCATACCCTGGATGAACGGCGTCTGCCTGTGTTATTTCTGCCGCTGACAAAATAGTTGGTACATGTAAATAGCTCTTTGTAGAAGGAGGTGGTCCTATACAAACTGCTTCATCTGCCAAGCGTACATGCTTCAGATTTTTGTCAGCAGTGGAATATACTGCAACCGTTTTAATACCTAACTCCGCACACGCGCGTAGTACCCGAAGAGCAATCTCTCCTCTATTAGCAATCAGAACTTTTTTAATCATAGTTCCCTTTATTGGATAACAAATAATGGTTGATCAAACTCGACAGGCTCACCACTTTCAACTAATATCTTTTGAACCGACCCGGCTTTATCAGCAGTCACTTGATTCATGATTTTCATTGCTTCAATGATGCATAAAACATCACCTGCCTGCACGCGACTACCTTCTTGTACAAACGGAGGAGCATCTGGGCTAGGTGCGCTATAAAAAGTGCCTACCATCGGTGACTTAAAGGCACCTGCCAAATCAGCTGCACCAGCGCTTACATCAGAAGGACTCTCAGGAGACGTTTCTCGGGTTAAATCAGACACGGCCATTGGCGCAACCGAAGCAACTGGGGGCATTTGGACGGCAGCAACACCTCCTTGCTTGGGGGCTGCAATGCGAATAGACTCCTCACCCTCCTGAATTTCTAATTCACCTATACCAGATTCTTCAAACAAATCAATGAGTTTCTTTACTTTACGAATATCCATATTACCTCGTGTTTTATAAGTTTAATAAGAAAATGTAAGAACTATCTACAATCCACTAAAAAATCAAACGCAGCACGATAACCCAAGAATCCTAATCCGCTAATAACCGCTTCTGCTTTATCCGATAAAAATGATTTTTCTCGAAATACCTCACGTGCGTACACATTACTAAGATGTACCTCAACAAAAGGGCATGAAACCATTGCCGTAGCATCTCGCAACGCGATACTAGTGTGTGTATATGCGCCCGCATTGATAATTATCCCGTGTACCTGCTCTGTGCAAGCCTGTTGAATACGTTCTATGAGTTTTTCTTCACTATTGCTTTGATAACAGGATACGATGCAGCGCTTCTGTTCAGCATGCTGATGTAACATCTGCTCTAAGTCACTAAGTGTGAGACTGCCATACAAAGAAGGCTCCCTTATGCCGAGCATATTAAGGTTGGGACCGTTTATTACTAGTATATGTTTTTTCATACGCACTAAAGGAATGCCTCTATGCCTCCCCTCTAACTGCAATTTTCTCGTCAATTCTACCGACAAACACGCTTGATGTTTTAAAAAAATATCAAAAAAAGTAATGATATTCGCCTCCTGAGCGGCGAAATAAGCTAATTATGCCAAACTTGGCTTATAGTATTATTGATAGGATGAACAGAATATTCACTGCTACCATTCTGCGTTATTGGAGCGGGAAACGGGGTTCGAACCCGCGACCTCAACCTTGGCAAGGTTGCGCTCTACCAGCTGAGCTATTCCCGCGTACCGCAAAAAATGGCGTCCCCTAGGGGACTCGAACCCCTGTTGCCGCCGTGAAAGGGCGGAGTCCTAGGCCACTAGACGAAGGGGACGGACTATTCAAAAGGCAGCATTTGAGGATGTACTGGTGGAGCTAGGCGGGGTCGAACCGCCGACCTCTACAATGCCATTGTAGCGCTCTCCCAACTGAGCTATAGCCCCATAAATATGATTCACTAAATCGTGATACAAATAAGAAGACAGCCCTCTCTCAAATGTGGGCGCGCATTATCGCTTGCTGCGTCATGCATGTCAAGCATAAATCTGAGAGATTATCATAGTGCATATAATAAATTCAGCTACGCCATAGCAAGCGGTAAGCGCAATTCTGTAGCCATAAATTTAGATGTGTTTAGTAAAGTGTGAAAATGTTCTATCAGAATGCTAATCGTATCTTATGATGGAATTTGCTCGGATAATGTGATATAGTAAAACTGCCTTCTTAAGGTTAAGATAAGCAGTATCTATTTAGTTGTCGTTGTCAGATTTAGAAAAAAGCACTGAAAGCAAGATAACGCCAACTAATAGAACTCATACATAAGTACATAATAAATTTTTATGTACTGCACGTTACGAAGTTAAAGGAGTTACGCCATGAACAAATCAATTTACCTCCCTCTGATAGCAATTTTTATAGCACTATCATCGACCAGTGTATATGCAAAAAAAATTCTACTCAAAACCCCTGTGGTTTTCTCAACAAGCCTACCTGCTTTAGGCTCACCAATACTATATGTTGCTGAGCGGTTGGGTGTCATCTCAGGCGGCTCCTTAAGAATGAAAGTGTACGAACCTAAAAAACTCGTTGCACCATTTGAGATATTAGATGCTGTCTCTAGTGGAAAGGTTAATTCAGGCTATTCTATTGCAGGATACTGGACAGGTAAAATGCCTGCTGCACCTTTATTCTCTGCCATACCATTTGGACCTGAAGCTGGAGAGTTTATGGCATGGATGTACCACGGAGATGGTCTAGAACTCTACCAGGAAATGTATGACTCCAACGGCTTCAATGTTAAAGTTATACCATGTGCTATCATACCACCTGAGACATCTGGTTGGTTTGCTAAGGAGATTAATTCACCTAGTGACCTAAAAGGTCTAAAAATCCGTTTTTTTGGCTTGGGCGGACAAGTCATGCAAAAAATCGGCGCACAAACCTCCCTACTGCCAGGGGCTGAAATTTATCCAGCGCTGGAAAAAGGCGCGATTGATGCAACTGAATTTTCATTGCCTGAGGTTGACAAGCGTCTTGGTTTTTACAAACTAGTAAAACATAATTATTTCCCCGGCTGGCACCAGCAAACAACACTTGCCGAGTTATTGATAAATAAAAAAGTCTGGAACAGCATGGATAGCCAACAACAAGCGGTTATCAATACAGTATGTGAGGCCTCTCTCATGCGCTCTTTTGCTCGCGGTGAAGCAGGTCAGTATGCTGCTATGCAAGAAAACGTTGATAAGCACGGTGTCAAACTGCACTACTGGTCTGATAGTATGCTCAATACATTTGAATCAGCTTGGAATGAAGTTGTTAAAGAACAAGTAGCAAATGATAAGTTTTTTGCCAAAGTATGGGCAAGCCAACAGGCCTTTAGAAAAGGCTATAAAGTATGGCAATCTTACGGCTTTTTACCGCGAGAACGAAACTAACCGCTTAATATACCCAAATCTGATGATTTTCTGAAAAATGAGAATCTGTTTAGTACAAGGTCTTGACTGGATAGAAAGATTTATCCTGTCCATCACTAAAGTGGCGGCATGGCTGATTCCTTGCCTGGTTTTTGTCATAGTACTACAAGTGGCTCTGCGCTATGGTTTTTCATCAGGCATTGCAGCTTTAGAAGAGTTGCAATGGCACCTGTATGGCGCAACTATCATGTTCGGCATCGTCTACTCTCAAATTAAGGGAACTCCCATCCGGACAGATGTACTGAGAGATAAATTTTCACCGCGCAAGAAAGCGATTATTGATTTTCTGGGCATGCTTTTTCTAATGATGCCTTTTTTATTCATCGCGTTGGATCACTCTATAGATTTCTGGTATGAATCATTCCGCTTGAATGAACGCTCAGATTCACCACAAGGGTTGCCCTATAGATGGATCATAAAAGGGACTCTGCCTATTTGCTTTTTTCTTATGCTGGTTAGCTGCATCAGTCATACAATAAAAAACGCCATCACTATACTGGAGACTACGCCAGTAAACACAAACTCACAGACACATGGACGCTAATGAAATTTTAGTTCTTCTGATGTTCCTCAGTTTTGCAGGCTTGCTACTTACTGGCTTTCCAATTGCTTACACGCTTGCTGGCTTGTCTGTCATCTTCACTGGTTTGGGTTATCTTTCTGATTTATATTTTGATACATTTACGGGCTTAGATTATCTCACCTTAGGCTTAATCGTCAACCGTATCTATAAAATCATAGATAACTGGGTTCTGGTCGCTCTACCCATGTTCATTTTCATGGGCATGATGTTAGACAGATCAGGGGTTGCTGAAAGAATGATGCTTTCCACTCAAAAAATGTTTGGCAAGGTACGTGGAGGACTAGCATTAACTGTCGTGTTCATCGGCATTGTTTTAGCAGCATCTACTGGTATTATTGGCGCTTCAGTTGCTCTATTGGGTCTGTTGTCACTACCAGCCATGTTAAGGCAAAAAACAGACCCCCAAGTTGCATTAGGAACTATAGCTAGTTCTGGCACACTGGGCATTTTACTACCACCGAGCATAATGCTTGTGATTATGGGAGATCAGCTGGCTGTTTCTGTTGGTGATTTATTTATGGGCGCTGTTCTTCCGGGCTTATTGATAGGAGGGCTTTATGCTATTTATCTCCTGGTCTTAGGATATCTAAAGCCTGATAAATTACCCATACCCGATACTCAAGAACATCTGAATCCTCGTATTTTATTAGAATTTTTAAAAGCAGCAGCACCGCCTTTGGGACTGATACTACTCGTATTAGGCTCTATTTTCTTGGGTATTGCTACCCCTACCGAGGCAAGTGGCTTGGGAGCAATGTCTGCTACATTATTAGCTTGGGCAAATAGAAAACTTAATTTTACTAAACTTCGTGAAGCAGTTTTCGAAACCTTTAATACATCTGCTTACATATTCATGATATTTATTGGCGCCACCTGCTTTGCTTTAGTAGTGCGTGAATTAGGGGGAGATGAGCTCATCACTACAAGCATCCAGAATTTTAATTTAGACGGTATGGGTACTGTTCTACTCATCCTGTTTATTGTTTTTTTACTAGGTTTTTTATTAGATTGGATAGAGATTACACTAATCATTCTACCGCTGCTTGCACCTATTATTGTGTCAACTGGTTTAGAAATAGACGGCTATGGCGTCATTGATAACCCTGAACTCATTTGGTTTATATTATTGGTTGCTGTTGCACTACAGACATCCTTTCTCACCCCTCCTGTTGGCTTTGCTATTTTTTACTTAAAAGGTGTTTGCCCACCAGAAATCAGCCTTAGCCAAATTTATAAAGGCGTCATCCCATTTGTCTTCCTACAACTCATTGGGCTTGTGATTATTATCCTTTTCCCAGAGTTGGTATTATGGCTACCCTCGGTTGCCTTCGGCTAACATATTGATTGATACGGTGTACAGGAAGTGATATGAAAGAAAATGACATAGTTTGGCAACCTCAAAACCCAAGTGCCTCTAACATGGCACAACTCATTAAAGATATCAATCAACGCTATAGCAACGCAAACTGCACAGACTATGACTCACTGCACCGTTGGTCAATAGACAATTTAGAACCGTTCTGGGCGTATATCTGGGAACATGCTCAAATTCGCAGCAGCCAGCAGTACACTCGTATACTAAATGATGATAAGGGCATGTTTGGTGCCACCTGGTTCGAGGGCGCTCGCCTAAACATGGCAGAACATTTTCTGCGTAATCGCAGTGATAAGACAGCAATTTTATACGCAAACGAACAAGACCATACCATACATGATATAAGTTGCGCACAACTATATAACCAAGTATCAAAAACGATTCAAGCATTGAGGCAACACGGAATTTGCAAAGGCGATAGAGTAGCAGCAGTTGTTGCAAACAGACCAGAGTCAGTTATCATTATGCTCGCAACTGTTGCCATAGGAGCAATATACAGCTCCTGCTCCCCAGACTTTGGTGAACAGGGTTTGCTCTCAAGATTAGGTCAAATAGAGCCAAGCATCCTTTTTGCTACCCGTGCCTATTACTACAAAGGAAAAATCATAGACTGCCAACAAAAAATCGACAAACTACGCAAGGCAATCCCCAGCATACAGAAAACCATCATTCTTGACTATGCTAGCACTAACCATACAATAGACTGTGATGTGTTTGGTGCATTCATTCACCCCTATCCAGCAACTACCATTACATTTGAGCAACTACCTCTCTCACATCCCATTTATATACTGTACTCCTCTGGCACAACGGGCAAGCCCAAATGTATTGTCCACGGGGCAGGCGCACTCCTTCAAATATATAAAGAGCATGTTTTCCACTCTGACATGCGTCCTAATGATATCGTTTTCTTCTACACCACCTGCGGCTGGATGATGTGGAACTGGTTAGTCCATGCCTTAGTCACAGAAGCAACTGTTTGCTTATATGACGGTTCGCCATTTTATCCTACACCCGATGCATTATGGCAATTTGCACAAAAAACCAATATGACTATAATGGGCGTTAGCCCTGGCTTTCTAAAAGCTAGTGAAGACTTTGGCGTTCAACCTCAAAACTGCCGGCAATTAAGAACCATCTTGACTGCCGGCAGCCCTCTGTTAATACAACACTATGACTATATCTATCGTCACCTACCAACCATCCAACTTTCCTCCATAACTGGTGGTACAGACATCGTCTCGTTATTTTTAGGTGATAACCCCTTACTACCAGTGCGTGTTAATCAAATTCAGTGCAAGACTTTGGGTATGGCAGTAGAAGCTTTTGATGACTACGGACAGCCTGTTGAACGCGCAAAAGAAGGAGAACTAGTCTGTATAAAACCCTTTCCTACTCAACCTCTGATGTTTTGGAACGATGAGCATAACATAGAATATAAGGCTGCCTACTTTGAAACATATCCGGGCATGTGGCACCACGGTGACTACATCACAGTGTACCCAGAAGGTGGAATAACAGTATGGGGACGATCCGACGCCACGCTAAATGCAGGTGGTGTGCGCATGGGCAGTGCTGAATTTTATACAGCTATAGAGCACTTAGAACCATTACATGATAGTTTAGTTACCACACAGGGTGATGCAGATGAAGAATATATACTGCTCTTTATTGTCCTGAAAGACGGCTATGAACTCACTGATGAATTAAGAAACAACATCAACCACAATATTGCAACAAAATGCTCACCACGCCATGTTCCTAAAAAAATTATTGCAGCACCTGATATTCCCTATACCTTGAATGGAAAGAAAGTTGAGATAGCTGTCAAAAAAATACTCAATGACAAGCCAGTTACAAATACTGAGGCTATCGCAAACCCTGAATCATTGGCTTTTTTTCACACCATATAGGCAGTGAACTTCTTCACACTCGGTATTCTTTGAATATCATCGATTGTAGCTGTGCTGCACAGCTATCAAGCAGCAGCCTTCTTTATACATTTTTGAATAACAATCCCAACAAATAGTATAAAAAAACCTGCTAAAAAATTCTTTTTTTCTGGTTTAATGTCACCCATGCACAGACCCAACATATTGGGTCTATGTGCAGATCTATCAACTATATATTGTGTTTAACCTGTGAAATACTTGTGGAAAAAATGTCAATAACCTCAACACAAACCCCTGTAAACGAAGTTAAAGAAAGCCAGTCTACTCATACAACCAATAAGTCTGCTTGGAGTGCATATAGTGTGCGCCGTCGCAATGGTGAAATATCCGCTTTTGACCCTCAAAAAATTGCCATTGCGATAGCTAAAGCTTTTAATGCCACAAAAGGCATTGAAAGCAGTAATGCCCAGAGCATCAAGGAGACCATTACTACATTCACTGAACATGTTTCTCTTGCAGTGACACGTAGGACAGCCCCAGGCACTCCAATGTATATTGAAGATATTCAAGACCAAGTTGAATTAGCGCTAATGCGCAATGGAGAGCAGAAAGTAGCACGCGCCTACGTGCTTTATCGCGAAGAGCGCTCTAAGGAACGCGAACGCAAGCAAACTGGACACTTGACTCTGCGACAGAATTTAATGGTGAACTCCAAAGATGGGCAAGCCTTCCCTCTTAATATAACGCGCTTGGAAGCGGTAATTGATGAAGCTTGCCAGAACATTGAGGGGGTTAATCCTGCTAGCGTTCTCAACGCGGTAGATGCCAATCTATATGATGGTATCAGTGAAGAGGAACTTAGCCAAGCACTCGTTATGGCTGCTCGCACAAAAATTGAGGAAGAACCAAACTATTCTTATGTAGCAGCTCGCTTATTACTGGATAGTTTACGTCATGAGGCATTAACTGCTCTCTATCAAAAAAATGTGTTTTCTACCCAGACAGATATGGCGCAACACTATCCTGTCGTATTCCCAATGTATATTCAAAAAGCGGTCGAGCTGGAATTGCTCAGCCCGCATTTATTAGAAGGCTATGACTTGGCAGAATTAGGGAGTGCACTTAATGCAAAGGCTGACTTACTATTTAACTACCTCGGCATACAAACGCTATATGATCGCTACTTCATTCATCATGACAACACCAGACTAGAATTGCCACAGTGCTTTTTTATGCGTGTAGCGATGGGACTTGCTACTCATGAAGAAAACAAAACACAACGGGCTATAGAGTTCTACAATCTCCTGTCCTCTTTTGATTTTATGTGCTCAACGCCAACTTTATTTAATTCTGGCACCTGCAGACCTCAATTATCCTCCTGCTACCTGACCACTATAGCTGATGATTTAGGTTCTATTTATGATGGTATTAAAGAAAATGCTTTATTATCTAAATTTGCAGGTGGACTGGGTAACGACTGGACACCTGTGCGTGCTATGGGAGCTCATATCAAGGGAACTAATGGCTCTTCTCAAGGCGTGGTTCCCTTCCTAAAAGTCGCAAATGATACTGCCTTAGCTGTCAACCAAGGAGGCAAACGCAAAGGAGCCGTCTGCGCCTATCTTGAAACATGGCACCTTGATATTGAAGAATTTTTGGACTTACGCAAAAACACCGGGGATGACAGGCGCCGAACACACGACATGAATACTGCAAATTGGGTACCCGATTTGTTTATGCAACGTGTTGCAAAGGAACAAAAGTGGACCCTCTTCTCACCTAACGAGACACACGATTTACACGATTTATATGGCAACGAATTTGAAGCACGCTATACACACTATGAAGCACTTGCTGCCCAAGGGAAGATCAAAAGTAGGACACTCAATGCCGTTGATCTCTGGCGCAAAATGCTGACTATGCTCTTTGAGACAGGGCATCCATGGATTACATTCAAAGATCCTTGTAATATTCGATCACCTCAGCAACATACTGGTGTCGTCCACTCATCCAATTTATGCACTGAAATTACACTAAATACGAATAGTGAAGAAATTGCTGTATGTAATCTTGGCAGCATCAATCTAGTACAACATATTGATGAACATGGCAAATTAAATTGCGCTAAATTAGAGCGCACGATTACGCTAGCCATGCGCATGCTTGACAATGTCATTGAATATAACTACTACAGTATTGATAAAGCAAAAAACTCTAATCTGCGTCACAGACCTGTAGGCTTGGGCATAATGGGGTTCCATGATGCGTTATACAAAATGCGTATTCCCTATAGCAGTGAGGCAGCAGTTACGTTTGCTGACCAGTCTATGGAACAGATTAGTTACTACACTATCAAAGCTTCCAGTTACTTGGCAAAAGAGCGTGGCACATACGACTCCTACCAAGGCTCTCTCTGGCAACAGGGCATTCTGCCTATTGATTCAGTAGCATTATTACAAAAAGAGCGCGATGGTTTCTTTAAACAAAATCAAGAGAGTACCTTAGATTGGGATGGACTACGCCAGCACATACAAAAGCATGGCATGAGAAATTCCAATACCATGGCGATTGCACCCACGGCAACTATTGCCAATATATGTGGCATCTCACAGTCTATCGAACCTACTTATAAAAATTTATATGTGAAAGCAAACTTATCCGGTGACTTTACGATCATCAACCCAGCTCTAGTTATTGACCTAAAAAAAGAAGGGTTGTGGGATGAAGCCATGCGCAATGACCTGAAATTTTTCGACGGTGATTTATCCGAGATAAAGCGTGTACCTGAGTACTTAAAAACTTTATATGCCACTGCCTTCGAAATTGACCCTGCCTGGCTAATTGAATGCGCCTCTCGCCGTCAAAAATGGATTGATCAGGCACAATCACTAAACCTTTACCTAGCCGAACCCTCTGGGACCAAACTAGATAAAATTTATAAATTAGCATGGACGAAAGGCTTAAAGACCACATATTATCTACGCTCACTAGCCGCTACCTCTATTGAGAAAAGCACTGTAGATAAGGGAAGGTTAAGCGGCGTCACTCTTCAAAATAGCACTCCCAAAGTATGCTCAATCACTGACCCCGACTGCGAAGCCTGCCAATAAAATGCTTGCGTTAAATTAATTTAAGTATTATTAGGAATACTCTATGAACACATCCTCTGATCTTCTCCCAAAATCTGCAGACTCTGATGCCTTAGAAGAAAGACAGGGTTCTCCGATAGCGCCTCATGAATCAATACACAACACGGACAACCCACTTGCAGCGCTCTTAAACACTTTTGATATACCAGAACCTATACAGTATCTGGATAGATCTATAGAAAATGAGGATGTTGCCAGCAACCAAAATCAAGTGGAGTACAACACACAAAATCTGCCCTCAGAAGATAGTGTTACTGAAACAAAATCTGGAGTACGTGTTCGGGTAGAGGATAAATATATGCTCAATTCACGAGCAGACGTTAACCAATTAGTACCCATTAAATATCACTGGGCATGGGAAAAATATTTGTCAGGCTGTGCCAATCATTGGATGCCTACTGAAGTGCCTATGACACGCGATATTGAAATGTGGCGTTCAGGCGATGCACTGACAGAGGATGAGCGCTTAATGATTAAAAGAAACTTGGGCTTCTTTTCATCTAGCGAATCTCTAGTTGCAAATAATATCATATTTTCTGTATACCGCCACCTAAGCAATCCAGAGTGCCGTCAGTATTTGCTGCGTCAGGCTTTTGAGGAGGCAATTCACACACATACTTTTCAGTATATTGTGGATAGTTTAGGCTTAGACGAAGGAGAGATTTTTAACATGTATATGGAGATTCCTTCTGTTCATGATAAAGCCGCATGGGCTCTGGAGCATACAAAAGCTTTGGAAGATCCTTCTTTCAAAACAGATACCTTAGAAAATAAGCGCCAGTTTGTGCGCAATATGTTTGCCCTATACGTCTGTATGGAGTCACTATGGTTTTATACCGGATTTGCACAAATTTTATCTTTAGGAAGGCGCAACAAAATGACCGGAATTGCTGAACAATACCAGTACATCATGCGCGATGAGTCTGTGCATTTTAACTTCGGTATTGATGCAATTAACCAAATTCGCAATGAAAACCCTGAGCTATGGAATAACGAATTTGAGCATTCGATCGTCAAAATGCTATTAGAAGCCATAGATCTTGAGGTTGCATACGCGCACGATACCATGCCTAATGGAATTTTAGGACTCAATGCAGTCACCATCAAGCAGTATTTGCAGTTTATAGCCAATCGCCGCTGTAAGCAATTAGGCATCATTGAGCAATTTCCTGACGCCGGTAATCCCATGCCATGGATGAGTGAAGTAGTAGATCTCAAAAAAGAAAAGAATTTTTTTGAGACCCGCGTCACCGAGTACCAGTCGGGAGGATCTCTAAATTGGTAATAGACTATAGACTTCTGGAACAATAACTGATCATCATCCCTTGAACTGCTGCTTATGCAATGTAAGTGGCAGTTCTTTTATAAGGGAAGTCGGTTAGATTGTTTTCCTCATAGCGTGCTGACCTAATTATGCATGTTTTATATCAAGATCCTTGGATAATAGCCATAAATAAGCCTGCAAATCTACTATCTGTTCCAGCAAAAGACACACAGCGTGACAATCTATATAGATCCCTAATAGATAGAGCATATAACGCACATATCGTACACCGCTTAGATGAGCCAACTTCTGGCGTCATTCTATTTGCATTGAACAAAGACACCCAAAAAAAATTGCAACTACAGTTTCGCCAACGCACACTAAAAAAATCTTATATCGCTGTAACAAAAGGTATCATTCAAGGTAACAGGGGTAGTATTCATTTGCCATTGCGGCGTAACTGGCCTGAGCGCCCCAGGCAGATAGTGTGCCACGCAAAAGGCAAATGGGCGCAAACTGTATGGCATCTATTGCGCCATGATATAACCTGTAGTCGTCTACAGCTTATGCCGACTACAGGAAGAACACACCAACTACGCATGCACCTTGCTGCCATTGGGCATCCCATTGTTGGAGACCCTCTATACAACCCCCAGCCAATGCTCAATCGTCTATTACTGCACGCACACTATTTGTGTTTTATACATCCTTACCTGCATTATCCAATCACTATCAAAGCCCCTCTTCCTTTCTGAAGGTTCTTTTACTGCTTGAATTTCGCACGTTTAACCCTAAAAAATAAACACATGAGACACAGTTAAACAGGAACTAAGGCCGCATAAGCGTATAATAAATATATGACATCTGAAAACACACGATTAATGAGTACAAAAACACAGGTAAAAAACGAAAGCCAAGTTAAAACACCCCGTTTTTTCTGCATTGTTATGATTAACGATGATTTCACCACTGTGGATTTTGTTGTAGAAGTCTTGTGTACTATATTTTCCAAAACAGTGGATGATGCTCAGCGTATTGCTATGACCATCCATAATGAAGGGCGCGCTACCATTGTGGAGGGATGCAGTAGAGATTGGGCAGAAACCAAGGCGCAGCAATCTAATACCTATGCACGCAAACATGGTCATCCCTTGCTATGCGAAGCACAACCAATGAGTTAGACTATGCTACATGAGAATTTACAAAAAAGTTTAAATGATGCCTTTGTGCTAGCGCATGAAAGAGAACACGATTTGGTGACCCCAGAACATCTGCTCTTATCTTTGTTGAGCAATATAGAAGCCATTCATGTACTAGAACGCCAAGATGTAAACTTGAAACAGTTAGCCGATGATTTAGAAGCATTTCTGCGCACGATACTTCCCAAATCTAAAGGTCACCCAGAAATCAGCGTGCAGCCCAGTTTAAGTTTTCAGCGCGTTATTCAACGTGCTATCTACCAAGTTCAAGGGTCAGGACAAAATGAGGTTAATGCAATCAATGTGCTCATCAGTCTATATGCGGAGCCTGATAGTCACGCACTCTACTTTCTAGAAAAACAGGGTGTTGATCGATTAAGTTTAGTAATGTGGCTAACACATGATACAGACGAGCGCGGCGATCAATGGAATACAGATGATGATAATACAGAAGATGAAGAAGTTGCTTCCTCAGTTTTAGGAAAATACACCAGCAATCTAAACGAATTAGCCATGGCAGGTCATATTGACCCCTTAATCGGCCGTACCCAAGAACTAGAAAGGTGCGCGCAAATTCTATGCCGCCGTCGCAAGAACAATCCAATACTGGTTGGTGATCCTGGTGTAGGAAAAACAGCTATTGCCGAAGGTTTAGCGCTAAAAATTGTGCAAGGAGAAGTGCCTGATCAGTTACTCAATGCTGAAGTCTATAGCCTGGATTTAGGTGCTCTAGTAGCGGGTACGAAATACCGCGGTGACTTTGAAAAGCGCTTAAACAGAATTATTAGTGGATTAAATGAAGTAGATCATGCTGTGCTCTTTATTGATGAAATTCATATGCTTATAGGAACAGGCGCAACAAGCGGTAATAGCATGGATGCTTCTAACCTTATCAAACCACTATTGGCCAATGGCACATTACGCTGCATAGGCGCAACAACCTATGAGGAATTCCGAGAAGTATTCCAACAAGATAAAGCCTTAGCAAGACGATTCCAGCAAATTGACATCAATGAGCCCATTGAGCAACAAACATTAGAAATTATCAAAGGGCTTAAACCTTCTCTAGAGAAACACCACAACGTTAAATATACACACCAAGCCTTAGAGCGCGCTGTACATCTGTCCTATCGTCATATTCATTTCAATAAAGCGCCTGATAAGACCATTGATGTTTTAGATGAGGCAGGTGCTCGCCAGCAGCTTATCAATAGGCAAAACCATTCTATAAACGCCAATGATATTGAAGCCATCATCGCCCAAATGTGTAAAGTGCCTATAGAAAAAATGTCAAAAACGCAGCGCACCACAGTTAAAAATTTATCGCGCAACCTAAAACGGGTTATTTTTGGTCAGGATACCGCAGTAGAAACTATTACGAACGCCATAAAACTCACTAAAGCAGGGCTGCGAGATGAAAACCGACCTTTGGGTAGTTTTCTATTCGTCGGACCAACTGGCGTTGGCAAAACAGAGCTTTGCCGTCAGCTGTCCTTGAATATGGGTATTGATTTAGTACGCTTTGATATGTCCGAATATATGGAGCCGCACACGGCATCACGCCTAATTGGATCCCCTCCAGGCTATGTTGGCTTTAATAAAGGCGGGTTGCTAACAGAAGCTCTTAATCGGCAACCTCATGCTGTTGTCTTATTTGATGAAATTGAAAAGGCGCATCCAGATTTGTTTAATATTTTTCTACAAGTTATGGACTATGGAAGCCTCACTGATAATAGCGGTCGAACAGCTAACTTTAAAGACGCAATTATTATTATGACTTCTAATATCGGAACAGAGCACGCTCAACGCAGTAGTTTAGGATTTGTTGACCAAGACCACAGCCATGATGTTAGCAAAGCAATACAGCGGTATTTTTCTCCGGAATTTCGCAACCGTTTAGACGCTGTAGTAATGTTTTCTGCACTACAGAATGAGCAAATCTTGCAGGTGGTTGATAAAACTTTATTTGAGTTAGAAGAGCGATTAGCTAAACAAAATGTACGTTTAGACGTTGCTGACACCGCTCGCAAATGGATTGCAGAAAAGGGTTATGATAAAGACATGGGAGCACGACCACTCAAGCGCTTTATCCAGGACCACATTGCTTCTCCTCTGGCAAATGAGTTACTATTTGGATGCCTAAAAAAAGGTGGTTTGGCGCGTGTAACACTCAAGAACGATATGCTATCCTTTGATACTATTCCTAAAGCAGCTAAAAAACGTACTGCCACAGCATGAAGATTAGCAGCATAGAAGGCTGTATTGGCAATACGCCACTCGTTCTCTTACAAAGACTGCAGCCAGAAAATGCGGCACAGATACTGCTCAAGTTAGAAGGCAATAATCCTGCAGGTTCTGTTAAGGATAGACCCGCCTTCAATATGATACTAAATGCTCAAAAGCGCGGCGATATTCAGCCCGGTCAAAATCTTATTGAAGCCACCAGCGGAAACACAGGCATCGCTCTAGCTATGGCTGCCTCTATTCTTGGCTACCACATGATTCTCATCATGCCTGACAACCTAAGTGTGGAGAGACGAGACGCCATGGCAGCTTATGGAGCCGAGCTGATTTTAGTGACCCAAGAAGAGGGGATGGAAGGTGCTCGTGATTTAGCATTGGAGATGCAACAAAAAGGCCATGGTACTGTACTTAACCAATTCGCCAATCCTGATAATCCACAAGCACACTACCAAGCAACTGCCCCTGAAATATGGCAGCAAACAGGCGGATGTATCACCCACTTTGTTAGTGCCATGGGGACGACAGGCACTATCACAGGCTGTTCACGCTATTTCAAGGAAAAGAATGCCAATATTAAAATTATTGGCGTTCAACCAGATGAAGAATCAAATATACCTGGCATTCGTAAATGGCCTAAAGAATACCTGCCCTCTTTCTTTGAACCTCACCGGGTAGACAATATCATAGAAGTGAGTACAGCCCAGGCTGAAGAACACACACGCCTCTTAGCACGCCGTGAAGGTATTTTCGCTGGAATTTCCTCAGGTGGTGCGCTCTATGCCGCACTAAAGCTTGCAAAAAATCTACCACCATCATGCTGCATAGTATCCATTGTATGTGACCGTGGCGATCGATACCTGTCCACAGGCGTCTATGCAGCCGACAACACGTAGACATGAATCTAGCACAAGAAATCGAACGAAAGTTTTTGGTATGCAATGACGACTGGAAGCGCTTTGCTAGTGCTGCTATACCAATGCACCAAGCCTATGTTGCGCAGAACAGCACACATTCAGTCAGAGTACGCATTAGCGGTGCACAGGCACATATAAACATAAAAACTTGCTTTGAGGAATGGCACAGCCGACATGAATTTGAATACCCTATCCCTGTACACGAAGCCCAAACTCTTTTAAACACCATTGACTCAAGACACATTCAGAAAACACGTTGGCCTATCATGCATGCCGGCTCATTTTGGGAGATTGATGTGTTTGATGGAGATAATGCTGGACTCATTGTAGCAGAAATTGAATTATGCTCTATAGATGAGTATTTTGAAAAACCCTCCTGGCTCGGAGAGGAAGTAACAAGTGACCAACGATACTATAATACATACCTCGTAAAGAAACCATTTAAAACATGGGCTAAAACTAATGATTAAAAAAACTAGTCTATTATTCATAATATTCAGTATGCCTTTCTGTGCTAACGCACAAGATACATTACAAAATTTGTACCGCGAGGCGCTCGATAATCCAAGCATCAAACAGGCGCAGGCGCAGTCTACTATTAATCAGGCTCAACGAAGGCAATTATTCGGAACAACACTGCCATCTTTGGATGTTAAATACAGCATAAATCGCAATTTAAGTGGGGATAGTTTTACCTCAGCAGAGGTCAACCGATTTACCCTGACACTTAACCAATCTATTTTCAATCTGCAAACATGGCATCGCTTAGATCAAATTCGCAATCTCATAGCCGAAAGCCATGTCAGGGAAAAGATAGCAAAGCAGAGTCTTTATCTTAACATAGCAGCCGCATATATATCTGTTTTAGATGCTGAAGCACGGCTAGAATTAGCCAAAAAAGAAGCCTTAGTAAGCCAACGACTAGCAGGCAGGGCAAATGCTTTCTTCCGTGCAGGAAACGGAAGAAAAGTAGATGTCCTGCAAGCAAACGCTTCTTTCAACCTTAGTAAGAGCACTCAAATTTCCACCGAGAATGACAAACGTATCGCACTTGCTAGTTTAAGCGCACTAGTGGGGCGATCAGTTGAACAAATCACGCCACTTAATTTAGATATTGATATATTACAAAGCGATGCTGACTATGCCGGTCAATTACAGCTTAATAATATCAGCTTACAAGCACAGAAACTTTCTCTTGCGGCAAGTGAATATAACCTCAAGGCAACCCAGAACACACTCTACCCAACTGCTGAAATTAGCCTAGAGCACACCCATTTAGACTACGTCAACGAAACAGCCATTTTGAGCGACAATAGTGTAAATAGCATCAATTTTTCCATAGATTGGAAGTTCAGTTTGACAAATTACGGTAATATAGATGAAGTTACTGCACAACACCAGCAAGCAAAACATATTTACAATGCACTACGACGCCAACTACAGGAACAGTTGCAAAAACTACTTATTAGTATTGATACTGCTAAAAAACAAATTCCCGCCCTATTAAGTCTCACTCAAGCACAAGAAGAAGCACTCATTTCTACAGAAGAAAGCCATAAAGCAGGGCTGAGCGATTTAATAGATGTAATTAATGCTAGCCGAGATCTCACTTCTGCAAAAAGCAACCTACATCGAACACGCTTGAAATTATGGTTAGATTATGTACAGCTCAACCAACTAACCACTCATTTAAAAATCTAACAATGCTCGCACTGATTCAGCTCACTCGTTTAGATAAGCCTATAGGTATTTATCTACTTATGTGGCCTACTTTATGGGCATTAGAAGTTGCTAGCCCCTTCCTTACCGACTGGAAAATTGTAGGCATATTTATGGCAGGCGTTGTTCTCATGCGTAGCGCGGGTTGTGCTCTAAATGACTGGGCAGATCGATATTTTGATGGATCAGTAAAGCGCACTAAAAATCGCCCTCTAGTCACTGGCTCACTAAAACCGCATCATGCACTTATCACAGTAGTCATACTAGTTGCTATGGCGCTCTGGTTAGTCTTGCAACTCAATACAAAAACAGTACAACTAGCCATTGTGGCTGCTGCTTTGACGGCTCTATATCCCTTTACAAAGCGCTGGCTTCCCTATCCTCAATTATTCTTAGCACTTGCTTTTAGTTGCTCTATTTTGATGGCTTTTACTGCTTACCATAATGCTATACCCATAGATGCTTGGTTATTATTTGCACTTAATATGTTATGGGTCATCGCCTATGACACCATATACGCAATGATAGACAAAGAGCATGATTTGAAAATTGGAATTAAATCAACTGCAATTTGGTTTGGAAAGCACTGCATACGAAATATCATCATTTTACAATGCCTCTTCTCAACTGGATCTGTACTCTTTGGCCTATGGAAGGGTTATAGTATTGTTTTCTATATCTTCTGTTTAGTCAATGCACTACTTTTTATCCAGCAGTACCTATTCATCCAACGCAACACAGACGATAGTTTGCTCAGTGCCTTTCGACACAACCACTGGGTTGGCGCTTCTTTTTTTACCGCCCTACTATTTGGCTAACTATGCAAACGATTAAAGATATCCTAAAACAAGCCCACAGCGGGGAGAAAATAGCCATGCTGACTGCCTATGATGCAGCCATGGCAACTATTCTTGAGCGTGCTGGTATCGATTGTATATTAGTGGGCGACTCCTTAGGAATGGTCATTCAAGGACAACGAGATACCTTAGGAGTAACAGTAAATGATGTTGCCTATCATACTAAATTAGTACGCCAAGGCGCTCCTAATACTTTTATCATTGCTGACATGCCATTTATGAGCACAGCCTCTATAGAGCGGACATTATCAGCAGCTCAGAATCTGATGCATGCAGGTGCTGATATGGTCAAAATAGAAGGAGGCAACCCTTCATGCCTCTCTGCTATTGAGGCCTTGCACTATGCTAATGTTCCCGTATGTGGTCACCTTGGTCTACAGCCTACACAGATACGACAACATGGAGCATACATAGCAATAGACGCCTCTAAACGCAATGAACTGCTTACTCAAAGCCGCTCTGTTTTAGGCGCTGGAGCCACAATGCTCGTATTAGAGTGTGTCCACCCTCCGCTAGCACAAGAAATTGCTCACATATGGGAAAACCAGTGTGTCATAGGTATTGGATCAGGAAGCAATGTACATGGTCAGGTGCTAGTCAGTTATGACGTATTAGGGATTTCACCAAATATCCCTTCTTTTTCACGTACCTTCTTAACTAATGAAAATAGCAGTATAGAAAGCGCCTTTCAAGCCTATATACTAGCAGTACACTCAAAAAAATTTCCCTCAAAATCTTGAAGTGACTTAGTTAAAGACGCGTGCGCAACCACCCCAGTCTCTTAGTTGATCGCTTAATGCAAGTACATCACCGAAGCGTCTCCAGCGGCTATGAAAAAAAACCATAACGCAATGACTACCATCTGATAAGCGCTCAGTGAGAAAATCCCATTCACGCACACTGCTATATTCTGGATACTGGTCACCCTTGATTGTGCCATAATCTGTAGTTCCAAATCGCTGTAGTCTTTCTACTTTCTCTATTTCAAAAAAAGAGTCTGGACCAAGATAGCGACCTGCATGCTCTGAATAGACTTCAATGTTGCTACCACTTTTCTTTTCATCACCTGTTTCCATAGCAAAAACAGATGGCATAACCAATACAAATATACACATACCATATTTTAGTAATTTCATAATACCTTCCTCATCAAACTATTGCAGAATTTAATTCAAAAATAGGCAATAAAATGGATAACACAATCGTGAGAACCATGCCTCCCATAAACAAAATAATAACAGGCTCTAATATACTCAATAAAGAACTAGTAAATGCTTCTAATTCATGCTCTTGATTTATAGCAGCACGATTGAGCATATCGGGAATATTCCCACTAGCTTCACCACTTGCAAGCATATATAAAGCCATAGGTGGTAAGGCATTATAGCGCTCTAATGCTCTGTAAATACTAGAACCCTCTCGTATATCCTCGACTGCTTTAAGTATAGCCTCACTCATAGGCAAGCACGACAGAGTCTGTGCGCTGGAACGTAAAGCTTCTAACACAGAAACACCTGAGGATTGCATCAAACTAAAATTCCGTGCAAATTGTGCTGTATTGCTACCCAAAAAAATCTTGCCTACTAGCGGTAAGCGCATCAATACTCTATGCCATTTATAGCGTAGCGCTTTCTTACGCAAAGCCAAGTTAAATACCAAGAATATACCCGCAATAGAAAGCCCTAACCATTGACCCTTTTCACGCAAAAAATCACTAAGTGCTATCATAGCAATTGTAAGTTCAGGTAATTGCCGATTTGTATTAACAAAAACCTCCACCACTTGTGGTACAACAAAAGTGAGTAATGCTACTACCACAGCAATTGATACAAATAAAATTAGCATAGGGTAAACCATAGCACTGGTTATTGTGCGACGAAATTTATCCTTACGTTCAATATCATCTGCCAATTTCTCAAGAACCAGTGCAAGCTCACCACTTTTCTCACCAGCTGCGATTGTCGCAGTATACTCTGTATCAAAAACACTTTGCTCTTGTAATGCCTGCTGCAAAGAGGCGCCTTCTATAATACGCGAACGCGCTGGAGAAAGAAAACGCTTGATAGCATTATTATTGTGTTCTGCTATAGTTCTTAACGCTTCCTCAACGGGCAAAGAGGCTCGGATAAGATTAGCTAGCTGCCGTGTTACGATGACCTTATCACGCATACTAAGCGTTGATGAAAATACTGTTTTTTTGCCCCCGCCGCTACTACGAGTATCTGCTTTCTTCTTAAGTACTTTTATCTCAGTGAGCAATATTTTTCTTTCACGCAATAGTTGGCGGACATGACGCTCTGAGTCTGCCTCAATAACACCCTTTGAGTTCTTCCCGCTTTGACTAAGCGCTTGGTATTCGAAAACAGGCATAAGTTCAAAAGCTCGCTAATAATCACCAAGATTCTGAATAACCCTGAGTACTTCTTCTACAGAAGTTTGCCCCTCACTCACTAAACGAATTGCTTCATCCCTCAGACTAGGGTGTCTTTGACGCACATGTTCTACGATGTGTTCTTCAGACTTTTCTTCATGAATCATACTACGAACAATGTCATCTACTGGCAACAATTCATATACACCAATGCGCCCCTGGTAACCCGTATTACTACAAGATGAGCAGCCTTTAGCTTTAAAAACAGTTTGTAAATCAGGCGCATTAAGCACCATTCTGTCACGCATAGTAGCCTCAACCTCTTCACGGCACTCTATGCATAGTTTACGTGTCAAGCGCTGAGCTATAACAGCAAGAAGCGATGAGGATAAAAGGAATGGCTCCACATCCATATCACGCAGACGCGTAATAGCACCAACAGCTGAATTAGTATGTAAAGTAGAAAGCACCAAGTGCCCTGTCAGTGAGGCTTGAACTGCAATTTCCGCTGTCTCGGTATCACGAATTTCACCAATCATTACTACATCTGGATCTTGACGCAGTATAGCCCGAAGCCCTTTAGAGAACGTCATATCAATTTTATGGTTGACCTGCGTCTGGTTAATGCCATCTAAGTGATACTCTATAGGATCTTCCACTGTCATGATATTGCGTTTATGATCATTTAGGCGTGTTAATGCTGCGTATAAAGAGGTCGTTTTACCTGATCCTGTTGGACCAGTAACCAAAATAATTCCGTACGGGTTACGAATAAGATCATCTATTTGGCTCAAATTATGCTCTGGCATACCCAGATGCTCTAATTGCAAACGCCCAGCCTGTTTATCTAGTAAGCGCATAACTACACGCTCACCAGTAGCAGAAGGCAGTGTAGAAACACGCAAATCAACTGCTCTCCCCCCTAACTTTAGAGCAATTCGGCCGTCCTGTGGAATGCGTTTTTCTGCAATGTCTAATTTTGCCATCACCTTAATACGCGAAATGAGGAGTGGAGCAATTTGTCGACTAGGCTCCATTACTTCACGCATAACCCCATCAATGCGAAAGCGTACCCGAACCCGCTTCTCATAAGACTCAACATGAATATCTGAAGCATTGAGTTTGATTGCTTCTGCAAATAACGCATTAAGCAATTTAATAATTGGTGCATCATCCTCACTTTCTAACAAGTCTTCAGGCTCATCTAAGCGATCAACAATGCTGCTTAAATCATCTGTGTCATCCCAGCCTTTATTAATTTCGTCTAAAGCACCAGAATTTCCACTAAAACTTTGCTGTAGAGAAGAGTCAAACTGTTCTACTCTTACTTTACTCAACTGAAACGGTGTATCAGGCAAATGCCTCTGCACCTCTAATAACGTAGATAAAGTTAAATCACTGTCGTGTAAAAGGACCAGACCCTCACCTGTCGACAATGGACATATACGATGACGCTTTGCAAATGTAAAACTTAGCATATCTATGGATTAGGTGTGTCGGCTGAATCTTCACTATTCAACGACTCATTAGGCAAGTCCCCAGTTTTCTTCTGAGGAGACAACTGATCTAATACAGGTTTATCTTGCTCCTCTAGAGAACCCTCGTCACGCATGCGAATCTGACGTGAGCGAATCAAGTTATACTTACCTGTAGTTGTTTCCAGAACGTCGTCTTCATTACGCAAAATAGTAGGCTTAATAAAAATCATCAGGTTACGTTTAGAGGCCGTTTCCGTATTAAACCGAAAAAGATAGCCAATCAGCGGGATGTCACCCAAAATAGGGACACGCTGTTCACTCTCATTTTCCTGCTCATCTACCAAGCCACCTAGAACAAGGGTTCCACCATCCTCTACCAAAACAGTTGTTTTTAACGTGCGCTTAGATGTAATAGTATCCACAGCCTGAGCAGAAGGCAGAATACTAGATATTTCTTGCTCTAACTCTAGTCGCACTACGTCTCCTTCATTAATTTGAGGCTTTACTTTTAGGCTTAAACCTACATCACGCCGTTCAAAATTCTGGAATGGATTCGTGTTGCTTGCTGATAGCTGTGTATTAGAAATAAATGGCACTTCCTGACCAACTAAAATACTGGCTTCTTCATTATCTAACGTTACGAGAACTGGAGTAGATAGAATATTTGCATTGCTATTATTACGTAAAGCATTGATCACTCCACCAAATCCTGATAAAGTCTCTCTATCCGTGATGCGCCCAACTAACACAGAGGATCCTAAAGGGACTGACGGGGCAACCGTACCACCTGACTGTGCAGATGCAACCAAACTGGGAACCTGATTATTAAAATTAACTAAGCCAATTGTGCTGCCTGTATTGGAAACATACTGAATACCAAATTGATCACTAGTGTCTACATTCACCTCTGCCACAATTGCCTCTATAAGTACTTGAGCTCGACGGATATCTAAGCGGCGAATGACACTACGTAACGATTCAATTTGATTTGCAAGATCTTGTGGAGCAGTCACAATCAGTGCATTGGTTGCCTCATCAGCTTGAATAGATACACTACCTGCTACTGCTGCCCCACCTTTTGCTCCAGCTTTAGTTGTCTTTGTCCCAATAATTCCCTGCAAAATAGGCAATAACTGCTTGGCATCAGCATAGCGTAAGTAAATGACACTAGTATCCCCCTGTACATCAGCTATATCCAGATCAGCTACCAAAGCCCGAATTCTTAAACGTTGTCCGTCATCTGCATTAATGATAAGGCGATTGGTGCGCAAATCAGCAGCAATTTTTACTGTTTTCGCCTCAGGCGTATTCTTATCTTTTGTTATAAACGTAGTAATAATTTTACTCATTTCTGATGCGCTAGCATGACGCAGCCTAATGACCTCAAAATCACTAGATAAGGGCTTATCCATTTCTTTAACCAGTCGCTTAAGGTGCACTATATTTGCTAATGTTGCATGGATAATTAATACATTAGTTGGCGGGTAAACACTTAAAAATGATGTGGGAGACACAAAAGGCCTTAGAACCGGTATAACCTGCTGTGCATTAATGTATTTGATAGGGATAACAGTAGTTGTTAGAGACTCCGGTGCCTCTTTGGAAACGTAGGCACTAGCGCTCTTACTTTGGCTGGCAGGTAGAATCTTGGTAACAAATTCCCCTTCTATAGCAACAAAACCATGCACAGTTAGGATAGTCAAAAAGACTTGATACAGTGCATCAGGTGGTAAATCTTTGGATATTAAAACCGTAACATTGCCATTAACCCGAGGATCAATAATAAAGTTACGTCCAGTTGCCTTAGCAACTGTGTTAATCAGTGTCCTAATGTTAGCATCACGCAAATTGAGCGTTGCCGCATGAGCAGAACTCATTAGAGCATACGATAAGGCTGTAACTGTCACCATGTGTGGAAATGCCATAGCAATAGATAATTTAAGGGCTATAAAGCGCAGAAAAAAAGTTTTCATTATGTATATACCTTTCGTGTTTTTTTATCCTTTTGATAATATATCTGGTGTAACCTTTAACTAAAACCTATTACCATTTATTGTAAATTAAGATACAGTCGTTTAAGTTCACCACGCCGGCGTACCACAACATCCAATGTATTTAATTGGCTTAGTTTATTCATCAATGCCATCCCTGTTGCAAAGTTATTGACAGTAGATAAATCCTGGCCATTAATCTGCACAATAATATCACCTGGCTGCAACTGCAATGCCCTAAATAGTTGAGGCTCTGAACCGGGTGTTAACTGAAATCCTACAATTTTCCCCTGCTCACGGTAAGGAGAAGTATTGATTTTGCCCAATAACTGCAAAGGATTAGTTGCTAAAGTGCCTTTAAATTGTTGTAGTTTTTTCTTCTCAGCAGAGTCAATCCGAACCGTTTGAGCAGGCGCAACCTCTTCATTCCTAAATTGTGACACCTTATCAGGCGCTCTTCCTTTTTGAGCAGAAGCATTGTCACTTAACAAGGGATTACCCGTATTCGCTTCACCATTATCCTGATTGCCTCCAATAGCCACATCCTTCTGATTGATAAATATTTTTTGTTCTCTACCATCAGACTCTACAATCGCCCATTCAGGGCCTATTTTCTTAATCAGAACATGCCCTATATATTCGCCTTCAGCATAAGTTTCCTGCGCACCTCCACTAGAAATAATAGCAAGATATACCTCTCCTAATGCGACTATACCCAACAGTGTTAAAGTAACCGTTGGTAGAACACGTTTTGGCTTAGGGCGCGGCTTAGGTTTAATAACTACAGGTGCTGGAGGTGGTACCCCAAATAATGCATAGTCACGCAATACACTATAGTCAATTGCACCACTATCACTAATCTGCTGAGTAACTGTATATTCAATAGGCTTACTACTCTGAGGCAACCATAAATTCCAGAACAAGCGGCTTCCCTCGTTTGCCCCAATAACTATGACAAGCACTAAAAAAAATTTAGAAACTACGGCGTTGTACCTTACTATCCTATTCACAAATGCTGCTCTATTATATGATTACCTATCTTTAACGAATTATTTACGTAAGATGCCGCGTGTAGATTGTTTAATAGAGGTTAATAACAACCCTATGACCTTTTTATTATCCTGACCCATCATAGACTCAATTTTGTTCAGGCTGTCTTTTAGTGATAAATTGGAACGGTATAACACTCTAAAAGCCTGTTCTAATACTGCGATACTTTGACTATCAAATCCAGCTCGCTTTAGCCCAGTTTTATTAATATTAATAGGAGAAACTGCTCCTGCCTTTTCAGCAACTAATACAAAAGCTGGAACATCCTTACTGCAATAGCAGCAAGCACCTACCATCGCATAAGCTCCTATATGACAAAATTGATGAACGGCGCAAAAACCACTCAAAACGGCATAATCCCCAACAATCACATGTCCAGCTAACGTCGCATTATTAGACATGATGATGTGATCACCTAATACACAATCATGTGCAATATGTGCATATGCCAGAAAAGTATTATGATTACCAATTGTTGTAACCACTTTGTCATGTCCTGTACCGCGATTTACTGTACAAAACTCCCGAAAAATATTATTATCACCAATATGTAGCCAAGTCTCTTCACCATAATATTTCAAATCTTGCGTAACGCCACCTATAGAGGTGAAGGAGAAGAAATGATTATTGCTGCCCGCCTTACAGTAACCTTGAATAATTGCGTGCGCATCCAGCACGCAGCCTTCACCTAACTCTACCTGTTCTCCAACTACAGCATATGGACCAATTTTAACACTTGGGTGTAATTTGGCTGTTGGATGAATTACAGCACTTGGATGGATATTTGAGTCCGTGAGAGACATGGATTTATTAAAACAATTATCTTGCTGCGCACATTATTTCACAACTTGCGGCCAGATCGCCATCAACTGTTGCAGAAGCTTTAAATTTCCATATATTACGCTTAGGAACACCTTGTAGTTGAACTTCAATTTTAAGTTGATCGCCGGGAATAACAATGCGCCGAAAACGGCATTTGTCAATGGATGCCAAATAATACACTGTAGTCCCCTCAAGCATTTCTTCTTTTGATAGATGCGATAAAACCCCTGTTGCCTGCGCCATAGCCTCAACAATCATCACACCTGGCATGATAGGGTTTCCGGGGAAATGCCCCATAAACTGAGGCTCATTTGCCGTAACATTCTTAATAGCAATGAGGCTCTTTCCAGCCACATAATCCTCTACCCGATCAATCAACAGAAAGGGATAGCGGTGAGGCAAAAAATTCTGAATATCTTTTGCTTCGTAATTTTTTTTCATAAATCTCCTCTCTTTTGAAAGGTGTACGTATGCAAGCGCTTAAAATGTACAGCATTCCTGCGCCATTCTTTTATCGGCAGTGCAGGCTTACCTGCATACATTCCTTTTTCTTTAATAGAATTAGTAACCATAGCCTGCCCAACGCATACGACATTATCCACCAATTCGATATGCCCTGCTATAGCTGTTTGCCCACCAAACTGGCATTGCTTACCAATACGTGCACTACCTGCTATACCTGTTTGACCGGCAAGTGCACTCCCTGCACCAATGTGCACATTGTGCGCAATATGCACTAAATTGTCTATAATTACGTCAGACTCTATCACTGTATCCTGTAAGGTGCCTCTATCAATGCAAGTACCGTTACCAATTGAGACTCTATCGCCAATAACTACTCTACCAGTTTGTGGTATACGCTCCCAAGTGCCATCCTTGTTAGGGACAAAACCAAAACCGTCTCCTCCTATTTTAACACCCGCCTGAATAAGACATGCTTGACCTATGATGCACCAATCTCCAATAAAAACCTGTGGGCTTATGCGAGTGTTTGCGCCAACATGTGTATTCTGACCAATATGACAGTGGCTATCAATGATAACGCCATCTTCTAAAACAGCATTTGCCCCGATGACACAGTAGGGACCAAGCCTAATATTAGCGGGTAAACGAACACTTTTATCAACAATGCTCGTTTCATTAATATCCTGGCCTACGACAACTGGCTGTGGATAAAACAACTGCTGAACGCGAGCAAAATCTCGATAAGGGTTGTTGCTCACTATTGTTGGGCAATTTTCTAAAGGAGCGTGCGCTATACAGGCATAGGCTTGGGTATCAATACGTGATTTGGCAGAATCAACACAAAAAGTCAACTGATCTGATGTTGCAGCACCTATGGAGACTATTCCCTCAATAGGAGCATTGGGAGTATCTGCAGGCTCTATACAAGCACCTAAATATTCACAAATAGCATATAAATCCATACTGCTCACCTATCTATTCATACGTATTATCTGAAAATGATGCCTCTATAGACGACTTTTACTAAGCGCTACTGTTTTTTTTGTGCTCCCTGTTCACTGAGGTAAGTTACTACCAAACTGGTGATGTCCTTAACATCTACTCCAGACCAAGCCACTGCGCCTCTAAACAGCACAACTTCAAACCCCTCTTTTTTTGCAACAACACCAATAGCATTTTGAATAAGCAACTCTATTTGTCCGTTGATTTCTTCCTGACGTGCTTGAAAATCTTGCTGAGCAAGACGTGCCTTACGCTGTAAACTCTCTTGTAATGTACGTAACTCTTCCTCTCTCTTTTCTACCTCTTCCGCTTTAAGAGTCAGACGCTGCTTTTCTAATTCACGACCTTTCGTTTGCAACTTTTTTTGACCTGCTTCCAGATCTTGCTGCACTGGCTTAAACTCTTGCTCCAGTTTTTTTTCAAAGTCTTCCCTTTGAGGAATTTGTGAAATAATTTTCTGGCCATCAATGAGGGCTATGTTTTGGGCAAAAGCCATTCCAGTTACTGACATAAGTAACAATATCAATATATACCGCATAAAAAAATCTCCTTTTTTTCAAGATTAATCCAATTTACAGGCTTACTATGCAAGCACCGTACACAAATGCTTAACACCTAAGCAACACTAAAAGCCCTGTCCTAAAGAAAACTGAAAAAATTCTGTTTGGTCAGATGGCGTATTATTAAACGGCTGCGCTATGCTAAACGATAACGGTCCAAAAGGTGAAACCCAAAGCATCGCAACGCCATAAGAGCCACGCAAAGTGGCGATATCTACTGATTCAAGGCTGCTATATAAATTCCCTATATCCACAAATGGTCCAAAGCGAATACTTGATTGCTGCTCTATGCTATCTGAAAAAAATGGAGGTATAAGCACCTCGAAATTTGTACGTAAAGAAACAGTTCCACCTTGTGCTCCAGTCGTCCCATCAGTAGCCTCATTATACTGTGGTCCTAATGTATTCGTACGATATCCACGCACTGTACTTGGACCACCTAAAAAATAATGATTAAAAAAGGGAGGCGCGCTATCGTCATAACTTCCTAACCAACGAATTTGATGCGTTATATTAAATGCACTGCCTTCATTTAAAAAATTTATTGGAAAATACCACCTGCTCAAACTATCAATGCCAAGTGTCTGTATATCTGTTCCAGGAAGGGTAGGCTCTGCGGTAATAGTGTGTTGGCTACCACCTGTAGGAAATAGCGCTCTATTACGCGTATCCATTGACCACCTCAAAACGCCTATTACGCTATTGATACCATCAGGAAAATCTTCATCTATCGAAACACAGTTGGTAAATTCTGATTGACAAATAAGATTGATTCTGTCAAAGCGTACTCCATACCCGATGCGCTGTGTTTCTGTAAGTGGCAAACCAAAGCGAAATGAGGCACTAATCCTATTGGTTAGAAATGCACTAAGATTGAGTTCTCCTGCATCTGTCCTAGAGTAGTTAAGTGCCCATGTAAAACTGACATTTTCTGGAGTAAAATATGGGTCCGTTGCTGATATACCAACTTGTGTAACAGCCGAATCTTGCTGGGCAGAGAAATTAAAAATATAACCCCTTCCCAGCCAATTCCGTTCTGTCAGACCAATGCCAAAGCGAACACCGCCAACTAAAGAGAAGCCAACCTGAGCATTAAAACTACCTGTATTAGTCTCCTCAACCTCAACCAACAATAGTACTTGATTATTGCTAATACGTCTTGGCGAGATAGACAGCCTATTAAAATATCCTGCACGATTAATACGCGCCTCAGACAATTGCACCAAAGCTGGGATATATAAGGCGCCCTCAAACTGTCGCATTTCTCGTCGAACCACTGCATCCAGTGTAGCATAGTTACCTGTAATTTCCACCCTATGTACATAGACACGCTCACCAGGATTAGCTATGAAGCGGATAAATGCTTGCTGCTTCTCCTCATTAAAACCAATGTCAGTTTGGATATTAGCATAAGCATAACCTTGGTTCCCTAACGCCTTGCGAAGTGCATCTACTACCGCAGAAATTTTGCGACGAGAAAACACATCACCAGATTGAATAGTATTGATTTGATCTATTTGCTCTGGCTGTAATATTCTATCAACCCCTTCTATACGTGAACCTTCTATGTGATATAAAGCCCCCTCTTCTAAGTTAACTGTAATATAAACTGATTGCTGATCAGGAGACAAGCTCACTTGTGAAGATCGAATACCTGCCTTCGCATAGCCATTATTCCAATAATAATTCAGCACTGCATTAAAGTCACCTTCAACGGCAAATTTTTGGTACTCAAAGTTACCAAGCAGCGCATTATTGGGATCATAACTTTGTGTTTGAAAAGCAGTCAAAAGTAACTTATCAGAAGCACTATGATTACCCGTAAAACTAATTTGTTCAATTTTTGCTGCACTACCTTCGTCTATCTCAATCAATAAGCTAACCCGTTGCCGCTCCAAATACTCTACCTTAGTATTCACACGAACTGCATAATAGCCAGCCTGAAAATATTGATTTTGCAATTCACGACGCATACGACCAAAAACAGACGCGCTAAATGTACGGTTTAAACTAATGCCCTGTAGTTGTAAAACTGAACGCAATTGCTCCTCTTCTATCAGTTCATTACCCTCTATCGCGATTTTACTAATTGTAGGACGCTCTTTCAAATGAACGAATAGCACATTACGCTCATCCCCATAAATTTGAACATCTTCAAATAAGCCACTTCTATTGAAACGGTTGACTACTCGACTAAGGTTATCCTTAGACGCTTCGTCTCCTTTACCAATAGGCATATAGGCACTGGCTGTGGCTGTACTCAGACGATTCAACCCATGAAAAACAACCTCCTCAATGATAAAACTGGCATGCGACATCATGCTGTAAAACAGCATAACAGTGAATGGCATACAGTACCTTATTGTCCGCATGTAACTAAACAATATAGAAGCGTCAGACTGCCTCATGAAAAAACACGCGATAAATCATTGAATAAAGCTATGGACATAATCATTACTAAAATAACAATACCTACCTTCTGAAAATTCAATTGAGCTGTCTGAGATAATGGACCACGTAAAATACTCTCCACTATATACATAACGATATGCCCCCCATCCAACATAGGAATAGGCAAAATATTGAGAATACCTAAACTAATACTCAGGAATGCCAAAAAATGGATAAAACTCAATATGCCGTAATGTATCGTCTCACCTGCTACTTGTGCAATAGTAATAGGGCCACTAATATTATCTATAGAAACATCTCCTGTTATCATACGACCGATTGAAACAATAATCAAAGTAGAAACATCCCATGTCTTTTGAACGCCTTTGTAAACAGCCGTTGTTAAAGAATCACTATGACGATGAAGATATGGTTCTAAATTCGTATGAGAAGTATCTACCTGCGCTCCAAGATACCCAACTATTTCTCCTTCTACAAGGCGTGATCCTAGTTCAATGCTATGTAGTATAACCCTACCATTACGCTCCACACCCAGTTGAATGACTTGATTCGGATACTGCCTCACCAAATTAACCAAAGCAGTCCAGTCATTTATTGGCTGACTATTAAAACTCTGAATAATATCTCCCGCCTGCAATCCAACTGTATCTGCGGCGCTGCCTGTAAGCACATCACCAATAATCGGCAAAAAAAGAGGCTGCAAAGCCTGAATACCTAATTGCTGCCAACCTAATGCACTCACATCATATCGTGACCAGTCCAGGACAACATTTAGATGCGTAGGTATTTGATCACGCAGTACCTCAATATCTAAATTTCGACCACGAATAGCAGCGTTATTCAACTGTATTTGAGCATCTGCCCAACTGATTACTTCACGATTGTTAATGCGCACCACCTCATCCCCAGCCTGTAGTGCAGAAACTGGACTACCTGTCGCAACGCTTCCAACAATCACTTTAGGCGTTTGCCGCTCTACTAAATTCAGTACAGTGAATAGCACAACCGCCAGCAGGATGTTAATGATAGGACCTGCTGCAACAACACAAATTTTTTGCCAAGATGGCCTGTGATCAAAACATCTATCTAACTCCTCAGGCTCCACTTGCATTTCACGGCTATCCAACATTTTGACGTACCCCCCTAACGGAACAGGTGCCAAGCAGAATTCCATATTATCTGGTCCTATATGCCTATTGAAAAAAGGCTTACCAAATCCAATAGAGAAACGTAACACTCTAATTCCAAAAAGACGTGCTACAAAAAAATGTGCCCACTCGTGAACGCTCACTAATATCATGATGGCTAATAAAAAACCAATAACTGTTTCTACCGCCGCAATCATATCCAACCCAATAGAAACCAATAAACTGGGGCAGCAGCCAATAGCCCATCAACACGATCTAACACACCGCCATGCCCAACTATAATGGTTCCTGTATCCTTTACGTTATTCTCACGCTTTAACATACTAACAAATAAATCCCCTCCGATACAGGCTATGGTGGTAAGTATAGACAAGCCAACTGCTTCCGCCCATGCAAAGCCAAAAAATACCACGAAAATAACACTAGCAAGCACAGCAATACCCATTTGGGCATAAAAGCCTTCCCATGTTTTATTAGGGCTGATTGTTGGGAAAATAGTCTCTCTACCCCACTTTCTGCCCACCAGCATTCCCGCAATGTCAACTGCCCAAACAATAAAAAGCACAGAAAGGCATGCTGCGGCGCCATACTGATCACGCAGCCAAAAAAGCGCCATGGCACCAGCAGGCAAAATCAATATACCACTGATTAATGCGCGTATGGGATTAGGAGTGAAATTCGTATTAAATAGTACCCACCACGAACATGCCCAAGCAATAGCAGCCAAACTGAGCCACAACTGTGCAAAAGGAAAACTGCTAAGCATCAAAGCAGACATGCTGCATAGAACGACATAAGCACCGGCAATCAGCCGTTTGAAATGGTATAGCCTAATCCATTCCCAAGCCCCTATCGCCACCCATCCTCCAAGCATGGCAATGAAATAATCATCAGGCAGATATAGAACACTACCAATAATCAGTGGTGCCAGAAAAACAGCTACAAAAATACGCTGTCTCACAGTCAATTCTCTTAGTTAGGGGAAGTCTTGCCAAAACGGCGATCACGCTTAGCGAAACTATCCAAAGCATCGTCTAAATCAGCTTTACTAAAATCTGGCCAAAGCGTCGATGAAAAATACAACTCAGAATAAGCCATCTGCCATAAAAGAAAATTACTAACACGCTGCTCTCCACTCGTACGAATAAACAAATCAGGATCTGGCATATCATGCATTGCTAAATGCTGACTTAAATCCTGCTCTGTCAGCATAAGAGGTTCTTTATTCTGTTGCTTAAAGCGCAACGCATTGTTAGCGGCCTGTACAATATCCCAACGCCCCCCATAGTCAACACAAATGGACAGAACCATCTTAGTATTATGAACCGTTTTTTCCTCTGCCTCAATAAGTGCATCCACCATTTTTTGATCAAAGCGCCTTAAATTGCCAATAAAGCGTATCTTTACTCCTTTTTTTTCCAATTTAGGTACTTCTTTTTCCAGCCCATTCATCATTAAGCCCATCAACTGCTGCACCTCTTCTTGGGGGCGCTGCCAGTTCTCTGTGCTGAAAGCAAACAATGTCAAATACGGGATGTCATAATCACCGCAAGCACGAACTAAACGCATAGTCGCTTTGACTCCGCGTTTGTGCCCCATAAAGCGTGGCAAATGGCGCTGCTTTGCCCAACGACCGTTGCCGTCCATAACAACTGCTATATGTTGAGGCAAGGTGGAATAAACAGGCACAATAAAAGCGGTACAGAATCGTTACTTGGCAATAGATAAGAGGTCTTTTTCTTTATTCGCTAACTTTTCATCCACCTCATCAATGAAGCAGTTTGTCAGTTTCTGAACATCTCCCTCAATATCATGTGCTTCATCTTCTGTTATTTGCTTATCTTTCAAGGAAGCCTTAGCTGCATTATTTGCATCGCGACGAATAGCGCGCACTGATACACGTGCCTTCTCAGCCTCTTCTTTAGCCAGTTTTACTAATTCTCTTCGGCGCTCTTCGGTTAATGAAGGAATCGATAAGCGAATAACCTCTCCGGACACTGCGGGGCTAAGTCCCAAGTCAGATACCTGGATTGCCTTCTCAATAACCTGAGTCATTGATTTTTCCCATGGTGAAATAAGCAAAGTCTGCGCACTTTCTACACTGACGCTGGCAATCTGAGAAACAGGAACCATAGATCCATAATAATCTACATTCAAGTGATCCAAAAGCGATGGATGTGCACGACCGGCGCGCAACTTGCTAAATTGCTGCAAAAGCGAATCAACTGTCTTGCGCATTTTGCTTTCTATATCAGATAAGTTATAAGACATACTGGTTATTCTCCTCTATGGCTGTATATGACTTTGCTGCAGTTCCTAACTGAACCTGCTCTATCATTTAGGAACACCGGATGTAATGCATGTTCCCACATTATCTCCTGAGCAAATACACTCAAAAGAATCAACTCCATACATATCAAAAACATGTATGTCTATGCCGTTTTGCTTACATAAGTCAAAAGCCGTCAAATCCATCACCTGCACACTTCGCTGGATAGCCTCGTCAAAAGTTAACACATCAAAGCGGACTGCATCGCTATGCATGTTAGGGTCTTTATCATATACGCCATCCACATTAGTCGCCTTTAGCAAACTATCACATTCTAGCTGTGCAGCTCTCAGTGCCGCTGCACTATCAGTTGAGAAAAAGGGATTACCCGTACCACCAACTAAAATTAGAGGGTGCTGGCGAATACGAATGGCTGCTTCCATTTGATTCCAGACAGGAATACCTGCAACATCAACGGCTGAAAAAACAGTAGAGACAATTCCTTTTGCATGTAATGCATCATAAATTGCCAAACCATTCATTACTGTGGCAAGCATGCCCATTTGATCGGCAGTGGTGCGCTTAATAGTGCACACATTTCTACCGCGTATCCAGTTGCCTGCGCCACAAACCACGCCCAACTCAATGCCTGCACGATGCAACAACGCAATACGCTCAGCAACCCATTCTATTTTTGCGCTATCAACACCATGCGTATCACATAGCGCCTCCCCGCTGATTTTTAGAAGAATGCGCCTTTGAGCCATTGCCTTATACTATTTAGCAGCTGCTACTTGTGCAGCAACTTCCTCAGCAAAATTATCTTCTTTCTTAGCAATGCCTTCACCCACCTCAAAACGAATGAATTGAGTAACTGCCGCATTATGCTGCTTTAACAAAGCCTGAACACTGATATCTGGATTTTTGACAAAAGGCTGATTCAATAGTGTTATTTCTTTCAAGAATTTGGCAATCTTTCCAACCACCATTTTATCGGCAATCTCTGGCGGCTTGCCTGATTGCAATGCCTGCTCAGAAAAAATAGCACGTTCATGTTCAATAACAGCATCATCTACACCAGATTGATCTACAGCCTGAGGGTTAGTCGCTGCAACATGCATGGCAACTTCTTTGCCCAAATCGACATCACCGCCATTCAATGCAACCAGCACACCAATTTTAGAACCATGGCTATACTGACCAACTGGTGAACCTTCAATATAAGCAACACGGCGAACCGATATATTTTCACCCAGTTTTGCAATCAATACACGGCGTGCTTCCTCTACGCTAACGCCGCCTTCTAAATTACCTACTAATAACGAATCAATATCATCAATCTCTTGATTCAATGCGAGTTGTGCTACCTGATCAGTGAATGCTATAAAAGCATCTCCTTTGGCCACAAAATCCGTTTCTGAGTTCACCTCCACGATAGCGGCCTTAGTTCCACAGTCTGAAACAGCGCACATCACCATCCCCTCTGTAGCAACTCGACCAGCCTTCTTATCCGCTTGCGCCATACCTGCTTTGCGCATATTCTCAATAGCTAATTCAATATCACCATCTGTTTCTACCAATGCCTTTTTGCATTCCATCATGCCTGCGCCTGTACGCATACGCAAATCCTTCACTAATGCTGCTGTAATACTCATTACGCTTCCTCCTTTGCATCTACCTCGGACTGATCCACAGCACTCTCATCAGTACTACTAACTTCTGCCGCCTGTTCAGGCAACTCCGCACTCACTGCATTATCATCTTCATATGCTTCTGAAGTTTCTTGTACAACAGAATCAGCTGCCTCTGTTTCAGAAACTGCGTCCTTTTGCGCACTAAAATCAGAATGGGCTTCCAGTATAGCATCTGCCACCTTGGTTACATAAAAAGCGACCGCCTTGCCTGCATCATCGTTCGCTGGAATAATATAGTCCACGTTATCTGTTGAACTATTAGTGTCCACCACACCAATAATATTGACCTTCTTAGGCAGGGACTTTGCTTCCTTTACCGCAATATTTTCATGCTTAACATCAACAACAAAAACTACATCTGGCATTGAGTCCATATCTTTAATTCCGCTCAAATTTAACTCTAATTTAGCCATTTCACGCGTGCGCATCAACTCCTCTTTCTTAGTCAATTTATCGAAAACGCCATTTATTTTTTGTGATTCAAGTTCTTTTAAGCGGTTAATGGACTGCTTAATAGTCTTAAAATTCGTTAGCATACCACCAAGCCAACGATGTGAGACATAAGGCATACCACAACGCTCTGCCTGCTCGCGAATGACTGAACGAGCGACACGTTTGGTGCCTACAAAAAGAACTGTACCATTGCGAGCTGCAACACTTGAAACAAAATTCAGCGCCTCATTCATTAACGGTGCTGTTTTTTCTAAATCAATGATATGAATTTTATCGCGCTCACCATATACATAGGGATGCATTTGAGGATTCCAGACTCGGCGCTGGTGACCAAAATGAGCACCAACCTTAAACAGGTCGTGCATAGTGACTTGTGTCATGTATTTTTCCAAATTGTACGATAACCCAAATACGGATAAAGCCGCATAAGTGCCATCTTAGGGTTAATCTTCCGTACCTTTTGCCAGACCAAACGCTAACGCATCACCCAGTCTAACTGTCTTGGTTCATGTATCAAAAATCATAGCATACTGAACCGTTACCATAGTACGTGTTTTCTTAACAATCTGCCTAGGCAAATTATCAGGCACGCTTTATACCAGATAATGCCTGTTAATTCCACACTTTTTACATGTACTACTATATTTTAATAAGCTAAGAAGGAGCTGTAGTAACCAACATCTATGACTTGGAACTACAGCAGTTACTAATACATATATGGCTGGACTCTACAGCCCCTCTCCATGCGAAATGAACGAAGGTGGCAGAACAGTCTCAATTTGATGGTTTCTTGCCTACCTAAACCAAAAAAACATAAAACAGTGCAAAATATCAATTCTGCCAAAACGCCGTATCATGATCTTACTTCTGATCACAATCTGTAATATGCACAACACGACTATACTTCATTGTATAATGCCCGACCTACATAAACGTGGGGAGGGGCTGCTTTGTCTAATTCAACTGACTGGCTCCTCATCGTTAAAATATAGTTACAACAACGAGGATTATTTAATATGAGCATTGAAGCACGCGTAAAAAGCATTGTTGCTGAACAACTAAGTGTTGATGAGTCTGAAATTTCTAATGACTCATCTTTTGTAGATGATTTAGGTGCTGACTCTTTGGACACAGTTGAGTTGGTCATGGCTTTAGAGGAAGAGTTTGAAACCACTATTCCTGATGAGCATGCTGAGAAAATCACTACTGTCCAAGAAGCTATTGACCACATCACAAAAAATAGTGCTTAAAAAGTCATCATAGTCAGCTTCCCCTCATATTCCTTTTTTAAAAAACACCCCGCTCTTTTTCTATATTAGATTTAGAAGAGAGCGGGGTGTTTGAGAAAATACAGCACATGTTTGCACTTAGACTGCCTATCATGGTAAACTTAATGCAATTGCCATTACATGAAGAGGGGTTAAAGGATACTACATTATGCAAGGTCGCCGTGTCGTTGTAACAGGAGTAGGTTGTGTATCACCATTAGGCTTGTCTATTCCTGAAAACTGGGAGGCTCTCGTAAATGGTGTTTCCGGCATTGCTCCCATACAGTGCTTTGATGCCAGTGGCTATACCGTACGCTTTGCTGGAGAGGTTAAGAATTTTGACATAACTAACTGGCTACAATCAAAAAATGCCAAACGTTTTGATTATTTTATTCTGTACGGACTTGCTGCTGCTCATGAAGCCATGCACCAAGCTTTCAATAATGATTTTTCTGGGATTGATTTCGAGCGATTTGGCATCTGCGCAGGCTCAGGAATAGGTGGGCTGACTACTATTGAATGCAACATAAACAGGCATTTTTCTGGTCAAAAAATATCGCCCTTCTATGTCCCTGGCTCTATCATAAATATGCTATCTGGGGCGTTATCCATGCAATTCGGGCTGCTCGGTCCTAATGTAGCTCCTACTAGTGCCTGTACAACTGGCACACATGCCATTTCTTGGGCAAGCCGTATGATTGCCTACGGCGACTGCGACTATATACTAGCTGGTAGCGCTGAAAAAGCCTGCACGCCCTCAGGCATTGAAGGCTTTCAGGCGGCACGTGCCTTATCAAGACAAAATGATATGCCGACTAAAGCCTCTAGACCATGGGATGTGGATCGTGATGGATTTGTACTCTCAGATGGTGCAGGTATGCTGGTTTTAGAGTCCCTCGAACACGCTCAAGCGCGCGGTGCCAATATACTAGCTGAAATTGTGGGCATAGGTTATAGTTCAGATGCCTTTCATCTAACAGCTCCTCCAGAAGATGGCAATGGCGCAGCACGTTGTATGCAGGTTGCCATACAAGATGCTGATATACGGGCCGAAGATATAGACTACATCAATGCCCATGGCACATCTACGCCTGCTGGTGATATTGCAGAAGTACGTGCTATTAAGCATGTATTTCAAAAGCACGCTGATACCGTTCTCATTAGTTCCACAAAATCTATATCTGGTCATTTACTGGGAGCAGCAGGAGCAGTTGAAATTATTTACTCCATTCTTGCATTGCAAAACCAAATTGCACCACCGACCATCAACTTGGATAATCCCAGCGCAGAGTGTGATTTGAATTTTGTTCCCCATAATGCTGTGCAGTCTAACCTGGAATACGCCATGAGCAACTCTTTTGGCTTTGGTGGAACTAATGGCACAGTGATTCTGAAACGCTGGCACTAAGCTAGTTTGTTCTCCAGTGCAGTACCAGAAACTGGAAAAAATACAGCACAAACAATGGATTGATAAAGTTCAGTCCCTACTGCAATCTCCTGAATTTCCTTGCTTATTTGAAAGTTCTTCCAGTAATAATTTACATGAATGGAGCATTCTATTTTGCATAAGCGATACACAACAGTGGCAGTATCCCGCAGGAAGACATATAACCCTAAATAACACCATCAGCAATCATCTAAGAGAGACACTGCATTTCCCTATCCAGGATGCCAGTGATCACAATAGCACTGAAGTGCTTCCGCCCTTTGCGGGTGGATATCTCATCTACCTCAGTTATGAATACGCTGCGTATATTGAACCTTCTCTGCGCCTTCCTTCCTCAACCTATCACGATGAACCATTTTTGGCAATAGCACGATCTGAAGGTGCTCTTGCCTTTCACCATCCCAGCAATCAGGTCTGGGCTAGCGCAGAGAGTACAACTGTCTTAAAGCACCTATCTCGCAGTTGGAAAGCAATTTCACCCTACCAGCCTCAACACACCATTGCCACCTGCCTACAAGCAGACGACCCCAGTCATTTCGTACATGCAGTACACCAAGTCCTAGAGCATATTAAGCATGGAGATATTTTTCAAGCAAATATTTCTCGTCAATGGCAGGCAAAATGCGTACAGGGACATGCTATAGATTGGTATGATAAACTACGATATGCCAACCCTTCACCTATGGCTGCTTTCTGGCAGTTTAATCCTGACCAGGCACTGCTATCCTCAAGCCCTGAACGGTTAGTCACCTGCCATAACCGCATCATACAAACCCGCCCAATTGCTGGCACCAGACCGCGTAACTCACAGAAACAAAAAGATAAGCAATTGGCTGTAGAGTTGCTACAGCATACGAAAGAACGGGCTGAGCATATTATGCTACTAGATTTGGAGCGCAATGATTTAGGGCGAATTGCAGTGGCAGGGAGCGTCCAAGTTGATGAGTTAATGGCTATTGAAAGCTATGCCCATGTTCACCACATTGTGTCAAACATACGGGCTACTGCGCGAAAGAACGTGTCTCCCTTAGATATTATTCATGCAACATTTCCAGGCGGCACTATAACAGGATGCCCAAAGGTAGAATGTATGAAAATTATAGCCTCACTTGAGCAAGCGCCTCGTGTAGCATATACAGGGTCCGTAGGGTACATAACTTTAGAGGGACGTTTGGACATAAATATTCTTATTCGCAGCATCCTATTACGTCATGACCAATTTAGTTTTCGCGCGGGTGCTGGCATCGTATATGACTCAATACCCAAAAATGAGTTAGAGGAAACATATCATAAGGCTCGGGGTATGATTAAAGCACTAGGACTCTGACTGAAAAATCTATTGAACTACGAATATGACTCTAAACACATCTGACCAATACACGCGTTTACTATTTGGCGATGGGCTGTTCGAAACGATGCGTTTTGATGGCAGTACAGTGAGTTGGTGGGACGATCATAAAAGCCGCTTATTAGAAAGTGCAAAAAAAATTAATATCCCTCTACACCCTGATAGTTTAGAGTCCTCCTACCAGCAACGCTGCAACGCGTTATCCTCTCTTTGTATCTTAAAAGTATTGTTAACACGCACTGGCACACATGAAAAACAGCTTAATGGTCCCTCTCAACTTATTTGGAGTACCAGATCATTAACCGCACCTTGTGTTAAGCATGTTGGCGTGTTGAAAAATGTCTTACCCAGAAATGACCCACTGGCAGGCATCAAACACTGTAGCAGAATTCACTACACTCAAGCAATACACCAGTGCGCTATACAAGGCTGGAATGAGGCTTTATTAGGTGATGGACAGCATTGCATAGAAGCAATACATTATAATATTTTTTACAAACTGAACGATGAATGGTACACACCGCCTATCACTAAATGTGGTGTGTTAGGTATTGCCCGCAAGAAAATGCTACAACTGTATCCTTCTATCAAAAAGCGCCACCTGCTAATTAAAGAATGTGATAATATTCAATCTTTACTATTAAGTAACGCAGTACACGGGCTACAAAGTGTTGCCTCACTCAGTCAGCGTAAATTAGACGAAGAACACCCTTTTAATACAATATATCCTACCTTATTCCCTAGCAAGCCCTTATGAGATTAGGTCGTTTCATTCTCCTCTTCGCTATCACCAATATATGTCTTATACTTGGACTACAGGTGTGGATAGATACTGTCAGCCCTGCTCTTCACCAAAAGCATTTTTCAAGCAACCAAAAATTTATCGTCAAGCAAGGGCAGTCACTCTCCCAAATTGCTCAACAACTGCAAACAGATGGACTTATTCCTTCCGCTTTTTGGCTAATCATATATGCCAAAGCTCACCGCCTAACTACCCAAGCTCACCAAGGGCACTATCTCTTTGCAGCCCAAACTCCCTTGTCCATCCTCAATGCTATCAACACGGGCAGCAGTAAACAGCAGTACCAATTTACGATCATACCTGGGTGGGATATGCAAGACGTATTACAAGCCTTAAGAGGAAATCCAGGAATTACCTTTGCACCTCTGACTCACCAGCAAATTGCCCAAAATCTTAATATTGACCCCAAACTTATAAATGGTGCACTACTGCCAGATACCTATTTTTTTCAGCATGGAAGCTCTGCTCTATCCATCCTAAAGCGCGCACATAAAGCTGCCCAAAACTATATTAACAGCATTTGGTACACTCAGAACCCAAATATCTCTCACCTCATACCTGACAAGGATGCGGCTATACGTTTAGCAGCTGTTGTTGAAAAAGAAACGGGGCTTCTGTCTGAACAGCCACGTATTGCGGGTGTATTTTACGAGCGACTTAAACGTAATATGCGCCTACAATCTGACCCTACCGTTATCTATGCACTTGGGGAGCAATACAATGGAAACCTACGCCGAAAAAACTTGCGTATTAATCACCCTAGCAATACCTACCGATATTCTGGCATCCCTCCAGAGGCAATAGCATTCCCAAGCCGTAGCGCCTTACAAGCAGTCCTCAAACCAGACTTGAAAGGTGAACTCTATTTTGTTTCAAAGGGTGATGGAACACATGCTTTCAGCAAAACGCTCTCTCAGCATAACCAGTTTGTCAGGCGCTACCAGCTCAAAAAAAAATAATACCCTCTCTATCACCTCAATATGTAAATATATATTGACCAATATGTAAAGCATACCTTACAATATTCAGAACATCCATCACATAGCAATAAAAAAATATATTAAATGCAGCAAAGGACAATAAATTATGCAGTACCCTTCATTGCCTGCCTCTATTTTCTACTATCAATCCCCATCACTAGCTGGGCAGAATTAACAGTCTACTCTGCTCGAAAAGAACATCTTATCAAACCGCTTTTGGATCAGTTTGCTTATATAAAAAACATCAAAATCAAACTGGTTACTGGAAAGGATGAGGCACTGATAGAGCGACTCAGAACTGGAAAAGAAGACGCTGATGTACTCTTCTTAGCAGATGCTGGAAATCTAAACTATGCTGCCCAGAAAGGAGTATTGCAACCCTTTCGTAGCACACTTATTAGCAAACTCGTCCCTGTAGAATGGCAGGCTAACACTGCAGAAGGCATTTACTGGACTGCTCTTTCTCTACGTGCACGCACGATTATCTATAACTCAAACAACGTAACACCCGATCAACTAAGTAGCTATGAACAATTGGCAGCACCTGCTTGGAAGGGAAGGCTATGCTTACGCACATCTAAAAAGGTCTACAATAAATCACTGATATCATCATTTATCCTCTACCATGGCAAGGAAAAAACTAAGGAAATAATCAAAGGATGGGTAACTAATTTAGCTGCCAAACCATTTGCTAAAGACTCACAAGTTATTAAGGCAGTACTCCACGGTCAGTGTGATATAGGTATTGTTAATACCTACTATCTGGGACGCGAACAGGCAAAAAATGCCAAATACGCCGTAAAACTATTTTGGGCAAATCAGTCAGAACGTGGCACACATGTCAACGTTAGCGGAGCAGGAATTGTTAGTGGCAGCAATCATCCTGAACTATCTAAGCAGTTAATAGAATGGCTACTCTCACCTGAGGCACAAAGTACTTATGCACGCAGTAACAAAGAATATCCCATTCTTGATAATATAGAATTAGACCCTATTGTTTCTGCATGGGGACCTTTTAAGAAAGATGCCGCATCGCTACATGCATTAAGCACCCTACAACTCCAAGCAATCAAATTAATGCGTGAAGCGGGTTACCAGTAAGGCCATTGCATTAACCCTATATTGTAAAAGCAGTGCAAAAATATACTGATGTAAACGCCCTTATAACGATCTCTAAAAAAGCCAAACACGAGAGACGGAAAGAACACAAACAAACCACTAACTGATACATGTACACGCCAATGCATCAATGCAAACACTATAGATACTACAACATTTGCCAAGCTAATACCTCGGCAAGATTTCCTAAAGTAGGCTCTTTGCAATAGCCATGATTGAAATCCTGATCTAAAAACAAACTCTTCTAAAATAGGATAGATAAATCCAATAAAGATAAACGTCCGCGCATCAATAGACTGCATAACCGTAAAGCCTGTTGTATGCAAGCTGAACCAAACCACAGGCGCAACGATAATCGCAGACCAAAACCATGGGTCTTTATAAGCTCTTAAAGCAGACTTCCAACCATTCACTGAGTAGTAGATAACCCTATTGATGCAGGTGATATAAAGAATGGCTGTTGTTGTTTAGGTGCCTGAGGCTCTCCTTTAAAAGCATGACCATATACCACTTCATAAGTCATAACAATTTTGCCTTGCTTAGTGCTGCATTCCTGTAATGCGTTGACCATTTTCTCCCAGCGCCGAACCCCTGTCAGACTTCTTCGCCTATCTCTTAAATGGTTGCGAGATCCGACTCCCCGAACATCCTGTAAGGCATAACGCCAGTGGCTATACTCTAGTTGAATAATCTGCACGTCCATAACAGGATTTACAAAACCACAACGCATTAAGCTATCTCCTAATTCATGCATATCCATAAACGGATTCACATGTGGATATAAAGTATCCACTTCCTGCCATGCTAAACGAAGTTCTTTCAACGTATCTGTTCCAAAAGTGGCGAATAAAAACAACCCATTATTATTCAAAACTCGAGCGCATTCCCGCAGCAACTGCGGCAAGTCATATGACCACTGTAGCATAGCATTAGAAGTAAGCATATCAACAGAATGATCCCGTAAAGGCAGTCTATGCACATCTCCACACACGCCAGTTATTCCTGCTTGCCGTAACTGATGCAACATAGGCACAGCTATATCCACACCCCATACATCACTTTTAGGAAAGTAACGTCTTAATCCCTTAGTCAAGCCACCAGTACCTGCTCCTAAATCCACAATACGCTGTGGCTGCATCGTAAAATACACTAACCTCTGTAATAATTCCTCTGCCATTTTAGCTTGCACGGCAGCATAGCAATCATACTGTTTAGCACTATCACCAAATGCCTGCTGCAACTTATCTAAGCGCTTAGCCACTGGTCTAACTCTTGATCAAATCTGCAGTCACCAAATGGTATATGACCATACTCACCTGCCACAACTGAAACACCGCAAGCAAAATGCGCTGCATAAGCAGCCAGAGAATAAGGTACTAGCCTATCATAGCGACCGAAGCATAATGTTATATTCTTAGCGTCGCTCCTCAAAAAATCCCAACTATTGAGTGCTCGCAAATGACTCAGTCCATTCCCTAACTGCTGCGCCATATTCGAGCACATTACCTCTCTGTTAATAGACAACTGATTCTGCCTATCAAATGCTCTTAAAGCAGTTTCTGCATTCTTTTCAAACCCTTTCTGCAATTTCTCAAACTCTGCTGGCAGACATCCCATAGAAGCATCATCTGCTACAAACTGTGGGTTAGTGCCTACACAAAACACACGATGAACATGTTGTCTTTTTAACAATTCTATTGCCCAATTTCCCCCTAAAGAATGTCCAATAACATCAACCCCTTTGGGGACTTTCTGTAACAAGCCATCCACACCTTCGCATACATTTTTACAGTAAGGCAGTGGTATAATCTGTATACTGGAATAGCGTGCAAGAAGCGAGTGATACACCATATCAGGCATACTCCATCCAGGCAATAGAACGGCAACTATATCCATATATGGCATTAACTCCAAATAAACATTACTAAAAACAATATTGCATATGCAACATGCAGAAAACAGGGGAAATCACTAATGCAATAACCTCTGGCTATTCTGCCTTTATATTAGGCTTATCCCAACTCCCTTTAACAAGGTAAACCTCAGTCAAAGCTTCACTGCCACCCGATAAATTAAATAACTCACCTGCTGCTAATGCCGTAATACCGACTGGTAGTGATGTAACACCTAATAAAGCATATAGCGATACCAATGAATCTGAATAGCGCGGTGTTACTAAGGCTCTAAAATCATGCACTCTCAAATTACTATCACTTTGCCCTTCCATAGAAATATCTGCTGCAGGAGCAACAATATCTATCTTATCAAAGAACATCTTACCGTTTGTAAAACGCATGGAAATCTCAGCAGTATCGAAAGACAATCCAGGGGCTATGACATCAGATAAATCTAAGTTAAGGCGCCTGACTAAAGAACGCATATTAAGTAATCCCAGCAAGCGCCCCAAGCCTGGGCTAGCATTCTTAACCACACCTTTGTCAGATTTGGCAACTATGTTGCCTTCTATTTTTTTAGCATTCGTACAATATAGTGACCCCGACCATTTCAAATTACCCATCACCTCCACCTTCTCGGCTTGAAATGCCTTTAAATCCAACTCCACTAAGCTGGCAACATCCAGCAACCTCTTTCCTTTTGCATTAAAATCAAATTGTGCCACTGCACGGGTTAAACTATATTCTCCCTTAGCCAGCAACTTTGTTTCACCATTAGTAATCTCTAACTGATGAATATCAATATTATCTGCATTTCTATGCATTAAAGCGTTGAGTGACCCTATTCGTTCTCCATCACGCACAAAATCCTTTATACTCAGACTAAACTTCTCCCATTCAGGACTTGGGTTTGCGCAATTAGTATTTTGCTGTTTAATTGAAAACTTATCTAACTGAACATCTAAGAGACTCCCATTTTCGCTAGATACAATACGCCCCACTAACTCTTCACTACTCACCTGTGCATCCCAAGAGCCTCCCTTAATATACACAGCCTGCACTTTTGCAGCATTAAATCCGTGATTTGCATAACGCAACTTATTAGCACTAATATCAACCAGGCTACGTGAAGGAAGCCATGATACCCCTTCCCCTTTGAAAGCAGCATGTTTTTTGAGCGCATCATAGAAGCCCTGCCAGCGATTGACTGATACTAAAGGCAGATCAACGGCAACCTGCATAGATCCAGCTATAGGCTTATCAGGAAATGTTGCCTGACCCAGAGATACCTGCACCCAGGTTTTATTATCTTCCACTGCATCTTTATAAATATTCCAGTGCACTAAATTATGTATATCGCCACGTACTACCGTAGCCCTACTGCTCATCTGAGCATATACGCTCAACTGCAAAATATCGTTTCGAGCTTTATTGAGCGGAATAGGCAAGAAACTCGTAATTCCTTGCATCCCTCCTTGAACTGTCAGGTCAACTACCCCTCCTTGCTGTGGGATATCAAAACGAATAGAAATACTAGATGTTCCAGATACCTGCGGAATCCACTGAGAAGGATTCCAGTCAAAAAAACCTTGCACAACCATCCTCTGACTGGTGCTTGCATCTGTGCGCACCTCTTGTGGAAAAATATCCAATACAAATGGCTGATCAAGCCAAAATCCTTTTACTTCTTGAGCATACACATTAGAATCTATAAAAGTAAGGCGACCATCTATACGCTGAAGCGGTTGTTCATAAATATGATAATTTGCCTTTTCCCAATCCATATGGCCATTCACTATCGTTTTTTGTGGGTCGTCATCATCAAGGCGTACATCCATTACAAGCTCCATATGAATATTCCCGGCTGTGAGTGTACTATTTTTTACTAACTCCTCTATGCCCAATGTTGACGCCAAAGGACCTTTCTCTATATAGGTTTGTGCCGCCTCTGCATCTGCATCTAATAACCCATGTATTTTTAACCTTGATGGCAGTATGCGATTATCTAAGGAAATATGCATTGAACTCAAATTAATACGCTGGGTACGCGCTTGGGGGATATGAATACCTAATTGATTCTTAAAATAGCGCAATTTGCCAGACTGAAAGCCAATCTTATGCCAATTTAAAAGTGGCGTCATTTGAGCACCAGTAAGCTCTAATGCCACCTCTAAATGATGATCAGGGTGACTTTCTGTAGCAATGCTTTCAGGAGTCCCTTTTACCCTGAAAGAAAAATCTTGCACAGTGCCTACAATTAAATTCTGGTGTATCCAGTTATATGCACTAGCATTCATTATTTGGTCAGGCATCCATTTTTTTGCCTCCTCCACACTCATACGATTAATACGTACTTCTACATCAATAGTGGGGCTACTTGCCATCTGGCTAATCATGCCCTCCAGCTCTACTGCTGTGCCCAAATCCGTTATAACTTCAGATTTTTCAATATGCGCCGCATCCAATTCAACCAACAATCCGTCAATCTCTCCACTAATGAGCATTTCGGGAATTACTCTAAGCTCTTTATACACTCCTGGAATATGCAACTGTACTTGTGAACCGGTAAGGCTCCACTTCCCCTTATCTAAACCATGTTCCCACTCCATAGTCAATGGTCCCACAACAGGCTGCCCATTTTTGGTGCTTAGACGTATATCCTCTGCTTTAAGATACAGCCCACTAAACTGTTGCTGCGCAAAATTCCATTCAATGCCTAACGCATTCATCCTACCAGATACATTATGAGTAGCATCCACTAGCCCTACATGATGCAAAAGCGTATCTAAGCCTTCTAATTCCTGAGGTTGGAGTGCCACTTTAATGGTTTCGAAATCATAGTGTACAGTTACTCCCCTAAAATAAGCATCCCCAATACGCGCATTCTGTATAGAGGCTACATTTCCATCTAATTCCAACATGGCCTGAATAGGCTGCGTATGCGAGCCATACTGTACTTTACCTCCATCCATAAATAGGATTGCCTGCTGTTGTAGTTCACTGAACTCTCCATTAACAGTAATATGCTCTAAACTAAATTGCGGGCCTATGCGTACAGCAGGAATTTCCCCTAAAAAAACCCATCTATTTTGGTGCGTTTTTTTTGCTGAGAAATCAACTGATTTAACCTCATCCCCTTGCTTATTATGAAAAGAAAACACGAACTCTAAATCAGGCGATATCAAATCCTCATAATAAATTTTGGGAATATTCAATGCCCAGCTCTTATCATGGCTGAAAACAGCCACATCATCAATATGAACCCATTTCCAGTCTGACAACAAATCAAAAAATGTATCCCAGCGACTATATAACGCAGCAAGCGCCTGTATATCTGGAGCTGTTTGAGGCTCGTTTTCATTATGTAGACGCAGTTGCACGCCCTGCAAATTAGCACTAGAAAATTCCGTGCCTAAAAAATTGGGAAACCATGATAAATTGAGGTCCAAGTAATCAACACTTAACGTTCCCGCTTCCATTTGAATATTTGCGTTCTCCAACTGCAATACCCAATGATTAAACTGTGTTTTGAATGTTGCCTTTTCGTAATGAATATCGATTCCTGCCCATTCATGCAGCCAAAGACGCATTGCAATAGGGTTTTCTTTTACCCAGGTTGTCATAACCCGTGCACTAATAACTAAACTACTTAATAGCAGTAAAATGACTGAACTAATAATAACAAAAAAGCCTAACCAACGTCCAACCATAGCAAAGCCTAATGATGATACGGGTGATTATGCGCTAAGGTCATAGCACGATACAATTGCTCAAATAGCACAACACGCGCTAAAGCATGTGGCAAAGTCATAGGTGATAGAGATAGTTTATAAGCACTTCGCTCAAGCACAGCATCCTCTAAACCATCTGCACCACCGATAATAAAACAGGGGGTTAGACCACTATCTATACGTTGCCGTAACCAGCGAGAAAAAACAAGTGAATCCATCGTCTGCCCACTCACACAAAGAGCAATGATTATTGCCTTTTGTGGCACTTTTCCAAATAGCCCTTTTGCTTCTGTAGCTTTATTACTGCTGGCAATTTCTATTAATTTTGAGGTATAAGGTGTCACGTTAAGCCGCTTTAGATATATATCTGTTGCAGTCTGCACATATGCAGGTGGCTTTTTATCCACTGCTAAAACTATGATGCCCACAAATGCTCCAAAGCATAGAGTTGACGTGTATCCGCCTGCATTAAATGTACGATTACCAGCCCTCCATCAATCAGCACCCACTCTCCACCTTCCTTTCCTTCCACAGATGGAGCAATACCTGTTGACGGCTTTAAATATTCTGCAAGTACATCAGCCATAGCGCAAACATGCCTTGAGGAACGACCTGTACACACCACCATCCAGTCTGCAAAATCACATAAATGCCCTACGGGCAACACACTAATGTTGCTTCCCTTTAAATCTTCTAATTTCTCAACTATACTACGTACTAACGCTGGTTCCATAAACATTTTCTTCCAAATAGTGTAAAACGGCTGATGGTACATATTTCTGCAACATTGTACGCTCTCCTTGTTCTATCCAGTCACGCACTTGTGATGAACTCACTGTCGGAATAGGCACATCCAAACGAGCTATCTTCCCAGACATATAGGATCTCAATGCAGACACATCGCACCATCTACTCTTAAAAAAATTATCCACAACTGAATTTAGCTGTGAACAAAACGGCAGACGTGGCACTACTACCAAATTAACCATATCTATAATTTTATGCCACTCTTTCCAGCAATGAATGGACTGAAAGGCATCCCACCCCATAACAAATATAATTGAATCATGCACATACTGTTGCCGTAATGTACGAACAGTATCCACTGTATAGGTTACACGCTGCATAACTAGTTCACGCTCATCTATCAATATATCTGAATAAATTGAGCTCTGATTAGTGGCAATCTGTAGTAGTGCAACCCGCACTGACGCACTTAAATACGGTGTCTTATACGAAGATGCCGAGTACGGCAAAAAATAGCTATAATCTGCGGCAATCTGATTTTGCAAATGATGTACTAACTGCAGATGACCTATATGAACAGGATCAAAACTACCTCCAAGATATAAACGTACTGTCCGGTTCTGCATCAGCATACACTTAAAGCAAAGACTCCACTATAAGACCATTGCCATTTAGAATTGTGCAAAAATACGTTTTAACTTGGCAACCCGTTGTAATACATCAAGCATCCTCTGAGCGTGCATTTACTGCCGAATCTGCCCGTCACCAAATACAACATACTTCTGACTAGTTAATCCTTCTAAACCTACTGGCCCGCGAACATGAAATTTATCCGTACTAATACCAATTTCAGCACCTAAGCCATACTCAAAGCCATCTGCAAAGCGTGTAGAAGCATTAGCAATAACTGAAGCAGAATCAACTGCACGCATAAAATAACGCACCGCCGAATAATCTTCACTGACAATCGCCTCAGTGTGCCCCGAACTATACAAGGCAATATGCTCAACCGCCTCCTCAATATCTTTTACGACCTTAATTGATACGATAGGAGCAAGGTACTCAGTGCTCCAATCTGCAACACTGGCTTTTTCCACTGTCACAAATTGCTGCGTAATAGTACAACCTCGTACCTCAACGCCTTTTTGCTGATATTTGTCAATCAAGTTTGGTAATATATGCTGTGCTATATCACGATGTACCAATAATGTCTCCATAGCATTGCAGACACCGTACCGGTGAGTCTTGGCATTAAAGGCGATACTAATTGCTTTTTCCACATTAGCTATCGCATCAATATATACATGACAGATGCCATCTAAATGCTTAATAACTGGAACGCTAGCCTGACCTGCTATATGCTCAATCAAACCCTTTCCTCCACGTGGAATAACAACATCCACCCACTCTTTAGCCTGAACCAAATGCTTGACCAGCTCCCGATCAATACGACTTACCACTTGAACAATATCGGCATCTAGATCAGCGTACTCCAAGCCTTGCTGGATGCATAACGCAATAGCTTGATTAGAGTGCGCTGCCTCTTTGCCCCCTCTTAATATACACGCATTACCTGACTTCAAGCACAATGCAGCAGCATCTATGGTCACGTTAGGGCGTGACTCATAAATAATAGCAATAACACCAAGAGGCACTCTCATCTTCCCAAGCTGAATGCCCGAAGGACGCATTGATAACTGATCAATAGTGCCTACTGGGTCTGGCAATAGCGCCACCTGTTCCAGTCCTTCACACATTGCCTCTATGCGCGCACTGTTTAACTCCAAGCGATCTAACAAAGCATCACTGAGCGCACTTTTTTGACCCGCTTCTAAGTCTAACGCATTAGCAGATAGAATAGTTTGAACATTTTTTCTAATAGCATCAGCAATCGCCATAAGCGCTGCATTTTTCTGCTTAGACGATGCTAAACCGATTATCTTAGCAGACTGTCGAGCGCGCTGCCCTAACTCTTGCATATAGTGGTGTAAATTATTCATAAAAAATAATAGTAAGCGTTTGAATTGACAATTTTACCCTTTGTGCTCCACCCAAGCACTCCCACTTAGCGAATCACCTTTCAAAGTTGAGTAAAAATTGTAATTTTCAGTCTAATGCTCTATTATACAAGATAGCTCTCATGTGCTTTCTGTGCTACGCTTTGAGTTATAGCCTGAAAAAACTACCCAACGCACTTTCCAAAGGAAAAGAAAGCATGCCTATCTCCCCAACAAATATCAATGGAATAATATAGAAACGCACCATATAGAACCACCACGCAACATACAGTGGTATAAGAAAAGGGGCTAAAAATCTGGGGGTTATCCTATTAAATCCCCCTATGATAGGCGAGGTTAACTGGCGAAAAACCTTAATGATAACCATATCATTGTGCGATGCAAAAAATAGATCAAAGACCGAGCGTGCAATAAGCGTCCACATAATAGCACCCAATATATAGTCTACAACTAATATAGGTAATGGATAAATATCTACTGGATTCATATTAACTCTCCATAAAAAACGCCCTGCAAAAGCAGGGCGTTTTTGAGAATAGACCTAATTCAATTAAGTCTTCATTGCCTTCGCATTCATTTGATCAACAATCGTTTCACCAACCGGATAACGAATTTCATCAATCATATCTTGAATTTCCTGTGAAGGTGGATCAGTTAGCAAAGAGACAGCCACCATCACAACCAAGCACACAAACATACCTACGATACCAAAGCGTAAGTGATCAAGATGCAAAATAGGATCGCCACCCATACCTTTCAGGTAATACAAGTAAAAACTACCTGTTAAAAAGCCTGCTAAGATACCAGCAATGGCGCCTTGCTTATTCGCACGCTTCCACCATACACCAAGCACTAATGGGATAAACAAGCCTGATGCAGCAAATGAGAATGCCCAAATGACACCACCAAGAATACCTGTCAAACGTGCCGCAGCGATGTAAGCGGCAAAAATACCAACAGCCACCAGTAAAACACGTGCAACGATAAGACGTTTTGCAGTTGAAGCTTCTGGATTGATGATTTTGCCGTACAGATCATGCGACAACGCATTAGCAATCGCCAACAATAGACCATCTGCTGTAGATAAAGCGGCAGCCAAACCACCTGCAGCAACCAAACCAGACACCCAGTAAGGAAGACCTGCCATTTCAGGTGTTGCCAACACAACGACATCAGCACGAATCATCAATTCACCCATGCCAACCAAGCCATCACGATTCACATCTTTGAAGTCAACAAACTGAACTTCCTTCCAGCGAGCAAACCAGTTAGCAGACTCTAATGCAGCCGCTTTCATGCCAACCAAATTTTCCAAGAAGTTGAATTTAGCAAATGTGGCCAATGCTGGAGCGGTGAAATACAACAAGAAAATGAACAATAGTGACCATGCAACTGACAAACGCGCTTGTTTAACAGATGGAGTCGTGAAGAAGCGCATCAGTACGTGTGGCAAGGACGCTGTACCTGCCATCAAGCAGAAAATCAGTGTCATGTACTTCCATAGAGCTACGCCACCTTCAGCTGGTTGCCAGTGTGGAGTAGAAATAGCAGCAACGCCCTTAAATGCAGAAGAAGCCTTCTGATACGCAGCCGTACCTAAACCATTTTCAGCTTCCATTCGTGCAATATCCTGCAATAAACCGCCGTAAGACAACTGAGGAACTGGACCATGACCCCAAATAATAGAGAGCCAAATAACAGGCATAACATAGGCAAAAATCAGCACGATGTACTGCGCAACCTGTGTCCAAGTTACCGCACGCATTCCGCCGAGCATAGAACAGACCAAGATGCCTGCCAAGCCTAAGAATACCGCTACTTCAAATGGAACACCAAATGCACGAGAAGCAATAGTACCTGTTGCATTGATCTGAGAAGTTACGTATGCTAATGAACACACGACCAATACCAATACACCCACTAAGCGTGCACCATTACCACCGTAACGAGCTCCTAAGAAGTCAGGCACTGTATATGCGCCAAATTTACGCAGATAAGGCGCCAATAGTGAGGCAACCAATACGTAACCGCCGGTCCAGCCGATTAAAAGCGCTGTATAACCATATCCTTTAAAGAATATACCACCCGCCATCGCGACAAATGATGCACCTGACATCCAGTCAGCACCCGTTGCCATACCGTTGTATACGGCAGGAACTGAGCGACCTGCAACATAGTATTCACTAACCTGTGTGGTTCGCGAAAGGACACCAATTAAAGCATAAATTAAGATGGTGAATCCTACAAAACCATAGCTAATAGTATCTTCACTAAAACCCAAACTATCTAAGATAGCCATGAGCGCGACAAATACTAAGAATCCGCCAGCATATAAACCATAAACCTTATTCAGGTTTTGTGTAAAATCATTTTGCTGAGACATAATTATTATTACTCCTTAAATATTACTCGTCATCACCTTCAGACAGGCCAAACTCTGCATCAATAGCATTTTGCTTTTTGGCAAACCAGAAAACTAACAAGACGAAAGCAAATAGTGAACCCTGAGCCGCCATATAGTATCCTAGTGGAAAGCCCAGAAATGACACATCATTGAGTGCCCCAACAAACATGTGTAGGAAATAGGCAAAGAAAAACCAAATTCCCAACACAACCATAAGCAGACTACTGGTCTTCTTCCAGTGCGCCTCTAGAGTGGATTTATCTATCATGAAAATGTACCTCCATTTGGTGCATGATGAACTAACACAAATATCGCTTCTTAGTTGCTCTTGCAGCATAAAAAACGATAACTTTAGACATGCTGAAAGGGAGCATGTCTTCAATAAAACATGTTCTTAACAAAAACAAGTCTTAACGCAAAGTGGAGCCATTATAGACAATAGATTATTTATTGAGATTATTTATTGCAAATAATAAATACTGATATCCGCTTATAAAACAGCCTACTCACGAGCATCCATAGAAAAACAAAAAAAGATATATATATCAAAAACATATATGAAAATATATTCTAAAAAATATACTATCCATATGTTGCGGTGCGTCATAATTTTTTATGAGCATATCTATTTGATTTTAATAGTTTTTATGCAAATTTGATTGAGGAATATCCTTATGAGCAATGTCAATGCTACTTAATATTAGTACCAAATTAGTACCAAAAAAACGCCCAGGCCCTTTCTTTTTGGCAGCATATCTCAACCACTATTGCCAGATAAAAACTGGCCTGACAGCACCTATCAGACACAGCAAAGACAAAGTTTTTTATTTCTTATCATTACGCACACCAGTTGCACAGTCCAGTACAATTAATAAAAAATGTAAGCATAACCCTACTACACTATATATGTGCTAACACTCTAATACAATAGCCGCAATTACCCCACAATTTTGTTATGCAAGATAGATTCACTCAACATCTCCACACTATTCTAAGTAAGGCTTCCAAAACACCACGCATCCTTTTCTCTGAGATACATGATGAGCGCATTAGGCAAGCAGCATGGCAACTACAGCATCAAGGATTAATACTGCCAGTATTTGTCAGTAATGAGCGCTCATGCTATAAAGAATGCAAACATATAGAAACGATTGCTGTTTCTGAAGATGTACATTTTGATGCCTGTGTCCAGCATTTATTTGAAAAACGAAAGCACAAAGGAGTTGACTTAGATACAGCACATTCCTTAGCTCAAAATCCTTTAATTTATAGTTATCTATTAGTCGATTTAAATTTAGCGAATGGTAGTGTCAACGGAGCAGCGACCAGCACTGCTGAAGTAGTACGAGGCGCACTGCAAATTATTGGCACAAAAAACAAAGGAGACAGCGTTTCCAGTTTCTTCGTAATGCTACCTAACGCTCCCAATACTTCCGAATATATATTTGCCGACTGTGCCCTAATTATTGATCCCAGCGCACACGAATTAGCGCAGATTGCAAGTGCCTCTATCTCCAGTGCCCGCTCGCTCATAGCAGAGGAACCCAGAGTAGCCATGCTCTCCTTTTCTACCGCAGGCAGCGCACAGCACCCTAAGGTAGATAAAGTGCGCGAGGCGACTGAGCAATTAAAGCAATTACATCCAGATATTGCAATTGATGGGGATATTCAATTTGATGCTGCTATTATCCCCGCTGTAAATAAGATAAAAGCCCCACAGTCTACAACCAACGGGCAAGCAAATATCCTAATATTCCCTGACCTGAACGCTGGCAATATCGGCTATAAAATAGCTCAACGCTTAGGGAAGATGACCGCTATCGGGCCGATTTTGCAGGGGCTGAGAAAACCCGTTAATGACTTATCACGAGGTTGCTCCGTCCAAGACATCTGTTATACCGCTCTAATCACTGCCTCACAGGCCTTGCGTTAAGCGGGCTGACAGCACATCTTAAGAGAGAGGCGCTCCTCTTAGGAGCATAATAAATGCAGAAATAATAATAAGCACAACTATACCTCTATTAAGTAGAGCGTCTGGAATACTGTGGCGAAACATATTAGATACATACACGCCAGCAACTGACCCAACAAGCAGTCCTATAAGCACTGGAACATGTATCTGCCCACTTTGAGAATAGACTATACCCGTCACTCCAGAAATGATAAGAGCAATTATTAGCGAGCCACTCACTATCTGTTTAATGCTCAAATGAGTCAATAGACTCAAAGCAGGAATGATGAGTACGCCTCCCCCAACACCAGTTGCCCCCATGATAACCCCGATAAAAAACCCTGAAACAACCAATAGGAACGGCTTATTTTTTTCTGCCAACGCTTTTTGTTTCACCTTGAGCATTGCTAAGCAAGCAATGACCATCAACACGATAGTAGCATAATATACACTTTGTTGAAGCAGCCCGCTGTATTGCGGATGATTGACAATCGTATAAGCAACTCCAATAGTTGTCAGCAACACGCCGGGCACAGCACCATATAAAAAATAGAGGCTGGTTTGCCAATCTACTGTACCGCTACGAATGTGAGAAACACTTGAGAAAAACTTACTAAAAGTCACATACATGCTGGTTGTTCCTACAACCGAGACAGGTGGTAAGTTAAAGACTAGCGATAGAATAGGGATAACCAAAACACCTCCTCCTACACCAGTCAAATTAATCAATATAGAGATGCCTGTTCCAATGATCGAACTAAGAAAAACGATAGACCAGTTTAGTTCAGATAGGAAAGCGAGCATAATATTATTTATTTGAATGTAAAGAAAAATAGAAAATAACTTAAATGGTACATTGAGGCTGGTTGCCTATTGCGAATAACTCGTTAGATTGTAGCATTTTTTTGCATTTTTTGAAAAAAAATGTGCCGAAAACTACAATAAAAGTATAATCCGCCCTTTGAAGGCTGTATAACATGCAACTATTCGTATTCAATTGATGCACAAAATGTGCACTGCATTATATGATTAAAGGAGCGCTGTATGGTTCTACATTGAGTTGAACAAAGCCTCCCTCTTAAACGATAACATAAATTACTATCAGGAGAAATATATGAGCAAAATTAAAATGACCCCCAGTGAAGCGCTGGTTGAAACAATGGTAGTTAACGGCGTTACTACTATCTACGGAATTATGGGCTCAGCCTTCATGGATGCAATGGACATTTTTGCTCCAGCTGGAATACGCTTTATTTCAGTTGTACATGAGCAAGGTGGTGCTCATATGGCTGATGGTTATGCACGTGCAAGCGGTCAACATGGTGTTGTAATTGGACAAAACGGTCCTGGCATAAGCAACTGTGTAACAGCTATTGCTGCAGCATACTGGGCGCATACCCCTGTCGTGATGATTACACCAGAAGCTGGCACGATGGGTATAGGCTTAGGAGGTTTCCAAGAAGCAAATCAACTGCCCATGTTCCAAGAATTTACTAAATATCAAGGGCATGTAAGCAATCCAAATAGAATGGCTGAATTCACTGCGCGTTGCTTTGACAGAGCCATGGCTGAAATGGCACCAACACAACTGAACATACCCAGAGACTTTTTCTATGGCGAAATAGAGGCTGAGATTACTCAACCTATGCGCATTGATAGAGGTCCAGGCGGTGAAAAACATCTAACAGAAGCTGTAGCACTATTAAAACAGGCTAAATTCCCTGTCATTATTTCTGGTGGTGGCGTTGTCATGTCTGATGGTATTGATGAATGTATTGCCTTAGCCGAACGCCTGAATGCGCCTGTAGTGAACAGTTATTTACATAATGACTCTTTCCCTGCAAGCCATGCTCTATGGTGTGGCCCCTTAGGCTACCAAGGCTCCAAAGCTGCCATGAAATTGATTCAACAAGCAGATGTTGTTTTAGCATTAGGTAGTCGCTTAGGACCATTCGGAACACTGCCTCAGCACGGCATGGACTATTGGCCAACTGATGCCAAAGTAATCCAAGTAGACGCCGATCATAAAATGTTAGGCTTGGTTAAGAAAATTTCTGTAGGTATTTGTGGCGATGCCAAAGCGGTTGCCAAAGCACTAACAAAACACCTAAGCACAGAGCAACTGCTTAGTGATGCCACCAGTGCAGAACGTCTAACCACCATCAAAAACGAAAAAGACGCATGGGAAAAAGAGTTAGACGAGTGGACGCATGAAAAAGATGCCTATAGTTTAGACATGATTTCAGAGCAAGATGATGAGCAAGGCAATTACCTACATCCACGCCAAGTTTTACGTGCTTTAGAACGCGCTATGCCCAAGGATGCTATGGTCTCAACTGACATTGGTAACATTAACTCTGTCGCCAATAGTTACCTCCGTTTTGAAAAGCCCAGAAGTTTCTTCGCAGCAATGAGTTGGGGTAATTGTGGATATGCATTCCCTACTATTATTGGTGCCAAAACAGCCTGTCCAGAACGCCCTGCTATTGCCTATGTTGGTGATGGTGCCTGGGGCATGAGCATGCAGGAAACATTGACCGCTGTACGACACAACATTCCAGTAACTGCTGTAGTCTTCCATAATCGTCAATGGGGTGCTGAGAAGAAGAACCAAGTTGACTTCTATGACCGCCGCTTTATTGCTGCTGAATTAGAAAACGAAAGTTGGGCAGATATTGCTAAAGCAATGGGCGCAGAAGGAATCTGTGTGGACAAAATTGAAGATGTAGGTCCTGCCTTAGAAAAGGCAATTGATTTGCAGATGAATCACGGAAAGACCACTGTATTAGAGATTATGTGTACTCGTGAACTGGGCGACCCGTTCCGCAGAGATGCACTCTCTAAGCCTGTACGCTTACTACCTAAGTACAAAGACTACTCATAAACTTCCGAAGTAGGACGGTGGGTCTGTATATAAGACCCACCGTTAATGTAATAACCCATGACAAAAAAAAACCACAGTCTAAATCCTTTTGCTACAGTAAAAGAAGATGTGCCGCTCTCACGTGAGGTGGCAGATGAGGTGCGCCATACTACATGTTATATGTGTGCCTGTCGTTGTGGGATAAAAGTCTATCTCAAAGACGGCACTGTACGGTACATTGAGGGTAATCCTGACCACCCTGTCAACCGAGGCGTACTATGCGCCAAAGGTTCAGCTGGTATTATGAACCACTACTCGCCGGCAAGACTGACAGCACCATTACTACGCGTTGGCGAACGTGGAAAAGGAGAATTTAAGGAAATATCGTGGGAAGAAGCCCTAAACTTAGCAACGCAATGGCTACAAGAAACACGGGATAAAAATCCGAATAAATTAGCATTTTACACAGGCAGAGACCAAAGTCAATCGCTTACTGGCTGGTGGGCAGCTCAATATGGAACCCATAATTTTGCAGCGCATGGCGGATTCTGCTCAGTCAATATGGCTGCCGCAGGGTTATACTCAGTAGGCGGTGCATTTTGGGAGTTTGGCGAACCTGACTGGGAGCGTACTAAGTATTTTCTACTATTTGGCGTAGCTGAAGACCACGACTCAAACCCCATTAAGATAGGCTTGGGCAATCTTAAAGCACGCAAAGACACCAAAATTGTATCCATTAACCCAGTAAGAACAGGCTATTCTGCCATTGCTGATGAATGGCTTGCAATTACCCCAGGAACAGATGGATTGCTAATTTGTGCACTCATCCACGAACTCATGCGCAATGACTGGATTGATGTTGACTATTTGGCGCGCTATACGAACGCTTGCTATTTAGTACAGCAGCGTGATGATGACCAAGATGGACTTTTTTGGCGCGATGCCAACCAAAATATTATGGTGGCTGACAGCAAAACAGGGAATATTTGCCCATTTTCTGATATCAAAAAGCCTGCACTAACCGGCCAATTTACCGCCGAAGACGGCACTAAACTCATTACCGTATTTGAGCTACTATCACGCCGCTACCTTGCACAAGAGTATGCCCCTGAGACAGTCGCTGAACAAACCGGAATCAGTGCAGCAACTATGCGGCGCATTGCAGCAGAAATTGCGCATGTCGCCTTTAAGCAAAGCATCACTATAAATGAACCTTGGACTGACTGGCGTGGTGTTCGTCATGAAAGCATCACAGGCAGACCCGTTAGCCTTCACGCTATGCGCGGCATTTCAGCACACTCAAACGGCTTCCAAACATGCCGCTCTTTACACATTCTGCAAATGCTCATAGGCAGTATTGATGTCCCAGGCGGCTGGCGTTATAAGGCCCCCTACCCCAAAGCTATCCCACCTGGCCCTAAGCCTACACAGGGTTCTGGTCAACCTAACACCCCTTTGTCAGGCATGCCTATTGGCAATCCCACTTGCCCTGAGGACTTATTGGTTGATGACGCAGGCAACCCTATACGCTTAGATAAAGCCTACAGCTGGGAGCACCCTTTAGCCTCACACGGTCTAATGCACATGGTGCTACATAATGCTTGGGCAGGCGATCCACACGAAATTGATGTACTATTCATGTACATGGCGAATATGGCATGGAACTCCTCCATGAATGTTGCAGATACCATTAAATACCTAACTGATAAGAAAGCCGATGGCAGTTATAAAATCCCCAAATTTATCTACTCAGACGCTTACTATTCTGAAACCGTCTCCTATGCTGACCTTATCCTACCTGATACAACCTACTTAGAACGCTACGACTGCATCTCCCTACTGGACAGACCGATTTCTAATGCAGAAGGCCCCGCTGACGCTATTCGTGTTCCTATACAACAACCAGATAGAGACGTTCGTCCCTTCCAAGATGTACTGCTTGACTTAGGCGCAAGACTGCATTTACCTAAATTGGTAGACATGGATGACAAACCCTTGTATCCTTTAGGCTATGCGGATTACATGGTCAACCATCAGCGCGCCCCAGGAATAGGACCTTTAGCAGGCTGGCGCTCTAAAGACCAAAACGAACACGGAGTTGGCGACTCCAACCCCGACCAAATTCAACGATACATAGAAAATGGTTGCTTTTGGCAACATACCCTGCCCTTATCACAGCAATTTTATAAATTTGCAAACCAGGAATACATAGCATATGCACAGCACCACGGCTGGCTAACAGATACACAACCTATCGTACTACAGCTTTACAGCGAACACTTGCAGCGCTTCCGCCTTGCAGCACATGGTCATGGCAAAGTACCCGTGCCTAAACAACACCGCGAACGGATACTACGCTACTTTGACCCATTGCCAATATGGTATGAACCCTTAGAGCAAGAGCGATTAGATAGCGAAACCTACCCGCTACATGCTGTTACCCAAAGACCAATGCACATGTATCACTCATGGGGCTCTCAAAACACTTGGCTGCGACAAATCACGAATGAAAATGCACTCTATATTCATGAAAAACTCGCACACACACATAATCTACAAGATGGCGACTGGGCATGGCTCATAAGCCACCATGGAAAAATCAGAGTACCTGTGCGTATTCAGTCAGGCGTTAATGAACACACCGTATGGACTTGGAACGCTATTGGCAAGCGCAAAGGCGCATGGGGTCTGAGTAAAGACGCACCCGAAAGCCGCAAAGCGTTTCTACTAAATCACCTAATCTCAGAACTACTGCCTCAGCGTAAAGGAGAGAGCACCTACTCTAATTCGGATCCTATTACTGGACAGGCTGCGTGGTATGATTTACGGGTGCGCATTGAAAAATGCAACGACCCTAACCAAACAGGCATGCTGCCTGAATTTGACCCCTTACCACAATACAAGGCGCGCTCAGAAATTGATTTGTCTACATTCGGCAAACACCTAAAAGGCAAAATTGATACCAAACCACCTACTACCGCGCACGAATGGATTAGCCATAAAGGAAGCCGAAATCTATGACCATGCTACCTAAAAAAACCGACCGAAAATTCGGGTTGGTAATTGATTTAAACAGTTGTGTTGGCTGCCATGCCTGTGTAGTCAGTTGTAAAGAATGGAACAGTGGCGGGCACTCTGCCCCTCTAAGTGACTATGATCCACAAGGTGACAATCCTAATGGCGTATGGTTTAACCGCGTACACAGTTATGAAGTAAAAGAACCCAGTGGTAATAGCATCACCCTGCACTTCCCGAAATCATGCCTACATTGTGAAGATGCACCTTGTGTCACTGTTTGCCCAACTGGCGCCTCCTATAAACGTGAAGAAGATGGCATCGTCTTAGTCAACACGGACACCTGCATTGGCTGCAAACTATGCTCATGGGCATGCCCTTACGGCGCACGAGAGTATGATGAACAAGAAGGTGTCATGAAAAAATGTACGCTTTGCGTAGATAGAATTTATAACCCTAACCTACCCGAAAGCAGTAGAGTACCCGCTTGTGTATCTGCTTGCCCAACTGGAGCGCGCCATTTTGGTGATTTATCTGATGAGCAATCTGATATTGCCAAATTAGTCAAACAAAACCAAGGCTACGACCTTATGCCAGAGCAAAACTGCAAGCCTGTTAACAAATACCTACCACCTATCAAACGCAGTGCGCCTACTATGGAAAGTAATACCCATACTGACGATAACGAGACCAACCACACAGAACAGTTGCTTAACCGCTGGAATCAGCGCCTAAGTGCCGAGATTTAACCTTTATAAACTACTATGCATCCTGCTGGCTCCGTTATCCTTTTTACCACCTTCACCGGATTTGGTTATGGCTTACTCTGCTGGTTAGGCTTATCTACACTGCTGGCACAACATATACCAAATTGGTTAATCTACGCATGCTTAGGCATAGCATTTATCCTCAATGTAGTCGGTCTCAGTGCTTCAACATGGCATCTTGGGCATCCTGAACGCGCGTGGCGTGCTATGAGCCAATACCGCTCCTCTTGGTTATCGCGTGAAGGCATAAGTGCTGTTTTAAGTTTTATGCCGATGTTGCTATTGGCAGTAGCCACCTTCTATGGCTGGTACAGTTTGCAAAAAACAGCAGGATTACTATGCATCATCCTATCACTATCGACTGTCTTTACAACTGCCATGATTTATGCCTCACTAAAACCAATTGCTGCCTGGCATAATGTGTGGACAGTCATTGGCTATCTCGCACATGCCTTACTCTGTGGAGGAGTGCTATGGTGGTTTATTAATAGTCTGCTGCTAGCTACTGCTGGACTACAAGGCGACAGCAGTTACATCATTGAATTATTCGCCTACTTAAGTGAAATGAGCGCCTCTATCACTTTGATGCTCCCCATTATCTGCATAGCTCTCATCAATAAAATACTATGGATTAGAAAACTCAACTACGGTAATAGTTCCATACAGAGTGCTATTGGACTACAAGGAGAGATTAAACAACTTGACCCACCACACTCATCAGCCAACTACCTCATGAAAGAGATGGGCTACGAAATAGCAAGACGTCATGCTACCCCTTTAATGGCGATAGCAATAATAGCCACCTACCTCATTCCTTTAATTGGACTATTCTTTGCCAGCACGGCATTTTTCTTTGGTGGCATACTTGCCATTTGCGCGATTGGCATCGCAGCTGAACGTTATTTATTCTTTGCTCAAGCCAAGCATACTGTTTCCCTCTACTATCAAAAATGAAAGTCCGTCTTATTGATAATAGCATACGCCTACGCTTGCGCAAATCCGAGATTGCTTCACTCACAAATAATGAAGCAATCAGCACATGCTTGCGCTTTATAGATAGTGCGCAACAACACATCCAGTACCGATTAACTACGGGCACACAGTGGTTGTTGCACTTAGATAATAATACGCTACACATTACCATGCCTACACAGATAGCACAACAATTTTCTAACAGCGATATGGTTTCTTGTGAAGGCGTACACGGCTCTATCAACCTATTGATAGAAAAAGACTTTACCTGCCTCATTCCACGTCCAAATGAGAACCCCAATGACTACTACCCCAACCCCAAGCAAAGAAGCTAACACCTGTGCTGGCTTAGTATTAGCAGGCGGTCGGTCTACTCGTTTCGGCTCAGATAAAACACAGCTATATTATCAGACCGAACCACTCTTGTTCCACCAGTTAAATATACTACTTGGCTGTGACGCCTTAGCAGTCAGTTGTAACACAAACTCACCCGCTATAGCCACCCAATTAGCACACTCTCAATTGGCCGTTGATCAAATACAAGACGACTATTACCCTATGCTCGGACCGCTTAGCGGCATATACAATGGCTTGTTATGGGCACGAAAAAAAGGCTATCAGTGGCTATGCACCGTAAGCATAGATTGCCTGCCATTACCCGGCGACTACTACACCCGTATGCTACGCTATCGGCAAAAAAATGGTTGCATTGCCCACTTTAATCAACAAGCCTACTTCACACACGGGATATGGCCTATCAGCCTTATAAAACCCCTGCAAAATTATTTACCAAAACAAGCGAGTATATGGCGTTTTGCAGAACAACAAAATATGGCAACTTGCTATTTTGCACATACAGTGCACAACATCAATACACCTCAGGACTGGAAAAACGTCCACACACTCAAGGAAAGTGCTTAAAACAATGCTTCAAAAAGACCCCGTTATCCTTAGAGGATTAACTGTACTATCAAAAATAGTAGATCATTCTGGGAACGCCTCCTGCGCAACAATTGCCCGAGAATTAGGTTTAGCAAAGACTACTGTTCACCGTATTTTGCAACAATTGGTTGATTCGAACTATTTGCAAAAACATACTAGAAAAAAACAATTTGTTCTAACCAATAAAGTATATGAATTAGCACACAATATTCTGGCAAGCGACTCCTACTACGCACCACGCCATCAAATACTAAAAAACCTATCTGAACAAACAAATGAAACCTGCAATTTTTCTATTTTAGAAGGATTTGAAATCGTCTACTATGACCGTGTAGAATGTAACTGGCCTATACGTATTCAATTGCCTATCGGGTCAAAACTTCCTCTATACTGCACAGCCAGTGGCAAGCTATTTTTAGCCTATATGCCATCAAAGGCACGGAAACAATACTTTGAAAGCGTCAAGCTCACTGCACACTCTGAAAATACAATCACTGATATTGAGTTATTAGAAAAAGAACTCAAATTAATTCATTCACAACAATTTGCCTGTGATAATCAAGAATTTATTCCTGGCATGGTAGCTATATCCGCGCCAGTTTTCAGAGAGAAAAACACAATAGATTTTTCTGTGGCAATACATGCACCTGCCATTCGCAGCAGTTTAGAAGATCTAAAAAAACTCCTGCCAACGCTTCAAGCAGCTACAGATAACATGTCTAAATTGATATGAACATAACCCACTTTATACACTATTTTTATAACCCACAAACTGAGGAAATATTATGAAAGAGCCACAGTTACTCATTCACGACAAAGCCGATAATGTCGGCGTAGTCGTTATTGAAGGACTCACAGCAAACACAGAAATGCTATGCGTTATAACAGAAGACAACTCCAGTCTAACTCAAGTAGTAAACCATGATGTGCCTGTTGGGCACAAGGTAGCACTCACTGACCTTGCAGTAGGAGACACTGTCATCAAATATGGCGAAGATATTGGCAAGGTGGTCCAGCCAATTTCTAAAGGGGATCATGTTCATACACACAATCTAAAAACTAAACGCTGGTAAGCCGAACTATTAAGGAAAATATTATGTCAAATTCAAATATTACATGCTGGGGCTACCGCAGAGAAAATGGTAGAGTTGGAGTCCGCAACTACGTTGCCATTCTACCGGTAGACGATATATCAAATGCTGCCTGTGAAGCAGTTGCCAACAATATTAAAGGCACTATTGCGCTACCACATGCCTATGGGCGACTACAATTCGGTGAAGATTTAGAATTGCATTTTCGCACCATTATTGGTGCAGGCAGTAACCCAAACATTGCTGCGGTTATTGTTATTGGGATTGAGCCTGGTTGGACAAAAATCATTACGGACGGCATTGCCCAAACGGGAAAACCAGTTGCTGGATTCTCCATTGAGCAGAACGGTGATATAGCTACTATCGCAGCTGCTTCACGGGTTGCGAAGGAGTTTGTACACGCCACCTCTGGACTATTGCGCGAAGAGTGCGATTTAAGCGAGATATGGGTTTCAACTAAATGTGGCGAGTCTGATACTACTACTGGCTTAGCATCTTGCCCAGCAGTTGGTAATATGTATGACAAAATGATCCCACAAGGTATGTATGGCGTTTTTGGAGAAACTTCTGAGCTCACAGGCGCAGAGCACTTATGCCGTGCACGTGCTGCCAATGATGAGGCCGCTGCAAAATTTATGGCAACTTGGCAAGCCTACCAGGATGAAGTCATTGAGCCACATAAAACCTCAGACCTCTCTGACTCTCAGCCGACCAAAGGGAATATTGAAGGCGGATTAACCACCATTGAAGAGAAAGCCTTAGGTAATTTAGAAAAAATCGGTCGTGAAGTGCGCTATATTGATGTACTCAAACCTGCCGAAGCCCCTGCTAAAGGCAATGGTCTCTACTTTATGGACACCTCCTCTGCTGCTGCTGAATGCGTTACGCTCATGGCAGCGGCTGGCTACGTCATTCACACCTTCCCAACAGGGCAAGGCAACGTCATCGGCAACCCCATCGTCCCTGTTATCAAAATCAGTGGTAACCCACGCACCATGCGTACTATGGGCGAACACATTGATGTTGACGTCTCTGGTGTATTGCGCCGCGAAATGACCATTGACCAGGCAGGCGATTCCCTCATCGATTGCATTGCAAAAACAGCCAATGGCCGTTTCACTGCAGCTGAAGCATTAGGGCATAAAGAATTTGTCATGACCAAGCTATATCGGAGTGCATAATGACTATTACTACACTTAAATCCTCATCAAAGCAGCCTTCTACAACGGACACAGAAACGCAGTCTATCGTATTAGATATGCTCAGCACCATTGAGCAGCAAGGCGAATCTGCTGCCTTAGATTACACCAAAAAATTAGATAATTACGATGGTGAAATCTTAGTCAGCGCTGAAACCATTGAAGCCGTTTCTAAAACCATCCCTCAAGCCATCAAGGACGACATCGCCTTTGCACATGACAATGTCACACGCTTTGCGCAAGCACAATTAGACAGCATGAAAGGCTTTGAGTTAGAACTATCCGATGGATTGATCACAGGGCAAACCATTCGCCCCATGCAATCTGCTGGCTGTTACGTACCTGGTGGGCGTTATGCGCACATTGCCTCTGCCATCATGAGCGTTGGCACAGCAAAAGTAGCGGGGGTTCCCAATATCACCGCCTGCTCCCCACCCCGCGCTGGAGAGGGCATTGACCCTTATATTCTCTACACCATGAACTACTGTGGCGCAGACAATATTTTGGCAATGGGCGGAGTACAAGCCGTTGCAGCAATGGCTTACGGTCTATTTGGTCTAAAACCTGCTGACATTCTTGCAGGCCCTGGAAACCGCTTTGTTGCTGAAGCCAAACGAATTCTATTTGGCAAAATAGGCATTGACGTGTTTGCAGGCCCTACTGAAGTAGCGATTATTGCTGATGCAACCGCTGATGCGGATATCGTTGCCATTGACTTAGTTGGTCAAGCTGAGCATGGCATTGACTCCCCTGCTTGGTTGATCACCGATAGTGCGGCATTAGCACAAGCCGTCTTAGAAAAAGTGCCACACTATATTGCAGAACTTCCTGAAGATGCCCGTGCAGCAGCTAAAACCTCTTGGGAAGACTACGGTGAAGTCAAACTCTGCTCAACCCGTGAAGAAATGGTAACAGTCAGTGACGAATACGCTGCTGAACACTTGGAAATTCATGCGGCAGACTTAGACTGGTGGCTCAATAACCTCAACAATTATGGCTCACTCTTTTTAGGAGAACAAACCACCGTAGCCTTTGGCGATAAATGCTCTGGCCCTAACCACGTACTGCCTACAAAAGAAGCAGCACGCTATACAGGCGGACTATCGGTTGCCAAATTTGTTAAAGTGTTGACGTATCAGCGCATGGAAAATCAAGCACTTCCCTCTATTGCGGCCTCTTGTGCACGCATTTCACGCTTAGAAGGCATGGAAGCACATGCACGCACTGCAGATGCACGCTTGAAAAAGTACTTTCCTGATACACAATTCACACTAAAGCACTAAAGAGCACTAAGGTAATAACTGCTTAAGCATTACGATGAGCTTATTTACACTACAGGGTAAAACGGCACTCATAACGGGTGCCGCCTCTGGTATTGGCAAGCGTATTGGCGAAGCTTTTGCGCAAGCAGGTGCTGCGGTTATACTACATGGCAGAAATAGTGAAACCCTGCGCGATGCCTGCGCCAGTTTACCTCCAAACCCGCAAGCAAGCGCGGCTCATTTTACACATCGTTTTATTACCCAAGACTTACTACAAGTTTCCGACTGGGAACGCTTTATAACCGACCATACTCTACAATCTGTAGATATTATCGTGAACGCCGCTGGCGTTAATTTGCGTCAACCGTGGGACGAAATAAGCGAATCCGATTGGGATCAAACTATAGATATACATCTTAAAGTCCCTTTTTTGCTCAGCCGCGCTCTGGTACCCTACATGCAAAAACGCCAATGGGGCAAAATTATTAACCTTGCCTCACTACAATCACAACGCGCCTTTAACAACAGTATCCCTTATGGAACAGCAAAAGGCGGTGTCTGCCAGATGACACGCGCCATGGCACAAGCCTGGTCACAATACGGCATCACCTGTAACGCCATTGCACCGGGCTTTTTCCCCACACAACTCACCCAGCCTGTATTTAGCGATCCCGCTCTATCCGATAAAATGGCGCAACAAACCGCCATCGGACGCAATGGCAAGCTACAAGACTTAGATGGCGCTTTTCTCTTATTCGCCTCCCATGCGAGTGACTATATTACAGGGCAAACCCTCTTTGTTGATGGAGGATTTACCGCAAAATGAACGCACTGCTCTTTGTACAAGACCTGCTATGCACCTTTCAACAAGTAGATACCCCTACTGCAGCACAAGGTGAATCTTTGGTGCAGGTTGAAGCAGCTGGCATTTGTGGCTCAGACATGCATGCATGGCACGGACATGATCCGCGCCGCCGCCCTCCGCTCATACTCGGACACGAAGTGTGCGGAACCGTTATAGAAGGCCCACTTCAAGGGCAGCGCGTCACTATGAACCCCCGCATAACCTGTGGGCAATGCGAGTACTGCTTATCCCAGCGCGACAACCTCTGCACTCACTTTAACATGATAGGAATGACCCATGGTGGCGGCTTTGCCGAATATATCACCATACCCAATCATTGTTTAGTACCTGTTGGTAATCTACCCGCCGTTATCGGCGCACTGACTGAACCCACTGCTGTATGCTTACACGGGATTAACCTCTTAAAACGCCTGCAAGGCATCGACTTAACGCAAGCAGACCTAACACAAACTCTTTTAGCCAAACACAACATACTCATTATTGGTGGCGGTGCCATTGGCATCCTCACAGCCATCCTGCTCCAACACTATGGCGCAAAAAACATCACTATCAGTGAAACCAACCCACTGCGCCTACAAAGCAGCGCGCACCTTGCGCAAACCATCAACCCGATAGAACACCCCATACCCACACAACATTACGACTGCGTATTTGATGCAGTAGGGCTGGCAGCTACCCGCCGCCAAGCCATCCAATCCGTCAAAAACGGTGGTTCAATTATCCATCTTGGTTTACAAGAAGCCACAGGCGACATGGACGCAAGACGCATGACCTTAGGGGAAATCACCTTTATTGGTGCTTTTACCTACACCATGCAAGAAATAGAACAAAGCGTTACGCTCCTGCAAAAGCTTTACACACTCGGCCATCTCAAACAAGAGATCTGGGTGGATACCATGCCCTTAGATGCAGGACAAAGCGGCTTTGAAAGTATTCACAACGGCAGTACACACGCTGCCAAAATAGTCCTTTGCTCATGAAAAACTACGACTATATTGTAATAGGTGCTGGCTCAGCCGGTTGCGTTCTCGCTAATCGGCTGTCTGCTGGTAACGACAATGTTCTGCTCTTGGAAGCAGGCAGAAACGATCGAAATTTTTGGGTCTATGTGCCTATTGGTTACTTCAAAACCATGCACAACCCTCAATTTGACTGGTGCTATAAAACCAACCCAGACGCAGGTATCAACCAGCGCCAACTGCAATGGCCACGCGGCAAGCTATTAGGGGGCTGTAGCTCCATCAATGGCTTACTCTATGTGCGCGGACAAGCCAAAGACTATGATGACTGGGCCGCTTTAGGAAATACGGGCTGGAGTTACGCAGACGTACTCCCCTACTTCAAAAAATCAGAAGACCAAATGCGCGGAGAAGATGCCTATCACGGTGTTGGTGGAGAGCTCAAAGTCTCTGACCTACGCCTGCGCCGCCCGATTGCCGAAAAATTTATTCAAGCCTGTAACGAGGTCGGCATCCCCTCAAACCCTGACTACAATGGTGCAGATCAAGAAGGGGTTGGCTACTTTCAGCAAACCGCTCATAAAGGCTTCCGCTGTAATACAGCACGCGCTTTCCTTCATCCCGTTCGCCATCGCCGCAACCTACGCACTGAAACCCACGCCCACGTCACGCAAATCCTGTTTGAAGGCAAGCGCGCAATTGGCGTAGAGTTCTCACAAAAAGGCAAGCTACACCGCGTATATGCCAATAAAGAAGTCATCCTCAGCGCAGGTGCGATTAACTCCCCTGCCCTACTGCAACAATCAGGCATTGGCGATGCAACGCTCTTGAAACAGCATAACATCCCTGTTGTACACCACTTGCCTGGTGTTGGCAAAAACCTGCAAGACCACTTACAAATCCGCTTAGTATTCAAAACCACCCTCCCCACGCTCAATGATGAAGTCAACAGCCTTCTCAAACAAGCATGGGTTGGCGCGCGCTACATACTCACACGCACTGGTCCGCTCACCTTAGCCGCCAGTCAAGTCACTGTATTTACCAAATCAGACCCCAGTGTAGATCGACCCGATATCCAGTTCCACATGCAGCCGCTCAGCGCAGATAAGCCCGGAGAAGGCGCACACCCCTTCTCTGCCTTTACCGCCTCCGTCTGCCAACTCCGCCCACACAGCAACGGTGAAATAGCCATCCGCTCTAACGACCCCTTTGAGCATCCCGACATCATCCCCAACTACCTCAGTGATGAACGCGACCAACAAGTCAGCGTCAACGCCATTAAAGTAGCCAGACGCATCGCACAAGCCCCCGCTCTCCAGTCGGTCATTTACGATGAATATGTTCCGGGCAAGCAATACCAAAGCGATGAAGAACTCCTATACGCTGCGCGTGAATACAGCCAAACCATTTACCACCCCGCTGGCACCTGTAAAATGGGCAACGATGCACAAGCCGTCGTCGATGACCAACTGCGCGTCCACGGCATACAAGGGCTGCGCATTGCCGATGCCTCCATCATGCCCAACATCGCATCAGGCAACACCAACGCGCCCACCATCATGATTGCCGAAAAAGCCAGCGACCTGATCATCCATAACACGTAGTTTAGTTCTATGTTTTGGATTAACTAACCTCTATTTGCACAAGAGTAATGAAAAGCTACGCAATATAAATGACCACTTTGCTGATTAAAGAAGCCACCCAGCTGGCACAAGCGGCACTGCAACGCAATAACACCAGTGCTGAAAATGCGCAATCGGTAGCAGCTGCCTTAGTGCAAGCAGAAATTGAAGGACAAAAAGGACACGGCTTAAGCCGCCTTATCACCTATGCCCCTCAAGCCAAAAACGGCAAGGTCAATGGACAAGCACAAGCAACGGTAGAAAAAATAACCGATGCCATGCACCGCGTAGATGCTCATTTTGGCTTTGCCTTCCCCGCCATAGACTTAGCAATTCAGGTGATTAACCAACACATTCAATCCACAGGCGTTTGTTTAGTCGGCGTTGTACATTCGCACCATTTTGGACAAGCTGCGCGCATCTGCGAAAAACTCTGTGAAAACAACCTAATCAGCTTGGTATTCGGCAATGCCCCCAAAGCCATGACCATCCCCCCTGCTAAAGTGCCTCTCTTAGGAACCAACCCTATCGCCTTTGGCGCACCCACGCCCGACCAACCGCTGCTCATCGATATGGCACTCTCCACCGTAGCACGCGGCAAAATTGTCGTAGCAGAACAAAAAGGCGAAAAAATCCCCTTAGACTGGGCAACCGATGTCCACGGCAACCCCACCGATGACCCCACTGCCGCCATAGCAGGCATGGTTCAACCTGTAGGCGGCACCAAAGGTGCGTTGCTCGCTTTAATGGTTGAAATTATGGCAGCCGCCCTCACCAACAGCTGCTTTGCCACCGAAGCCTCCTCACTGCTCAACGCAGAAGGACCGCCTCCCGATTTGGGGCAATGCATCATCGCCATAGACGCACAACGCTTTAACCCTCACTTTCTCACCCGCATGCAGCACCTATGCACCCAACTCACCGACAACAACGTACACATCCCCGGCTCCAGCAAGCCAGCGCGACACGCGCATGCTGCTCAACACGGCATCCAAATTGACGACACCCTCCACACCAACATCCTCAACCTCTAACCCCCAAAATTTCCTTCAAGCATTTTAACTGCCTCCTATTACAAAGACGCTTTACCGTAATAATGGATGTATCTGGTGTTGTATATCTGAAAGGCACTGTCATACCCCCGCTTTATCAAATCGCTTTGTCAAACCATTTTTTAAGCGCGTTTTGCTCAAAAATTATGAGCAGCAAATATTATTACTGACACGGGCGTGAAACAACATATTGCGGAAATAACTGTATTTGCGATCCCAGTCTTCAAAAAATTGTTCATATGTAATGCTTAACTACAGCAGTCTTGGTCAAGTTGAATAGGTGGACATGGTACTGTGGCATATGAACAGTATACGCAACAATCGCCATGTTTGGGCTTGAGCAGAGAAGTGCAGCTTTCACATTCGTAGTAAAATTGGCAACTATTGGTTGGCATTATTTCCGTTTTTTCGTATCCGCATTCCGGGCAGGTGATGATTGATTCAAGTACAGGTTTTTGTGTGATTTTAATCATGCCTAAATCTAAATCTGTGCAACATAACGCCCCACATCACCGGCAGCAAAAAATGGGGTGGCTGTAGCGTAGCGGAAAGCCGCGCCGCTTTTTGCTGAGTAAATCAGGGGAGTGAATGCGGGAGATTTCTTTGATAGCCTCCTGCCGCGCTTCAAGGGGAATGGTCGGGTTAATTCTGTCAACCGCATCCGACAAACGAGAAGATAACAAAACATCATCAAAATCACTGCGTAGGGGCTTGTCGCTATCAGGGGCAATGTCAGGGGCGTAAATGTACTCATAGCCCTGTTTTACCAGTAGTTCGATACAGAATGCTTCAATGGTGTTTTCTGTAATTTTGGTCATACCATCCATGCCTTATTTTTTGGGCAGACACACAGGTCTGCTCCTACGGTATATTGGGCGGGTAGTTCCTTTATCTGGTTCCCAATGCTGCTGTTTAACCGATCCATATCCCATTTTTTAGGGTTATCAATAATGTATTGGGCAATGCGTTGGTATTCATTTTCATTGCGTATGATATGTTCCCAATAATTGCGTTGCCATAATTTTTTATCAAATGTTCGCCAATTGTTTTGTTTTACGTTCCGAATATATTCATTGGTTGTCATCGTTTTAAACCATTGCACAACCCAATGTAGGGGCGAACCTACGTGTTCGCCCAATATTGTCCCACCCGATATTTTTCCACCCGATTTATCATTAGGGCAGACACGCAGGTCTGCCCCTACGGTTTCCACGGTTTCGATTTTTTGCACGATGCAATGAAAATGATTGGGCATCATCACCATTTCGCGGCATTTTATATCAGAAAATTTGTTTTCCAATTCGTAATACCATTTTTCAATCATCATCCCCGCATCATTCAATGCCATTTCACCGCCCACAATTTAACCAAATAAACATGCACGATTTTGGCAACAAATGGTTATAAAATACAATCCTGCCTGTGAATAATCATATCCTTTTAATCGAATTGATTTTCGATGGCGAATATATGGATTGTATTTATCCATTGTTATTTAATCCGTAGGGGCGAACCTACGTGTTCGCCCGATATTGTCCCGCCCAATATTGTCCCGCATATTGTCCCGCCCATGTAGGGGCGAACCTACGTGTTCGCCCAATATTGTCCCGCACGATATTGTCCCGCCCATGTAGGGGCGAACCTACGTGTTCGCCCTTACAGGGTATCCCTGATTCATCATTAGGGCAGACACGCAGGTCTGCCCCTACGGGGTATTGTTCACACAACAATGGGTTTGCCAACATCATAATATTTGCCATCATAACGCCACCCGTATTTCACCCGACATTAATTTCGGCAGGAGGGTATCGCGGAGGGATTCCAGGGTGCGGATTTGCATTGCATTATTTTTCAGCTTGGGCAAAAACCGAGAAAACTGTGAGTTTATTTCTTTTATCACTATTTCAGGTGGAATTTTTATATCATATCCTTTAAGCATATCTGTTGATGCTCTTTGTCGCCCACTTGAACCCGACATGTTGCTAATAGCGTAATCTCTAAAATCTTTATCTTTTGCTATAACATAAGATATAAAAGGATGAAATTGTTCCTTCATCCGTATAATGATGTATTCTGTTGACCCCCACCCAGTTTCATCATTTTCAAGAAATGTAATAAAAGCGATTTTACCATTTTCAAGACATGGGGTAATTCTTGCCAATACTGTATCTCCATTCTGAAATCTCATGCCAGAGGTGAAGTCACGTTTATACCACCCATCAGGGTTAAACATTGTCGTATTCACGTTCTTCATTTCAAGATAGGTTGCTGATGTCCCTTTTTTTAGTGGATATTTTGGATTTATATCAGCAATATCAAGCAAAACACCTTCCTCCCAATCCTCCCCCGCCTCTTCCACAAACCACTGGCGAAACAGCGTTTCAGCCATTTGTTCAAGGGTTTTGTTCTGGCGGTGGAGCAGGTCGATTTTGTCATCCAACGAACTTAATACTTCGGCGATGGCTTTTTGTTCGGGGAGGGGGGGATATGGTACAACTATTTTTCTAATATTAGCCATGCTAATTGTTGGTTGTGTTGAACCACCTGCAAGACCCTCTATTTGAAATCGGGCATCTTCTCCGATCAAATAATAGAAAACAAAGGAAGGATCTATCTTTTTAGGGAGTAGTAAAGTGGTGTTTTGACCGATACAAAATTCTTCTTGCTTTTTAACAATAGCAGAGAATCCAAATGATCCTACTCTTGTAAATACAATGTCACCAATTTTAGGTTTGTAACCTTTGCTGAACGCTATAAATATTTCTTCATCAACCAATAAACATTTACTCGTATCCAATAATCCATTTTTAACATCCGTAACTCTGACTATAGGATAACCAGATTTAGAATATTTGGGGGTTTTATGTAAGCAGTCCAAAAGGTCGCAAGCTTCGCCCAGCTCTATTTCGCGCCACTCACTCATCCCCAACCTCCACTTCACCTTCGCCAAATTCTCCATAATCCGCTGATTCAGTTCGGCTTCTTAGCTTTCTGAGCTTTATAGCCTTGTGTTTTTTTATTGCTCAGGACAGCAGCTCTTGCAACTACAAAATTAAAGTCTTTGCTATCTAAAATTAACTCTTCCCCTCTCTCCATATCGCTAAAAACTTCTTTACCGACTAATGGGAATACCCAATTTACAACCATAGACCAGACTAAAGATTTCTTGCATGCTGTTTTTGAGTCTCCAAGACCGACTGAAGATATATGAACTAATTTAGGTTTGTTCTCTTGCGCATTGATTGCTTTTATTATCAATCTGATGCCACTCTCAACTATATAATTCGGTTTCTTGACGGTGCCAAAACAGGAAATAATCACATCTACACCTTTCACCAATTCAGTTAACGACTCTAGACTACTAACATCACCTTTAATCACCGTTAGATTTCTATTTTCGTTAAGTTTGGATGGCGTTCGGGCAAGTGCTCGCACAATATATTCTCTTTGCAAGGCTCCTTCCAGAACCCATCTCCCAGTTTGACCAGTGCCCCCAATGATTGCTATGACAGGTGGGTTGTTACTTGGCTGACCAGACAATTTTTCTTTTAGCATACAAACTCCTAGTTGTGAATATAACGCCCCGCATCAGCGGCGCGGCTTTGCTGCGTCCGGCTGCATGCGCTTGTTAGCGGTCACATCGTGCAAGCTCCCGGATACGTACTTGTGCAGAATGCTGGATACAAAAGTTTGGTATGGAATGCCTTCAATTAGAGCACGTTTTTGGATTGCATCGAGATCACGGCTGGATATTCGAATATTTATTCGTTTATCCTTTTTAAATGTATGCGTTGCCGCATCTTGAATCTTTTGTTTGCGTGCCGGGGTTAGCTTCGACTTAAACTCGCCGGCGTCGTAGGCTTTCAAAAGTTCTTTTTCATCTTTATCCAATTTAACGTTACTCATTACTCTCTCCAAGGTACTGCTCGGTAGCTTTCCGACTAGGGATAATCGTTTTCAAGAATATGTCATCCTTCAATTCAACGTAGGGCACCAGATAGACATATTCTTCAATCGCGACGATGAACACTCTTTGATGCCCGTATACAATGATACTAGATATTGCTGGATAGCGCCCATTTTTGATTCAATCTTTTGATTTAATGGCTTAATATAAAGGCAAAATTCAAAACGTCTAGTGCAACATATTGTTATGCACGACTACTCTAACGCTTTTGATGGTTGTATTACTCCGTTCGCTAGTAGAGTAAGTGTGTTAGAGAGCGCATATTCGTGCAAATTATTAATTTCAGATAGAAAGGGAAAATATTTGTCAATAGACTCTTTTACCCTTTCTTCGCCTTCATCGCCGAACAGCTCCAAGTAAGTTCGATAGACTGCTATATCGAGAACTTTTGGCGAGAAACGTTTCGCAGCGTCTTGATTTTCCAGCAGTTCGAGTTCGCTTTCAGGGAGTTTTGAGAAAACTATAAAATCAACATCATTAGAATTTTGCCTTTTAAAGATGTGTGAAAAATAACTGTTGACATCTTCAACTAGCCATTCGTAACGCTTTTCTTTCATTCTCTTCAGACCGAGATAATGTAGAAGTGTACCCTTTTCCACAAAGACAGCACACTTATCATGGTGCCAGCAATACAATGCGCAAAACATCGCGAGACTTCGATGCTGCCTGCGTGCGCCTTCTCGGACTTCAATTTGATCCATTACTTGTTCCTTTTTGCATAACAATTAATCATTGCATGATTATACAATGATACTAGATATTGCTGGATAGTGCCCATTTTTGATTCAATCTTTTGATTTAATGGCTTAATATATTGGATTGAATGACTGTGCTGTTAATATGGTTTGGTTTATGGCAAAAAATATTGGCGGGTCTCAGTCAATGACTATCTTTGCGGATTATCGATAGCGTATCATTTAATAGGTTCTGTTGCTCATCTGTTAGGTTTTTTGTTACCTCTGTATTCACAATACCCGTACCTGCCTGTATTGTGTGTACGAACCAACGCGACCTGACGCGTAAGAGAGCGTATAAAAAATGGCGAGGATAAGCGTTACCGCCTATGCTCGCCATTTTAATGGAGGTAGTAGAAAAATTAGCTATTGAGTACGGATGGTAACCACAGTACGATTTGTGGGAATAGGATGATGAGGGTTAGTCCCAACAGTTGGATGCCCATAAACTGAATCATGCCGCCATAAATATCTTTAAGGTCCCATTCCGGCACAACCCCCTTGAGGAAGTATGCCGATAAGGCAACGGGCGGCGAGAGCCATGCGGTTTGCAGATTCACCGCAACCAGAATGCCAAACCAAGTCAGGTTAAAGCCTAACTGCTCAACCAAAGGCAGTAGGATAGGAACAATAATCAGTACGATAGGCACCCACTCTAAAGGCCAACCTAATAAAAATATAGCCGCCATAATGAGAAGCAGTAGTACCATTGGTGGCATATCTAATCCAACCAGCAATTCGGTTAGCATGGTGGGCGTTCCCAAACGAGAGAATACTGCACCAAAGAAGTTGGAGGCTGCTACCAAAACAAGAATCAGCGCTGAGATTTCTAAGGTTTTAACCAAAGCATCTTTCATCATCGGGAAGGAGAGTTTTTTGTAGGCTGCTGTGAGCAGTAATGCACCAAATGCCCCCATTGCTGCCCCTTCTGTAGGGGTTGCTAAACCAAATAATATACTCCCTAAGGCAAAGCCAATTAACGCGGTTGGCGGAACAAGACCCATTAAGAATTCTTTAACCACCTCTGACATCGGTTCTTTTTCGCTTTCATCTAAGTTGAGCGCTGGTCCCAAACTGGGATTAAGGTAACAGCGAATCAGCGCATATGCGGTATAGAGCATCGCCAGCATCATACCTGGAATAATCGCTGCTGCAAATAAGTCGGTTACAGGCACCTCAATAATAGGCCCCATAACCACTAACATAATGCTGGGTGGAATCAAGATACCTAATGTACCCCCTGCAGTAATAGTGCCCGCTGCCAACTTGACATCATAACCTGATCGGTTCATCGTTTTGGCCGCCATAATCCCAAGAATGGTTACGGACGCACCAACAATACCGGTTGCAGCTGCAAAAATGGTAGATACGAATAGCACCGCCACAAAGAGCGCTCCATTTACACGGGAGAGCATGCGCTGCACCGATATAAACAACCGCTCCATCAAGTCGGCTTTTTCCATCAAGATGCCCATAAAGATGAACAATGGCACGGCGGAGAGCGTCTGCTCTAACATGACCCCAGAGAACTGGTAAGTCATCAAGTAAAAAACTAAATCGCCAAAGCCCCAATAGCCAAAAACAAGACCAAGGAAAATCAATGTAAACGAAATAGGAAAGCCGACAAAGATGGCAAAAAGCATCATGCCGATTAGGATAAGTCCGATTATTTCTGGAGACATATTATTTTTATCTGTATAAATTATTTAGTTGGATTAGCACACGGCCAACGATTATGTTTTAGAGTGTAGAAGCACTGTAATAGTTCGGATATGCCTTGTAGAATTAAGAAGAAGGTGCCGATAGGTATAGCGGATTTAATAGGCCCCATATGCGGCATCCATGCAGTATCCATACCTAACTCACCTCTATCCCATGCATCAAAGGCAAATTCATATCCTATAAAAAAGAACAGAATCATGCCAGGAAAGTAGCAGCAAATATAAAGAGCGGTATCTACTATTGCCTGTGTTCTGGGTTGCCAGTTGCGGTAAATAAAATCAGCGCGAATATGAACGCCATGCAAGAGCGCAAAGCCAGCCCCCAGCATAAATAAAGCACCATATAGCATACGGCTGATATCATAAGCCCAAACGGTAGGCGCAAGAAAAAAGTAACGAGCAATGATTTCAAAGACCATTGCAAAACAAAGGGGGAGTGTAAGCCAGCAAACAATATGTCCTACCAAGTGGCTGAATTTATTGATACTGCGTATGGTCACTGCCATCCATTGAGGCATGTCCCCTGGCATATCAAATAGATTAGTCTTACCTTCGGCGATCAGTTCATCACCAACGCGCAAATTCTCTATTTCTTCTTTAAGCTGATCAGTTTCTGGTGTTTTTACCATGTTTATCCAAACAATTTTATATTTCAAACTAAGAGGAGGCGTTACGCCTCCTCTTAGGAATAACAAGCGTTACAAATAGGTAACTGCTCTATCTTTATTTCAAAGAATCTGCAAATGCTTTACCTAACTGAGCGTTTGATGTCTGTGCACCAGCCCAAAATGGAACCGCAATTTCTGCAAATTTACGTTGTGAGTCCCATACTTTTTTGAAGAATGCATTTTTCTCTGCATTTTTCTGCAGCGAAGCACGTGCCGCATTCATGTAAGCAGGGAAATAATCTGCAGGTGTGTCATGCAATTGCACACCATGATTCTCAGTTAGATCTTTTAGAGCCTTGCCGTTTTCATAGATACGGTATGCCATAGAACGCATTAGAGAAGCATCTGCTGCAACTTGCATGGCTTTTTGCTGATGATCTGTCAGAGAGCGCCATACTTTGCCGTTAATATACATGTCAGCGTTTACAACCACTTGGTGCAAGCCTTGTAGATAGTAGTGCTTCAGAACTTTTTGGAAGCCAAACACGCTATCTGGCTTTGGACAACACCATTCTGCTGCATCGATAGTACCTTTCTGCAAAGCAGGTAGGATATCACCACCGCCCATAGCAACAGAAGCAACACCAATGTCTTTATAGGTTTGACCGGGGATGCCAGGAGGGGTACGAAAACGGTACTTACGGAAATCTTCCATACTATGAATCGGCTCTTTGAACCAACCTAAGGCTTCTGGACCAACCGGTTGTAGCATAAGACCTTTTACATCCATTTTCATTTCTGTCCATAATTGATCGTATAAGTCTTTACCACCACCAAATAGAAACCATGAAACAAAAGCGATATTATCAATACCAACACCAGCACCAGCTACAGGCGATCCAAATAGTGCTGCTGCAGGGTGGTAACCAGACCAGTAGTGCGTCCAAGCAAATCCGCCATCGACTAAGCCTTTATTGACCGCCTCTAAAGTTTCTTTAACGCCTACAACTGACCCCGCAGGCAATATTTCAATTTTGACAGAACCTTTAGTCAAAGCCGATACGTTATCTGCAAAGTCTTTGAGCATGGTTACTTCATCTGCCTTAGTTGGCAGAACGGATTGCACCTTAATGGTGACATTTTTTGCTTGGGAAGATAGTGCTACTATCCCCAGCAAAAGCATTAGAACCTTTAATAATTTCATGGGTAAGAGTCCTCGTTTTACTTATGATTAACAACATTAAAATCAGACACATTTAAGAATCAGCGAAAATTCTAAAGGTATCCAATTACTATTAGTTTGCCATTCTCACACTACTTCACAACTCTTGTCAATGCCTATCCCAGCCCTGCATTGGTCTTTTTTTTGCATAATTCGTTCCATAAAATGGTGATTTTTCGTTTTTTATAATTTAAGATGTTTTAATAGATTGTTTTTGTATAATGTTGTTTTAACTATATATTCATCTTATTAGGTCTTGCATATTTCATACAAAAAATCTTCAAATAAGGATTAACAGAGAAACAATCAGGTATTTTTTGTTTTTTGATACTGTGTAACTATTTTATAGCCACTTTATGGCAGTATTTTGATGTCTGCCTCACTTTTTGCACTAACTAGACCGTATAGACTGGTCGATATTTAGGCAAGCAGCAGGTTAAGTCTAAGGAGTTGTTAATATTCATTTATTGTGTTATTGTGTATTACAAACTATTTCGTATCATTATAATTGACAAGTAACATACAGCAAAAAATGAAACAAAGGATAGTAAATTATGGTAGAAAGGCTTGACGCTATATTTTTTTGTTTTTGTCAACCCATGTAAATTAGGTACGCTTTAAGGTTATGGAATTTGTCCAATATTTCTCAAATGTCTTTGAGCCTCTGAATTTCGGAATTCTGCTATTAGGCACTATTTTTGGCTTGCTTATGGGTGCTACCCCGGGACTAAGCCCAACCATGACGGTTGCACTCCTTATCCCTTTCACTTTTCATATGGGACCCATTAGCGGCTTGATTCTTTTGGGCGCGGCTTATACATCAACCGTAGCAGGAGGGGCCGTTAGTGCTATATTACTCAAAATTCCGGGTGCTCCGGCTAATATAGCCACCACATTAGACGGTCATGAGATGGCAAAACAAAATCAGGCAACCAAAGCTCTACATTATTGTTTTATTAGCTCAGGTGTAGGTGGTATTTTAGGCATCTTTGTACTTATCTTCTTTTCACCCATACTGGCTAAATTTGCATTGGATTTCGGTCCGAGCCACCTCTTTTGGGTTGCTATTTTAGGGGTTACCGTTATCGCCACCTTAGACTCTGAAAAGCCACTTAAAGGGCTTTTCTCTGGTGCTTTAGGCTTATGGCTCTCTACCATTGGCTACGATGACATACAAGGTGCAGAGCGCTTTGTATTCACTGACCATCTGGCAGGTGGCATCCATGTTATTCCAGCATTGATTGGCTTATTTGCCATGCCGCAAATTTTAGATATGTTTAACGAAGCACTTCGCAGCTCTGATAGTAAAGTATTTGCGAAAGAACGACAAGCTATAGGCGATTCTATTCGCTACTGCCTTACTCGCTTTAAAGCACTTACTATCGGCAGTTTTACTGGTATTATCATTGGTCTTATTCCTGGTGCTGGTGGACAAATTGCAGGCTTAGTTGCGTGGGATCAGGCGCGAAAACTCAGCAAAAACCCAGAATCCTATGGCAAAGGTAATCCCGATGGGCTTATCGCAGCAGAATCCTCAAACAATGCGATGGTTGGACCCTCCTTAGTGCCGCTTCTTACTTTAAGTGTCCCTGGCAGCCCAACTGCGGCAGTATTGTTAGGTGGTCTATTGATTCACGGTGTATTTCCAGGTCCTGATTTATTCACCAACTATGCTGAAGTGGCATGGACTTTTGTGGACTCGCTGCTCGTAGGTCAAGTTCTAATGGTTGTGTTTGGCATTATGCTCAGCGGCGTTGCTGCTAAAGTGTTACATATTCCTAAACTGTGGTTAGCTCCAGCAGTGGTTATGCTGGCTGTTTTCGGATCATACAGCGTGCAAAATTCTTATTCTGATGTCATTATTATGTTTTCCTTAGGTTTAGGCATGTGGACTTTAGAGCGCTTTGGCTTGCGCAGTGCCCCCTTGGTTTTAGGGCTGGTTTTAGGACCTATTGCAGAAACTAATTTTGTGCAAGGAAGCATCATTGCAGGTGCGAGTGATGGCATGCTCCCTTACTTCCTTTCAGGCTCACTAAACATAATACTTATTGGATTATGCCTTTTCTCCATTGCCTATAGTTTATGGACATTGCGCAAAAAGCCAAAAAAATCCTAACAAGATAGTATAAGAGGCATTTCATTTATGAATAATATAGTATCTAATTTCAAACGCACCTTGCTGGTTGTAGTTGCTGCCCTTATAGCTACTGTGAGTTTTAAGGGTGAAGGCAGTGCCTATCTCTTCCCACACATTTTGGCAGTTACCTTAGTGCTTATGGCAGCAGGTGATATTATTCTGGAGTATCTAGCCAAAGTACCTGAAAAAAGCACCCCCATCCATATACCGTATTTATCGATAGGGCTTGGGTTTTTATTTGCCTATATTTTCTTTTCTATAGATATCGGCTTCTATTTAGGTGGATGGCTCTGCATGGCAGGCATTATCTTTAGCTATCACTGGCTGCACTACAAACAGGACGATAGTGCAGAAAAATCATTCCGAATTGTTAAGCACTTAATTTTTGTAACCACATTCTGCATAGTCATGTACCTATTATTTAGTGTCATGCTCAAAGTGCAGATACCCAGTGTATTACTATGATATGATGTGCTTAGTAATATTGCGTAATAGACATTTTTAGTCTATGTATGTACCATCATTACCTAAACCCAACCACTTGATCGGCTGGTTTTTAGGTGATTTTTTTTGTTAAATTTAAGGAGTTATTATGAAACTAATACCCATGATTAGAATCGCCGCATTAGCGGCTATTTCTGCTTTTACCCTACCGGCTATAGCAGAATTTCCTGAGAAGCCCATTAGTCTGACCGTGTCTTATGGGGCGGGCGGTGCTACCGATTTTCAGGCGCGTATTGTAACGATGGTTGCTGGGAACAAAGAGTATCTAGGTCAGCCTGTCTTTATATTGAATAGACCCGGTGCTGGTGGGCGTGTTGGCTGGAACCAATTTGCTTCTCGTGCCAGCGTGGATGGTTATGAGCTTTCTGCATATAACGTGCCTCACTTTATAGCGCAGTCCATCAAATTCAAAGGCAAAACCAAGTATAACATTGATAATTTAGAGCCGATTGCAAACTGGGGTGCTGACCCTGCTGTATTGATTGTGAACAAAGACAGTCCTTTCAATACGGTCAATGACTTAGTGGATTTTGCGAAAAAGAATCCTGGGAAAGTTACCGTATCTGGCGCAGGCTTATATGTTGGACATCATATTGCCTTTTTACAAATCCAAAAAGAGACCAATGTTAAGTTGACTTATGTGCCTCAGAAAGGCGGAGCCGCTGCATTAAAATCAGTATTAGGTGGACAAGTAATGGCTGGTGTTAACAACTTATCTGATGCATACCGCAGTCGTGGCAACCTAAAAATTCTTGGGGTTGCTGATAACCAACGTAACACAGAGTTTCTGCCTGATGTACCTACATTTAAGGAGCAAGGATTTAGTGGTGTCGATAACTCCAGTGTGAATTTTCGTGGCATTATGGTACGTAAAGGCACGCCTAAAGACGTTATCGACCGCTTAGCCGATACATTCCCTAAAATGTTTAACAATAAGCGCGTCTTAAACCAGATGAAAAAAGGTGGTTCACCTATCAAAGTTATGACGCGTGATGAAGTCAAAATTATGTGGAAAAAACGTCAAGCCTTCTTAACTGAATTGTTAAAAGGCCTATAGATCTGTAAAAAGATTTTAATACTGCAACCATATTTGGGCAGTAGATGACTTATTACATTTACTGCCCAAATGATTAAAAGATAATGAATTTAGAAAACGACATACAGCAATTAGTAGCACGTGCTCGTGAAGCACAACGACAAATCAGCACCTACGATCAAAAACAACTTTATCGTTTAGGGCAAGCGGTTGCTTGGGCAGTGATGGAACCAGAGCGCAATCGCATCTTATCTGAGCAAGCCGTAGCAGACACGGGCTTAGGCAATATCGCTGACAAAATCACTAAAAATCACCGTAAAACACTTGGATTAATGCGCGATTTATCACGCGCCAAAACCACAGGAATAATCAACGAAAATAACGCACTAGGCATTACCGAAATAGCACGCCCTTTAGGCGTAGTGGCGGCGCTCACGCCCTCCACTAATCCCGTTGCAACCCCAGTCAATAAAATTATCAACTCTATCTGCTGCGGTAATGCTGTTATCGTATCACCCTCCCCTAAGGGGTGTGCTGTGCTGAATCGCTTATTGGGTTATATTCATACAGAGTTCAAAAAAATCGGGGCCCCTTTAGACTTAGTGCAAGCCATGATAGAACCCCCCTCTAAACAGGGCACAGAAATATTGATGCGTTTGGTAGACTTTGTGGTCGTAACTGGCTCTCAGAATAATGTACGCGCAGCCTACTCAAGTGGCACGCCTGCCATTGGTGTTGGTACTGGCAATGTTACAACCCTTATAGATGAGAGTGCTGATGCTGCACAAACAGCAAAAAAAATAAGCCTTTCCAAGACCTTTGATAACGCCACCTCTTGTTCTTCTGAAAATAATGTTGTTTGCGTTAAAGAGCAAGCCGATGCCCTATTAGAAGCTTTTTCTCAGAATGGGGGCTACCTACTAAGCGATTCCCAGCAGCAGTCACTGCTTAATCATTTGTGGCGCGATAATAAACTGAATACCCAGCTAATTGCAAAAGATGCCCCAACTCTTGCCAAAGCTTGTGGTATTGAAGTGCCCGACAACACAACTTTCCTAATCACTCAGTGTAATAAAATGATGATAGAGCAATCCCACCCGCTTACACGAGAGCGCATGGCCCCCGTATTGAGTGCCTTTATCGTGGAGGATTTTAATGAAGGGTTGGAGTATGCGCGCCAATTATTGGATGTACAAGGCGCTGGGCATTCAGTTGGTATCCACACACAGCTAGATAATCGCGCACAGCTTATGGCGCTCACCTTGCCGAGTTGTCGTGTAATCGTTAATCAAGCACATTGTTTTGCCACAGGTGGAGCATTCAATAATGGCATGCCTTTTTCCCTTTCTATGGGTTGCGGCAGCTGGGGAGGCAACTCTATTGCGGATAATTTGAATTATAGACATTATCTGAATACAACACGCATTGTGAGAGAGATTCCTGTTGATGAACCTTCAGTAGATGATGTATTAGGCGACTATATTCAAACGTTTAACTAATATACTGCTTTTTTATAACCAGGTAATGAGCCATGCTAAATTCTATCAATATCTTACTAAAACAACGTGCTCAACAGAACACAGATAAAGTAGCCTATTACCTGAGCGGCAATTCTGACAAAGCACAGTATACCTATGCAGATTTAACAGATTTAGCGCATGCTTATACAGAGTTATTTGATTGTATCGGCGTGGCTGAGCAGACCATAGTTGCTTGTGCATTGAATAATGGTAGAGCTTTATTTGAATTGAATATGGGAAGTTATGCCAGTAACCGTATTATGCTTCCCTTAAATTTAGTCTCTGGCGATAAAAATTTGCGCTATGTGCTCCACCATGCCCAACCGGCAGTTATCTTTGCAGGCAAGGCCGAGTATGAACGCATGCAAGCGTTAGCTCCGCCCAGAACTGTCGTTATTCAAGTTGCTGAGAACCACTGTCCTCTTGATTATGTTGATACCGCACTGCAGGTCAAAGCTACCCCTGTAGAAGGTCATGGCAGCAACGCTCTCCTCATGTACACAAGCGGGACAACTGGGAATCCCAAAGGCGTTATACTTAGTGCTGATAATATGATTGCAGGCGGTAATAATACCGCTATAGCGCATCAACTCAAAGCCTCAGACAAAGGATTGTGTGTACTACCACTTTATCATATCAATGCGCAATGCGTCAGTTATATGTCTACACTATGCGCTGGAGCTTCGTTGGTGCTCGCAGAGCGCTTTAGTGTAAAATCTTTCTTTCCGCTTATAGAGCAATACAATGTTACGTGGGCAAGCGTAGTACCTACCATGCTCGCTTTTTTACTCAATGCCAAAGAAAATAATGAAATCCATGTAGATAAGGCCTCTATGCCTAATTTGCGGTTTATGCGCTCTGCCTCCGCACCCCTGCCAGTCGAAGTGCATCAAAAAATTGAAAACCTTTTGAATATTCCTATTATTGAGACGATGGGAATCACAGAGGCGGCGGCCCAAATACTGTCTAATCCTATGCCTCCTCAAGAGCGAAAAATAGGGAGTGTTGGGCTTCCTTTTGGTAATGAGGCAGCTGTGCTTGACACAAATAGACAGCCGGTTGGCGCGGATGAGGAGGGGGAGATTTATGTACGTGGAGATAATATTATGCAGGGCTATTATAAAAACCCTGAAGCAACAGAGGATACCATGATTGATGGCTGGCTACGTACAGGTGATTTGGCAAAAATGGATGCTGATGGCTATATCTTTGTCAGTGGGCGCAGTAAAGAATTAATTATTAAAGGTGGGGAAAATATTGCTCCAAGAGAAATTGACGAAGTGCTCTACATGCACCCAGATATCGTAGAAGCGGCTGCCTTTGGCACACCTTGTGACAATTATGGTCAACAAGTAGAGGCCTGTGTTAAAAGGGATGCAAAAAGCACTGTGGATGATCGTACACTAATGACTTTCTGTGAAGAACAACTGGGAAGTTTCAAAACGCCAAAAGCTATACATTTTATGGACGAACTCCCTAAGGGGCCTTCAGGTAAAATACAGCGCCTAAAGCTGTATGACCTGATTTATAAGGCGTAATTTATTCATTAGAATTCAGCACTGTCCTACTGTAATAATACCGTGATTTATGTTAAACAAAATACTCCGCTCTATCCGCCCTAAACCGCCCATCACCACTACACTGCATATCCATAACTTCATCAAGGGCGCTGCTGCCAAAACCAGCGGGGAGCTTGTCATGAAATATGCTCAAAAGCGTTTAGGGAAAATACATTACACTTTAAGTAAAGACGATGTCCATTATGCAAATGACTTAATTAACTGCCAAATCAAACTACATGCAGAAGTGCTATCGGATTACCTGACTATGGTCTCTCGCGTACTGCATATAGATAATTTAGACGACTACCCACGCATAACCCAATTATTCGCATTGGTGCATGATAGTTATGTGCAAAGTGCACCAACAAATGACTGGCAATCTGCACTCACGCCAGAGCACTTGATATTAAAAGAAGAAACTTTAGCGCAATTGACTAAAAAAACAGGTAAAAAATTATTTAAACTCCTACCCGTCACTGGTGACTTATTAGCCGGAAATGTCCAGATTTTTCAAGGTCAGGTGCGTTTAGAATATATTAATTTCTTAGATGAATTAGGGCGGCGCATCAAAACAGAAGAAGTGCTCCAAGATCTTGCGGTTCAAGAACCTTTTGAATTAGACGAGGTATCTGCTTAAAGGCGGTAGTCTCATCTGTTCTTGGCTGGAAAAACCACCCTAAAACCAACATCCTCATTGGCATAGTCTGGCACTGCTTCGCCACTTTGGGCAACTTGTGTCCCTTCAGAGGGCATCAAATAACTTCCCCCTTTTATCACAATTGTAAAGGCATTACCACGCAAAATAGATGTATTAGTCCATTCTGCAACGTTCCCACCAAAGCCTGCTATGCCATCTGGGGTTATATCCTTAGATGCTTGTACTGAGTGTAGCGATTTATATAAGCGATCCACAGATCGTAGTGGCTCATAACTGTTGCCATAAGGAAATACAGTTACCTTGCGCCCTGCTAATGCCTGCCATAACTGAGCAGTAGGCAATTGTCCGCCTAACCATTTAGCATATGCCCATGCACTCCACCAGGTGATCTGAGTCACTGGTTTATCTAGAGCCTGTTTCTGGTTATCCCAGTCATTCGGAGTATGTGTAATATGCTGCGGATGCTTTGGATGATTAAATAAGCCCACGTACACCAAAGGGTCTTGCAAAAATCGATTATATTGTGCGCGCGTTACTTCATAGCGCATGACCTGTACATTTAAATTTGGCGGACTAATTGGAAAATTCTGTAAATCCTGTTGAATGCTGGCACTCTCTAAATGCCGTAATAAATTCGCAATTTTGCTGTCAGCATCTGCGCCTATGCTGTAGCGCGTTCCAATCACTTTAACTGCTGTAGAGGCAGTCCCCCAAGGCATTTTTTTTACTGTTTGTAGTTGCTTTTGATGAGAGGCAGGATAAACACAACGAAAGCCCGTATATTGTGAGCGAAAATCATACGGTGCAGGACGACGAATAAATGTGAGCGCATGCAAATCTGAAGGTTTATTAAAAGCATTGCCACCCATTAAAGTGGGACGCTCATGCCCAAGTTGGTCGGTATCTACAGTCCATTCTAATAGACTGCTCCCCAGATCATAAATACCACTCGGCGTTGCATTTTCAGGAGAATCACCACACTGAACAGTAATATTGAGACTGGGATCTTGATAACGCCAAGCTGTACGATTAAAGACGTTGCCCCATGGATAAAGCCGTTTCTCTTTGCCAGTTGATAGTGCTTCATATTCATCACTGGTCGGCAACCTACCTCCTGCTGCACGGCAGTATGCCCATGCATCAAAAAAACTTAACCCACCTGCGGAGACTGCTAATTGACCTAATACTTTGTGCTTTGCGCTCAGGCTTTTATACTCCCATTTTTCTGGTCTACGCGGATGTCGCGCTGGCTCAGGAACGCGCAAAGCGCGCCAACTTGCAAAGCGCCTAAATTGCCCCTGTGAAACTTCACACTGATCTATAAACAAGGAAGTAAGGGTTATCTCTTTACTCTCTCGTACTACCTGTGCAAGCAGTGCTGGGTTAGCTTGCAATGTTCGTATATGCCGCTTCAACACCACATCTAAGTCATTCACCTGATCCGGTTTTACAGACTGTATGGTAACTAAATTCAAATCATGAGGCGGCAAATAGATCCAGCGCCACCAAATAGACAACAGGAAAATCGTCATAATACTCAGTAACCAGAGTAGTCGTTGGCGCTTAAAGAGTTGCATAGCGTTGGTTATATATCCGTACTAATAAAAACAGCAGTAGTATGGCTGCAAGCAGCCACACAAGCGGTGTGGTGCTTTGGCTCTTATCCCGATCACTGATAATTGGATTTGCTATAGGAGTATTATTCAAACGCAGTTGATTGACACCCGACACAATTGCCAATTTTTCTTCAGCAACTCCAGCATATACAAAGCCTAAACTAATATCCGATACCGTGTGGTCTAACACTGCAATAGGACGCCATTTTTCCTCTGGTGTTTTTACCTCATCAGGCAGTAGCAATACCGTGTAACCTGCGGGAACATCTAACACTTCCCCTTTGAATAGACTAGGGTACAAGCGCATCAAAAATTGAGGCTGCACTTCCGCTTGTTGCAATAAATCCTCTACATTAGGAAAGGGGTTAGATAAGCGCAAACCTTGTTGACCTAAAGGCTTGTTAAAGCCTATCAAGAGTTGATTGCCATGTGCTGCATCATACTTAATAGAAGATAGTTGAGGATGACTCTTAGCTACGCCTGCATCTAACTGTTCTGCCAACTCATTGACTAAATCAGCATAAGGCAGGCTGTTTATCGCATCATAATTTTGTGCAATTTCCTGTAAAAAGTTACGCGCCTGTGGTAAAGCAAATGTCTTTTCAGCACGTGCCTCGGTTAACATACGGAACAAAAATGTGAGGACTACGCGCGTATATTGCTCTGGAGGTAATTCAATGGACTGTTTTTGATCTTGTCCCTGCTGTTGGGTATTACTTTCCACATTAGGCGCATGTAGCCTCATAGAGCGCTGACCTTGAGAACTATTTGAAGAACCTTGACCGCTTTGACCAGTCAGTCCCCTTGACTCAGCCATCATGCCAACCAGTGCCTCAAACAATGTAGAGGGCGTTTGCTCTGTATTGGCACTGCCTTGCTGTGAGGATTGATCCGATTGTTGCAGTTGATCTTGAGATGACTGCCCACCTGCCTCATCAGTAGGCGGCAACAGGCTGTCATATTGCAAAGTAGCAAGTGTATCAAAATCCGCAGGAACTGTCTCCATACCTTGGGCAGCGTTAGCCGTTTGCTGCTCTGAACCTTGTGCAGAGCCATTATTCTGCTCACTTACTAACTGACCTGACTGACCTGCATTATCAACTTCTTCAAATTGATCTGGATTGAAATTCTGGCCACCACCAACTGCTTTTTCAGCAACTAACGGATTTTTTAATGGCTCGACATGATTGCCCAAATAGTGCCAATGCCGTGGTCTAATTTTGTGCTCTTGTAAGATTCCCAACGCCAAATAGTACTCACTTACATCATAAACGTCAATACGTATGCGAGCAGCATGCTGGGGAGGCAATGTTTTAATATACGTATCAAAAGCATTATTAGTGCGTAGCAATTCATTGCGGTACAGCCGGGTATTCGTGTTAAAAATGCGAATGTATCCCTTGTGCAGTTCAACAATAGGAAACAAATATGGATTACAGTCATGAGGAATCTCACAGCTATGGTAGTCGTGCAGGCGGGCAGGAGGGCTAGAAGGTAAATCGTTAAAAACAATCGTAGATGCGAGCTGTCGCGCCAGAATAGTCGTAACGTTGGCATTCTGGCTCACTTCATCCTCAGCACGCTTCTGTTGAACCGTAATCGTGATGATAATCATAATCAAAATGACTGCTACACTATTTGCTAGAATATCCGCAAGCGCAACACCCCCCAAACTGATAGAAAACACAGAGGTTTTTTTTCTACTCATTTAATCGTACGTTTAATTCTATCTGGCAACTCGTCTAAGCGCACAGTGGATAGTAGATCTGAGTTGGCAATAATCCAACCTATACTAATGTGGCGATTAGCGTACTTCTTGCGCATGCAGTTTCTGGCAATAGCCATTGTCGATACACTGCCATCAGTGATAGCAAAAATAATTTGTTGTTTACTTGGATTGTCATAAATGCTGGAGACATAGCGTACAAACGGGCTATTAGGCGCACAAATAGCACCCTGAGTCACTTGTTCATTAGTTTGTAATATACGCAACTTGTCAGGCTGGGTGATTACCACTAAGCCCTCACTACCATCCTGCCATGACACTTTGTACTTTGCCCCCTCAGTAGAACGATCCAGCATTGCCTGAATATCCTGCGAGGAAATCAAGTTGACCAAAATAAAGATGATGATAAGCAGAGCCAGCGCACCCCCAAAAACTTCCACCAATGGGGCATCTAAGGCTTCGCTATTACTGTGCGCACGGGGCAGACGTTTTGGCATCAATTACTACCTGCTTTTTTTAGTGCCTCCTCTAATTGCAGCAGTCTTGACTCTTCCCAACGATATAACAGTGTTTGAGATAAGGCTAACACGACTGATAATGATAACGCAACTAATGTTGTATCAAATGCAATCCCTAGAGGGCTCAGCGCCTCGCTAAGCAATTTTCCAAAATCTGAATTCGTGTTAGATAGAATAACACTTAATTTTTCCGTTGCCAATGAGATGCCTAATACTGTGCCAATAAAACCTAGTATAGGAATCGCCCAATTTATATAGCGCGGCAAGTTATAGAAGCTTTCAAATTGCTGCCATAAAATACCACTAAAATCCTCACAAGCTTTATGACTGTCTAACTGATACGCTCGATGAAAAACCGAGTCACCGGTCTGTGCTATTGTCAGTTGATGACGCATAAACAACCATTTCCCTAACAGTAGTAGTCCGCCCCATAGGAATAAACTCAGCGTAATCGGTGGAATTATTCCACGATCTAATAGTTTAACTGCTATCACCTTTAGGAAGGCATTTTCAGTTATATACAAAAAGGCGAGCAGTACGCTGCATAAAATGACCGCTAGTAATACACTAATAAGCAGCGGAGGTGAGCGCATACCCGCAGCAACTAACAAATTGATGCTATCGCGGGGCGTGGAGTATGCAATATTCAGACTTAATATATACAGGCCACATGCTAATAGCAAGCTCAATGCTAAGACCAGCACATGCAATGAACTTTTAATACGCTCACCACTGAGTATAGTCTCCCATAAATCAAAGGAAACAACCGTCACACTAAACAAGAGCCCTATAGCCAAAGCGTAATATGCCGACCTCAACCATTGTGGCTTATAAAGCGGCAATAGGCAACCAACTGAAAAAACAGCAAGCCCCCCCCATAACCCATCCCAGCTCAGAGTGGTTGGGATAAGTACGAACGTAGTACTCAAAATAGCACAACTAATAATCAGCGCGACCTTTAATATATTTTTTTGTGACATATATTTCCTGAGACAGTAAATGAAAAATATAAGTTGTGTGCCATCCATCATGGACAATGATGGCACGATAAAACGCGATGTATTGTACAGTATAAAGCTGTGCTACTCTCTAATGTAGAGCCGTCATCTGCCCTTATTTTGTACGCACTACTGTACAACAAACGCACGCAAACCAATATATGAACGCCCTTAGGTCAACAGGTAATTCGGATACCGTTTTATCATTAAATTCACACAAACACCTCTTAATACCTATAAAATGCGCATATACACGTATTTGAAATCATCTACAGAACATTTAAGTTTTAATGAAAGCCCTGCAGTTTAAAACTGTTGGCATTATTGCCAAAAAAAAATCTGAACTTACTCCGCCAGTTATCCATCGGCTATGCGCTATTCTGGACTCATTAGGTTGTACCGTTTTATTGGAAACCAGTGCTTGCAATCTGGCAGGACTCAATAATAATTGCCTGCTAACTGAGACAGTCTATGAGCAGGCAGATGTTATTGTTTGCGTGGGTGGAGATGGCACATTACTCAGTTTAGCACATGACTTGGCATGGAATCCTAAACCAATAATAGGCGTCAATTTAGGTCGGCTTGGCTTTTTGGTAGATGTTACTATTGACAACTTGGAGCAGGACATCTGTGCCATTATGCACGGAGAATATACACAAGATTACCGCACGCTTCTGCATGTCCAAGTAATCAATAATGATAGCGTCGTTTTTACAAGTTTAGCACTCAATGACTGTATTTTGCAAAAATCAGAAGTCAGTCGAATGATTGATTTTCGCTGCGATATCGATGGCCGCTTTGTCTCTGAACAACGCTCTGATGGGCTAATTATTGCTACACCAACTGGATCAACTGCCTATTCGCTATCAGCTGGCGGTAGCATTGTTATGCCCGATACCACAGTATTTATTTTGGTGTCTGTCTCTCCACATACTATGAGCCACCGCCCCATCGTGGTCAATGATAACTCAGTTATAGAAATTACGGGATTATCTAACCGCAATTCTAATAAAGCCTTACTCTCTTGCGATGCATCTAATCAATATAGGTTGAAAAAAAATGACCGCATCGTTATTAAAAAGCATACCAAGCAAGCCACCATTTTACATCCCATAAAACATGATCATTTTGAGCTACTACGCAAAAAACTGCGCTGGAGTGCAACATTGTGATTAGCAATTTTAGCATCCAGAATTTAGCCATCATCAATACCTTAGATCAGTCCTTTAATAACGGACTCACTGTACTAACTGGTGAAACAGGTGCAGGAAAATCTATTCTGGTAGATGCTTTGAATTTAGCATTGGGGCAGCGTAGCGATAGCCAATTAGTTCGCCATGGACAGCCACAAGCAGATATTGCTTTGCACGTTGATATTAGCTATTTACCTCATGCTAAGCAGTGGCTCATTGATGCAGATATTGCCCATCAAGACACCGAGGAATGCTTGCTACGCCGTGTTATCAAAGCAAATGGTACCTCTAAAGCATGGATTAACAACTCTGCCGTAACACTAACTCAATTACAAAATTTTGCCTCACAGTTAGTGACTGTCCATAGCCAAAATGCACACCAACAATTGCTTAAGTTAGAAGTTCAGTGCACTCTGATGGATACCTTTGGCAACTTAAATACTCGTAGCGTACTCAACGCTTATACCGCCTATAAAAATGCCTTACAGGCGAAAGATAACATAACGGATATAGACAACTTAAATCTAAGAATTGCCCAGCTACAAGACTGCATACAAGATTTGGAGACATTAGAGCCCAAACAAGGAGAATGGGAATCTTTATGCGAACAACAAACACAATTTGCCCATGTGGAACAATTAAGCATTTTTTGCCGTGATTGCTTACAAGAATTAGATAATGGAGATGGCATCAATAAAACCGTGCAAAAGCATCAGTATACTGCCACTAACTTGAGCACCTATTTTCCACAAATAGAAGCAGTGGCGCAGTTACTAGAGTCTGCCTCTATCAATATAGATGAAGCTATGAGCGCCATCAATACCCTTCAAAAAGATGATTTATTTGATGCGCAACTAGCTCACCAGATTGAAGAAAGAATGCGTGCATGGCATGATCTGGCACGCAAACATCGGGTGGAACCAAATGCCTTGTACCAATACTGGATAGACTGCCAAAATGAGCATGAACAACTGATGCGCTGCATAGGAGATGCCGAACACATAGAACAAACAGTAACCCAAGCAGAACAAGCATACCGTTGTGCTGCGCTACAGTTAAGCACAGAACGCACCCAGTGCGCTCAACGCTTACAAGATCGCATTAACACACTACTGCATACATTAGACTTACGCGCTGGATTTAGTATAGAGATTGTCCATCATGCCCAAAACAAGCCAGCTGCGCGCGGTTCAGATACAGTTACATTCTTTTTTCAACCCAATGCAGGTATACCTCCTAAACCATTGCACAAAATTGCTTCAGGCGGTGAATTGTCACGATTAAGCTTAGCGCTAGCCGTAGTCTTAGCCGATGCAGCACACCAACCTACTTTGATTTTTGATGAAGTAGATGTAGGTGTTGGCGGCGCAACGGCTGAAACAGTTGGTCGCTTACTCAAAAAATTGAGCACTGGCAGTCAAATACTGTCTATTACACATCAGGCACATGTTGCAGCCTTTGCCGATCAGCACCTTGTCGTGCAAAAAACACAGCACAATAACACAACCCAAAATTGTTTGCGTCAATTAGACATGCACGAACGCCAAACCGAAATTGCGCGCATGATTGGTGGAGTGGAGCAAACCGAGCAAGCACTCAGCCACGCACAGGCGCTACTCAAAAATGCTCAGACTACTGTTGCGCCATAATTGACTTGCGATAAATGCAACAAAATAACTTGTTGTGCATAAATGCTCCCAAAATTACTATACAGCGTGATGACGGCTGCCGCTTTGTTGCTTTGGCTGTAGTGTTTTTATCTTGACTGCTTGAAGCGTTTTATGCAATCAATGCGCGCTTGGCGAATGGCCCGGTGCTTTGCTGAGCCCTCTAAAGTGGTATGTGTAATCGCCCGCAGGTCTAACTGCTGTAGACACTCAAATAAATCTAACCATTGTTGTTTTTGTACATAGCGTTTATCTGCAAAATATCGCCGACCACAAAAATCAGCTTGGCAACAAGCAAGCAAAATATCTAATTGCTGTGGTCTGCGGAAAGCATCTACCGATTCTAATACACATAGACAAGACAAGGGGGATAAACGGTTTATTCTCAATATGAGACCATGTGCGCGTGCAACCTGCTTGGCGCATTGCATGAAATTTTTAGGAATAGGCAAGCGTTTACATAACGCTTCAATCAATTTTCCCCCTCTACGTTCGTGCCCCACGTGTCTGGGTATGATGCTTTGGGGGGTTGTCACTTTGCCTAAGTCATGGGTGAGTGCACAAAAGGAAACCAGTGGATTAGCATTGAGTTTGCGCGCTTGTTCCATAACCATGAGTGTATGCACTCCAACATCAATTTCAGGATGCCAACGGGTTAGTTGCGTAATGCCAAATAGGGCATGCACTTCTGGGAACCAGTCTTGCAGACCGCCCAATTTATGCAGAGTACGGAAAAACACCTCAGGGTGTGGTGTTAATAGTGCTTTGTGCACTTCCTCCCATACCCGATTAGCGCTCAACTCTTTCAACATGCCTTGCTGGCACATATTTTGCATCAGTGCTTCGGTATCAGGGGCAATATAAAAACCTAAATGAGATAACCTGGCAAGCAGTCTTGCTACCCGAAGAATACGTAAAGGGTCTTCTGCAAATGCCTGAGAAACATGCCGTAGCTGGCGTTTAACTATGTCTTTCTGCCCACCATAGGGGTCTATAATGCGACCTTCTGCCGTACGTGCCATGGCGTTAATGGTTAGGTCACGACGTTTAAGATCGTCTTCCAGAGAGACACTATCGTTAGCAAATACACTGAAGCCTGTATAGCCTTTGCCTATTTTGGTTTCTGTGCGTGCTAGAGCGTATTCTTCCTTGGTCTCTGGATGAAGGAAAACAGGAAAATGCTTACCTACTAACTTATAGCCTCTATCTGCCAAGTATTGTGGATTAGCACCTACTACAACCCAGTCACGGTCCTGTTCAGGCAGATCTAACAACCCATCACGAACTGAACCACCTACCTCATAAATGGCAATACGCTTCATAAATCATTAGACCATTGCATGATCAATTTTTGCTTTTTATGGTGCCACAATCCCCAACAAGACTTGATTAGAAGGTGGAGATAACCTACAAGGTACAAAATACAGCTTATAGCGTACGCCTTATCTCAATACGCTCAAACACTTCTATTAAATCACCAACTTTCACGTCATTATAGTTTTTCACACCTATACCGCATTCTGTACCGTTACGAACCTCGGCTACATCTTCTTTGAAGCGACGCAGGGATTCAAGATACCCTTCATAGATCACGACTTCATCACGTAATACTCGGATAGGACTATTGCGCTTAACCATACCTTCTGTGACCATGCAGCCAGCAATTTGACCAATCTTAGGAGCACGAAATACATCACGTACTTGAGCAATACCAATAATTTCCTCTTTGAACTCAGATTCAAGACGCCCTTCTAAAGCTTGCTTAACTTGGTCAATTGCCTCATAAATAATGCTGTAATAACGTACATCAACATTGTGCTTCTCTATCAGTTTGCGTGATACAGAGTCGGCACGTACATTAAACCCAATAATAAGCGCATTATGTGCAACTGCCAATGTAACATCAGCTTCACGTACACCACCAACGCCATAGCCTACAATATTGACACGAATAAGGTCAGTGCCTAACTTGCCTAGGGCTTCCTGTATTGCTTCTAATGACCCGTGTGCATCTGCTTTGAGAATAATATTAACAATTTGTGTATCATTCCCCTCTTCTGAGGCGAATAAGTTATCCAAATGTATTTGCTTTTGCTGGCGCAATTGCTTTTGACGGTCTTTGTTCTGACGTAAAGCTGCCACTTCTCTTGCCTGACGATCATCTTCGACCACAACTAATTCATCACCTGCTTCTGGCATATCAGAGAGCCCAATGATTTTGACTGGCATAGAAGGACCAACCTGTTTGACTTGCTTACCATACTCATCAAATAAGGCGCGAATACGCCCAGTAACTTGACCAATCAGTACAGCATCACCTACTTTCAAAATACCACTATTTACTAATACATTAGCAACTATCCCACGCCCTCTGTCTAAGCTGCACTCTAAAATAGTTCCTGTAGCACGCCCTTCAATACGTGCCGTAAGCTCTAAAATTTCTGCTTGCAAGAGCAAAGTTTCTAACAACTCATCGACTCCTTTGCCTGTTTTTGCAGAAATATTGACAAAAGGAATCTCACCGCCCCAAGCCTCGCTCACTATTCCATGTTGGCTCAATTCCTGTAGTACTTTGTCAGGGTTAGCCTCTGGCTTGTCTATTTTATTAACCGCAACAACCATAGGAACACCAGCAGCCTTAACATGCTGAATAATTTCTTGTGTTTGCGGCATAACTCCATCATCGGCTGCCACAATAAGCACCACAATATCTGTGAATTGAGAACCTCGTGCGCGCATTGAGGTAAAAGCGGCATGACCAGGTGTATCAACAAATGTTATGGTTCCATCTGGTACTTCCACATGGTATGCAGATAAATGCTGGGTAATACCCCCTGCCTCTCCATCCGCCACACTGCTTTTTCTAATCGTGTCTAAAAGCGTAGTTTTACCATGATCAACATGCCCCATAACAGTAATTACTGGCGCTCTTGGACCTTCTTCACCCTCTATGTGCAACACCGTTACAGCATCTTCCAAAGTTTCTTCTTTGCTCTTGGTAAGGACTGGAGTGTGCCCAAGCTCTTCCACAACAAGTACCGCTGTGTCCTGATCAAGTGTTTCATTAGCGGTAGCAGCAACCCCCATCTTAAAAAGGGCACTAACAACTTCTGCGGTTTTAGCAGACATTTTTTGCGCTAAATCGCTCACCAAAATACCATCACCAATTTCTACCTTATACGCAATGGGCTCAGTAGGCTTATTAAAGGTATGTTCATCGGCTCTCAGTGTAGATTTTTTCTGCTTGCGCGTAGCAGCTGAACTAACAAACTCTCTCTCTTCTTCATCTAGCGCGCCCAAGAAATTTTTATATTTATCCATGGTACGATCTAAATGCGTATCACGATGAGTGCTTCCTTTCTTGCGCTGTAGTCGATCTGCAGTCTCTGTTTTGCTGTCTTTACTGTCTTTACTGTCCGCTTTTCGACCGACTTTAGCCTTAGATTGTGGTGCCTTTGTAGCTACACGCTTTTGTGAAGCTTTTTCCGCCTGTTTTTTAGACTTTTCTATTTCTTCCGCGCTTGCTCTAATTTTGGCTTTTATAGGGCTCACTTTTAGTTTTTTAGGCTGCGCAAAAGTAATGCCTGCCTCAGTTTTGGGCTGCAAAACCTCTTCTTCCACTGGTGCTTCATGCTCTGGAACTGGTGACTCTTGCACTGGCTCAAGCTTGGTTTGCTGAGACTTATCAGCCTGTGGTTCGAATTTTGTAACAGAGGGCTTAACAGGCGCCTCTGGTTCAGCCTGTTTCCTTGTCGCTTTTACTGCCTTTTTAGACACTATTGGTTGCTTCTTACGTACAGATACTTTTGTCTTACCCTGTGATACTGTACTCACTCGGACGCCTGCTGTTTTATTCCCGCTCATGCGCTTGGCAAGAAAGCCAACCAAGCCCTGTTTTTGCTCAGAGTTTAATGGTTTTTCAATATCTATGACCACTCCTTCGCCTGCCAACTCCTGGACTAAATCTTTTATGTCCAGTTTTAGGCGTTCGGATGCCATTTTTAATACCTTATCTACCATGATATTCTCCAAGAAATACTACCTATGCAACAAGCCTCTAAAGATTAAACTTAGGATTATGTAATATCCTCTGCTTCTTCATCCTCAGCGCTTTCATCTACCCCTGCCTCTTCACCATCCGACAACATTTGCATGAGCAAAATATCGTTAATTCTATCACGCACTGCCAATGCTTCCTCTTCATTCAGCCCTGAAATTTTAACCAATTCTGCCTCATCTGAGTACAGAACAGCTTCTAAAGAAACTAAACCAGCAGCAATTATTTTACTAGCCTGCTCTTCACTGATTCCTAATTGCTCAACAAAGTGTTCAATCAACCGTTTTTCAGATATATTTTCCTTTTCTGCAAATTCTGATTCAGCAAAAGCATTTAGAATCCAGCCAGTTAACTGACTAGCTAATCGAATGTTTTGACCACTGCGACCAATAGCTTGTGATAACATATCATCCTTAATAGATAAGTCAATACTTCTAGTATCTTCATCAATAGATAGACTGACTATTTCTGCAGGAGACATCGCATGAATGACAAACTGTGCAGCATCAGAACTCCATTTGACGATGTCTATGCGTTCACCAGCCAATTCTTTCATAATCGACTGAACACGCGCACCGCGCATACCAACACATGCCCCTACAACGTCCAAATGCGGGTCTCCTGTATGAACGGCAACTTTAGCACGCACACCAGGATCGCGTGCAATACCTTTGACATCGATGATACCATCACCAATCTCAGGTACTTCCATCTCAAACAGGCGTTCTAGAAAAATATTTTCTGTGCGCGAGAAAAAGAGTTGTGGGCCACGAACTTCAGCGTCAACCTCAAACAAGACCATACGCACAAGCGACCCTATCCGTAACTGCTCACCAGGTATCTGTGACTCACGTAATAAAACGCCTTCTACACCTTCTGCTACATCTACAATGATATTACCACGCTCAATATGCTTAATGGCAACTAAAAACACATCACCTACACGAGGTTCGTATTCTTCTGCAATTTTACGACGCCCCGCTTCACGCAATTTCTGCATAACAACCTGCCGCGCAGTTTGTGCACCAATACGCCCTATTGGTGAGTGTGTCAGCGGTTCTTCTAAGACATCACCTAATTCAACACTCCCAGAATCCTGAGTATCTTCATCTTCAGCATCCATAAGTTTGAGCATGGTTGCTTCTTCAAAATCTGGTGCATCATTAGCAACGACTACCCAGCAACGAAAAGCCTCAAATGCACCAGTTTGTTGATCAATTTCAACACGTACATCCATTTCTTCTTTTTGCGATTTTCTAATGGCTGTTGCTAAACCATGCTCTAAGGCGTTAAACACATCATCGCGTCCCAAGCCTTTTTCATTGGCCACTGCCTCAACAAAAAACAATATTTCCTTTCCGTTCATCATAACCTAATAACCACCTAATATTTGGAAACAACTCTTAAGTAACTCTACCACTGTGGAATAATACGAGCACGCTCTATCCCTTCAAATGGAATAATACTCTGCTCTCCATCAATTAAAAAAGTTACTGCCTTATCATTAACTTGCTCAATTACAGCCTTACATCTGCGACGACCATGAACCATTTTATTCAAACGCAGTTTCACCGTTTCTCCTAAAAAATACGCATATTGATGGGGATAAAAAAGCAGGCAATCTAAACCTGGCGAAGACACCTCTAATATGTATGTGCCATTTATGGAGTCTTCTACATCTAAAAGAGCACTGATTTCACGACTAACCTTTGCGCAGTCATCCACATCAATGCCTTCATCAGAGTTAATATAGACGCGCAAGGTGGACTGTCTCCCACCAAGCAAATACTCTACACCCCATAAAGAGAATCCTAAATCCTCAATCACTGGGGTTATAAGAGTGTTAACTAATTGCACTACCATATAAACAAAAAACCCCTGCCAATTAGGAGGGGTTTATCTCAAAATTCCCATCTGTTAACGGATGCTGCCAGTTCCACCATTAATTGGTAGCGGGGGCTGGATTTGAACCAACGACCTTCGGGTTATGAGCCCGACGAGCTACCAGACTGCTCCACCCCGCAGCAAACAAGCCGTGCATTGTACACGAAGCCCAAGTCCTATGGCAACTTTATAGTATATCCATGCAAAAATAGCGAGGGGAGACTATAATTACATACCTGATTTCAATGGAATTATGGAGGCAAAATAGATGAATTCCTTTAATGCAAAAAGCACACTCAACGTAGAAGAACGTTCCTACGAATATTACCGCATCGGTGCCATAGACGGCGCAGAAAAACTACCATTTTCTCTGAAAATTTTATTAGAAAATTTACTACGCTATGAGGACAACAAAACAGTTAGTAAGGCGGATATTGAGTGGTTCGCCCAATGGCGCAGCAACACATACAACGAAAAAGAAATTGCTTACAGACCAGCTCGAGTACTTATGCAAGATTTTACTGGTGTGCCCGCTATCGTAGACTTAGCTTCTATGCGTGATGCCATGGTTGAATTAGGCGCAAACCCTACAAAAATCAATCCTTTACAGCCGGCAGAATTGGTCATTGACCACTCTGTACAAGTGGACAATTTTGGAACGCGTCACGCCTTAGATCTCAACACTAAATTAGAATATCAACGCAACAAAGAGCGTTATCAGTTTCTGAAGTGGGGACAGAGCGCTTTTTCTAATTTCAAGGTAGTACCCCCAGGATCAGGCATTGTGCATCAAGTAAATTTAGAGTATTTATCACGTGTTACCTTTGTCAATAATGATCAGATATACCCCGACACCGTAGTCGGCACAGACTCCCATACCACTATGGTTAATGGTCTTGGTGTGCTTGCATGGGGCGTTGGCGGTATTGAAGCAGAAGCTGCTATGTTAGGACAGCCTATCTCTATGCTGGTTCCCAAGGTAGTTGGCTTCAAGCTAACAGGTTCCATGCCCGAAGGAACAACAGCAACAGACTTAGTGCTCGTTATTGTAGAAATGCTGCGTAAGCATGGGGTGGTTGGGAAATTTGTAGAATTTTATGGACCTGGTGTCCAATCACTGCCGTTAGCTGATCGCGCAACCATTGGTAATATGGCTCCTGAGTACGGTGCTACCTGCGGCATCTTCCCAGTAGATGAGGAAACCCTTGATTACATGCGTTTATCCAACCGCAGTGCGCATTCTATTGCTCTAACGCGCGAATACTACAAGGCACAAGGCATGTTCTTAGATAGCAATACACCTGAGGCAGAGTATAACGAAACGATTACGCTAGATTTATCAACTGTTGTACCCAGTATTGCAGGACCAAAACGCCCGCAAGATCGCATTCGCTTGAGCGAATCGAAACAAGCCTTTGAACAGGACGTGCGCACCCTTCGTCAATCAAGTACCTCAAACAGTGTAAAAACAACAGATGGCTATACCCTTCAAGATGGCGCTGTGGTTATTGCGGCAATTACTTCTTGCACCAATACCTCTAACCCTTACGTTATGCTTGGTGCCGGGCTACTTGCCAAAAAAGCAGTCGCCCTTGGTGCAATGGTCAAACCTTGGGTAAAACCCTCCTTGGCACCTGGGTCAAAAGTGGTAACAGAATACCTTCAAAAGGCAGATTTATTAGATAGCATGGCTACATTAAATTTTGATGTTGTTGGATATGGATGTACTACGTGTATTGGTAACTCGGGTCCTTTGCCTGCTAAAGTATCTCAGGCAATAGCCGATGGTAATCTAACCGTATGTTCCGTTCTCTCTGGCAACCGCAACTTTGAAGGGCGCGTGCATCCAGAAGTGAAGATGAACTATTTAGCTTCCCCGCCATTAGTAGTTGCCTATGCTATTGCAGGCCGCATGGATATTGATTTATATAATGAACCTTTAACCACTACAGACGCTGGAAAAGAAATCTATCTCAAAGATGTCTGGCCCACTAACGCAGAAATGGCGGAAGCTGTACAACAATGCGTCACACAAGAGCAATTTTCAGAAACCTATGCCACCATTTTTGATGGCGAACAAAACTGGCAAGATCTTCCAACCAGTTCAGCTGAAAAATATGACTGGCCAGACTCCACTTATGTGAAGAAACCGCCTTTCTTTGAGGATATTAATGCCCCTCGTGCGGCAATAGAGCGCATTGATGGTGCATATGCTTTAGCGCTGCTTGGAGATTCGGTCACAACCGATCATATATCTCCTGCAGGCAGTATTAAAGCAGACAGCCCTGCTGGCAAATATCTACAAGAGAACGGCGTCAAAGTCAGCGATTTTAACTCGTATGGATCACGGCGTGGCAACCATGAAGTGATGATGCGCGGGACTTTTGCCAATATTCGTCTGCGCAACCTCATGCTCCCCGACACTGAAGGGGGTGTGACGGAGCACTTGCCTACTGGAGAAACCATGAGCATATATGATGCTGCTATGCGTTATCGTGCTGCTAATACACCAACCATTATTGTCGCTGGTAAAGAATACGGCACAGGATCCTCACGCGACTGGGCAGCCAAAGGGCCTTGTTTGCTTGGTATCCAAGCAGTCATTGCAGAATCCTTTGAGCGCATTCACCGTACTAATTTGGTAGGCATGGGTATATTACCGCTACAATTTGCTAACAACGATAGCGCAAGTAGCTTAGGGTTAAACGGTAAAGAACGCTTTAGTATTGACAATATCGCTAATGGCGAGAGCAAAACAGTGCAAGTGACTGCCACAAATGATGATGGTAAAATCACTTCCTTTGAGGCGGCTGTCCGCATTGATACCCCGCAGGAAATCGAATACTATCAAAATGGCGGTATTTTGCAATACGTGCTACGCCAACTTGCTAAAAGCTAAGGCCAATAATTAAGATGAGCGGGTAGCCTCTCTCCAAAAAGAGTGTGCTACCCGTTTTACTTCAAGCTAAAATAAGGTCAAATGTCACCTTCTATTTGCCTTATAGCCTGCAGTAAAGCGCAAAAAAAATACTTTGACGCGCTCACAAAATACTCTACTGTTCCCACAAACTGCCTGTGGTATAAGTCACTACGACTACCTCAGCCATTCACTGCTATACCTTGGCACGGTATTTACCAGCAAGTTCAATATCGCCTAACTCGAAAAATTGGGCAATCTAATCGCAGCCACAGCGCGCTTTATATCTACATCTGGCATATACTCGCTATGGCGCATGGCGTACTCCTCTATTGGATATACCACCGAGTTATGTCTGCTATGCCACACTCTCATATTGGCTTGTGGAACGGCAAAAAATTCCGCCAAGCTATCATGGTATTAGCTGCCAAACAGTGTAATAAAGAATTGTTGTTTTTTGAAACAGGTCCTCTTCCTGGCTATAGTTGCGTAGATACACATGGTGTTAATGCTTTTGCCTCTATACCCAAAGAGCCTAATTTTTATAAGTCAATCACAATAAATGATAGTGAAAATACACCAAGAACATCATACTCTGATGACTACATATTTGTACCTTTCCAAGTTGTGAGCGATAGTAACATATATATGCACTCACCGTGGATTAAAAGCATGTTTCAATTATTTGCAACTATCAAGCAAGTGGCACAAGACAGTCCGCATATTCAGTTTGTTTTCAAACAACACCCCGCCTGCAACAAAAACTATCAGGCATTAATTCAGGCTGCTGAATCAGCTCCCAATCTATGCTTTATGAACGATGCTAATACTACAGAATTAGTACGCCATGCGCGCTGCGTCATAACTATAAACTCAACGGTTGGTATAGAAGCGTTACAATGTGGTAAACCACTCATTGTTTTAGGAGACGCCCTATATAGTATCCAAGATTTAGTTTTGACTGCCACCGATATCGACACGCTTATGTCAGCGGTTCACAAAGCAGAAAGATGGCTGCCAAACAGAGACTTGATTCATGGGTTCCTGTACTACCTACAATATCTACAATATCATTATGCGGTATATGGTGATGCCATGAAAAACCCAACCCCCGAACACTTCAGTGCCATGGACACAAAATTAACGCAGTTGATTCGCTCCTCAATTGGGCATGATAATGTACTCTAATACCAAGCCAACCACACTGTATCTACCCTCTACCCCTCTTAATTTTATTGTCAGCTGCGCGCGTGCACTAGCACTCCAAGATACAGAACAGGCTGACTTATGCTTTATTGACCAGTCAAGTTGCCAAAATATTTATATGGATGCACTCAAACAGTGGGCAGACACTCCTTTTAGGCAAGCACACCTCCTGACAGCCTCCACCCCTAATAGTACCAAAAAAGCGCATCGCCACGCGCTCTTTCAACATATTAAAGAACTGCTACTGCAGTGTCCACCAGACCAAATTGCAACAGGTAGCGACAGGCGTATTGAATTTCAGTTCGCACATCACTTCTGCTCACAGCAAGGCCGCTCTCCCAAAGGATTATATTTAGATGATGGATATTATACTTATGCGGGTGCTTATAGGGCAAAACATGCTTATATAAGCAATGCTTTAATTAAGAAATGTTTATATGGCAATTGGTGGGAAGAACCCATAACAGTTGGAGGCTCTAGTAAAATAAGCGATGCATGGCTATTCTCACCTCATAACGCAGTAGCTGATCTCTGCGCGCACAAGCATTCCTTACGCCCTGACTGGTTTGCCTCTCTCCCAATGCGCACAATGGCAACGCACATAATACATAATAGCGGCATACAGCGCAACAGCCTGAATGCAACACAAGTACTCTTCTTTTTGCCACACCCTAACCATTTACGCAAGCACCCTACACTACCAAACCAAATACGGAGGTTCATTCAACAGTACACCAGCACCAACTCAATAGCAGTAAAATACCACCCTCGTTTTGACAAGCATGACTCATTAGAACTAGAAAGCCTTAATACAATGATTTTGCCAACTGCTATTGCCTCTGAAATGTTGCTACTACTGCTCAACCCATCCACTCATTTAATATCCTTTACTGGAACAGTCGGATTAACCGCTCACTGGTTACGACCGGATATAAAAAACACAGTTATTGCACTGAACAACTTACCAAACCGTGCCATATTTAATAGGCTCATGAGCACTTTTAATATCCCCTATTTAAATCAACTATCTGATGTCACGCTTTAATCCGCTAAGTTACCCCTACTCTATTCTTACAGCAAACCAACCGCGCTTGGTTATGACCATACTCTGCCGCAATGAAGTAGATATTATTGCTGCTAATATTCATACCCATGCTAAATTAGGCGTTGATGCTTTTATCGTGATGGATAACGGCTCTACCGATGGAACACGTGATGTATTAAGCAGCTTATCACAACAGTATGATTTACAAATTATTGACCAGAATGGCATGTATCAGCAAGCAAAATGGATGACCCAGTTAGCCAACCATGCCCGCAAAGCAGGAGCGCACTGGGTCATCAATAACGATGCTGATGAGTTTTGGCTCCCCTTGCAGGGGGAGTCTATAAAAGACCTCCTGTACATCTCTGACAGCACCGTAACAGTATCTAAAAGTAATATGTTACTTACCGAGGACATGGCGTTAGATAACATCCTACTTGAAGCACGCTATCGGGTTTGCAATACTATTCTATATGATGCACAAACGCAAATAAATAATCCACATGCTGCCATATTTTTTGCAAAATTAGCCCACAAGGTTATTGTTAACCCACACAGTCTCATCAAAATAGGCGGCGGAAATCATCGTGCGAAACACTGGTACAACTGGCTTAGAGCGCGCAAAAACCCAAATATACGCGTGTACCATTACCCTATTCGCGACTACCAACAATTTGAAGCAAATATCAAGCATCGCCGCGAACTACTAAAACACGGTGCCCGTATGGGAAACCACTATCGCCGCTGGGCACGCCTACTGAAATCGGGTACACTACATGAAGAATACCAACAGTTTATCGTAAACAAAGCAGATTTACCTTTCCTAAAACGCTATGGCTTGATAGCTGAAGACCACACTCCTCTGAAACACATTGCCACCAGTTAATATTGTGATTATTATGCATCAGCAACTCAAGGTTTTTTTTCATGCAAAATATACAATATATGCAGTTCAGTTTTTATTGGTTTGCATGTTGTTTAGCGCTTTCATATTTATAAAAGAAGCCATCCCTATCTACTATGCACTTTGTTTTCTTGGCTTTTTAGCTTTAATTAGCAAGCAATATCAGTTGGATAGTCGCCTAAAAAACTGGATAGTCACTGTTCTCTTGCTTGTAGCCTATATGGTCATACGCGTGATTGTGGATGACTGGTTATTGCTATTCACTTGGCGATTTGAATATATTAAAATACTATTGCTAATGCCTCTTTTTGCAATCATATTCCATTATGCTGTGATAACCGAGCAACACGGCTGGCGAATATTTACATTAGCAACCTTATCATGCGTTATTTGGCTAATAGTATACGCCATGCATCCTCATGAAGGTCGCAGTAACTGGGCAATGAGCATTCCAATTGTCAGAGGGAATCTTGCTATGTTGGCAGCTACAGTTTCCATAATAACCCTGTTGACTATACACGGGAGATGGTGGAAATTTTTAGCAGCATTATCATTTGTAAGCGGACTGACTCTTAGTATATTTTCTGCTTCACGTGGGGGGTGGTTAGCTCCGATTACTTGCATAATGACCTCTGCGATTTTATTATGGTATTATGGTCATAGGCAATTACTCGTTATTTTAGGTGGCATCACTATATTTTCTATAGCTATCTTGCTGATGTACTGGGACTATTTGCCTATAGAAAGCCGGATTTTAAAAGCTATAGCGGATTTTAAGCATTGGCAAAATGGGAATGTTGCAACTTCTATAGGACTACGACTTGAGTATATAAAGGCTTCCTATTATGCTATTCAAGATAATTTCTGGCTGGGATCAGGATGGAATAGCTACAGGGATGTGCAAGAAATGTTAATACAATCAGGCGTGCTATCGCCTGATGTTAAGCATTATGGGCACCCCCATAATCTCTTTTTAATGTACTGGGTAGAGACTGGTTTTATCGGGTTCATTTTGTTTACCATGATGCTTACTCTGCCTGTATGGCAGGCTCTTAGCCGCTATAAGCGGACTACACTTGCAAATCATATTTCTCTTATATTCTTAGTGCTATTAGTTATAGAATCCTATATTATTTTTTGTCTTTCTGACATAAACAACAGAGGGCATTTTATATTAATCATTATTAGCGTTTGCTTGTTTGCCTTACCCCGTTTATACAAAGTAAAACACTCAAGCCATCTATGAAAAAATATACTGTAGTATTGGGTTATCGTGCTTCTAATCAGCGCACAGATTACATGATGCAGTTGCTACCTCTTCTCAATAAATCACATAGATTAAGCATACTGTCCTTTTCACAAAAATCATACTCAACCATTTCGTCAATCCGCATACGTGATTTTAGTGATACTTGGACAGTTACCCGTTACCGTATACACGAATTTATTGCTAAACGTAACATCCCACCACTGTTACAGCCTATTCTCAATTTGAAAATGATTATTTGGTACCCTATAACCCTTTTCTTATGTCTAAAAATCAAAACTTTTCTGAGAACAAACCACGCAGATTTATTAGTTGTTTGGAACGGACATCGTTGGACTCAAGCAAGCATGATCTTAGCTGCAAAATCAATTGATATAAAAGTTGCCTTTTTAGAAACAGGGTATTTCCCTGATCATTTTATTATTGACCCAGACGGTGTTAATGCTGCTAGCCGTATTCCACGTATTCAATCATTTTATAAAAAATGGGCAAGTTGTTATGACAATTTTCCTGCTCAGAAAGCACATCCGAATAATAAAAAAATTTTAATACCCATGCAAATAGAACATGATTCTCAGTTTCTGTTACACAGCCCATGGATTAAGAACTTACAGCATTTCATAACAGAAGCCAAAATATTATCGCAACACATCCCCTTTAAGGATTGGGTCATACAAATTAAGCCGCATCCAAAAGCACCCCAACATAACTTAGACTACCTAATACAAGCACTTGATGACTACCCGAATATTGAGTTACTTATGGATAAAAATGCTCGTGAAGCACTCAATGATGCCAGTATGCTGGTAACTATTAATTCAACTATGGGGGTAGAAGCATTAGAGTTGTCCATACCTGTTATAACATTAGGGGATGCGCTTTATAACATTGAGGGACTGGTATTGCAAGCACAGTCCACGCAAATACTGACTGACTGCGTTTACTCTGTCATACAAGGCTGGAAACCACAAATAGATACACTCAAAGGTTGGCTTTATTTTCAAAAAAACAAGTACCACATATATGGCGATTATCGTAAATTAGAACCTCTACATGTCAAACAATTAGAGGAACGACTCATAGCAATTATTGAGTCTAAGCCGTTTTTTGCGCAGTCAAATATACAATAAATATGACTTTATATTCAATTTTCTCAGTTTCATAAAGGCAAGAAATTCATGTTTCAATATGGTCATTAGCCAATGAGAATATGCTCTTCATCTACTACAAAATGAGTGGTGGGACGCCACCACGGTAGGATGCCTTTTGCTTTGAATGCGGCATATAATGCTTTCCTTTGCTTAGGTGTCAAGGGGGGATTGTTTTCTAAGGTATAGTAGGGGCTTTCAGATTGTTTAGAGTGGTTATAAGGGTTGCTTTTTAATGCATCCTTACTGTATACAAAAGCCCAGTTATTCCAAACAAAGCACACTTTTCCCCTCAAATCAAAACGCTTATAGTCGTCATTACCTGCCTGTTGCATAGCGCGTAACATCGCTTGACGATAGATTCTCTCTTTACTAACATAGTCAGCCGCCAACCAATGGCGTATAACAGTGTCTTGCATAGATAAGGACAGTTGGCGCCACGCTGTTAGTGGCAATCTTTTATCTGCTATATTTTGTATGCAGTGCTGCCTAATCCAGGTTTGTGCCTGCACTACCAATTCAGCATGTGCCTGCTGACAAGAAACAGCACTGCGCCCTAATTGATATTCTGCACTGGGAAAATGCTTTTTGAGTAGTGGCATCACCTTATGGCGAATGAAATTACGACTTAGTGTGGTATCTGCATTGGTGGCATCTTCTGCCCAAGATAATTTTTGCTCATCTGCATAGTGCATAATATCTTCCTTAGCGCATTCTAATAAAGGTCTGACTAACCAATAGTTTTTCTCGCGTCTAATCGGATGCATAGCACCTAATGCCCCTACTGCACCACCTCGTAGCGCATGCATCAAAAAGGTTTCTGCTTGATCTGCCCCATGGTGCGCAAGTAGTAATATAGCATTCTCGGAGCAGTGTTTCGCAAATGCCGTATAACGCGCGACTCTTGCCAAATGTTCAATACTTTTTCGTGGCTGTGGTTGCACACAAACAGACTCTACTATACAAGGCAATCTCATTGTCTCACATTGCACTTGAGCCGCTCCCTGTAAAGCATTATTTTGTGCGTGCAGTCCATGATTAACGTGGATAGCGCACAGCGGATTAGGGTGTCCCTGATGCTGCAACCAACTTTGCAGGCTGTGTAGCAAAACAGCAGAATCCACCCCACCACTCAACCCAACAAACAGAGGAACCTGATGGTTAAACGCCTCCATTTGCGCAAAAGCGCTTTTGAAATATTTGAAAAATACGCGAGAGTGATTAGGCCTTAAAACGCCCATAATCCATCAGCTTGTCAAAGCGGCGCTGAGCCAATACAGAAGGTTCACGGTGGCTTAATTTATCCAAGGCGCGCGTTAAAGCCGACTGAATATTCATCGCAGCTTGCTGACAGGACCTATGTGCACTACCCAGTGGTTCTGGGATGATTTCATCAATAATTTCTTGCTCTAGTAGTTTAGGGGCAGTTAGTGCCAATGCCTCTGCAGCAACAGCTGCCTTATCTGCATTTTTCCATAAAATAGAAGCACAGCCTTCTGGAGAGATAACAGAATAAACAGAAAATTCAAGCATCATAATATGATCGCCAACCCCAATTGCTAATGCACCTCCTGATCCCCCTTCGCCAATCACTGTACAAATAATTGGTACTTTTAACATAGACATCTCACGCAAATTAACCGCAATGGCTTCGCTTTGCCCGCGCTCCTCTGCACCAATGCCTGGGTACGCACCTGGTGTATCAATAAAGGTTAAGATAGGTATATTAAAACGCTCTGCAAGACACATCAGCCGTAAGGCTTTACGATAGCCCTCTGGCTTGGGCATGCCAAAATTGCAGCGTATTTTGTCCTGCGTGTTGCGCCCTTTTTGATGACCGATAACCATGACTGAACGCCCTTGCAGACGCGCTAATCCGCCAACAATAGCAGGGTCATCAGCATACGATCGATCACCATGCAACTCTATAAAGTCAGTAAAGACGTGTTCAATATAATCTTTAGTGTATGGGCGCAATGGATGGCGTGCTAAACGCACAATTTCCCAATCACTCAAGTTACGAAAAGTACGCTTTATTAACTCACGGCTTTGCTCCTTCAGCTTTTGTGCTTCGCGCGCTACTTCAATACCTGAAGAACTCCCCAACCTATTGAGTTCATTTATTTTTTCTTCTAATGCGTAGATGGGTTGCTCAAAATCTAAATAATTCAGATTGTTTGAGTTCTGAGTACTGTCTGGTATCGTGTCAGTCATCTTGCTGCGGTCCGGTTAGTTTTTCTGGATTTAATAGTTGTTGCAGTTGCTGCTCATCTAAATCAGTTTCAGCTAATGCCACTTCTATAACGGGCTTGCCTGTTGCATAGGCTTTTTTAGCAATTGCTGCACCCTTCTCATAGCCAATAACACTATTGAGTGCTGTAACCAAAATAGGGTTAGCGCTCAATGCTTTTTCTAGCCCTGGCTTATTAACTGTAAAGCCTGCAATAGCCTTATCTGCCAATGCCCGCATAGCATTTGACAGTAGCGCAATGCTATCTAACAATCTATCTGCCATGATAGGCAACATCACATTCAATTGAAAATTACCACTCTGACCACCTATAGTAATTGCCGTATCATTGCCAATAACTTGCGCACAAACCATGGCTGTTGCCTCTGGAATAACCGGATTAACCTTGCCCGGCATAATAGAGCTACCTGGTTGAAGCGCCGGTAATGCAATTTCCCCCAGCCCTGCTAATGGCCCACTATTCATCCAGCGTAAATCATTACTTATTTTAGTGAGTGCAACCGCCAATGTTTTAAGTTGACCACTCATTTCACATGCACTATCTTGATTGGATATGCCAGTAAACAGATTATCAGAAGGCTTAAAAGAAAATTGGGTTAATTGACTCAAAGCCGCACAAAAACGGGAGGCAAACTCAGGGTGTGAGTTAATACCTGTACCAATAGCTGTTCCACCCTGAGGTAAAGCAGATAAGCGCGTTAGTGCATGATTGATACGACTCTGTGCCAATGCCAGCTGATGCGCCCAAGCATCTAATTCTTGCTTCATGGTTAAAGGCATAGCATCCATCAAATGCGTGCGCCCCGTTTTGACAATGTCTCTGAGTGCTTCCCCTTTATCTTCAACCACCTGTTTGAGATGAGCAAGTGCGGGAAGTAGATGCTCCTGTATCTCTAAACAAGCAGATACCTGCAAAGTGGTAGGGATAGTGTCATTAGAACTTTGCCCCATGTTAATATGATCATTAGGATGCACGGTCTGTCCAAATTTCTGTGTTGCTAATGTGGCTAACACTTCATTCATATTCATGTTTGAACTGGTGCCTGATCCTGTTTGATACACATCTACTGGAAATTGATTGTTATGCAGCCCATCTAGCACCTCTTGCACTGACTGTTCAATAGAATCCAGCATACGCTCATCTAAACGATTCAGACTATGATTGGCACGTGCACATGCCAACTTAACGATCGCTAAGGCATGAATAAATGCGCGTGGCATAGGGCGATTAGCAATACTAAAATTCTCGATAGCACGCTGTGTTTGCGCCCCCCATAAGGCATCAACAGGAACTTTCAACTCTCCCATGCTGTCCTTTTCTATCCGATATTCCATAATATATTTAGCCTCCACTAACTGATGCAAATAATTATACAGTCTTAGTCTATAAGGGATGCAAAAACTCAAATACAATAATACTGTCTTTGTAATTATCAGCCAGATTCATGATACATACCCTATACGCCGCACTCGCTTTATTTTTGGGTTACTTAGGAGGGCTAGGGTTTGCCCCCGATCACCTTACACTGGCGACTATTATTGCCTTAACGATACTTTTTTTAATATTACAACCCAATATGCCTTGGCGGCAACATGCACTTATTGCACTCTGTTGGGGCATAGGGCTACATATCCACTCCAGTATATGGATATTTGCAAGCATGCAAGTTAAAGATTTGCCTGTTGTTTTAGCCCTGTTGCTTACCTTTGGCTTTACAGTCTACCTTGCCCTCTATAGTGCTGCTGCCGCGATAGTCGCATGGCATTTATATCACCTGAAATGGTTTGCTGCCTCTGTTACCATCAGCAGTGTGTGGTTAATTTTTGAATGGCTTAAAGGCACAGTCATTGATGGTTTTCCATGGCTCACTCTAGGGTATATTAGCGCAGATACTGCTCTATCAAAAATCATTCCATGGCTTGGCGTATACGGCGCTTCATGGACTATTTTTATTAGCGCCTTCTGGCTTGCAGCATGGCTTAAAAAGATGAATCAACCTGCCCCCTTGGTATGCGCCATTGCACTTATAATCAGCATAACCTTCATTCAACCTAGTGGTACTATAAAATCAGAAGGTTCAATCAATGTTACTTTAGTACAACCTAACATCAAGCAAGCAGAAAAATGGAAAATTGAGCAGTTCTATCCCAGTCTACGAACGCTCCTGTCTCTGAGTGAGCAAAATGCTACCAAAACAGACCTCATCATATGGCCTGAAACTGCAGTAGCAAACTACTGGCAATATACTCCAAACTGGCTCAAGCAAGCTGCCGCTGAACTTACGAAAAACAATAATGTACCTATCCTAAGCGGTGCTATCAGCGGGAATAAGACAACATACGGCAACAGCGTTTGCACCTTTGGAGGAGACTGCTTTTATACCAAACGACGCATCGTACCTTTTGCAGAATATGTGCCCCTATCTTCTGTATTTTCTTACCTGCCTCGGGCTTGGGGATTAGAGTTTGCAAATTTCTCAAAAGGCAATCCGATACCTGAAAATTTTATACTGAAAAATGACATACCTATAGCATTTAATATTTGCTATGAGTTGGCTTTTTGGAATTCAATTGCCCCTGCACTGCCACAAGCTCAAGCAGTTATCAATATCAGCAATGAAGCATGGTTTAGTGGCACCAATGAGGCGCATCAACTCCTACAAATGGGGCAAATTAGAGCATTAGAAAGCGGTCGTGCTATTGCCAGATCAACCAATAATGGACTCACTGCCATTATTGATAACGATGGGCGAATCCTACATCAATTACCTGCAAACACACGCGCAGCACTTAATGCACCACTTCCGCTATATTCTGGGTCTACTCCCTTTTCACGATATGGAAACTATTGGCTGTGGCTGCTTATGCCAATCATTATTATTGGGCTAATTGTTTCCGTGGGGAACCGTTCAAGAATGCTCTATAATCGCCAAGACATCTCATAATACAATTTAAAATAATAACAACCTTCAATTGAATTGCCTAATGAATACACTTTTATTTGACCACTTAAAGCAACAGCAGTGTGCACCGGAACTAGTTGAAGTGCTGCGCGTAACGACCTGCTCCTGTAAAAAAATTGCCTGGAAAGTGAACTTAGGAGCGTTTGCTAACGTTATCGGTTCTGCTGAATCTACTAATGTGCAAGGAGAAATTCAGCAAAAATTAGATGTGCTTTCTAATGACATTCTTAAAAAGGATCTACTATCCTGCTCACAAATTGCTGGCATTGCCTCAGAAGAGGAAGACAGACCAGTAGCAGCGCACGATACTGGTAAATATATCGCTGCATTTGACCCATTAGATGGGTCTTCCAATATCAATGTTAATATTTCAATTGGTACTATCTTTTCTATCCTTCCCTACACAGCAGGAGAGTCCTTAGACACAGCCTTTTTAAAGACTGGAAGCCAACAAGTTGCTGCTGGGTATGTCCTCTATGGAACCTCTACTATCCTCGTTCTAACCATTGGTACTGGTGTACATTTTTACGGGCTGGATTGCACATTAGGTGAATTCGTTCTCATCCAAGAATTTGTCAGAGTGACGGAGCAAACTGCTGAATTTGCTATCAACATGTCTAACTACCGTTTCTGGTCTAGTGGCATACGCAACTATATCGACGCTTGTATTGCTGGCGAAACGGAAAAGGCTAACAAACGCTACAACATGCGCTGGGTCGCTTCAATGGTTGCTGACGTTCACCGTATTTTAGTGCGTGGAGGCATCTTTATGTATCCATGGGACAGTCGCAACCCTGAAAAAGCAGGTAAATTACGCTTAATCTATGAAGCTTCTCCAATGAGTTTTCTTATAGAGCAAGCAGGTGGGCTATCAACCGATACGAAGCAGCGTATTCTCGATATTGAACCGCATGCCATCCATCAGCGCGTACCCGTTATTCTGGGCAGTCCGGAGGAAGTACAAATCTGCGTAGAATATTGCACATAGCACCCTCAACCTTCTATAATTAAAGCTTTAACCATTACGCAAGTATATTTTTTTCTATATAGGGGTTATCTTATGCGCATCACAATTACTGCTTTATGCACTCTAACTATAATACTATTATCAGCCTGCTCTAACACACCCAAGTATATTGTGGATGTTTCCCCCAGCGAGCGCTTAATTTTTGAGCAAGATATTTCAGAATGTGAAGCACTTGCTGATCAGGTTGATACTTCAGGGGAGATTGCTGAGGGCACATTGACAGGTGCGGCAGTTGGCGCAGTAATCGGAGGGGTTAGCGATGGAGCAAGAGGCGCAGGACGAGGCGCTGCTGCTGGTGGTGTGCTTGGCGCATTAGGTGGTGCTGGTGGAGCCCACACACAAAAGAACCTCATTGCCCGAAAATGCTTAGAAAACAGAGGCTGGGTTATACTGAATTAACTGCTTCCCCTAAAACATTACATACATGCAGGGACTACTCTTACCGAGAGAAACGCTATCCAAATTATATCCTTTAGCAGACCTCTCTTCATGTCCATCCTACTTTTCCGCTATACAAACTGATACGCGTTCGTTACAAGCCGGCAGCCTATTTGTTGCTCTAAAGGGAGAGCGGCATAACGGTCACGACTACCTACAACAAGCAGTTAATAAAGGGGCTGCTGCCGCAATTGTTTCTCAGAAAAAAAACACCTCAATACCCACTATACCTGTAGAGGATACTACTGCTGCATTTGGGGCTATCAGTGCTGCCTACTTCCATAGCCAAGCCACACACACCAAACGCATTGGCATAACAGGTAGCAATGGTAAAACCACCATTAAGGAATTTTTATACAACATACTCAATGAACAATATGCCACTTTAGCTAACCCAGGTAATTTTAATAATGAAATCGGCGTCCCCAAAAGTTTACTCAACTGGCAGGGAGAAAGCCATATCGTGATTGAAATGGGTGCGCGCCAGCCTGGTGATATTGACTATCTTGCCAAATTGGTCAAACCCCATATTGGAATTTTGAGCAATGCGCAAAGCGCACATTTAGGTATTTTTGGTAGCCAAGAATGCATTGTACAAACAAAAGGAGAGCTGCTTGCTCAACTACCAACTAATGGTGCTGCTATTATTGATAAAAACAGTCCATGGCTTGGGCAGTGGGAACAGCAAAGTAATGCCCCAATATACACGGTTGCACCATTGAAACAACAATGCGACAGTTTCTTACAATGGGGGTATGAGCATGGCAAAACCATCCTCTCCCACCGCAATCAAATTATAGAGGTAGAACTGCCTATCAGCGGAGAACACAGTGCATATAATGCTGCGCTCTCGACCACTGCCGCCCTGCTATGCGGTGTAACACTACAAACCTGTATCCAAGGTCTACAAAAACAAATTGAAAACACTCACCGCATGCAATGGCTACAATGTGGGCAAGCATGGATATTAGATGACTGCTATAACGCCAACCCTGCGTCATTCAAGGCAGGGATAAATAGCTTAATGGAAAAGAAGATAGGGCATTGTATGGTCATCATGGGGGATATGGCAGAATTAGGACATAGCAGTGCAGTGCTACATCAAGAAGTAGCTCTACACGCTCTAAAATGTGGTGTTAAAAATCTATGGACCATTGGAGAGATGAGCATAGCAGCGCACCATTTTTTTAAGCAAAACGGCGGCACTGCACGCCATTTTGACACCATCGCTTCCCTAAAAAGGGCTTTTCAACAGCAATGCCAACATACATGCACTATATTAGTAAAAGGATCCCGCTCTAACCAATTAGAGCAATTGCTTGAATAAACCTCTCATCCACAATATTGCATCTTAGCATACAACCTTGTCGGATATGGTTGTGTATCATAGTGTTTTTCATTATCTATCTAGGAGACTACTATGATACACTTAAAATTATTTGCCCAGTCTTGGGTTTTTGCCATAATACTGGCACTACTTACCATTGCCCCCGCTTCAGCAGCAGATAGCGCAAGCACCATCCCTCAGACCAGTACGGCTACTGTTACTGCTCATCATCCAGGAAAAGGGCGCTATGAAGGGATAATGGGTTCACTGAGTGTACGAAGTGCCCAGCATGGTGACTTCAAACTCAGTGTAGGCTTTAAAAAACACCAGCGTATTAACCCCCCCGCAATTGGCTCAACCGTATCTTATAAATACAAAGGAGAGTTTGCCAGTGGGAAACCGCGCTACCCTACTTTTATAAGCGCACAATAAAAGGCAGTGTTACTGCTACAAGTAAAATAATTGAGCCAACTATTTGATGAATACTCACCTGATTACCATACACTATAGTTTGCAAAATTAGAGTAAATATAGGACTGGTTGAACCAAATAAGGCAGCACGTGCAATGCCGATATTGCGAGTTGCATACGTGTACAAAATACGCCCAACGACCGGTCCTATTAATCCACACAGTGCAAGAACAAAAAAGACTTCAATAGGCAATTGAACAATCTGGGAAGTTACATTTGGCATAATCAACAAAAGTGCCATCACAGAAGCTATCAAACGCAGGGCATTGATAAAATTAGCAGAAGCATATGGCAGTAATTTTGCGATAAATGCTTGCATGGTGGCAAAGCTTAGCCCGGATAATAAGCCTGCAAGCACTGATATCATCGTAATAGAGGCAGTGCTATCACTATTGAGCGTTACAATACCTATGATAAATAGTAGCGTAGCACCCACTAAAACAGTTATACCTTTTTCAGAAAAGACCAATATGCCTATCAATACCGCAAAAATGGTTTCAGTACGTTGAAAAAGATGCACATTACTTGCCAGCGTGCTGCTCAACGATATAGCCATCGTTACATTACCAACTGGTGCCGCAATTGCCAGACCTAATAGCATCAGCCACGCACGCTTATCCCATTTTTTAAGCCACGGCTTTTTTCTCCTTACAGAGGCAAACACTACAGAAAATACTGCGGCGAATGAAAACAAAACAAGTACAGCTATGAGTGGATTTATACCAGAAACTGCCGATTGAAATAGAATAAAAAAAAGTGCAGCACATAACCCTGAAAGTTGCGTTAACAACACACCAATCCAAAATAGAGAATGCTGCATTAACAGGCAAACTTAGGCAGGCTGTGCTTGAATGACCTGCCCGCTAACACCAATGCTCTCATCACTAAGCAAATATAGCCATGCATCAACTATCTGCTCAGGCTTTACCAGAGTATTCGGGTTTTCGGCAGGAAAGGCACGGGCACGCATACCAGTAGCCACTGCCCCTGGAGATATAGCATTGCTGCGTAAGTCAGTATGATCATACTCAGCTGCCAACAAGCGCATACAATATTCATGCGCACATTTACTCACACCATAAGCCCCCCAATAAGGAGTTGCCTTTTGAGCAACACCTGAGGTGGTAAAAATTACTGAAGTGGCGCCACTCTTTTCCAATAAAGGCAAGCACGCTTGTGTAAGCATAATTGGAGCATTTAGATTAGTCTGCATTACCTTATACCATTGCACTAAATTATAGTGTCTCAATGGGCTTAAATTCCCCAAGGCAGCCGCATTATGCACCAAACCATGTAGCGTGTTAAAATGTTGCTCTAACACCCCTACCGCATCTTGATAGTCTGTGTCCTTCGCTGTCTCCAAGTTCAACGGATATAAGTGTATTTGTGCCTCTTCACACTGCGCTTCTATCTCATCTGCAACTGCCTCTAATTTGCGGCTATTGCGACCTAGCAGTACCAGTTGTGCTCCATGCTGGGAACATGCTAACGCAACTGCTTTACCAATGCCAGACGTTGCGCCTGTAATCACAATATTTTTGCCCTTGAGCAAATCCCCTTTTTTAGGATAACTTGGGACTTTCATCTACCACCTTCTAATAATTCACACAATATTTAAACAGTACGACCATTCTATGCGCATGTACTATGCAGCAGGCTATTATCCCCTAAGGCTAATGTCAGAAAGGCGCATATCATAGGACATTGTATCAATGACACCATCACTGACAAGCAATTCATAAAAACCCTCTTTCATGGTTACCATGTTTTTTTAGAGTCCGATTCTTTAACATGCAATGACATAAATAGAACTACGCATGTGTTAAAATCAATCTGAATACTTAAGTTTTTACGCAATCACACAAGCGATGCTAAGCACATAATAACCAATAGTAATACATGATGACAGAGAAATTCACTGGTTCTTTCACACAGCAAGAAGCCATTCCAGAAGAGGCAATTGATGCGGCAGTGGCAGTACTGCGCAGTGGACGACTGCACCGCTATAATCAGTTGTACGATGAAAGCAGCGAGGTAGCACTGCTTGAGCAAGAATATAGTAATTGGCAAGGGAGCGCTTATTGCCTTGCGCTCACTTCAGGCGGGCAGGCGCTACAAATCGCCCTGCGTGCCTGTGGTGTAGCCGCTGGCGATACGGTGCTAACCAACGCTTTTACATTGGCTCCAGTGCCTGGTGCTATTGCCGCCCTCAATGCCCGAGCAATGCTGGTAGAGGTTGATAGCACCCTACGCCTTGACCTAGAAGATCTCAAACGCAAAATAGACACTTCAAAAGCAAAATACCTACTACTATCACATATGCGTGGGCACTTATGCGACATGCAGCAACTGATGTCCCTTTGTAATGAAAGCGAAATTATAGTTATAGAAGACTGTGCCCATACTATGGGCGCATTATGGAATGGCAAACGCTCAGGGAATTTTGGCAAAGTGGCCTGTTTTTCTACCCAAAGCTATAAACACTTAAACACGGGGGAAGGTGGCTTATTAACTACTGATGATGCTGATATTGCTGCACGTGCCATCTTGCTATCAGGTAGCTATATGCTCTATGCACGTCACAGTGCAAAGCCTCCCGAAAATCATTTTGGTGACGTGCGTTATACTACGCCCAACCTGTCGTGCCGTATGGATAATCTGCGCGCTGCTATTTTGCGCCCACAACTCAAACTTTTAGAGGGCAACATTGCACGCTGGAATAAGTGTTATCAACTCGTAGAGCATGGCTTAAAGAAACACGCGCACATCACTACCATTCAACGTCCTCTGGCTGAGACCCATGTAGGTTCCTCTATCCAATTTAGGCTAAACACATTAACTACCAATCAATGCCAAGCTTTTCTAGCAGCTGCAGCTAATCGTGGCATAGACCTCAAATGGTTCGGCAGGGCTGAGCCGACTGGCTTTACTTCTTCACACCACCACTGGCACTATATGCGCCGTCAAAAATTACCTCACACCGACCAGATAATGGCAACACTCTTTGATATGAGACTACCACTGACTTTCAGCGAACAAGACTGCACTACTATAGCCAGATTAATCTGTGAAGCAATCACTGAAATTATTTGATAACGCACATCATTCACATATAACTCCCCAACAGCAACTGATCAATTTACCTATATTTTAGGATACCAAACAGTTTCTAAATGGCGAGGAGCTTAATGTAACTGCCCATAAATCCAGTTACACAATTGTGTCGGTGTGTCAAAGAGATGCCGACATTGCCAAAGTTGTGGCTCATCATCATGATAGCCCCATCGGGCACCAATGGAGTGCCAGTTGGCAGCATTCGCACTATGGATATCTTTTATATGATCGCCAATATAGCATGCTGACGTAGGCGCAATAGATAGCGTTTCAGCAATGTGCAGCAGTGGATCGGGGTGCGGCTTGCTACGCTCAAAATCATCTGCACAGTACAATGTAGACTGATTCCACCATGGCAGGATGGATTGTAATAGTGGCTCAGAGAGATAGCGTGGCTTATTCGTCATAATTCCCCACACGACAGGTTTCTGCTGCAAAGTAAGCAATAGGGTTTCAAGCGCATCAAATAGCCGGCTCTTATGCATGCCAGATTCCACATAATGAGCTAACATGACAGGGTGCGCTTCTTCAATTTTGTCCTCAGGGAGCATCCTGCGCAATAGCGCCCTTGCACCATTGGATACACTACTACGTAGCACGCTTTCAGGCAACACGGAAGCATTAAACTGCCGGGCAGCATACTGCGCAGCTCGTACCAATTCAGGCGCACTATCTAATAGCGTACCATCTAAATCAAAAAAATATGCTTTGTATTTAGACGGCACCACTAAATCCCTGCTGTTGCCATGCTTCATAGACTGCCACACTAACTGTATTTGCAAGATTGAGACTACGGCTTTGTGGGCGCATGGGCAAGCGACATAAATGCTCATGATCAAACTGACCTAAAATATCATCAGGCAAACCACTTGTTTCTGAACCAAATAGCAGACCACACTGTGCGCTATATTGCACACGGTGGTAGTGCTGCTGTGCCTTAGTAGTGAAAGCAAATACAGGCACGTCACCTAAAGTAACTCTGCACGCCTCCCAACTGTCGTGCACAGCAATTTGTGCAAACTCATGATAATCTAAGCCAGCGCGCCTCAATTTTTTATCCTCTAGACTAAAAGCAAGTGGCTTAATCAAATGTAAGCGTGCCATGGTATTCGCACATAGGCGAATAATTGCACCCGTATTGCTAGGAATTTTCGGGCAATGTAGAATAACATCAATCATCTAAAGCACTCCTTTCTATCCTGCTTAGCAATTCTTTAAGTGATTTATCACGCGGCAACATACTATGCCAATCAATAGAAAATCCATATTTCCCAGACTGCTGAAACTGATTATTAGCTCCCTTGAAATCATATACATCCTCTCCACCTACGTCAAATCGAAACCCCATACTCCAGCCACCATGGTAGTCGTTCCTATGCACCTGATCTTCGTTCACAATAACGTACCGGTCATTACCCTGCTCATCTATTTGTAATGAAAAACCATTATGTGCAGCACTGCCTATATTAAATCCATTGGGAAAATAGCCGTACCGATCATTGCCTTGCTTATCATGCAACAAACTCATACCCAAGTCCCATGCTGCTCCCATTAAAGCAATATGCCCCCCGCTATAATCATCGTCCCCTTCATCATCTAATACCACACCGATAGCAGAATGTGCCGATGCACCAATGCCATAACGTGATGCCTTATAGATATCATTGCCCTGCTTATCATGTATAAGACCCAAACCAAAAAAATAGCCAACACCCATACTAAAATTATCTGCTTGATAATAATCGTCTCCTGCACCATCTAATAACATCCCAATACCACCACGCGCATAGCCTCTAAAGCCGATTCCTATACCTTGCGAGGCAGCCTGAAAATGTCCCTCAACACCATAGGAAGACGGTTTAGATTGCCCTGCTTGATAACGGTCATTCCCTGCTGAATCACGCAACAAGCCCAGCCCGCAAGTACCACCCACACCTTGGGCATATAATGCACCTTGATAGATGTCATCACCCTGTTTGTCAGCTAATACACTCATACCCCAAAAGCCAACTCCTTGCCCATAATGCATCATATGATAGCGATCATTACCTGCCTCATCAATGAGTTGTCCGACCCCTATCCATGCAGCACCTTGTGCAAAGTCGCGCCCAATATACGTATCATCACCTTGCTTGTCCACCAGTAACGAGACGCCCATTAATGCTGCGCCTTGACTAAAGGCACTTGTAGCAGCATAAGTATCATCACCCTCCATATCAATAAGCACCGCAATACGCCCCTGAGCTTGATTCACTCCGTAATAGGTGTCATTTCCTCCCAAGTCAATATGCACTGCCGCTGACTGCCTATGCTGGTTACTATCTGTACCGCTAATGATAATTCGTCCATTTGATGTTTCACGCACAATAGGAAAAACAGTATCCTCCTCTATCAACTGCTGTACCCTTGTCATAAGCGATGCACTCTGAAAGGCCTCAACAGTCTGCGCTGCCTGCCATAATGCACTGGCGTTCACCTGATTGACCAACTCAAAAAACCGCATATTTTCCTCATCTATCTGCTGTGCGTTACCCTTACCAAGATTGATATAGAAACTACCTATAAAACGCTGCTGTACCTTCTGGCTTAATTGGAGTAACTCAATTTGCTCATCACCACTTAATGCAGCAAAAGCATGCTTTCGATGTCGCTCTGCTTTATTCAGCTGATGCTCTAACAACTGTAGTAATTCCTCTATAGAGCCTGCATTCCAGCTCACAAATTCTGTAGGAATTTTCTCATCAAAAAGCCAAGCATGCCCTAAATCTAATAGCGACTGTTTGGAACTCTCCTGCGCAATAAAATGCGCTGTATGTACAAAATGCTTAGGACGTAACCGCATATACTGAAACACATCATGACGACACCAGTTAGTGCTCTGTCCTTGCCACAATGCGTCTTGTGCAAAACGCCGTTTAAGATCATACCAAGGATGTGCTGCTTGTCGATACTGCGCCACCTTCCACGCCAACTCTCCCCACGAATCCTCTACTATCTGATTATGGAATAGGAGTGTTTCTGGTATGGGTAATTCTTCCAATAGACGTGTACTACGCTGCCCTAAAACAGCGATGGTTTCAAAAAAATTAACTGTGTGTTCAACATGAATGAGCTGCTCTGTATTGATTCCTGGATGGTGCACAACACTCTGTAGTTCATCTAAATCGCTCTCAATAGACTGACCGTCTGCTCTCATTTTTGACTCTAAACGTGCCAATGAAAGCACAATTGAAGCACCTACTGATTTGTAATCACTCAAATACGCCCTTAACGCAGTGTTTTGCTTAGCAGAACTGATGCCATCTAATACATTTTCATCAAAGGATAAAATGTAATCTCCTTGCTGAATACCTGCTTTATATGCTGCTGAATCTGGGATAACAACTGTAATTTGATATGCTTTTTTAATGCGACCATCTGTTAAATGTGATACATCCACCACACGATGACCAACTCCCAAAAAAGCCTTATCTTCACTAATTTGCACAGCATGACTCTTGGGAGAAAGAGCGGATTGATTGGGTGAAACGGAGCAGCCTACCAGCCACAACAAAAACAATCCAATAATTAAAAACCGTGCGGCTCTACGTCCGTATGTCATAACGCTGGGACAGCTGCTCTTTATAATTCCGTAATTGCGCAATCATAGCCGCTGCGCTAGCGTTTCGCTCTAAAGCCTGCTCACAATGCAATTCAAAGTCATCCCAGTGCAACCGCTTATCTGTCCTGCTCTGCAGTTGCTTGCGCACAAATACACTCCATTGTGCTTGCTCCTTTTCACTTAAAACCTCAAAGGCATTACGCGCACGACATCTTGCCCAAATTCTCTGCATGCGCTTATCTTGAAAAGCGGGCATGCTTTCTGAAAAACCTTGCTGCACCTCTCTATCTGCCAGCTGCCTATCTATATTAGGAATAAAACCTTGATACAGTTGCTCATCAACATCCTCTGGCTCTGGAAAATCTCCGCCAATCTCAAACGCACTCAGTAACTTGGGCAACCATTTATGCCCATGTTCTTCCCATGCCTCCATATAAGCGTAAACGGCCTCTAAATCCACACTAAGCCAATCCGCCATGCCTGGATGCTCTATGGTTGACCATGCGGGCATGAACATTGGCGATTGATTGAGTTTAATCGTAGGCGCCTCAATCCGCTGTAACCCTTTTTTCTCTAAACCAGACTGCTTGCTAAATAGTCGCTCATGGATATCCTCTAGGCTTAAATTATCTAATATAAAAGGATCCTGCCGCAAGTGCCACCCAATCACCTCTTTATTTCGCTGAGAGTGCAGAGCTAATGGTAATACTAAAAAACAGCGCCTCCAATGTGCTTTAGCATTACCACTAGACACCAATAGTGGCTGTGCATTCCGTATTGCGTTATACTCTATACCGATACGATTTCGCATAACTGGTTCAGCCGTATTTTCCATACAATAATCCCACAGTTTAGGATGTTTTTCCTGTATCAACCGCGCTAAACCGATAGAAGCAGTCACATCTGACAGTGCATCATGCGCATGGCTATGTTCAATGCCATTATTCCGCGACAACTCCTCTAACTTCAAAGAAACATACCCCTGATTCTCATCCTGACTCGCTGGCCATTCAATGCCCTGAGGCCGTGTACCATATACTAAGCGCACAACTTTTAACAAATCCAAACGCATATTGTTGCAATGTGCACCGATAGTATATGGAGGCATGAGATTGCGGTAATTGCTGAATCGCACGACAATGTCATCAAAATGACTACTGTTATACCCTGCAACAATTGTTCCAGGCTTTAACCACTCACTGTGTAAACGCTGTAAAGCCTCTAACTCGCTCACACCTTCTGCTTGTGCTTGCTGGGGCGATATGCCATGTATAACGCAAGAAACGGGATCTGCTAGCCAGTCATCGGATAGCCGAACTAATATATTAATAGGATCACCTAGTGGCTCTAACTCCATAGTTGTGCGCTGCGCAGCCACTTGTGCAATGCGCGCTGTTTCTGGGTTGCTGCCAAAAGTTTCTAAGTCATACCAAAATATGGTCTGCTGCATAACAACCTATATCACCCTTAATGCTGCAATACGCTGCGCCGCTGGCGGATGAGAATCATGCCACGCGCTATATAGTACATCAGGGGTTAGCGTCACTGCATTATCACGATATAAAGCCAGCAATGCATTAATCAACTCATCTGCCTCACTATACTCAGCAGCGTAACGATCTGCCTCAAATTCGTGTTTACGTGAAAGAATGTTAAACAAGGGGGAAAGAAAAGCAGTAAAAATAGGCAAAACCAGCATAAATAGGAGTAAAGCCATATGATGGCTCATTTCTACCCCAAATTCACTGAAAAACCATGGTGCTTCCAACAGAACAGCTAACACTCCCAAACCTATCACAATTTTGAGCGCATTAACAAGCAATAACTTGGGGATATGCCCTAAAGCATAATGCCCTAACTCGTGTGCCAATACAGCTTCAATTTGATTAGGCGTTAACTGCTCCATCAATGTGTCAAAAAACACGACCCTTTTATGTTTTCCCAGTCCAGTAAAGTACGCATTACCATGTGATGACCGCTTAGACCCATCCATAACATAAACTGCTTGTGCAGAAAAACCACAGCGTTGCAATAAACTCTCCACCTTATCACGAACTGTAGTATCATCAAGAACCGTGAATGTATTAAAAATAGGCGCTAAATACCGTGGATAGACTACTACCATGGTCAACTGAAACAGCACGATGAATAGAGAAACCCATAGCCACCATAAACCCGTAGCAAAAATGTGCATAAGCCATAAAATCACACCGAGAACGCCACCACCTAACACAGTACCCAATAGCAACCCCTTTAACATATCTGTAAGAAAAGTCTTCACGCTCGTTCTGTTAAAGCCAAAACGCTCTTCCAAGACAAATGTCTGATACAAAGTCATAGGCAAATCTAATATACTATTGATTACAGAAAACACACCGATAACCACAATACCATGCCACCATACAAAATGACCTAATAACTGCTGCACCCAAGCATCAAGCCATCCTAATCCACCTGCCAATAGCCACAATGTTAATACAGCTGCCTCAACTGCAAGTGCTAATCGGGTAAAACGCTGTTTAGCGACTGTATAGTCGGCTGCCTTCTGATGTTGCTCTAAGCTCAACTGTTGCGCAAAATCTTGTGGAACCGTATCTCTATGCGATATAACACAGCGTTCTTGACGCCACGATAAGTAAAATAATATGCCAAACCGAGACAATAAAGCGATAACAAAAACAGCCTGAAACATATATTTTTCCTTAATTATTAAGCAAGCGTACCTGATCATGCACCCATTTTTCTGCAGCCATATTCATAGCCCTTGCATCATTATTAAAATCCTTAGGATATATGAGTTCGCCAATCACCATCTGTATACAACCAGGCTTTTTCCAGATTGATTGTCGCCGCCAAAAATGGCCTGAATTATGAGCAATAGGCAGTAGTGGTACTTGTGCTTTCTGAGCTAACAATGCAGCACCAATACTAAATTTTCCTGGCATATGTACTGGCTTACGCGTACCCTCTGGATAAATAACCACCATGCCTCCCTGATGTATACGCTCTAAACCCATAGAAAGCAAACGCTTAAGCGCTGCCTTCGGTGATTCACGCCGAATAGCAATCGGACTACACGCTGCCATACCAAAACCGAAAAAAGGAATCCACAGCAACTCTCGCTTGAGAACAAAAGAGGCGTGTGGGAATAGTGCTTGCAACGCCAATGTTTCCCATGCAGACTGATGTGCAGAAACTATCACAACAGGCTGATCTTTATCTATGTGCTCTAACCCCTTAACCTGATAGTCTAAGCCACACAATACACGCAATAGCCATAAAATTGCAACAGTCCAGTATCGCATCACTTTCTGTCGGAAACGCACAGAAAGCGGCATGATAACAACTGCGATTATGCCAAACACTACAGTCAAAAACACCTGTAAACCATAAAAGATAACTAAACGCATAAGCCGCTATTCTATCACTGCCCACCAAGCTTTATTCAACATCAGTGGCATCACTATGCAATGGACATGCTTAGTACACCAGACCAATTTGCATCGGCAACCACAGTACGATTTGTGGGAAAAACAATAACGCTAAAATGGTCAGCACGTCTACAACAAAAAAAGGAACGCAACCACGAAATACCTGCTGCACACTATAGCCACTAACGCCTGATACCACAAAGCAGTTCAACCCAATGGGCGGTGTAATTAAGCACAACTCCGCCATCTTCACCGCTAAAATGCCAAACCAAACCGCACAACCCACTTCAGATACCCCAAAAGCTGACTCAGCGGCGCTCACACCCTCTCCACCATTAAGCACTATGACGGCAGGATATACAACAGGTAATGTGAGCAATAACATACCGATAGCGTCCATAAACATGCCTAAAATAGCAAATGCTGCCAGAATAAGAATCAAGGTAATATAAGGGCTATGCTCTAACGAGCCTATCCATTGAGCAAACGCATCGGGCAAGCCTGCAAAACCCAAAAACCGAACATAGATGAGCACTCCCCAAATAATCGTAAAAATCATCACTGTAAACTTTGCCGTTTCTAATAACGTATCCTTAAAAGTATGCCACTTCAAACCGTATAGCATCGCAGTAGAAAAAATAATCAACGCCCCTAATGAACCAGCTTCTGTGGGAGTACCTACCCCCCCATAAATACAAATCATAATAGCACCGACCACACCAAATATCGGGAAGGTAGGTGGTAAGGAAGCCCATTTTTCTTTCCATGAAACTGGGGCAGCTGGTGGACCTAAACTAGGGTTTAGCATCGCCATACCGATGACCATCCCACCATACAGTATGGCTGAGAATAGTCCAGGTAGAAAGCCTGCCATAAGTAATGCCCCCACATCCTGCTCAACAATGACAGCGTAAATAACTAAAATAGCTGATGGTGGAATCAAAGTGGCTAAGGTACCACCAGCTGCTACGACACCAGCAGCAAAATGTTTTTTGTACCCCATCTTTACCATTTCAGGCAGCGCAATACGTGCAAATACCGCTGCGGTAGCCACTGATGCCCCAGAAACTGCCGCAAAACCAGCGGTAGAAAATATCGTTGCTAACGCCATCCCACCAGGTAGTGACCCCAACCAATTTTTAGCAGCGTGAAAGAGTGCTTTAGTCAGCCCAGCATGAAAGGCAAGAAAGCCAATTAAAATGAAAATTGGGATTAAGGATAGTGCAAAGGATGCCGTTTTAGAATGGGGAACTAATCCTGCTGTTTGTATAGCTATTAGCAGTCCTTTCTCAAACCCTACGCGCGCAGCAAAAATCCATAGCAAACCTAAAAATCCTGCAATAGCAGCGGCAAAGGCAACCCGCATACCAACAATAACAAATCCCAGCAACAACAAGCTAATGGTTATGCCAATTTCTAAGGCACTGAAACTACTCAACCACTGTGCCATATACACATACCATTACTCAACATGTTTTGTCTCAGTCATTGCGTCAAAATCGGAGGCTTTTAGCGTAGGAGCCCGATTATTTTTCCACGCACAAAAGAAATCAATTAACTGCAGTATAAGCCGTAAGGACAATACCGTCAATGCAAATGGGATCACTAATTTAGCAGGCCACGTAGGCAGTTCAATATCTAAAGAAGAATCGCCAATTTGATAAGCGCGCCAAAAGTGTAGGCTGGCACCATAAGTGATCATCAAACTGATAACCAGCATCAAGGTTGTACTGATAATCTCTGCAAACCAGAGTACTCTTGGGCGAAAATGGCGGATAACCAAGTCCATACGAATATGCCCATCCATGCGCTGCGTATAAGCCAGGCCGAGAAAAGCAATGAATGCCATTGCCTGCTCGACCCAATCTACATAGCCGTCAACTGGCAAACTAAAAAGCCAACGTCCAAGTACATTTACGCCAGTTAATAGCACCAACAAAAAAATGGTGGCACCACCAACAAACGCTAGCATACGCTCTATCACATAGAGCCATCTATCAAGACTATTCACTGTAAAAAATTCGATACTACCTCATATAACAGATCAATAGCGAACTTATAACACTATCCAATAATTGGCGTTTTATTGCGCACTGCGGAATAGTTTTTCCGTGTAATCAAACAATGCTTGAGAGTCAAATGACTTGGCATATTTTTTAACCCACTCTGAACGAACAGATTCTGCCAATTTGTCAAGCTCTTCTGTTTGGTGTTTTGTGAAAGTTACGCGCTTAACACCAGATTTATCAATCGCTTTTTCGTATGCTCCAGTCGTTTTAGACTCATAATGATTGACATAATAATCCAAAGCCTCATCTACAGAGTCTAATAAAGCTCTTCGATGTGCTGGTTTCAACGCATTAAGCGCATCTGTGTTAACCACCACAGGACAGTTGGCTGTACCCAAATTCAGATTAGTAGTTGCCCACTTTCCTGCCTGATAAGACTTAGTCGCCAAATGCGCGTGCGGTGCAAAAGAGGCTGCATCAATTAAACCAGAATCCATGGCTTGACGTACCTCAGTAAATGGAACGCCAGTTTTAACCGCACCTAATTTTCCTAACACGCCCATAATGCCACCTGGTCCACGTATACGCAACCCTTTGAAATCAGAAAGATTTTTTAACTCCTCGCTCTTAGAAACAATATTATACTGAGGCAACGGTGTAGGCATGAGTAGCGTTGCATTCCAGCGGGCTAAATCCTTCTTAACAGTTGGATGCTCTAAAACCTTCTGTGTGATTTTGCTCAACTGCTTTAGAGATACATTTTTAGCAAACGGCAGCTCTGTGACAGTTATACTCGGATTTTTCTTAGCATGGTAGAATGAACAAAATTGAGCCATCGGAAAGGCACCAATTGCAATACCATCTAAATTTTCTTTCGGCTTAGACAAACCACCGTAAGAAATTTTTAATAGAAATTCACCATTGGTTTTTTGCTTGACCAACTCAGCTAATTTTTCTACATTCTCGGTAAAGGCACGCCGTTTCCCCCACAGAGAAACATCCCAGATAGTGGCTGCACTTGCTTCAAAAGCAAACAATAGAGCAATAATGCCCAAATATGTGTTTTTTAGTTTCATGGATATGACCTCAGATTGAACAATATATTACAGCGTTTCGCAAAACGCACAGAATTTAAATATCGTGTTGGATTATATATACAAAGTGTACGGATTTCCTTGTTTTGTACAAATACCCTATAAACCATTCACTTCCCTGGACTTGTCAGAACATGCCTAATACATCTCTCTGGCATTTATAACGGCAATGAGCATGGGCTACTAATCGTAGCACACCTGGTCACGGCAGCTTCTGGATTCTGAATTTGGTTGTTGTATTGATAATTCTAATTTAGTCTTGCAGTGCTATAGTAATACTTTACTATCTCCCGTAATTTGAGTAGAATACGCGCATGAAAAAATTTATACTCATTAGCCTATTCATCTTAATCACGCCATTTGCCAACGCCAGTTGGTTTGATAACTTGAAAACGATTGTTGGTGGTCATATCAGCGATATTAAATCACGCTTTGAGGATGATCAACTAATTGATGGCACTATTGTTGCTAAAGCGCAGTTTAGAGAAAATGATCGCGGTCAGGATAGCCTGCATAATGGTTCAGGATCAGTTCTTCTTGTGAAGAGTGACGAGGGACGGTTTATTCAACTGGCTCCTGATTTTAAGTCTACGCCAGGGCCAGACTATCACATTTATGTCTCACAAGATACCAACGTGGATCACGAAGACCGCTTTAACCACGACAGGCAAATAGAGTTAGGCAAACTTATCAAAGGATCGGGAGCAACCTACTACAAAATTCCTAATGGTGTCAAAGTAAGTTCTGTAACAGTATGGTGTAAATCCTTCAGAGAATTTATAGTCAGTGCTGATTTTTAAGCATAGCGTAGTCGCTTAAACCAACATAAAAAAAGCCGCAGAAAGTGCGGCTTTTTTGTACTCACATAACTAACGATTAGACCACTGCGGTTGGCGTTTTTCCAAGAAGGCGTTACAGCCTTCTTGGCGGTTGTTATCACGCCATAGCTTTACAAATAATTCGCGCTCGTCAATAAGAGCATGCCCGCGTGGCTTATGGCGACCTGCTTGAATCAACTGCTTGCAATACAACAGGCTGGTAGGGCTTTGTTTTGCCACACCTTCTGCCAACTCACTGGCTTTTTTGAGCAAATTGTCTGCATCGTCTAATACTTCTTCTACCAAACCAATTTTTTCAGCTGTTGTAGCATCAATCATTTCGCCACATAAAATCATGCGTTTCGCCCATGCTTCACCAACAGCGGCTGTAAGATTTTGTGTACCACCTGCACAGGGCAGTAGTCCAACCTTGGCTTCAGGCAAGGCCATTCTGGCAGTGGCAATACTGAGGCGAATATCACAGGCAAGCGCCACTTCAAGTCCCCCTCCCATAGCATAGCCATTAATAGCAGCAATACTTACGCCACGAAAATTAGACAGTTTTTCAAAAGCCTCACCAAAGGCGGTTGCCATTTTGAAAGATAAGCCTTCATCTGCCTCAGCAAAGATTTTTAGATCTGCTCCAGCGCAGAAAAACTTAGTACCCTCTCCAGTGAGCACCAACGCTTGAATACTGCTGTCTTGGTTGAGTTTATCTATAGTGGTACTGAGCATGTCTAATGTTTGCAGTGTCCACGTATTAGCTGGTGGATTATGCATCGTTATATGCGCCACATGCCCTTTTTTATTGACAATTAGTTGACTCATAATGCCTCCTTATTTGAGCGTGATGGATGTGTTAATACCTGCATTTTGGTTCATAGCCCAACGGGCAGTTACCGTTTTAGTTTCAGTATAAAAACGCACTGCTTGCTTGCCGTAAGTATGCAAATCGCCAAAAAAGGATCCTCGCCACCCCGAAAAATTGAAGAATGGTAGTGGCACAGGAATAGGGATGTTGATGCCGACATTACCCACTAATATTTGGTGCTCAAAGTGACGCGCTGCCGCCCCAGATTCAGTGAATATAGAGGTGCCATTCCCATTGGGGTTTGCGTTGATTATGCCAATGGCATCATCCAAACTATCTGCCTGCATTGTACAGAGCACAGGACCAAATATTTCCTCTTGATAAACACTCATATCAGTGGTGACATCAGTAAATAGGGTTGGACCGACCCAGTTGCCTTCTGGATGCTGAGCGTGTTGGTAACTGCTACCATCTAATAAGCATCGCGCCCCTGCTGCTTTGCCTTCTTTGATTAGTCTAAGCACCCGCTGTTTGGCATCTGCGTTAATGAGCGCACCAAAATCAGCGTTTCTATCATCCCATAAACCTGGCGTCATTTGAGCCATTGCATCTGCAAGATCATCTAACATCTGTATGGAATCCCCAACAAAAACTGCCACACTAATTGCCATGCAGCGCTGCCCTGCCGCACCAACTGAGGCACCAACCAATGCATTGATTACCGCTTGTTTATCAGCATCAGGCATAACCACTAAATGATTTTTGGCACCGCATAAAGCTTGCACCCGTTTACCATGCGCGCAACCATGTGTATAAATATGGCGACCAACTGAGGTAGAACCGACAAAGGAAACCGCAGCTATGCGCGGATGCTCTAATAATTGATTGACTGGTTCAGCGCCCCCATGCACGATTTGCAATAAATCAGGGTCAGCCCCTGCTTCAATAAATAGTTCTGCCAAACGCATCGGTGTCATCGGGTCTTGCTCGGATGGTTTAAGCACGAAACTATTGCCGCAGGCAATCGCCAATGGGAACATCCACAGCGGAATCATCGCTGGAAAATTAAATGGCGTAATGCCCGCGCAAACGCCTATGGGCTGCATATAGCTATAGGAGTTGACACCGCCGGCAATATTCTCTAAAGTCTCTCCCATCATCAATGAGCCTATATTGGCAGCATGTTCAACGACTTCAATACCGCGCCATACATCACCCATTGCATCTTCAAATGTTTTTCCTGATTCTTGGCTGAGTATTTGGGCAATATTTTTCTGCTCTTTTTTTAATAGGTGTTGATAGGCTAACATCAAACGTCCACGCTGCTGTGGTGAACTTTCTTTCCAGCGCAAATAGGCCTTGTGTGCGCTGTCAACAGCTTGGTTGACAGCATCATGATTAGACACACATAATTGCCCTATCTCTTGCTGCGTAGCAGGGTTGAGCACAGGCATAGTCTCTTGGCTTGCTGTGTTAAATTCACCATCTATTAATTGAGGAATTTTAACTGACATAATCTAATCTCCTTGGTTATGATTGTTGAATGTTCTCTATAAGTTCGGGAACAATCGTAAATAAATCGCCTACTAAACCGTATGTAGCAATGGAAAAGATAGGCGCGTCAGCATCTTGGTTGATGGCAACGATTACTCCCGAATCTTTCATGCCTGCCAAATGTTGTATAGCCCCTGAAATACCAACTGCAATATATAACTGTGGTGCTACTAATTTACCCGTTTGTCCGACTTGAAATTCATTGGCAATAAAACCGGCGTCAACTGCCGCCCGTGAGGCACCCACTGCTGCCCCTAATTTATCTGCCAACTGCTCCAATAGGGCAAAATTTTCCTTACTGCCCATGCCTCTTCCACCAGAAACAACGCGTTCAGCGCTGCTTAAATCTGGTCGATCGCCACCACCACTATGGCAACTAATGAACTGGGTTTTACTAACACCAGCTTGCGCACTCAGCATCTCAATCGGTACGCTTACTTCACCAACAGAGGCGGGACTAAAAGCAGTGGGGCGGATACTCAGCACTTTTTTCTGCTGAGTACATTCAATTGTGAGTAAAGCACTGCCTGCGTAAATAGGACGTTTGCACTTCAGGTGGTTACCATCAATCTGCAATTGAATAACATCACTAATAGGATCAATATCTAATTTAGCAGCGATCCATGGCAGCAGCCCTCTGGCAAAAGAGGTATGAGCTGCAACCAAAGCACTTGCCCCCTCCATTGCAGTCAAGATAACTGGTGCGATAACTTCGGTAACTGGATGCGCAAATTGCTCATCTTCTGATAGTAATACCTTACTAACACCTTGCAATGTGGCAACCTCTTGAGCAACACTTTGGCAGTTATGCCCCATTACTAAGGCATGAACTTCCCCTAATTCAGCAGCGGCAGTGAGTGCATTTTTTGTAGCAGTACTAAGCTGCTGGTTATCGTGCTCGCAGTATACAATAATCATAATTTTAGCCCCTCCGTATTGCGTAATTTATCTAATAACTCAGCCACATCACTGACCATTTCGCCGCCTTGACGCTGTGCGATTGGCTCATGATGTTTCAGTTCTATATGATGCGGTACTGGGATATTTAAGCTATCAAAATCAACTGTTGCTAAGGGTTTCTTTTTCGCCTGCATAATATGAGGCAGTTTTATATAACGCGGCTGATTAAGACGCAAATCAGTACTAATTACCGCCGCACCGCTTAACTGCAATACTTCCATACCGTCATCTGTCTCACGCGCTACGCGCCAACCCCCTTCTATACGTTCAACCTTAGAAGCAAAGAGTGCATGCGCTCTGTCGGTTAGTGCTGCTAACATTTGAGCGGTTTGGTTGTTATCACCATCAATGCTTTGCTTGCCCATCATCACTAGCTCACAGCCCTCTTCCTCAACAAAATGTTTAATCACCCGTGCGATATTCAGTGGCAATAATGCCTGCTCTGTTTGCACCAATATTGCTCTATCTGCCCCCATTGCCAAAGCAGTACGCAAGGTTTCCGTGCACTTCTCAGTACCGACTGATAATGCAATAACCTCTTGCGCCTCACTGCGTTCTTTAATCTGCAACGCTTCTTCTAATGCTATTTCATCAAAAGGATTGATACTCATTTTTACATTGGCACTTTCAATTCCTGAACCATCTTTTTTTACCCGAATATTGACGCTGTGATCAATCACCCGCTTTACTGGTACTAATATTTTCAAACCTCTTCCTCCTACCTGTCAAAAAAACGCTGAATACGCTGGCGTGTTTCTGTCTGCTGCCAGCACTGTGCTAACTCTGTCACTACATCCACAGGTTGCCCTTGTGCTATTTTCTTTAAGAGCGCCTTGGAAGCGTGTATTGCCTTTACATCACAACGTTCAATCGCATGACGCTCCTCATCAATTGCTGCACTGAGTTCGCCTGACTTGATTACAGCACTCACCAAACCTAATTGTTGCGCACGTTGTACATCAAATACCTGTGCACTCATAAAATAGGCGCGTATTGGCTCCCCTGCTTTAGCATATACAAAGGGGGAGATTGTTGCCGGAATTAAGCCCAGTTTGCTTTCGCTAAAACAGAGATTGAGGTTATCCTCAGCGAGAACTCTATCACATACTGCCAGCAAGCCTAACCCTCCGCCATAAACTGCACCATGAGCAAAACCGACTACAATCATGGGTAAATTGTTAATTGCAGTAAGCATGTCTAATAGTTTTTGTGATTGTTGGCGTTGCTGTGCCTCATCGGCATAAAACTGTGCTTTCATCCATTCCAAGTCAGCACCTGTACAAAAATGCTTCCCACTGCTTTGAATGAATACAGCGCGTAACTCTTCCCGTTGTTGCAACTGTTGCGCAATAGCAGTTAGCTTTTCCAACATCGCTTGACTGAGGGCATTGCCCTTGTCTGCACGGTTTAACTGTATGGTTGCAATAGAGCCGTCAATAGTTAATGTAATATCACTCACTTTGCTCTACCTCCTGCCACACCCACTCTACTAAATGCTGCCCCTCTTTAACATGCTGCCCCTCTTTAACCCAAATTTTGCTAATCGTTACTTCTGATGGGGCTTTCAGGTGAAGCAACATTTTCATTGCCTCAATGGACATAATAACCTCATCCGCCTGTACACACTGCTCACTGCGAACAGCTATGCCCTGTATCACGCCAGACATGGGCGCAGTCAGATACTGCTGTACATCACTGTCTTGACCTTTGCTATCAAGACAGTCTGTTTCTCTCAGGTTGGCAAAGGGATAGTAGAGGCCATTGATTAGAATATGGTGCACCTCATCCTTTGTGTAGATTAAGGTGCTATAGTTGTTGCAACCATATTGAAAATCCATGTGCCATGCGCCGCTTTTAGCAGGCTGTAGATGCATCAAACGAACAACCACATCATTATCGTCCATGAGCAACCTCAACTGACCAGCACCGTCAGGGATAAAACGTACCGTTATTATTTCATTGGACAGACGGTTAATAACCGTTTGTTCAATCGGTTCGCTATACCAGTGGCGGAAGTAAGCAAAAGACTCCTGAGACAACCATAATATAAGTGCACTTAATGCTTGAGACTGTTCAGATACTACAGAACTATCTAACTGCTCTAAAGTGTTCACTCCAAAGACATAGGTCTGTACTGCTTCACTTGAGAGCAGCGCTTGTAATAACGGAATATTGGTTGCTACACCGCCAATATGACAATTTTGTAAAGCCTTTCTTCCTAAGTGCAAACAGCCTTCATAATCTACTGCACTGACAATGACCTTAGCAAGCATAGGATCATATAAAGTGGTCACAGCTTGTCCTTCAAGGAGCGCGTGATCAATCCGACAGTCTGATGGTAAGTCTAAGTAGTCAATCATCCCACTGCTTGGGCTAGATTCTTTCAGTGGGTTTTCAGCATATAGGCGCATTTCCATTGCCCAACCATTTATGCTAAGCTCATCCTGTACCTTCGGTAAAGGCTCACCCTGTGCAATGCGCAATTGCCACTCCACCAAATCAACACCACAAATTGCTTCAGTAATGGGGTGCTCAACCTGTAGACGAGTATTCATCTCTAAGAAATAAAAATCTGCGTTATCCTGATTATTTGCAACCAAAAATTCCACTGTGCCTGCGCCACAGTAATGCACTGCCCTACCTGCTGCTAATGCAACCTCCCCCATTTCTGCCCGTAATTCGGGACTAATTCCAGAAGGCGCAAACTCAATAACTTTCTGGTAGCGGCGCTGCAATGAGCAGTCACGCTCAAATAGATAGACCCCTTGCCCCTGCCTATCAAAGAAGATTTGTACCTCAATATGACGGGCATTGGGCAGATAACGCTCACACAACATACGCCCATTGCCAAATGCGCGTAGTGCCTCTGTTTGAGCCTCTTTGAACTGATGCGCCAACTGCGCTTCATGCTCCACCAAGCGCATACCTTTGCCGCCACCACCGCCTACTGCCTTCATAAGTAGAGGGTAGCCTAACTGTTGTGCCGTTGAGGCAATGTCTTCCTCAGCTTCCACCTCAAAGCCAGGAATGACTGGAACATCGTGCTGACGCATCAATTGCTTTGCTTCATCTTTCTGCGCCATAAGTGCTATGGATTGGCTATTAGGTCCTACAAAAATAATGTCTGCTTGTTGACATGCCTCAGCAAAAACAGTATTTTCAGATAAAAAACCATATCCGGGATGCACTGCATCAGCACGACTTTTTACGGCTATCCCTATAATGCGCTCAATGGATAAGTAACTGTCATGCAATTCATCACTATCCAGCGCCCACGCCTCGTCTGCTTGCTGTACGTGCAGTGCCTTACAGTCAACAGGCGAATATATGGCAATCGTGTGTATGCCCATTTTTTTTGCACTACGGATAATACGACAGGCAATCTCTCCGCGGTTAGCAATCAATAAGCGTTGTAATGGCTTCATCACATCCTAAATATAGCGTGTGCACTCTTTTGTAGAGGGCGTGTTAAACAGGCATGCAACGACAGCGCAATCGTTTGGCGCGTCTGATGTGGATCAATGATGCCATCGTCCCATAAACGGGCTGTAGCGTACAGCGCAGTTGATTGTTTTTCAAATTGCTGTAATACAGGCTGTCGTAGTGCATCTATTTCCTCATCAGACAAATCCTTTTGGCGACGATGGACGTTGACCAGCGTATTTGCCGCCTGCTCCCCGCCCATAACTGCAATCTTGGCATTCGGCCACATCCATACAAAATCAGCACCAAAGGAGCGACCACACATACCATAATTTCCAGCACCAAAGCTACCACCAACAATCAATGTTACTTTAGGCACTGCTGCTGTAGAAACGGCATTAACTAATTTGGCACCATGTTTGGCTATACCCTCTGCCTCATATTGGCTACCGACCATAAAACCAGCAATATTTTGAATGAATACTAATGGTATTTGTCGTTGGCAACACAATTGAATAAAATGGGTTGCTTTATTTGCTGACTGTGAAAATAACACCCCATTATTAGCAATAATGCCCACTGGAATGCCATCAATATGTGCAAAAGCGCAAATGAGGGTTGTACCATAATTTTTTTTGAATTCCGTAAATTGGGAGGCATCTACTATTCTACCAATAACCTCACGGCTCTCTAATGGCTGGGTGAAGTCGCGCACAGCAAAATAGTCTAATTCGCTGGCATCATACACGGGTGCAGCACTCTTAATTCGCTCAATCTGAGGTTGTTGATTCAGGTTAAGTTGTTCAATTAAGTTGCGCGCAATACTGAGCGCATGCACATCGTTATCGGCAACATAGTCCACCAAGCCAGACTCAGAGCTATGTAATTGTGCACCACCTAATGCTTCATCACTGACTACCTCACCAGTGGCAGCTTGTACCAGTGGTGGACCTGCTAGATAAATCGTGCCTTGATTACGCACAATAATCGTTTGATCCGCCATAGCCGGAATATACGCACCCCCTGCGGTGCAAGAACCCATCACTACCGCAATTTGTACAATTCCCGCTGCTGATAATGCCGCTTGATTATAAAAAATACGTCCAAAATGATCACGATCAGGAAAGACCTCATCCTGATACGCCAAATTAGCACCACCAGAATCCACCAGATAGATACAAGGCAGGTGATTTTTCAGAGCTATTTCCTGTGCGCGCAAGTGCTTCTTAACGGTTAGCGGGTGATACGTTCCGCCCTTGGCGGTGGCATCATTGGCAATAATCATGACTTGTTGCTGCGCAATCGTACCAATACCTGTAACAATTCCTGCACTTGGCACAGCATTATCATAGATCTGATAAGCAGCAAAACGCCCCACTTCTAAAAAGGCACTGCCGGCATCTAAAAGTCTATTGATACGCTCACGCACCAACAATTTTCCTTTGCTTGTATGGCGGTTGCGCGCCTTCTCGCCTCCTCCCAATTCAACCCAGCGATTGACTTGTTCTAATGCAGAACGCAGTTTTTGTAAATGCGCTTTATTGGCAAGGCTATCTGGATCTTGAGCATTTAGTCTGCTAATCAATACTTCACTCATTATTAAACAACTCACGTCCGATTAATATGCGCCTAATTTCACTGGTCCCAGCGCCTATTTCATATAATTTGGCATCACGCAATAATCGCCCACTGGGATATTCGTTAATATAGCCATTGCCCCCTAAAATTTGAATCGTATCCAAAGCTATTTGTGTAGCACGCTCTGCACTGTATAAAATACAAGCAGCAGCAGCCTTACGGTCCTGCTTGTTCAAATCACAAGCATGTGCTGTACTATAAACTAGTGCGCTACTGGCACTGTAGTGGGTATACATATCTGCCAACTTTGCTTGAATCATTTGAAACGCACCAATAGCCTTACCGAACTGTTGACGCTGACGCGCATACGACACCGCCAAGTCTAAACAAGCACGCATAATGCCTAATGGACCTGCTGATAGCACCACGCGCTCATAGTCTAAACCACTCATCAAAACGCCAACCCCACGATTGACTTCGCCCAATACATTCTCTTTAGGCACAATACAATTATTGAATACCAACTCACCGGTATCAGAGCCACGCATTCCTAATTTATCTAATTTCTGAGCACAACTAAATCCTGAAAACCCTTTTTCAACAATAAAAGCGGTTATGCCGCGCTTGCCCGCATCCGGATCAGTTTTGGCATAGACGACCACTACATCAGCAGTGGGGGCATTCGTAATCCACATTTTGTGCCCATTGAGCACGTAATGGTCTCCTTTATCTTCTGCCAATAATCGCATAGAAACCACATCAGAACCTGCGCCTACTTCCGACATGGCCAACGCCCCGACTTTGTCACCACTAATCAATGCAGGTAGATAGCGCTCCTTCTGTTCTCGGCTACCGTGCAAGGTAATTTGATTGATACATAAATTGGAGTGCGCGCCATAACTTAAGCCAATGGAGGCAGAAGCGCGTGAAATTTCTTCCATTACCACACAATGTGCGACATAGCCCATATTACTACCACCATATTCTTCGGGCGCAGTAATACCTAACAAGCCCAATTCACCCATCTGGCGCCATAGCGGGTGCGGAAAAGTATTCTCTTCATCGGTTGATACGGCAAGCGGAGCAACTACTTCATCAGAAAATCTGGCAACCGCTTCGTAAACACTGCTTAATTCTTCACTACTTGTTACAAAATAATTGGTATTCATACAATTTCTATCCCCACTGCTGTCGCCTCACCACCGCCAATACATAAAGCGGCTACGCCCCGCTTACCACCTGTGCGGCGCAGCTGATGAATAAGCGTTGCTACAATCCGTGCACCACTGGCACCAATTGGATGCCCCAAGGCACATGCACCTCCACAAATATTTACTTTATCATAACTAATATCGAGCCTATCAGCGCATACCATCGTAACCACTGCAAAGGCTTCATTGATTTCAAATAAGTCAACACTATCTGCTGTCCAATTTAATTTGGTCAGCAATTTTTCAATGGCACCAATAGGCGCCAAAGTAAATTCGGCAGGTTTTTGCGCATGGGTGCTATGCCCCACCATACGCGCTATAGGGTCAGCATGATGCTGCTTAACCCAATCAGGACTGGCAACGACTATGCTGGCAGCACCATCTGAAATAGAGCTGGAGTTTGCTGCGGTAACTGTTCCTTCTTTGCTAAACGCAGGACGCAGTTGTGGAATTTTGTCAATATCTGCATTATGCGGCTGTTCATCTACATGCACGACCTGCTCCCCATTACGAGTGGCAAAAACTACAGGACTCATCTCATTAGCAAAATAGCCTTTTTCTTGTGCCTGACGCGCTTTTTGTAAGGAAGCGATAGCATAGTCATCCATAGACTTACGACTATAATCACAGGCATCGGCGGTTGCCTGTGCATAGCAGCCCATTAATTCGCCCTCATAGGCATCTTCTAAACCGTCTAAAAACATACTATCGTATAACTTACCATGCCCTAAACGATAGCCTCCTCTTGACTTAGTCAATAAATAGGGGGCATTGGACATGCTTTCCATACCACCTGCAATAGCACAACCTATACTACCTGCCATAATAGCATCATGCGTAAGAATGAGGCTATACATGCCAGAACCGCACATTTTATTGACTGTAGCACAGGGCGTTCCCAAAGGTAGACCTGCTCCTAAAGAGGCTTGACGCGCCGGGGCTTGACCAATGCCAGCAGGCAGTACACAACCCATAGTTACATACTCTATTGCCTCCGCATCAACGTGTGCCTGTGACAAACTCGCCTGAATGGCACTACTGCCTAATTGCGGTGCGCCACAACTGCTCAATCCGCCCATCAGCCCACCAATTGGTGTACGCTGAGCCCCTAAAATATAACTGATTGTCACTAATTCATCCTTTTCTATATTGTTGAATTATCATATAAGGTTTTGCTACCCTCACTATGTCGCCTTGGGAATGCGCATATAGGAAACACTGCCCTTAGCACATAACCTTGACTGACTATCGTATACGCTAACCTCTGTTACCATAATCCGTTTTCCAGACTTAATACACACAGAGTGTGCATATAATTGCGCTGATTCACAGGGCGTCAAAAAATGGATATGTAATGCAATGGTTACCCCATCTTCATCAGCCTGTAGTTGCGGCAAACATACACAGAAACCTGCTACATCAACCAATTCCATAATGGCAGGACCGCTAACCTTATTACCTAATCTTGTATCGCGCTCCGTTACATTCTGACGCACTTTAGCGCCTGTTTCATCTATCTGCTCAATGGCCACTCGATTATGTGGATAGATGGCATTAAGACGCTGTAATAATTGTTCTCCGTTCATTGGTATGCCCTATTAATGCGCCTTATGTGGTGCTCCGCTGGTCTTTGATCAGTGAATCTAATGGTACATTCGCTCGCATGACCTCACAACGCAAGCCCGTAATCTCACGAAAGGCACTTTGCACTTGCTGGTTGTCAGCATCATTACCGTAAAGGTGCAATTGCAAATAATCTATGCCTTTCTCCGTATGGACTTGTAACTGTAGCGATTCAATCTGCGGTAGTCTTTTCAAGAGGTTGTTCATCTGCGACGGACGAATAAATTGACCACGCACTTTAACTGACTCATCACTACGACCCATCCAACCTTTGATGCGCTGGTGAGTGCGCCCACAAGGGCTGGGTTCTGATAGCAGCGTGCTCAAATCGCCTGTAGCAAAACGCAATAAGGGCGCATGCTCACTCAAACGTGATACTACAATTTCACCAACTTCAGAGTGTGTTACTGGCTGCAACGTTTTAGGATTGACAATTTCTATCCAAACATGCTCAGCACATACTAAGCCTTCCTCCGCTATCGTTTCATAAGCGATAAGTCCAACGTCAGCTGTAGCATAACACTGCAGAGTATAAATGCCGTTATTCTGAGCCAGTTGCCTAATTTCAGGGCTAAGATACCCACCAGACACCACCGCCTTATTCAAAGACTTTAGTGGTGTATTCTGCTCATGCGCTTTATCAATAATGATTTTCAGAAAATCAGGAGTGCCAACAAACGTAGTAAGTTTGAAGTGATTAATCGCTTCAATCAATTGGGTGGTATTGCCTGGTCCTGCTGGTAATATGGGAATGGACAAGCGCTTTGCTGCCTCATCAAACATTATCCCTGCAGGGGTGTAGTGATAGGAAAAAGCATTGGCAATACTGTCACTTCTATCCATACCGATAGCATCTAAAACCTGCTCAAATCCCCAAAAATCAGCGCAGTGCGTATCAAACTCATAAATAGGCCCAGGTGACACAAATAAATGGAAAAGAGGACTATTGCCTACACAGCGCAAACCTCCAAAAGGAGGGTTTTGCTGCTGTAACCGAGTAAAGTCATCCTTCGCCGTTATCGGCAAAATATGAATGTCCTCTAACGAGGTTACCTTATCTAAAGCAATCTTATCTATCAACTCCAGCCACGCAGGTAAGTGCTGCTGGTACTGCTGGATAGCCAACAGTAATTGCTGACTCAGCCACTGCTGGCGAACACTGTGCGCTTGTTTATTCAGGTTAAGCAACGCACTCATAGCCAGCGTTTACGTCTGCGGAAACTTTTTAGATTTTTGAAAGAGCGCCCTTCATCGCTTTTGCCTTTGCCTAAATAAAACTCCTTAATATCCTCATTGGACAATAGTTTTTCACGTGTTCCATCCATGACAATTTTGCCCGACTCCATAACAAAACCATAGTCACAAGTATTCAGCGCCTGTGTAGCATTCTGCTCTACCAGCAAGATAGTAATACCTTCTTGCTGATTAATTTTTTTGACGATGCCAAACACTTCTTTCACCAATAGAGGCGATAAACCCATAGAAGGTTCATCTAACAGTAGTAGGCGAGGTTTTGCCATCAAGGCGCGTGCAATTGCCAGCATCTGTTGTTCTCCACCTGAAAGATAGCCGGCGAGCCCTTTACGCTCACGTAGCCTTGGGAAGTACGCATACATGCGCTCAATGTCTGCGTTCACCTCAGCGCGCGATGCCTCGGTGCTAAAGGCGCCAACACGCAGATTTTCCTCAATAGTCATGTCTTCAATGATACGACGTCCTTCCATAACTTGAACGATACCTGACCGCACGATTTTTTCGGCAGGCTCCTTATTGATTAACTTACCATCATAAGTCACGCTACCACGACTAATTTCACCATCTTCGGTCGCCAGTAACCCTGAAATGGCCTTTAGTGTGGTTGATTTTCCAGCCCCATTAGGACCCAACAGGGTAACAATTTTTCCTTCTGGCACATCAAGCGTAACGCCTCTTAATACTAAAATGACTTCATCATAAATGACTTCAATATTGCTAACGGATAATAAAGGTTGCATTGTTATTTCACCAAAAACATGCAAGAGCCACTACACGCAGCTCTTGCAATAAGTTATACGATGATTAAGATTTTTAATATCCCAACCAATCATCTCGACGAGGCAAACCAACTTGGTCAATACGTTCAATCACAGCCTTGCCATCAATGACGTTACCTTGATAGATATTAACATTGATTGAACCACGATGGTCACGCGCACTCCAAGTAGACGGCAAGCAAACACCCTCTAAGCCTTTAGGTACCCAATTTTTCTTTTGGTACATACCTTGCTTAATGTTAGCACCCTTAATCCCGCCATTGTCTGCTGCCCATTCCATAGCTTCTTTCATGTAGAACGCCGAGCAAACCCCACGAATATAGTGGTGAACACGATAGACTTTACCAGTTGGATCAGATTGCTTTGATATCCTACGTAATAAATCCATGCCTTTCTCTTTGTCTGTCCAGAAAGCAGAAGCTGCAGGGAATACATAATTTTTAGCGTTCGTGCCAATCGCTTCTAAAGTTTTCTTATCACCTGCCCAGATATTACTCATCCACTGAGTTTGAACACCTACTGTATTGCAAGATTTGAGTAAGGAAACCACAGAGCCACCTAAGTTACCCATATAAGTGTAGTTAGCCCCTGCATTTTTAATGCTTAAGCACTGCGCTTTAAAATCTTCTGGCTTCATAGAAACCACCACGTGTGGCACGATGTCAAAACCCAACTCTTCAGCATATTCACCACAGGCCTTACGCGGTGCTTCTGGATAGGGATGGTTTGCACCGGCATGGACAAATTTAGGTTTGCCCTTACCACCTTTTGCCTTCCAATCTGATGCAGCCCACTGCACTAATGCACGACAAGCATCAGAATACGATGGACCGTAAAAGAAGTTATAAGGCGCTGGTTTCTTAGTATTGGGATTAACACCAGTTGGATCAGTCAAATGCCCTGAATAGGACGCCGAGAACACTGGCACTTTATCACGCGCAACAAAGGAGATGAGTGCCTCCGTATCACCTGTTCCCCAGCCTTGCATTGCGGTCATTTTCTGGCGCGACCGCCAAGCTTTGTACTTAGAAATGGCTTGCGGTACTTTATAGGCATAATCGTATGTCTCCGAATCTAATTTAGTACCTTTAATACCACCAGTTGCATTGATATAGTCTAAGGCATCACGAACACCCTGCCCATAGTCAACACCAATAAAGGAAGTGGGGCCTGTATAGTCAGCCAGGTGACCAACAAACACGCTCTTCGCTGATACATTCACTGCTGTTACAGCAAATGTAGTCAAGAGGATTTGAACAATTACTCGTTTCATTATCTTTCTCCATAACATCGTTTTAGGATATTAAGCATAACCTTAATACCCAATTTACAACAACAACTACTATGATTCGCAATTGCTATCAACTCATGTGCCAGTCTATACCAACACAAAACCCAAAATCAACCATTACCTATTTAATTTGTTCGATTGATTCTTTATCGTTAGGCAGCCATACTTGACATACCCGACCCTAATGAGAAAAAGGGTATAGCCGCAAAGAGGAACGAATGATGTTCCAACGATGATATATACCCTTAGGCTCAAAAATTAAAAATAACACAATAACTACGCCCACTGCTATCTCCTTGATAAATGAGAGGGCTGTGTGCATCACTGTGCTGGCATTCTCTGGAAGGAAATTTTCCATCACTGGGACCGTTAGTTCCAGCACCTCAGGCAGTAGCACAATAAAAATAGTCCCCAGCAAAGAGCCAGCAACCGAGCCTAAACCACCAATTACAACCATTGCTAAAAACTGAATAGATAAAAAAATCGTAAAACCCTCTGCGGATACAAAGCCCAGATAATGCGCAAACAAGGCACCACCAAGACCTGCAAAAAATGACGATATTCCAAACGCCATGATGCGATACTTGGATAAATTAATACCCATTACCTCAGCTGAAAGATAGTGATCCCGCAAAGCAAAAAACGCCCTACCGTCTCGTGTACGCAACATATTGCTTACCAATAGAGAACTTGCAACCAAAAAGGCCAAACACAACAGGAAGTAACTGCGATCATCGTCAAGCATAATGCCAAAGATAGACACCGTTGGTGCTGCGGCGCCAGATGAGCCACCAGTCAACCATTCAAAACGCAAAAACAAATCTTCTAAGATAAACTGGGATGCGAAGGTGGCTATCGCCAAATATAAGCCGCGAATACGTGCTGCTGGTGCCCCAAAGAAAAGCCCTAATGCTGCGGTAAAAGCACCTGCTAAAGGAATACATAGTATGACAGGAATAGCAGTATTATTTGCCAGATACGCAGAGGCATAAGCACCTACTCCAAAAAAAGCGGCATGACCAAGCGAGATTTGTCCCGAGCAGCCGACTAAGAGGGTTAAGCCTAAGGCAGCAATCGCATAATAGCAAATTTGTACGCCCAGTGACAGTAGATATAAATCCTCTGATACCAGTGCCCAAACAGCAAAAAAAACTATAGTCAATAACGTGAACCAAAAACCATTACGGGTTTTGAATAAGGCTTGGTCTGCCTTATAGGTTGTACGAAAATCACCACAAGGGGCGTAAATTTATTGCCATTACAATCTCTCAATATCCTTTGTTCCAAATAAGCCGTAAGGCTTTATCATTAATATAATCACCAGTATCCAGAAAGGGGCTATCGCATACATATTGCCAATATGGAGGTATTGACTATCTACAAACTCAGCAAGGTTCTCTAATACACCAATAATGACACCACCTGCAATGCCCCCGACGATAGAATCTAATCCACCCAAAATGACTGCAGGAAAAACTTTAATACCAATGAAGGCAAGTGCGGGGGATACCCCGTTGACCAGACCAACTACCACACCCGCTAAAGCAATATACTACTGCTGAAATCACCCAAGGCCATAGCAAATACATTATTAACAGAGATACCCAAACTTTGGGCTGTTTGCTGATTAAACGCAGTAGCACGCATTGCTAAACCGTAGCGTGAATAGCGGAAAAACACATAAAATCCCAACATAATCACTAATTAAATAATCATACTCATTACATAGGCTGTCTCTATTGTCAGCGGTCCAATCTCGATACCTATTGCTGGCAAAAATCTGCGGATACGAATGTGGCGTTGCTGTGTAGATCCATGTCAATAACTTCTGCATCACTACGGACAGACCAATCGTGATCATAATCACTGAAATAAGCGGCTCACCAATCATGGGACGCAATAAAACGCGTTGTACTGAGTAACCAAAGGCAGCCATAAAGACAAAGGCAAGGGGGAAGGCAAGCCAAAAAGGGAGTTGAAAGGTTACGACCATCGACCAACAAACGGCTGCACCTAAATAGAGAAAATCCCCTTGTGCAAAATTGATCACCTGTGTTGCCTTGTAAATCAATACAAAGCAGGCTGCAACCACACCATACAGTGTCCCAACAATAACACCATTGAGCATTAATTGAATCAATAACTCCCAGTTCATTTTTCTACTCCTAATCTAATAATATCCATATCCGCAATAATGCGTGATTGACTACCGTCTTGATACGTAATCAAAGTATCAATATGCACGCTGTCGCTGTCGTCATATAGCGCATCAATGATATGCGCATACTTTTCAGCAATTACAGTACGACGTACTTTGCGCGTACGCGTTATCTCCCCATCATCCGCATCCAATTCTTTATACAAAAGCACAAAACGCTGGATAGGTAGATTCAGTTGCTGGTTAATGTGCTCTAACTCTGCACGGATAAGCTGTGATACCTGATTATTGGCTGCTAATTTCGTGTAATTCGTAAAACCAATAGCCCGTTTTTCTGCCCACTTACCAACGGTTGAATAGCGTATGCAAATAATCGCAGTCAAATACGCACAACCATCCCCTATAATGACTGCTTCAGAAATATACTGAGAAAACTTTAATTTATTCTCAATATACTGCGGTGAAAAACGCTGCCTTTGTTCAGTTAGACATAAGTCTTTAACGCGATCAATCACAACTAAATGACCGTTATCTTTAATATAGCCTGCATCCCCTGTACGTAAAAATCCATCTGGCATACTATCTTCTTCATAGGCTTGTTCATTCTTCACGTAACCTGAAAACATTCCTATGGTTTTTGCACAAATCTCACCAACACCCTCGTTATCAGGCTCATGAATATAAAGCTGCGAGCGTTTAAAACTAATCCCAACACTATCAATGTCTACATCCTCATCCACATGGATGTGTATGCTCCGCACAACTCGGTTTGACCGTATAACTGACGTAATGGGATACCCATTGCCAGAAAATAATTATAGGTATCTTCTCCCATTGCAGAACCACCTGTTGCTGCTGAAGTAATATTACTTAGTCCAAAGTGATCACGTAGCCAACGCATCAAAAACCATTCTGCTATTATGGATTTTTTCCCTTTCTTCTGTGCTACCAGTGCCATCTGAGTCAGATGCTTATACAGCCACTGATTCAAGGGTGTAGAATCTACAATCCGCGCATTAATTTCAGCCAGAAACGACTCCCACACCCGTGGTGCCAATAGGATAAAGTTTGGTCCAATTTCGCGCAAATCGCTCATCAACGATTGATGATCTTCCACAAAATTGACGACCATGCGGCTCATCAAGCCTTTACCTAATACATAAACCTGCTCCATAATCCACGGCAGTGGCAATACAGAAACATAGTTATCACCCGGCTTTTGCGGATCAACTGTCAGATAATCAGCGCAATGCTCCAATACTCTGGTTGTATGTAACATAGCAATCTTCGGCTTTGAGGTTGTGCCTGACGTGGTACACAAAATTTGCATCGCATCAGGTGCAATACTATCGACTAATTCATCATATAACTGTGGCTTTTTCTGGCACTGTTTTTCACCCATTTCAATCAATTGCTCGACAGAATACAGACGCTCATCTTCATACTTGCCCATGCCACGCGGGTCAGAATAGACAATCATTTTAATCGTAGGGATACTCTCACCCAATTCTAATAATTTATCGTATTGCTCCTCATCCTCAACCCATGCCACCTTCGCTTCTGTTGTCGTCAACAGATACGCCACCTCATCTGGTAGGCTATCACAATACATACCCAAGGAGCACGCTGAAATGGCATGCGCGGCGATCTCACCCATCACCCAATCAGGGCGATTATCCCCAATCAAAGCAACGACATCTTCGCGCCCAACGCCTAAGGCATGCAAGCCTAATGCCATCATGCTACATCGCTTTTGGCACTGCCCCCAAGTCCATTCAACCCAGATACCAAAATCCTTTTCGCGCATGGCGATCTCATCAGGATACAGTTTGGCATTATGGCGCAACAGCAGTGGAAAATTATGCAGCTGCTTAACATCAACGCTCATTCTGCCCCCATATATGCCTTCTGCACATATTCATCCTGTGCAATCGCTTCGGGCTTACCCTGCGCAATTTTTTTGCCAAAATCTAATACCATGATTTCATCAGACATATCCATTACGACCCGAATATCATGTTCAATCATAATCACCGTCATACCGAATTCAGGGGATAACTCACTAATATAGCGCGCCATATCTTCCTTTTCTTCATGGTTCATACCTGCCATCGGCTCATCTAATAAAATCAGATGCCCACCAACTGCCAATGCTCTTGCCAACTCTACTCGCTTGCGTAAGCCATAGGATAAGGTGCCTGCTTCTGCTTTGCGAATGTGTGAAATTTCTAAAAAATCAATAATTTGCTCCACTTCTTGACGAAAGTGCATCTCCTCCTTCTGTGCGCCGAAAAGCCAATATAGACCACCAGTTAAGAAGTTGCTTTTCAGGCGATGATGCAAACCAATCATAATGTTATCCAATACACTTAGATGGTTAAACAACGCTATATTCTGAAAAGTACGGCATACGCCAAGAGATGCCAAAGAATTTGCTTTGTGGTTCGTAATGTTTTTATCACCCAAAAAAATCGAGCCCTGGGTAGGGCGATAACGTCCTGAAATACAATTAAGAATAGTGGTCTTCCCTGCACCATTAGGTCCAATAATGGAAAAAATTTGCTTAGGTGCAACCTCAAACGACACCTCAGTCAACGCCTTGATTCCTCCAAACTGCATGGAGACGTTGTCTAACGAAATAATGCTGCCAATAGGTTTTTTCATATAACGATTATTAGTACATTAGTCATAGTTTATACCATTTCATGCTCACCATATCTTACAAGCCCATGTTGACAAATATCTACCTCTCAGGTTAGGTTTTCACGAATCAGAATATAGCCTGATTATGAGGTTATATAAAAAATATGTCAAGACCTATTTTGATAACGACACCTGTTTTTAAGTATTAACCATCATACAGATATACTTATTTTATGATATATATCATATAGTTATACATTTTGACGCACTGCGTCATGATTTTTTTACACTAGTCGATAGATATCTATTGTAGAATCGTTACATAAGAAAAGCTTTATTTATTTTTTGAACAAAAATATACTCTATACGATAGTTTTTATGTTTGAAGACCAATACGTTGTAATAGACCAAGATAAACTGTATTGCCGATATACTGTTAAAAATCCCAACTATCCTTGGCTGATTTTTCTGCACGAAGCACTCGGTAGTGCTGCGCAATGGTATAGTTTTCCTGAGTACGTCACAGCAACACTTCCTGTCAATGTACTATTTTATGATCGTGCAGGTCATGGCAAGTCAACAGCTGAAAAACAGCCCAGACCTTTGGATTTTCACCACCTTGAAGTCCCGCGTCTACAACAACTTATCAGCTACTTTGGCATTAGGCAATACGTATGCGTTGGGCATAGCGATGGTGGCGTTATATCATTGCTGGCAGCTGCTGCCAGAAGTGATAGGTTATTGGCAAGTGTTTGCATATCCGCTATGGGTGAGCGTGATGCTAATCTCGTAGATAATATTCATACAATCATTTCAACAGATGAGTTTACAGAAGTGCGCCAACGTCTAAGCAAGTACCATACTAAACCTAATAATCTGGTTGATGGCTGGATAAATACCTGGGGACAAAAGGGGCTTCCCCAATTAGGATTATTAGAGCAACTACCGAATATTACCATACCAACTCTTATAATACATGGCACTGATGACCCCTTCGGAGGCGTAGAACAACTATATAGTTTTACCAAACGTATTCCCCACGCAGAAACCTATATTGCCCAGGGACTAAAACACCACCCACACTTGGAGGATGCCCAAAAGATTGGTTTCCTTGTCCGTAATTTTGTGCAACAAAATATACCCGATATACCTGCCTATGCCTAAACAAAAAACCGTCCTCTATAAAATTGGAGAAGCAGCTGTAATGCTGGGCACGAATGTGCGCACTATTCGCTTATATGAAGACAGAGGCATTATTTCACCACTGAGACGCAATTCACACCGACTATATCGCAAACGTGATCTGGTTCGATTAAAACTGGCTATTCGTGGGCGTAACTTAGGCTTTAGTTTGGAAGAAATTAGCACATTAATTAACAGTTATGATCGTTCTGTAGAATCTAATCGCATGCAAGCAATCAAGATGATTGAAACGTGCGATAAGCACATTCAAGACTTAGATGCTAAATTAGGAAACATCACCAATCTGAAAGATGAGCTTAATCGTGTAAAGCAGCAAATGTTTGAGTTGCTTATTAGTTTAGAACAAAATAGCAAACAAAGCAATGAATAACTCAGTAGTTCCCACTTCTGAAAAACCAACAGTAAAAATTGTTGATGTGAGCGCCCGTGATGGTCTGCAAAATATAAACAATCCACTACCCACCGAACAAAAACTACAGCTGATACAAGCCCTCATCAATTGCGGCATACGCTCCTTGGAAGCAGGAGCTTTTGTTAGTGCCACCAAGGTACCTCAGATGGCAGATACTCCTCAGATTGCTGATGCATTGGCAGCAAACGTAGTTGCTGATGTTTTTTTCTTAATTCCTAATTTACGAGGATTGGAACTTGCACAACAACACCATGTGAATAACTGGGTGCTTACCATCTCTGCTTCAGAGAAACACAATCAGGCCAATATCAACCTTAGTATTGAGCAGTCTATTGATATTCTGCGTGCTATCGCAAAACAAGCAACTATCGATAGCAAACTAACCGTCTCGCTATCGGCGTGTTGGGACTGTCCATTTGATGGTGCTATGGATAGTGCCCACGTTCAAGATATCATCGAACAAATAGTAACCACCTTACATGGTTGTAATGCCCAGCAATGCGCACTAAATTTAGCAGACACTACTGGAAAGGCAGCTCCTGATAAAGTGTATGCCCTGTTTCATACTGTTATGGAAACCCACCCCAATACAACCATTGAATGGGGGCTACATGCACATAATACCTATGGTCTTGGCACAGCAAATGCTTATGCTGCTTGGTGTGCACAAGTAAGGCGATTTGAAGGATCTGTTGCTGGCATGGGTGGATGTCCTTTTGCTCCGAATGCCACTGGTAATACCGCTACGGAAGAATTAGTGTATTTGTTTGAAAGCATGGGGGTTTATACGAATATTGATTTAAAAAAATTATTAAAACTTGCTCGTCAAATGGCTACTATTGACGGTGTCAAAAGTAATAGTGCCTTGCACCACGTAAAACTATGATGAACACAGCATACGAGTCTTTAGAATTTGATATTTTGATTGTCGGAGCAGGACCTGCTGGGCTTTGCGCTGCTATTCATGCTGCCCAGTTAAGCGCCAAGCATGAATTGAATTGGAGCATTGCTGTCGTTGAAAAATCCGCTGAATTAGGTGGACACATTGTTTCAGGGGCAATTATGGATCCTATAGCCTTGCATGAATTATTGCCTAATTGGCAAAATGATGCACCCGTTGAGGCAATCGTAGGCTCAGAACACACTTACCACCTCACACAAAAGTCCGCCTTAACAATGCCACATTGGCTCTTACCCTCAACTTTAGATAATACGGGCTGCTATGTCATCCGCTTAGGCGCATTAGTGCGCTGGCTGGGAGAACAAGCCGAAGCCCTCGGTGTGGAAATACTAACAGGATTCTCCGCACACAGCCTACTCATTGAACAAGACACGTTAAAAGGTGTAGTCACTGGTAATATGGGCGTAGCCCGTGATGGGCAACCTAAAGAAAGTTTCACCCAGGGATACCAACTGTTAGCCAAACATACGCTGCTTGCCGAAGGCTGTCGCGGTCACTTGGGCAAGCAGGCTATAGAAGCTTTTGCTTTGGAACAACAGTCTAATCCCGAGCATTATGGAATAGGGTTTAAAGAAATATGGCAATTGCCAGAATCGCCTCATCCTGCTGGTACAGTAATACACACTATAGGATACCCCTTAGACAACCACACCGAAGGCGGTGGCTTTGTATATTTTTTACAAAATAATCAGGTGGCACTTGGATTGATTGTGTCACTCAACTATACGAACCCACATCTAAGCCCCTTTGAAGAGTTTAACCGCTGGAAGCAACACCCTAAAATACGCACCTTACTCACAGGCGCTGAGCGCATAGCCTATAGCGCACGTGCTCTCAATAAAGGCGGTTTATACTCACAACCACAAGCAACCTTTAAGGGCGGCATGCTTGTAGGCTGTGAGGCAGGAATGCTTAACCCTGCGCGCATCAAAGGTATCCATTGCGCTATTAAGCATGGTATGCTTGCTGCGCAAACCCTCGCACAACGTGCGCTTGATAATCATATTCATGATTATCATCAGCATTACCAACAGCTCTATCAGGCAAGTTGGCTGTATAAGGAACACTATCAAGCGCGCAATTTTCGTGGATTAATCCAACGTTTTGGTACTCTATTAGGAGGTGCATTATTCACTATAGAGCATCGCATATTTCGCAGTAAATTACCCTGGCAATGGCATGATACCCTACCTGACCATCAGTCCCTAATCCACCAACAGCAAGCACCGCTAATAACATACCCCAAGCCTGATGGCATCATCAGTTTTGACAGGCTTTCTTCCATTTATCTGGCCAATCTGAGCCATGAAGAAGACCAGCCTTGTCATTTACAACTAAGCGATGCCAACATACCTATTAGCAAGAATTTGCCCGAGTATGCAGAACCTGCTCAACGCTATTGCCCTGCTGCCGTTTATGAAATTACCAGCAATGAAAAGGGCGAGCAATACCTACGCATTAATGCACAGAACTGCATACATTGTAAAACCTGTGATATTAAAGACCCTTATTCAAATATTACATGGCTAACCCCTGAAGGAGGCAGTGGTCCCAATTATGCAGGACTATAACCAGAGTACATTGGCTAACTCATTACTCTCAACCCAATTATGCGGCAATGTGCTACAGGTAACACTGAATGCACCACAAATGCTGAATGCCTTAAATTTCCCCATGGCACGACAGTTATTAGATGGACTGAAACAATGGCAGAATGATGATATGATTGAAACCATTGTCCTGCGTGGAGCAGGCGAAAAAGCCTTCTGCGCTGGTGGAGATATTCAACAACTCTATCAGCATATGCGGGATCAAGAATTTGCCCAATGCGATGCGTTTTTTGATCTAGAATACAGTTTAGACTACGCGCTATATACCTATCCTAAGCCAACCATTGCCTTTGTTGACGGTATTGTTATGGGAGGTGGCATGGGGCTTATGCAAGGATGCCGCCATCGTGTTATTACTGATAGCCTGCGCATGGCAATGCCAGAAACTCATATTGGGCTTATCCCCGATGTAGGTAGTGGTGATTTTCTAAATTGCCGCCCTGACAGGTTGGAATGGTTGCTGCCTCTCACTGGCGGGCACGCCACTGCAACTGATGCACTCTTTTTAGGGCTGGCCGATTATCAGTTAGCACGCGGGCAGTACGAAAGCATGATAGATGGTCTGCAACATGAAGAGGCTGATGCGCTATTACAGCATTTGCATGAGACCAATGTACAACATATACAGCCTGAAATCAGTTGGATTGAGGCACATGCAGATGCCATAACCCCAGCACTACAAAAGTCACCTGCAGACGTATTAAATGCACTAAAAAATATTCCTGCTGCCGAAAAATTTTGTTCCAAAGCTGACTATGCTTCACCGCTTGCTCTATCCCTAACATGGCAACATTTGAAAGATAGTCGCTGCCTTGACCGCAAGGCGGTTTTAGAAAAAGAGTATGAAATAGTCACCGCTATGTGCCGACAGGGTGATTTTTTAGAAGGAATCCGCGCCCTAATCATGGACAAAGACTTTCAGCCATGCTGGTCTAATGATTCCTATTTGAATACAGATAAACATAAAAAACTACAATGGGAGTTACTATGAAAATTCATTTTATTGGTCTTGGCAATATGGGATTGCCTATGGCAGTTAATCTGTCTAAAAAATTTGATGTCGCCGTTTTTGATCTCAGTACGCAGCAATGTCAAGCAGCTGAACAAGCACAACTTAGCACACTGCTACAAGAGGATATTGGGCACAATGCCGATGTAGTAATCAGTGCTCTACCTGCTGGAAAACACATGCGAGCAGCAATTATTGATAATCACTTAGCTGAGAAAGTCAACGCATCATGCCTATTTATTGACTGTACGACCGCTGACTATGATAGCGCTATCGCGTTACATGAGCATGCAGCAGCGCATAGCCATATTTGTGTTGATTCTCCGATGTCTGGCGGCATAAAGGGCGCGCAAAATGCCACGCTTACTTTTATGGTTGGCGGTGATGATGATGCAGTGGAACGTGCCAAACCTATTCTATACGCTATGGGTCAGAATATATTTCATGCTGGCAAAGCTGGTGCAGGACAAATTGCCAAAATTTGCAATAATATGATGTTAGCAATTAGTATGGCAGGCACTTGTGAAGCCTTAAATCTGGGCAGTCGTTTGGGATTGGATGTAAAAATATTATCCAATATCATGCATCAGGCATCCGGTAGTAACTGGGTGCTTGATCGCTACAATCCCTATCCTAAGGTAATGGATAACGCACCTGCAAGCAATGCGTATCAAGGTGGCTTCAAGACTGGTTTAATGCTAAAAGATTTGGGACTGGCTGAAACAACTGCTATCAACAATGAAGTGCCTATTCACTTAGGCAGTCTAGTGCGCTCGCTCTATGCACAGCATGCCCAACAGCATTCAGAACTTGATTTTTCCTCCATCCTTAAACATTACACAGGAGAATGATATGCACTTTCAACTAACTTCAGAACAACAGCTCATTCAACAAACCGCACGCGATTTTGCGCGTGATGTCCTTGCACCCAATGCAGCGCTAGTTGACGAGCATCAAGGCGAAACGCAATATTTGGAAAACCTAAAAGCACTTGGTGAGTTAGGTTTTATGACCATGTTGGTTGATGAGCAATGGGGGGGTAGTAATACAGGAGCGGTTTCTTATGCGATAGCCGTTACTGAAATAGCACGTATTTGCGCCTCAACTGCGGTGGCAATGAGTATCAATAATTTGGTTTCTAATCTCTTAATGGATTCTGCCAATGATGACCAAAAAACACGCTACTTAGTCCCGATGTGTCATGGCGAAAAACCCCATGCAGGCTTCTGCCTAACCGAGTCAGGCGCAGGCTCTAATCCAGCTCAAATGCGTACAAGTGCCCAGAAGGTAGAGCACAATGGTCAAACCGGCTGGTCTATCACTGGCAGTAAGCAATGGATTACTAATGGATCTATTGCTGACTTCTATATTGTGTGGGCACGTACAGATGAATCAACATCTGCGGGGAAAGGTATTAGTTGCTTTATTGTTGATCGCAACAGTTCAGGGCTTAGCATAGGTCCACATGAAAACAAAATGGGACAGCGCGGCAACCCCACAAACGAAGTGATTATGCAAGATTGCTTTGTACCAGATGAAAATGTTATTGGTACAGTAGATCAAGGCTTTCGTTATGCTGTTGGTGGCTTAGTGGGTGGCCGTCTCGGCATTGCTGCCTTAGCCTTAGGTGTCGCAACGGAAGCATTAGATTATGCTGCACGGTACATGATGGAGCGCGAACAATTTGGCAAACCCATTATTCGCCACCAAGGGCTACAGTGGATGCTCTCTGAGTCTGCAACAGATTTAGAAGCAGCGCGCCTCTTACTCTATCAAGCAGCATGGCTCAAAGATAATAACTTACCCTTTACAAAACAAGCATCAATGGCAAAATTATTCTGCTCGGATAAAGGCAATGAGATTTGCTATAAGGCATTACAAATGATTGGCGGTTATGGCTTTATTAAAGAATATCCTTTGGAGCGCTATTGTCGCGATATTCGTATTACCAGCATTTACGAGGGCACCAGTGAAATTCAAAAACTGATTATTGGTCGCGCCTTAATTCAGGAACTAGAGGAAGGGACTGCCTAATAAGTTGACCACTTGAAGATATTATGCAAATTGCTCATAAAACAATCATCGTAACCGGCGGCTGCTCTGGAATAGGCTTGGCAACAGTGCAACGCTTAGTCAATCTACAGGCTAAAGTAGCTATTTTTGACGTAAATGAAGCAGCCGGGCATGCGCTTGTAGAAGAATTAGGCAGCGAGCATGTTGCCTATTACCAGGTTGACGTCAGCAACGAGTCGGATGTGAGCCGTGCCATAGAGCAGACGCTAAATACATTAGGGAGAATTTATGCCTGCTGCAATTATGCAGGTATTTTGCTACCAGAAAAGACGATTGGCAGGGAAGGAGTTTGCTCCTTAGATAAATTTAATAAGACTATTAGCGTGAATCTTATTGGCTCTTTCAATATAACGCGCTTAGTAGCTGCCGCTATGGTTGATAACATACCCGAAAACGATTGCCGCGGTGTCATTATCAACACAGCCTCAGTTGCTGCCTACGAAGGGCAAGCAGGTCAAGCGGCATACAGTGCCTCCAAAGCAGGCATAATCGGCATGACATTACCAATAGCACGTGATCTATCCCGCTGGGGCATACGAGTGAATGCTATTGCACCCGGCATTATTCACACGCCTATATTTGATAATGTCAAACCCGAAGTATATGAGTCCCTACAGCAACAAGTACTTTCCCCCAAGCGCCTTGGCGATCCTGATGAGGTCGCCCATCTTGCTCAGCAGATTATTGAAAACGACTATTTCAACGCCAGTTGCCTGCGTTTAGATGGCGGTATTCGTATGCAATAGCGCCTAATTATCGCTTGCCTTACCTTGAGAACGTAACCAATCTAACCGCTTTTTGATGTTCATTTCTAATCCCCTATCGGTTGGGTGATAAAACTCAGTTCCTAACAACGCTTCAGGAAAATAATGTTGACCAAACGATACTGCATAAGGCTCATCGTGTGAATAACGGTATTGCGCCCCATGCCCTAATGATTTAGCTAATGCGGTCGGCGCATTACGCAAATGAGTTGGCACTGAATAGTCTTGCTGCTCTTGTACCAAGTTGCGTGCTGCTTTAAGTGCCTTATCTATAGCATTGCTCTTAGGAGCACATGCTAAGTATATTATTGCATGTGCGATAGCGCGCTCACCCTCTGCGGCACCTAAGCGCTCAAAAGTTTGCCAAGCTGCCAGAGCAATTTGTAATGCCCTTGGATCAGCATTACCTATATCTTCAGAGGCAATTGCCAAGAGCCTTCTTGCAATATACAGTGGGTCACACCCTGCTTCTACCATACGCACAAACCAATAAAGACCAGCATCGGGGTCAGAACCACGAATAGACTTATGAACAGCTGAAATCATGTCATACCAGTGGTCGCCTTGCTTATCAAATACATGATAGCGCGCACCTAAACATTGTTGTGCTTGCTCCATGCTCGGGCGCAATACACCATCTTGAGATAGGGCCTGCAACTGCTCTATTTGGTTTAATAGTTGCCTGCCGTCACCATGGCAACGCTGTATGAGCAAATCCGATACAGCACTCAAATCAACGGTTTCAAAATGCTGTGTAAGGTGCTGTTGGGCACGCTGTAATAATTGTTGTAAATCTTCTTCATTAAGTGGCTCAAGTTGGTGCACTTGACAACGCGATAGTAAAGCACGGTTTATCTCAAAGCTGGGGTTTTCTGTCGTGGCACCAATAAAAGTAATGAGTCCAGACTCAATATGTGGCAAAAAACTGTCCTGCTGTGCTTTATTAAAGCGATGCACTTCATCAACAAATAGAACCGTATCCTGCTTCAATACGCCTTGCTGGTTCGTTTGTGCTGCTTTGATAGCATCCCGAACACTAGACAACCCATCTGTCACTGCTGAGAGAGTAATAAACGCACAGTCATCGCTCTGTGCAAACAGGCGTGCCAATGTAGTTTTCCCACTGCCAGGAGGCCCCCATAAAATCATGGAGTGGCGGCGAAAAACTGCTGTTGAAAGCGGCTTTCCGACCCCTAATAAGTGTCTTTGCCCAATAACTGCTTTGAGTTGTTGGGGACGTAAAATTTCTGCAAGTGGCTTCATCTTACACCTGAATGCGCTGCACACGCGATTGTATGCCACAAAACAACGCATATGGAATGGTACGTGCACGCTGAGCAACAACTGATACTGACACATTATTGCCCCACAACTCCATCCAGTCGCCCACGGCAACCTCTGTTGGATTGTCCTCAAGAAATACTGTCGTCATATCCATAGAAACAGTACCTGCTAACCGATATACAGCCCCCTTATGATAGATGGGAGTATCATCGGGCAAACTGCGTGGGTAACCGTCTGCATAGCCCACACGCAACACAGCCAGCCAACCATTTTTAGGAACACAAAAACGACTGCCATAGCCAATATACTCTCCTACAGTTACTCTGCGCACAGCAATCACTGGCGCTTCAAAAGACATAGTAGCCCGTAGATGAGGTTGCTGTAAGCCCGTTGGATCGTGACCATATACCATAATACCAGCGCGCGCAATATCTCCGCATGCTAGACCACCACAAATTGCGGCAGAATTGCCCAGTGAAGAATGCCCAACATGCTCTAAACCAATAAACTGTTCAATTTGTAGTGCATTATGAGGACTCTCAGGAATATCTGCATTGGCATAGTGACTCATGGCAATGCACTCAAAATCGCGCAGGCGGTGTGCAATGTCTGCAAACTCAGAGGGCATAAACCCCAATCGCTCCATACCCGTATCAACTTTTATCCACAAGACAGGTTGCCGCTTCCATGTGTGACTGGTTAGCCACTCTACTTGATACATACTGTGCGTACACAAGTCTAAATGGAGGCTATCTATTAATGCCAATTGCTGCTTACTCTGAATACCCTGTAGCAGCATAATAGGTGCACTGATCCCCATAGCGCGTATTTGCTGCGCTTCCTGCAGGGTAGCAACCGCAAAACGGGAGGCAAGCGCTTCTAAGGTGCCCACCACACGCTGCAAACCATGCCCATAGGCATTTGACTTGACCACTGCACAAACTAAGCCATTATGCCACTGCTGTGCCATAACATAATTGTGCTTTATGGCAGCAGCATCAACACGAATACGCGCTAATTCTTCCATAGATACGCCCGTCAACAGCAATCAAAATACACCTTTTAACAAACTAAAACGATTCAACATCTCTTATGACAATGCTTTTTAGCCATTATAGGTGACGTATTAAAAGAGATAATCATACTATTCCAATCCGCTTCTTTTTGAAGCGAGTACCAAAATTTATTTGCTCTACAAATTCTATTTTTACAGGGACTTTATACGCATCTAATTTTGCTCTACAATGCTGCCTAACACGCTTTTTCATAGTTTGTTTATCAACATCAGGTGCAATGACTAACTGAATAGCCACCATCTGCCCTGTTATCGCATTTTTAGCACCGTATACCAAACAGTCTTCCACCGCGTCAATATCTAAAACGACCGATTCAATTTCAGCAGGAAGCACTTTCTCACCACCAACATTAATGACTTCTTTAACTCTACCTTTAATATATAGATAACCTTCTGCTCGTTCCTCAACCAAATCACCCGTCTTAAACCAACCATCCTGTGTAAAACTATCCATTGAAGCATTTAAGTACCCGATAACTTGGGTTTTACTTCTAATCCACAGTTCACCATGCACAATTTTATACTCTACATTAGAATCATTTAGCCGCAGTTCTAAACTATCAGAAGATCGGCTAGATGTTTGAGCAATACCTGTTTCACTAGTACCAAAGGTTTGCATAATTTTTGTTCTGGGAAATGTTTGCCTAAGCTTCTTTAATAAACTCTCCGGCATCGGCTCTGTACCATAAGTAATCATTTTTAATGTACTCAAACTGTACCGCTCTTGCACCTTTGCCATAAGCATCATATTAAAAAAGGTAGGAGATGCTGGCAGCACATGCACTTGATGTTCCTCAATTAGTTGAGCAATATCATACGGATTACGGCTGCTAGGCAGCACAATTTCAGCACCCATTGCCAGCGAATTGAGTAATGTATTCAATCCCCCAATATGATCAAACATTAAGAATATAAGTATGTTTATTTTTTTGATTTTCTTGCCTTGATAACTATTAATCAGGTTATCTAAATTATGAATCATGGCTTTGGGCTCACCTGTGCTACCACTACTAAATAAAATCAAGCCTGTTTGCTGCTGTCTAATCAATCCCTCAATCATAGAGTGACGCCCAGTTGTAGCACGCTGAGAAAGCTCTAAGGATTGATTAGCTATGCGCACCTCCCAATTGCAATCTGCAATATTCAGGCGCTTATCTATTTCTGCTTGGTTAGTAGATGTTAGCGGAATAATGATGGCTTTTTTTTTCAGCAGCGCGATGAACAGGGCGATTGCATAAAAATTATAATCAGATAAGATAGCCACCACTTGCCCATCAGAAAAATGCGTATCTAGTGCCGCCTTATATGTTTGCACTTGGTCAAGCAACTGCGCATAACTAAAAGTATCGTGCTTATCAATAACTGCCGTTCTTGCCCCCATTTGCTGAAGGTGTGTGATGAACCAAGACATTACGGCATCACTCCACCTAAATAGACTATTTGTCCTGTAATGAAATTGCTTTTTTTTGCGTTAAAAAAATCTATTACGTTGACAATATCCTCAAACTCTCCAAATCTTTGAATACTCTGCTGATTTAATAGTTGCTGCAATTTGTTTTCTGGTACATTACGAATTAAATCGGTTTTGACGGGTGTAGGGCCAATAGCATTAACTCGAATGCCAAATTGCCCTAATTCTTTAGAAGATACTCTAGTCAGACTTTCAACGGCTGCTTTACTGGCAGCATAAACCGCCTCCCCTTCCAAATCTAAAGCCACTGCTACAGTAGAGTAATTCACAATAGACCCTTGTTGCTGCTTCATCATCACTTTGGCAACCTCGCGAGTGAATAAAAATGTGCCAAAAAAATTAGTGTTAAATACGGATACTACACTCTTGTAAGGCGTAGTCAACAAGTGATTCATTGCGGCAATGCCTGCATTATTCAGCAATACATCTATTGAGCCAAATGTTTTCTTAACCTGGCGCACCATTGCAATCACTGCTTTGTCATCTGCTACATTCAATTTAAAATGTAGGTAATTGTCATGCTCAATAGTAGCATCTCTACGACCACACCCTGCGACTTGATACCCTTTGTCCAGATAGTATCTGGCTAAGCTATTACCCAAGCCTTTTGTGGTACCTGTAATAATATAAGTGGGATGAAGCATTACTGATCCTGCGCCTCATCAACTAAAGATTGAGCATATTTTGCTAAAGTGTCAACGCTTCTAAACGGTGAAGTCTTCTGGCTCATGGCACGCTCATCTGCCAAAACCACATCAACACCTAACTCTTCAGAAAGCCGACTTTCCAAATCAGTTACCAAAAAAACAACCCCCATGCTGTCTAAATTATGACCAAACAACCGCGTTTCTGCAGTTGCTTCAATTAAAGCATCCTTCCCCTGATCCTCGCCGACTTCACGAACCACTTCTAATACCACATCTAATATTTCTTTCATAATTACTCCCTAAAAAATTTGACAATAATGCCTAATGTTATGCGCCCTATAAAGTAGGGGATATTTTATAGCATAGAGCACATATTATTACTATACCTTGACATATGCCTTGACAACTATGCGGCGCATATATGCACGTAATCTAGCGACAATCATACCGCTCAAAACGCACAGTATGCTTCGCATATTGAAAACCACCCAATAATTCCATTGGGCACTGTGATACAAGCATGCGCAATGTGGGTGATGGATGAGCATTCAACGGCTCCCAAACACTATCGCGAATCCAAACAAAACGGCTACCTTCTAAGGGAGCATTGCCGTTGCTTGCACTATAAAATTGCTTGGCTGATTTCTCATCATGATTGAAGGCAAACCAATGCGCGGAATGCCCTACATAAACATCAGCATCATTGCTCGGTTTAGATAGCACTTGCTTTAGGTGGTTAGTGTACGTTGGAAAGTAAAACCCCCAACTCTTATATCCTACAAAGGCGTACTGTGGCAATGTAAGCAGAGCAATAAGCAGCACTAAATACTTAGTAGCCTGCCTTAGTGCCATCCACGCACAAAGCAATGCCAACATAAAAACAGGATAGGCATGTATAGCGTATTGCTGGTTGCCGTGCTGATTGATCACACTGCCCACAATAATTGCGAGCAATCCCCACCAAGAAAAACGCCATAACATCTCCGCTCTATTTTGTTTCCAAACCAAAACCCCATAGGTCAAAACAAATAACAACAGATCGGGAATATGCCTATAAAATTTCGCAAATACAAAATGAGTGATTAGATAAAACCTATCCTGTATAGCGCTGCCTTTTGCCCCATGGACTGCATCTTGCAGACTAACTAAATGCGCACCATGCAACATAAGATAATATCCCACGCCTAACGTGCAGGCAGCAACAATGCCCAACCCATGTTTCTTATATGCCTTTGGCATATTAAAATTACCGAATGTAATCCATAAAGCCATTATATATAAGCCATAAATACCACCTGCTGGATGCGTTTCCAAAGCCAAAAAAGCACCGAGCAATGCCCAGAACCAACGGTGATATGTAGCGCATAGCACTGCAAATGCTCCTAAGGCGAAAGTCAGTGCCTCTGGTCTGATTTTCACTGCATTACTCACAAAGGTGTCTAATAACAAGCAAGCTATAGCAAAAAATACGGCATCTTTAGAATCAACGCCTAAGCGGCGCGCTATTTGTGCCCAACAAATAACACCCAGAAAAACCAATGCAGTAGAAAGCGCACGATGGGTGAATCGTCCCCAGCCAAAAAATTCTGCCCAAAAACCATATACAAACGCATGCGTTTTGCCGAAATAGGCGACTACTCCGTTACCATTGCCGAAGATACGATCAAACTCAAAGCCATCCTTGAGGTAAAAATAATCAAAAGATAAAGTCCACGCATCATCCACGCCATGCTGACCATAGACTACAATCATAGTAGCATAGAGCGCAATAAGCGCAACAATCAAGCTACTACGCAAAAACGAAAAACCGGCTAAGTACATAAAAACAGAGGGTATAAGTTACGCCTGCAATAATTTGCGCTATATAGGGGTTAACATCCCACAGTAGAGCACCTTGTAAAACCATTAAATTCATGGTATAGGCAATCACAAAGGTGATGCCAAATTTGAATGCCTGCTGCCTAATGGTGGATCGCTTTTGTTTAAAGACCCAGTTTCTATTCAGTAAAAATGAAACGCAAAGGCCACAAGCATAGCCAACTATATTAGCATGCAATGGCGCAACCCCTACAAGCATCATGGCAAAAATAATACCAAAGCCAACGCCTGTATTAATACAGCCTGTAATGAGAAAGCGCACCACTTGTCTGACGTCAGAAGCCATTAACAGCCCATAAGTGCCACCATAGATCAGTGGCTATCAACCGTTTTTTTCTCAATAACATAGCGTGGACGCTGCTTGACCTCAATAAATATCTTACCAATATATTCCCCAACAATCCCTATGGAAAATAGTTGTAATCCCCCTAATAGGTAGATGGGAATAACAGTAGATGCCCAGCCTGGAACAGCCATATCCGTAAACCACTTTACCCACAGCACATAACCACTGATAAGTAGCGTTATAAAGAACACAATCAAGCCCAAAAGCGCAATAAGGCGAAGTGGTACTACGCTAAAACTTGAAATACCCGTCCAAGCTAAGCTGAGCATTTTTGCTAATGTATATTTGGTCTTACCATGCGCACGTGGCAACAGTTCATAAAAAACAGACTCTTGTGGCAACTGTAGGTTGGCAAACAACCCCCGCAAATACAAGTTCGATTCGGGCATTTGCTTAAAAATGCGAAGCACCATATTACTTAATAAGCGGTAGTCAGCATGATTGTAAATAGAACGTACGCCTAATCCATTTAACAGACGATAAAATCCCTGTGAAAAGACGCGCTTGAAAAAACCATTATCTGAACGATTACAACACACCCCAAACACGATATGCTTGCCCTGCTGAAAACAATGCAACATCTTATCTATGGTATTGATGTCATTTTGCAAATCTATATCTATAGAGACTGCACAGTCACACTTATCAGTGACATAGTGCAATCCCGCAGTCAGCGCATTTTGATGCCCCGCATTACCTGCTAATTTAATCCCAATAATAGAGGGGTGTGCCGAGCTACTTTGCTCAATAAATGACCAAGTAGCATCTATTGAACCATCATCAACCAATACAATAAAACTGTCATGGCTAATTGCTTCACTATCAATCAATGACTGGCGCTTTTCTAATAACTTATTCACAGACCAAACTAGTGTCTCTTCTTCGTTATAGCATGGACAAACGATGGCTAAAACAGGAGGATTGTCTTTTTTCATATCTTATGAATCAATCGGATTATCGTTAACAGGCAGGTCTGTAGTATATTTCCAAAGTGTTGTTTTTATTATTCTGCACTGTACCATAATGTTCATTAAAAACTTCTCCTATTTTCTGGCTATCCATGAACACCGTTTTATGCAGTCTCTGTATATCTCCAAGCAGCGAAGCATCCGTTGAAATAGCAGTATTCTCCTGCTTATGGAAGTACTCTTTGGGAAGGATCATTATCATGTTGCAACGCTTTGCTACCTGATTCAGGTTCTGTTTAGTTGAAAAGGAAAAAAACGGTTGATTGCGAAATATATACCAGTGATGCGGCAAGCCTAAAACAACTGTTTCAGCGTTCAAATAGGGCGCTGTTTTTTGTTTTAACTGCTGGATGTAAGGCTTTGGATCAGCCCCACCCTCACGCATAAAAATAGCAACCCATATTGCCAGCAACCCTGCCGCAAAAATAAGGGACAGCCCTCCACGCGTGTAATGATGGGCAAGATAGGCTACGCCAAACCATAAAAGCGGTGTAAATAATATCAAATACAGCACATTAATCCTACCTAATAACAAATAACTAATCAGCAATATGACAAACAGAAGTAATGATTGCTGCAGTGGAACAGAGGATGCTATATATTTCTCATGCCATCTATCCCACACTATTAACAGGATTAATGCAATAATCGGCAACTGAAATTGCACAAAAAGATAAAGCGTTTTTGCTGTCTTAGGGATATACAGAAAAATAGCAAAGCGCTCTTCTAATGTTTGTTGATAAACACTGTGCAATGTTTTCCCATAGCCATCTAAAAATAACTGCAAATGTGGTGCATTATCTAAACAAAAAACGCATAACGCCAACCCATATCCTGCGCTTGACATAGCAATATAGCGCTTCCACTCACTCTTCCAAGAATGCATAGTTAATAACGCATAGGCAGCAAATAACACACAAGACAGCAGGCCAATAGGATGCGCTGTTACACTCATACCACTTAAAAAGGCGGCAAGAATAAGCCACTTTGATTTTGGGCCGACATAACTTTGCACAAAAAAGCCAGCGGTTAGTAACGCCAAGACCAGTATGTCTGGCCGAGCTGAGTGTGCGCCGCGCACAAAATCACCACATAGCGCAAATAAGACAACTGCTTGTAGTGCAATAACGGTGTTTGACCACCGCCGAAACAATTGAAACCATAGGTATAAAATACCGCAGGCTAATACACTGCTAATCACACGGTGCGCATACATACTCTCATCAAAAATATGCATAATCGGCGCATACAGTATGGTGTGAAGATAACTGATGCGTAAAGGTGCTGCCTCACCGTTTATCGGCGCATGGACTCTAAAAAAATCAGTAAAAACCTCATAAGCAAACGAGGCGAAATAAGCATCATCAAACCCTACTGGACGAAAATACCGAATGGAAAACCATAAATGAGCAACAGCTACTGCACACAGGAACAGCCACAACCCTCTCTGATTAGATGTTATGCCATGTATCACTAAATATCCATCCTGTTAAATATCCACTGAGGCAGATGTCTAATAATCATCATAATAAGCCACCATTTTTTAGGCGTATAAATAATCAACTTTCCTGCTCCAACACCGCTAACAATCTCACTGGCAACTGATTCCACAGTAGCCATCTTTACACCTTTATTCTGCAAATGTGCTGTCATTGGCGTGGCAGTTGGTCCAGGCTTAACTAAGGTGATTTTTACATTTGATTTGGCAAAACGATGCTGTAGTCCCTGTGCATAGCGTGTAATCAATCCCTTTGCCGCACCATATATATAGTTGGATTTTCGCCCCCGATCCCCTGCAACAGACCCAATTAACACAATCGTTCCGCAACCTACTTTCTCCATATGAGCAGCAAAGCACTCAGCATACAATACAGGGGAAATAGCGTTAACATGAAGTGCTGAATGACAAGCCTGCACATCACCTTGGCACGCAGCTTGATCCGGCAGTGAGCCGTGCGCAATAAGCACAGTTCCTATCTCGCCTAATTGAACAATATCACTGACAGCAGTTTGTATCGCCGTTGGATTCTCAAAATCAGCCTGCATGACTGTAATTTTACACTGTGGACCACGCACCCGCAAATCACTGGCAACACGTTCTAGAAGCTGTATATCACGACCAACCAAAACGAGCCCAATAGATGCATTTTTCACCCATAATCTAGCACAATGTTCTGCGATCGCGGATGTTGCACCAATAATGACATTATTAACCATATGAACTACCACCCCATTAGACGACGAGAAAGACCTGAGCTAATGCCTGAATCCCGATATTGTAAAAATTCAGATAGCCGTGGATAACCAGCCTCAAACAAATTAATTGGCATACGGGCATCCTTGGCTGCATAAATACGCCCACCTGCCTCCTGTACAATGCTGTCAAGACGCTCAAAAAGTTTTTGTGTTTGCATTCCCTTATTAGGAAAATCCAGCGCCAATGTAACACCGGGCTGTGGGAAACTGAGCATCCCCATTGACTGCTGATTACCAAATGTCTTTAATACAGCAAGAAATGAACCTGATTCAGAGCGCTTGATTTCTTTCAGCATCATCCGCACCACCTCTTTACCATCTGAACGTGGAACAACACTTTGGTACTGAAAAAAACCTTTCAAACCATACATTTTATTCCAGCCTATTATGCTGTCGAGCGGATAGAAAAACGGTTCATAGTACACAACCGCTTTGCCTGCCTGTCTTTTCTTAACATGATAATAAACTTGGTTGAATATCTTGAGTGTTAGCTTATTAACTAACGAAATCGGCGGTGTAAATGGCATAGCTAACGCGCGCTTCTTGGGCGGCACTAAGTCATCAGCAGCGGTAAAATTACCACGCATAAACAAACCACGCTCATTATGGGAACTACAATCAATCCAAGACACTGTATGCTCCCAATCTGCTTCTGAATCATCTGCTAATTGAAAAAAATCATCTAAATTATTGTATGCAATAGTCTCTGAATCTATCCATGCCCCTGTAACACGACGTAACTGAATTTCTGCTTGGGTGATAATACCAGTAAGACCCATCCCTCCAATCGTTGCTTCAAACCAATCCCTATGTTCAAGCGCATTACAGTCTATACGCTGGCCATCAGTGCGCGCTAACGATAGTTGTTTAATGTGATTACCAAATGAGCCATACATGTGGTGGTTTTTACCATGCACATCATTTGCAATAGCACCACCTACCGTTACCATTTGCGTCCCAGGCGTAACAGCCAATGCCCAGCCCCGATGGATAGTCAACTGCTGAATATCACGCAACAAAACACCAGATTCACAGACCAGGCGCCCTGTAGTCTCATCAAATGCAATAAAACGATTTAGACCTGTAGTAAGCCATAACAAGCCATCAGGATTCAAGCAGACATCACCATAACTGCGCCCCATACCATATGCCAAACCTAAGCAATCTTGTGTAATGGCTTCTTTGAATTTTTTTTCATCATGATTAAGCAGTATTACATCATGCAAATCAGTGGTTAAACGTCCCCAAGAACAAATTTTTTTCATATATTCTCCTGACGGAAAACATAACGCTTATCTAGGAAATACTTCACGGTATAGCCAATGGATAAGCCAATGATACCACCTAAATAGCGCATTTCTTTGCTTGCAAATAAGTAATGAAAACCAAATTCAACCCCCCAAAATATCATGGTAGTAATCACACTCATAAACACATACAGGACAAAAACGTGTATATTTTTCGCAATACCCTGAGCGTAGAAGCAAAAAATATAACGCTTATCTAAAGCATACTTCAATCCTAAACCAACAACTGTACCTACAGCAATAGCGACAAAAATACCGTAAGTACCGCCGTATAAGCGAATCATAATATCCTGTGCTCCAATATTTGCAACAGTTGCTGCTATAGCAAACCCAATATAGCGATGGATGACTCTCATTTTGGAACGTAGCTCTCACTCCAAATTTTATAACACAATAAGTGCCAAAAAGCATGCTATGCTAAGGATGCACAACCAACTTACCTTGTCCTTAATTGCATACAGCACCGGATCAATTTTTATCTCTTGACGATTAGCACGCAGCCACATCATGCTAACCCAATATAACAGCACAATATTAACACCCCACAACCACGGACTACTTTGGTAGTTCAACTCTGCTTCCAAACTATTAATATACAGTGCTGCTATCAAAACAGACAATAATGCGCCCCCAATCCCCAGCATTTGTAGAACAGGCACATCTTGTAATGAATAGCCTCTACCCGACAATGCCTTGCTTGTTACCACTAAGTCAGAAAACCGCTTCAAACACGCCAGACTAAAAAACAGAGCAACTGAAAAAGCAATGAGCCAGTTGGATGTAACAATCCCCGTTGCTGCTGAACCTGCAATAATGCGCATTGTGTATAGGATAGACAAAACAATCACATCCAACATAACTACTTTTTTTAGAGCAAAGGAATATGCCAAGGCAATAAACATGTATAACAGTGCTACCCATAAGAACATTGTATTAACCATGAGAGCAAGAGCCATACTAACCACAAACAAAGCGCCACCTAATATACTAGCCACAGGTATAGAAACCATACCACTTGCCAAGCCACGATGACGTTTTTCTGGATGATTACGGTCGCTGTCTAAGTCTAGGATATCATTGAGCAAGTACATACTGGATGCTAAAAAGCAAAAGGATATGAATGCAACTATGGCTGAATAAAATACCTGCTCACTAAAAAAACGAAAGCCTAAAACCAGAGGCACAAATAGAAGCGCATTTTTAGCCCACTGGTGCCAGCGTATTGCTGATAATAGCGCGCCAAATGTATTAGACTGCCACTGTGCCAAAGGCATTATCTTTTTATTGGGTAAATACCCACAACTATAAGCCTGCTGTGCAGCCTGCCACGTTGGCACATCTGCCTTGCTATTTCCTATGTAGTCAAAGGCTTGAGTGTGTTGCTGCAACCAAACAACCTTCTGCCCTCCCTGCATATTTACATCAGTAGTGCCAACTGCTAACGCAAAACCACCTATTTGTTGTGCTATACGATCCACTAAAATTTGATGCGAAGCACTAATAAGAACTACAGGCATTGTTTGCTGGCGTAACCACTTTAATAAGGGCTCATTTAGCGGTAAAGCCGCAAAATCAATATAATCTACAGTATGTTTTGCCAACTGCCATTTGAGATACACAATACCGCGCAATAACCAAAAAGGCACCCACAGCAGCATCCACGCCCTATGCCTCAAAAGTCGCGCTATACACTCATACAATAAATCACTACGTAATAGCGTTCCATCTAGATCGACTGCTATCACGTGCTGGTTCTTGTATTGACTCATAACAGACTATACTATGGGATTTATAAGCTAATTTCCTCAGTATTGTATCAATCGCAAATAACAATAATTTATTGTCATAGGAATCATCAGAATACAGGCAATCATACTGAGTGTACTAAAACGGCATTGTACCTTAGTTGCAAAAAACCAACCATCATGTGACACTACAGGTATATTTACAAATAACCTGGGCATATTGATTTGAAGCAGAAAATGTTACAAACTATCGACACACCATTTTGCACGAGTGTGCTACCTATGTCTCAAAAGTGGACACTTGACATAATCGCGGTGAGATTTACCATATTAGGGAATATAGTCACAATATAAACCCTAAAAATATCCAAAATATAGGAAAACATCCAATTTTTACAGCAATTTTACTGCTTTCGCATAGCATCCAGCCTCTACAAAGCCATAACACATAAGAAATGGATGCGATTGTCTATCTCTCCTTCCTTTTTCATATAACACAAGGAATGTACAGTGAAGTTAAATGATAAATTTACGCTACAAATCTAAAGGGCTGATCAATCGATCCGCACTCAAAGACTTTACAACATGTGTATAAATCATCGTAGTTTGGAGGCTTTTATGTCCAAGCAATTCCTGTATAGTACGAATATCAATACCTGATTGCAATAAATGCGTGGCATAGCTATGGCGAAAGGTATGGGCAGAAATCTTTTTAGGTATTCCGCTTTTAACCACAGCATTGCGCAATGCCTTGGAAAAGGTGGTTTCCAAGACATGATGACGCTTGCGCTTGCCCGTACGTGGATCAATCGAAGTCTTTTTCATTGGAAATAAAAATTGCCACTTGAATTCACGGTTGGCATTTGGATACTTTCGCTCCAAGCCATAGGGCAGATCAACATACCCGAATCCATCCTCTAAATCAAGTTGATGCGTTTTTCCCACACTTGCAATGTGAATATGAAGGTTTTCTGTCGCTTTTTGGGGTAACGGCACCACTCTATCTCGTTGACTTTTACTATCAAATATATACACATTATTAAGCCCAAAATCAATGTCTTTGATGCGTAAACGTAATAACTCACTCATACGCAAACCACAGCCATAGAGCAACATCAACATCAAATTATAAATATCAGAGGTGTGAAATAAAATTGTTTTTACTTCATCCTTAGATAATACGACTGGCACATGAATTTTTTGCTTAGCCCTAACAGCAGAAATATTTTTACCCTTTAGAGACAGTTGTAACACCTGCTCATAAAGAAAAACCAATGCATTAAAAGCTTGATTTTGCGTCGAAGGTGCCACTTGTTTTTCAACGGCTAAATAGGTCAAAAATCGTTCAATCTCCTCCTTGCCCATTTGTTCTGGGTGGCGCTTATTGTGAAATAAAATGAAACGCTTAATCCATCCACAGTAGGATTTTTCGGTTTTATAACTGTATCCCATTAACCGAATTTTATCGGCAACTTGCTCTAATAACTTTTTTGACATGTATAAAATTATATCCTACATTACAGCCATTTATTTCAAGATATTAAACTATATGACATAAATAACAAATAAATAATTCATTCTGGCCTGTGATATCCATTATCAGTGTATAATCATGTAATGATTAATTGTTAGGCGTTGAATACGCCCCGATGTCTAGCTATTCCGATTATCTCTTGGCGGCGGAGGAGGAGACTTATTATGAGTTGTGATTTACAAGGTGCTGAAAAGGAAGGTTTTGATCATTATTGGGATAAAGAGGAGCGAGGGGTCTTTTATTGTCCTTCAAAGAATCCCTATGATGTGTGTGACTCTCGTCATGAAGAATGGAAGGAAGGATATATTACTGGCTACCACACAGACGATGGCGGTGTAGATTGATACATGAGGAAAAAATTATGATGAGAAGACAATTAACAGCAATAATTAAACGAGAGGGCGATTCTTTTGTGCCCTGTGCCCGCAACTTGATATAGCCAGTCAAGGAGACGATATAGAACAAGCTAAAGCTAATTTAATAGAAGCAATAGAGTTATTTTTTGAAACTGCATCAAATCAGGAAATTTCTCAAAAATTGCATAATGAGTTGTTTGTGGCACAACTGCACGTCAAATCAGACGAACATTTCTCAGCTGGCAATCCGCTACCCGCGCAGTAATTTAGTTTTATGATTTATTAGAACCCCAACCCCTTCGTCGAACTGGTTGCCGCTGGTAGGGTAAATTACGAATATTGTCAGGAAAAGAAGTTTGTGCAATCCTTTCAAATCACGGCTTTACCAATGTAAGGCAAAGAGGTAGCCATATCGTTATGCAAAAAAATTTAGATGATTCCACAATTACCGTGCCAGTTCCTAACCACGGAGAAATAAGAATAGGGACTATTCAATCCATTATTCGTTAATCAGGTATTTTGCGTAGTGAATTTGAGAACTAATCGCCTAACAAAGCACTCCAGCGGACGGCGTGCCGCCGCCGCTGAGTTTAGACGTTAGAGGAAGAGAGAGGATCAAGTTATGGCAATTTCAGCAGTTTCATCAATGAAAGGCGGTGTTGGAACAACGCTTGCAGCTCTCTCATGCTGCGATAAGGCGGGTTACAAGACCCTTGTGGTTGATCTTGATCCACAATTGCAACCTCAGAGAATCACTTGGAGGAAACGAGATAGCGTGAAATAGCACGATTTTATGGAATCGTAATAAAGTTATTTTTTGGTGACCACCCACCACCACATTTTCATGCTGTTTATGGCGAGCATATTGGTTTATTTGACATCAATACATTGAAAATGATTGAAGGTGATTTGCCAAACAGAGCAAAGAAGTTACCGTAATTGAATGGGCTGAAAAAAACAAAGCTTCGAATTAAAGACTATGTGGGATAGTCAAGAATTTCATAAGTTGCCACCACTGGAGTAAGTTATGAAATGTCCAAAGATTAAATCAGCTTCTGTAATCAACAATCATACTTTACTGGTTAAATTTGAGACGATAACCAGAAAAAGAAAATACGATGTCACTCCTTTGTTTAGTAAGGAAATGTTTTCTCCATTAAAAAATCCTGTTTTGTTCAAGGCAATACAGGTTGAACAAGGAGGGTATGCTGTTTTCTGGAATAGCGAGATTGATATCAGCGAATATGAATTGTGGTGTAACGGTGAACCAGCAACATAACAAGGCACTCCAGCGGACGGCTCGCCGCCGCTGAGTTTCATCGTCCATGTGCTCTAAGACGCACCATATTTTTCTAAACCAACGTAAAGGAATATTTCAAAACGCCACAACTAAAAACATACAACCTATTCATTAGTCAACTCATGTTAGCATATGGTGATGCTTATGAAAAACTTGTCTCGTTCTTCGATGAACACCCAAATTTCAAGTGGGTTGATGGGACTCTGTGCCAAAAGATGTTCCCATTCATAGTGCACCAAATGACATTAGGCTCTTTGATGGAAGCGATTATAAATCAAATGCCTTTTGTAAACTGTGTAGTAATTATGGCTGGAGTTTACAGTACCTATTCAAAATGGATAAATAAAGAAATTGAAATTGCAAAGCAAGTTTATTCAAGAGCCATTGATTGCTGTTGAACCATGGGCTTCAGAAAAAACATCAAAAATCGTGAAAGACAATGCTGACGAAATAGTGAAGTGGCAAAGTGCATCAATCGTCAATGCCATAAGGAATCATTCGATTTAGGTGGGTTATGAGAAAAGCATTAATTATCGGAATAAATTATTATGAGCATGGTTCACCTCTCTATGGCTGTGTTGATGATGCTCATGCAGTAAAAGCAGTATTGGAGCGTCATGACGGAGGTTCCGTTAACTTTGATTGTATGTTGCACACTGGCACAGGTCCAAGTGACCGTGTAAATCGAAGTGAAATGAAAGACAGTATTGAAGAGCTTTTTGAAACAGAAGCAGAAGTAGTTCATCTTGTTCTATTTTGCTGGCCATGGACATATTGAGGCAACTGGAGGGTATTTATTAGCAACAAACTCAAGCAAAGGCGATCGCTGGGGTTTCATTATCAGAGATTTTGACTTTTGCTAACGCTTCACCAGCAAAAAATAAAATTATCATACTGGATAGCTGTCATTCAGGTATAGCCGGAACATCACCCGCAAATGAACAATTAGCGTCATTGTCTGAAGGAAATGACAATTTGGACTGCTTCAACAAAAGATCAATATGCAACAGAAGAAAATGGAAGAGGAGTCTTCACAACTCTTTTGGTAGATGCACTAAATGGTAGTGCGGCAAATCTTACTGGTGCGCATATCACACCAGGTAGTGTGTAAAAATGCTCTCATAGATCAATCACTTGGTGCTTGGGAGACAACGACCTGTAGTCAAAACTAACGTCAAACACCGAGTTTATTTCACCTTTAAGAAAGGTTACACCACCTATTCCATTAACAGACTTACTTCGAATGAAAGAATTGTTTCCTAACCCAGGTTATTGAGTTTTCATTAGACCCAACCTATGAGCCCGAATTGAAATGGACGAGATCCAGGGATGCCCCCACCAATTCCTGAGAATACGATTGAACTTTTTCAGTCCTACAAAAATCTAATAGGCTCAATTTACTTGTGCCAGTCGATGTCCCTCATATGTGGAATGCCGCAATGGAAAGTAAAGCATGTAGCAAGCTTACAGCACTTGGAGAGCACTATCGAAGATTGGTAGAGAAAGAACGTATATGAGTAACCTAATAGAGTGGGAGTTAATGATGCACATAACAAGGCAAATTAACTCGGACGCCTACAGTCGCTGCGCTCCTTTCGGCTCCGGTTATTTGCGGCGTTAAACACAAAAGGAGAATTAAGTAGCATGAAAAAAGAGCAAGAGTACGCAGGATTCTGGATTAGATTTGGAGCATTTCTAATCGATTTAGTGATAATAACTATCGTTTCGGGTGTCCCACTTTCGTTTATTTATGGCGAAGAATATTGGTTTGGTGAGCAGATCATCCATGGTTTTTGGGATGTGCTGCTGGGTCATATTGTTCCCATTGTTGCAACAATATGGTTTTGGCTGCGCTTTCTCGGTACACCAGGAAAAATGGCAACGAGACTAAAAATCGTTGATGCAAAAACTGGAAATAAACTTTCTCTGGGGCAAGCTATAGGTAGATACTTTGCCTATATCCCAGCAATGTTACCCTTGGGTCTGGGGTTTATCTGGGTTGGTATAGACAAAAAAAAGCAAGGTTGGCATGACAAATTGGCTGGCACTGTTGTCATTAAAAACAATGAATCAGAACCAGTAAAATTTGAAGAATAAGGTATAACAATCACATGCACTCGGACAGCAAAAAGCGCCGCTCCTCGTTCCTCGTCGCTCTGCTTTTTGCCGCCGGTGATTTGCGTCGTTAAGCACTGCCGCTTGTTTTCACCGCGCAAGCGCGGCTTAACAAGGCGGTAAGCAACTCACCAACCCACGTGCTAAAATACAACATCTCATTAAATGAGTTGGCGCTGACCCGCAATGTCGTTAGGAGGTGGTTATGGTTGACGGTAAAGTTGTAATTCTTCAAAGTGGCGAAGAAGTGATTATTTCTTCGTGTGGTCATTGCGGCGGAACAGAGACATGTAAAAGAATATGGAGCAACTTTGGCGGTGAGACTTTTAGTTGCGCAGGCTGCATCTTAGAAGTCTAACAACAATATAATGACACTACAAAGGAAAGAAAAGTCAAATACTCTGCTTGTAAGGGTAAAGGTAAAGTCAGACTCTAATATAAACATTATCAGGAGCAATTTATGGGGTTAATATATGCAGAAATAAACTTGTCAAATCCAAGAAAGGAGCGTATCGAGCCAATTTCTGTTAAATCTCTTGTTGATACTGGCGCCTTACATTTGTGCATACCTGAACATATCGCTATACAGCTTGAACTAGAGGAATTGTATAAGCGCGAGGTCACTACAGCTGATGGAAAAAAACACTTAGTGCCCTACATGGGACCTATTGCTTTGACATTTAAGAACAGAGGCTGTTTTACCGGGGCTTTGGTTTTAGGTGACGAGGTTTTACTGGGTGCGGTACCTATGGAAGATATGGATGTTCTCGTATCACCTGCCAAGCAAACATTAATAGTCAACCCAGAAAGTCCCAACATAGCAATGTCTATTGTAAAAAAACTCCTAACAAAGCACTCCAGCGGACGGCTCGCCGCCGCTGAGTTTGGTCGTTAAGCACTGCCGCTTGCGTGGCAGTGCTTAACGACGTTGCGGCTTACCCTCCCCCTTGTTTTCACCGCGCAAGCGCAGCTTAACAAGGCGGTAAGCAGCAGACCAACCCACGTGCTAAAATACAACAACTCATCAAACGGGTTGGCGCTGACCCGCAACGTCGTTAGGCACAAGCAAATAGAACTTAGTAAAAAACGAACAAGAGAAATCAATGGAAGCAGGGAAAAGAACAATTAGAGATATATTTAACAGAGGTAGAAATTTAGAAGTACCATTTTTTCAAAGAGCTTATGTTTGGGATACCGAACAATGGCAAAGATTTTTAGAAGATATGCGTATGGTTTCAATAACCAAAAGGCCATATTTTTTAGGCTCGGTTATTTTAAAGCAACAAGAAACGGCTTCTAATAAGGATTCGATTCTGACTGTTATTGACGGACAACAACGACTTACGACATTAAACATTTTTCTAAAAGTGTTGTGTCTTAAAAATAACGCTGATGCCGACTTTACAGAAACTTTTAAAAAACAACGAGATAAATCAATCATTTTTCTTCACAACCACAATGACCAAGAGTCATTTAATAAAGTTGTAAATATTGAGGACATTCAAGCTTTTAAAGACTTTTCAGAAAATGACCACATTCTCGCAGCTTATAACTTTTTCAATGAAAATATAACAGAAGAAGACCTAAGAGACTCTTTGGACTTTTTCAATATTTTGGACAATATATTATTCGTCGGTATTGACCTTGGCTATGAAGAAGACGAACAACAAATATTCGACACAATAAACTCGCTTGGCGTTCGATTGACAACAGCTGAATTACTAAAAAACTACTTCTTCAAACGTGATGAAATTGCAAATTACGAGAAGTATTGGAAAGAGATATTTGAGAAAGATGATGAAACTAAAATCTATTGGGACAAAGAAATCACAACAGGTCGTTTAAAAAGAACCTTCATTGACCTATTTTTTTACTCTTATCTTCAAATCAAAATACAAGAACCTAAACTAAAAGTAAAGACTGAGGACAAAATCGAATTTTCAAAAGTTGATAGCCTTTTTGAATCGTATAAGCGTTTTATAAGAGATTATAAATTAGATAAAACTGAAATCCTTGATGAAATCAGAGAATACGCAATATTGTTCAAAAACCATTTTGACTATGATATTGTAAACAATGCACTTACTGATAAAAGTGGAGTTGAACGAATAAATGCAATAATCTTTGGACTTGATACTTCAACTTTAATTCCTTACACGCTTTACATTCTTAAAAATGTTGAAGACCAAAATCAACGAAATGAATTATTTGCATTTATTGAAAGCTATGTAATGCGAAGAATGGTAGTTAAGGCGACAACCAAGAACTATAACCAACTATTTACCGACAGACTTATATCAAACAAAATCCTATCAAAGGAACAGTTTGTCCAATTCCTCGAAACAAGAAATGATAAAGTAAACTATCTACCAAATGACACCGAACTAAAACAAGGATTTGAAAATTCTGTATTGGTTAACAAGCAAGCGGCAGGTCTTTGGTGCGGCCTGAGTTTAGTAGACAGTTTTTAGTTTCGCAAAATATTGCTCTTCTAGCACATTCGGTGCTACCCGATTGTTGAATGTATGCCGCCTGATTGGATTATAAAACATTTCAATATAACCAAAAATACTTTGCTTAGCATCTTGCCTTGTTTTATAGACCTTTTTACCAATTAACTCCTTTTTTAAGTTGGCAAAAAAACTTTCAGCAACAGCATTGTCCCAGCAATTCCCCTTACGGCTCATACTCGGGATTAATTGCATTTCACCCAATGCCTTTTGACAAGCTTTGCTGGTATATTGCGAACCTTGATCAGAATGCACATAGACCGAATTTGTAGGTTTTCTACGAAAATAAGCCATGTTAAGTGCTCTAATCACAACATCCTCTGTAATACGATGACTCATGTCCCAGCCAACTACTTTGCGAGAAAATAAGTCTAATACCGTGGTCAAAAACAACCAACCTTCACCTGTTTTTATATAGGTAATGTCGCTGACCCACCATTGATTGGGAACCGTTGCTACAAACTGACGCTTAAGAATATTTGGGGCTAGAACATGCTGTTCGCCTTTTTTTAAGCGAGGCTTTTTAAGCGCAAATTGCGCCCTAATGCCCATTTTCTGCATCAGCCTTAAAACTCTATCACGGCCGCAATAGTTGCCAGAATCTAACATATCTTGATAAATATTGCGGTAGCCATAATAACCATAGCTATTTTCCCAGTGTTGCCTAATCTTAAGACTTAAGCGCTTATCCTCTAAATCTCTAAAGCTATGAGGGTGTGCTAGCCAGCGGTAATAACCGCTACGAGATACTTGCATAACCTTGCATAATAGCATGGTGGGGAACCGTTTAGTCCGAGATTTTATGAACGCGTAACGTTCTTTGACTCGCTGGCAAAGAACTGCGCGGCCTCCTTTAATATTTGACGCTCCTGCTCAACACGTTTTAATTGCTTCTTCAAACGAGCAACCTCGAGTTGTAACTGCGCATTATCTTGTGTAAGCGGGCTGGGATTAGCGTAGCGTTTGCACCAAGCATATAGGCTTTTATCACTTACGCCTAATCGTTCAGAAACGTCTTTAATCTTATAGCCATGTTCAGCAATTTGTGCCACCGCTTCACGCTTAAAATCTTCTGTGTATCGTTGATTACTCATCATTTTTCTCCTAAGTTAAATATACTACATTTTTACCATAAAACGTGTCCATAAAACTCAGGCCTTACCACTTATTTACCTCATTGAATCTAAAATTAGGAACAGACATAAACAAGCGACACAACTTTTAGGAATTAATAAGTACAGTTTAGAGCATTTAATGCCTAAAAAGTGGGAAAACAATTGGAGTAGTGTTCTAACCAAAGAAGAAAAAGATTACAGAAATTTCAAACTAAAAACTTTGGGCAATTTGGCAATAATCACACAATCATTAAACGCTTCAATTAGAGATGCTAATTGGCTAACAAAGAAAAGTGGAAGTGAAAGTGGAAATAAAGAGGGATTAACTCACTATTCAGGAGGAATTGAAACACTTGCGCCATATCTTGAATTAAGTGAATGGAACGAGACAGAAATTGAAAAAAGAGCTGACTTCCTATTAAACGAGGCAAAAAAAATATGGAAGGCAGAAGAAATAGAAAATACTAGTGCCTAACAAAGCACTCCAGCGGACGGCTACCGCCGCCGCTGAGTTTGGCCGTTAAACACTGCCGCTTGCGCGGCAGTATTTAACGACGTTGCGGCTTATCACCCTGCTTGTTTTCACCGCGCAAGCGCGGCTTAACAAGGCGGTAAGCAACTGACCAACCCTCGTGCTAAAATACAACATCTCATCAAACGGGTTGGCGCTGACCCGCAACGTCGTTATGCTTCCTACTGAGGACACAATGAATAGAAGTTTTTTTAGAAATTTTGCTCTTTTTTTATCTTTGTCACTCATATCGATTTCTGCTTTTTCATGGAATGGCTATGATTATGATAAAGGCTCATACATTGAAATAGAAAAAGGAAATCTTGTAAGAGAAGGTGAGGAAATTGAATATTACGATTATGAGTCTGGCGAGTATAAATATGGAGAAGTTGAATCAATAAATAGTTACGGCTCATCTGTGGAGGTCGAAGTTTACGACTCTGATACAGGGGAGTACCGTACCTTTCAAATGGATAGATAGGAGGTTTCGTTATGAGCAAAGATAGAGATCGAACCGTTTATAAAAGAGATGATGGAAAGTGGGTTAATAAACGAAAAGATGCCGGTAAAGCATCAAGCGTCCACGGCACGCAAAAAGAAGCAAATGATGCTGCAAGGGGTATGTTGAAAAACCAAGGCGGTGGTGAACTAACAACGAAAGGTAGGGATGGAAAAATCAGAAGCAAAGACACCATCCCACCAGGAAATGACCCATTACCACCAAAAGATAAAGAGCATTAAGCACATAACAATGGGCTCCCAGGGACGCCAAAAAGCTGCACTCGTTCCTCGCTCCGCTTTTTGTCGCCCCTGAGCCCAAGCGTTAGCTCCACCTATAAAGAGACAATACAAATGAACTTCATTGATAAAGTAACGGTAGATAATTTTTGGGGTGAGCACTCGCTGGAATTTGATTTTCATGACGATGTCAACTTTATTATCGGCATCAATGGCTCGGGGAAAACCACTGTAATAAATTTGATTGTGGCGGCACTTACTGCCGATTTCACCGAGCTAGACAGACTAGAATTTAGTCGGTTAGAAATAAAACTTAAGTCAAGGGAAAGCAGAAAGAAACCAACCATTGTCATCTCAAAGAAGTCGCTAAAACAGGGGCCTTTCTCTTCAATTGAATACGCGATAAGTAACTCATCTTCAAAGAAACCGACCGTATACAACACGGAGGACTACGAAGAGCAAATGATGCTTAGGCGATATTCTCGACATATCTTGGAACGTGAGATATATCGAAGACATGGCAGAAGTATTTCATCTGCACTCTCCAAGCTGGTTCGAGTAAGCTGGCTCTCCGTTCATCGTGCCGATCCCGATTCTAGCGATTCGCGGGATGAGCATTTCGAGTCAACGGTAGATCGACGGCTAAAGCAGCTGTCTGACCGACTTGTAAGGTACTTTTCAACTTTGGGCAAACAAGGCTCTGCGGAGCTGGAAAATTTTCAAAAGACTGTTTTTCTGTCAATGCTTTACCGAAAGGGGTGGGAAGCTTTTTTCAGTGTTGCGAAAGAGATGGATCTAACTGAGAAAAAAGAAGCTCTCCAGGGCATATTCGAGCAGTTTAGCGTCCCAGAGAAAGATTTTAAAAGCAGGCTTGACGCTCACTTCGAGGCGCTGGCAAAGGCAAAAAAGAAAATTGAATCACCAGCAGAGCAAACAGGACTATCCACCGGCGATATTTCAGTTCTGATTGGAACAGAACGGATCGATGATATTGTTGAAGAGTGGCGTAAGCTGCTTGAGAGACGGCACAAAATATTTCAACCTCGGGATAAGTTCTTAGAAATTGTCAATTCAATGATGCAGCGTAAAACGTTCGATATTGACAACCAGAACGAACTCCGAGTCACAACTCAGTCCGGTAAGAATTTGCCAATTTATCGGCTGTCATCTGGCGAAAAAGCAGTTACTAATTGTACTAGGGGAAGCCCTTCTTCAGGAAAATGGAAACCTGGGTTTATATTGCTGATGAGCCAGAGCTTTCACTTCATGTGAGGTGGCAGGAAAGTCTTGTTCATAATCTGACGACGATTAATGAAAATTCACAGATCGTGTTCGCTACTCATTCCCCAGATGTTGTGAGTACTTATGGGAGATAAAGTGGTTCGATATGGAGACTGTTTTGTGACCACATTTACTCGCACGAATTCTGGCTTAACAAATCCTGCGCTTGTTTCATTCGGTCGACCTAGTCGTATTTACGGAAGGAGGAAACCGATCGTTATCTATTGGCGATGTGTTATCTGGTACAGAAAATAAAGCTCCAGAAGATACGAGATTTTGGTCGCTAGTACTAGACAAAAATTTCGTTAGTAAGTCATATACACTGAAAGCTGTTGGATCGAAATCTTCTGTATTACAAATTGCTACAAAAATTGAGGCCGGAGAGGTACAGAATATTGGTGGCTGCTATGGACCGGGATTTAGATGACTACTTTGGAGTGCAGCCGCAATCACCACTTATTTTATACACGAACGGTTTATAGTTGGGGAGGCCGATGTCTTTACAAAGGACCTAACAAAGGCCCAAATATCAAGCTTCCTCTTCATGGAGCCGCTTGAAGTCGCTGTTGAAGATGAAATCGATTCGGCATACGCATCTTTCGAACGCGTTGGCAGTCGGATTGCCCGAATTGAGATGATATTTCGTACACAAGGAATTGCGTGGATTTCTGAAGCTCGAGGGGAGTTTTTTTTTAGTCCACAGAACGGCGGTGTTCTTAACACTGCCAATCTTTTTGCGTCGTTAGGCGTAAAGTGTTGTACTAATGATGATAATCTACCATCACCCCTTAAAAATCTGTGCCCGACTTAGATGGGGTGCAGTACAATGTGCCGCCCTCTATTACAGAAAGTCGGAGTGTAGCGCAGCCTGGTAGCGCAACTGCTTTGGGAGCAGTGGGTCGGGAGTTCGAATCTCTCCACTCCGACCATTTTCTATGGTTTTCACGTTACGGTGTCTTCATGCAATCAGTACAACAGCAAATCCATACCTGGCTTTCTGAAAAAGCGACTGAGTGGCTGCTACAACAGGGCATTGAGGAACCCCCTCACTTTGCTGTAGAAAAAACCCGTAACCGTGAGCATGGTGACTGGGCAGCCAATATCGCACTGCAATTAGCAAAACCAACTAAAACGAACCCTCGTACTATTGCAGAAGAGCTTCTCGCTTACTGTGCAAATGACTATTTGCCGATTATTAAAAAGGTGGAGATAGCAGGCCCTGGATTTATGAATTTTTTTGTGTCACAAATCCAGCATATTGCAACAATTCGTACTATCCTGTCACAAGCATCATCGTATGGCTTTGAACCCATACAGTCGCAGCAAAAGATACATTTAGAGTTTGTTTCTGCTAACCCAACAGGACCGCTTCATGTCGGGCACGGGCGCGGTGCTGCTTTTGGATCGGCATTAGCTCAATTGTTCCGTGCGTGTGGGCATACAGTACATTGCGAATATTACGTCAACGATGCTGGTCGGCAAATGACTATTTTGGCAGTATCGGTGTGGCTGCGCTATTTACAAAGCACACGCTTTCCCAGCAATGGGTACCAAGGTACCTATATTACAGATATAGCTCAGCGTTTACACACGGAATACCAAGATCGATTCAGCAAGCACAGTGAAGAGGATATATTTGCTCAGTGTCCTGCCGATGAGCCAGATGGAGGCGATAAAGAGCAGCATATTGATGGAATCATACATAATGCACATGCATTATTAGGTGATGACTTGAAGTTGATACAGTCATTTGCCTTGAAGCATATACTGCAAGGTATTCATAATGATTTACACGAATTTGGTGCAGATTTTCAGCATTGGTTTAGTGAGCATAGTTTATTTGAGGAACAGCATATTGCTTCATGCTTAGCACAGTTGAAAGTAAAAGGCTTGCTTTATGAACACGATGGTGCCCTATGGTTTTCTAGCGAGCAATTTGGCGACACTAAAGATCGTGTCGTACAACGCGCCAATGGCGAATATACCTATTTTGCCTCTGATATCGCCTACCACCGCCATAAATTGAGTCAAGGGCATGATATGGTTATCAATATATGGGGGTCCGACCACCATGGTTATATCCCACGCATTAAAGCAGCGATGCAAGCTTTAGATATGCCTGTAGAAAAGCTGAAAATAATCCTTGTACAATTTGCCTCGCTCTTTAGGGGGGATCAACCGATACCTATGTCCACCCGCAGTGGGCAATTTGTCACCTTAAGAACACTATATGACGAGGTAGGCATCGATGCTGCCCGGTTTTTCTATACCCAGTCTAAGCCCAATAGACACATGGATTTTGATTTAGAACTGGCAGTAGCACAACGTAACGACAATCCCATATATTATGTACAGTATGCCCATGCACGCATAAGCCAGTTATTGAGCAAAGTGGATAATACATCACCACCCATTGACCTGTGTGATATAGATGATAGTGTACTCTCTAATAATGCAGAAATCCAATTACTATCTGAATTAGAAATTTTTCCAAAAATTATTCAACGTTGCCTGGATTCCTATTCAGTTGAGCCTGTTAACGGCTATTTACGCCAATTAGCAGGGCAATTACACAGTTACTATGCCAACTATCCCATATTAACTGAGCAGTCTAATGTGCGCGAAGCACGACTTATGTTATTGCGCGCGGTTCAAGTAGTATTATCTAATGGGCTCAATGTCCTGGGAATTAACCCCAAAAACAAAATGTAATTCCTATATGCACTTCACTAACTATAATACTGTACCCATTCTCACTTTATAGAATAATTGTCTAAGCATGAGTAAGCATCCTCCATCTTTGTGGCAACTACTCAAGCAAAACGAGTTACCCAACATAACCCATAGACAGTCTGCCCCTTTTTGGATATTTTTAACCATATTCTGTACACTACTATTCTTGCAATTGCCACTTAAATCTCCTACTTCCAAAGCCGTATCAGTGCAACCAGAGCCTTCCATAAGTGTAGATTTCTATGATGGTATACAGAATCAAGAGTGGGCTATTCAAAATCACAATATCCAACAACAAAAATTACTCTATAGAGTACGCGTAGGAACGTTTAAGAATGCATTAGGAGCAGAGGATGAGCAGGAGCGCTTGGTCCAAGCAGGATTATGGGTCAATATAGACCCTTTTATCGCTGATGATGGGCAAGTTTGGTATAGACTATATTCCTCATGGTTTTGTAGTAAGCGTGATATGAATTTATTCCGCTCCAAAGCAATACAACAAGGTTTAGATACTTTAGTCCCACCCCCTCAACAGGCACAACCCAATCAATGTGAGTAAATATGAATAAAGCTTTCTTTAAGCGCCATGAACAGGGCAACGTCCCTCCAATCAATGTGGCTGATTTTATCGTCCAATTGCGCTTTAATAGCGATGGGCTCATCCCTGTCATCGTGCAGCAGCATGATGATAAGCAGGTACTCATGATGGCGTGGATGAATCATGAAGCACTGCAAAAAAGTCTACAAAATGGCACCATGTATTACTGGTCACGCTCACGACAACAGCTATGGCATAAAGGTGAGACTAGTGGACATATACAGCACCTCATAACTCTTCATGCTGATTGCGATGGTGATGCTCTGCTAGCCCAAGTTGAGCAAGAAGGCGCAGCCTGTCACACGCTACGCACGTCTTGCTTCTACTGGCAAATCAGTGCAACAGAAATTCGCCGTGACTGAGTACCGATTGATCAATGGCACCATCGTTAATGAAGGTGTACAAATAGAGGGAGATCTCGTTATCCGTGATGACCGCATTATCGGTATTGGAGCGCCCTGCAGCACACACACTATTGATATTGATTGTAGCGGCTGCTTAATTATTCCAGGACTGATTGATGATCAGGTCCACTTTCGTCAGCCAGGCTTGACACACAAGGCAGATATTGCACATGAATCACGTGCAGCGATTGCAGGCGGTGTGACTAGTTTTATGGAAATGCCCAATACAAATCCTCCTACACTTACCGCAAAATTATTAGAAGAAAAATACACGATTGCGGCTCAAGAATCTGTAGCAAACTATGGGTTCTATATGGGCGCATCCCTTGATAACATAGAAGATATCAAACGCTTAAAAGTAGGACAAGCCGCTGGTGTCAAAATTTTCATGGGAGCCTCAACTGGTAATATGCTCGTAGATGATGAGCATGTGCTATCTGCTATATTTGATTATGCTCCAACCCTTATTGCAACCCATTGTGAAAACAGTAAGCGTATTGCTCAACGTGAAGCACAAGCACGACAACAGTTTGGAGAGAACATCCCCTTTGAGCAACACCCTATTATTCGCGATCGTCTCGCCTGTATTGAATCCAGCAAACTAGCAATGTCTTTGGCAGAAAAATATCAAGCGCCTTTACATATCTTGCATATTACTACCAAAGAAGAATGTGCTTTGTTCACTCAGCAGCCATTGGCCGATAAATTGATTACTGCAGAGGCGTGTATTCACCACCTCAGCCTAAGCGATATAGAATACGATGAGTTGGGTGCTCTAATGAAGTGCAATCCTGCCATAAAAAGCACAGAAGATCGCACGGCTATTCGTCAGGCATTAAGCGATGGACATATTGATGTGGTTGCAACCGATCATGCCCCCCATACGATAGAGGAAAAAAACCATTCATATTTTCAAGCTCCTTCTGGGCTACCATTATTACAAGAGCATCTACCATTATTATTAGAGTTATGGCATGATGGCATACTAACGCTGGAGCGTTTAGTAGAAGTATCATCTCACGCCGTCGCTGAACGATACAAAATATTAAACCGCGGCTACCTGCGCCCTGATTATTATGCTGATGTTGTCGTGGTTAATCCGAATCTGCCTTATACAGTACGCAACCATAATGCCTTAAGCAAGTGTGGCTATAGCCCTTTTAACCAACGTAGTTTACGCTCACAGGTGCAACATACCTTTGTCAATGGGGCATTAAGTTACACTAAAGGTACTATTCAACCCTCTCATACTGCTAAACGCCTACAATTTGGTGCCCAGCGTTAACGCTCTATCCCAATGGGCTTGGCATTCTCAAAATCCACTTATAGAAACTAAGACATCATAACAATATAGGCCTATTATGAGAATAATAACAGTAATAACTGCGGTAATTGTTGGCACTGACGGTTAGAATTGGCTTGCGTATTACAAATGCGCTGTATGCTGTAAACCAATTCAAGGAGTTTTTTTATGCACGTTGTTACCCTCAAGGGAAATCCGCTCACCTTAAGCGGTGCATTGATCAGTGCTGGTGATACCTTGCCTACAGGCACATTGACCGCCGCTGATTTAAGTCAAATTGATATTCCTCAGGGACGTTGTATTCTCAATTTTTTTCCCAGCATTGACACACCGACATGCGCGCTACAAACGCGCTATTTTAATCAGAAAGCACATGATCTTGGCGTACCCACGTACACCATTTCAATGGATTTACCTTTTGCTTTAGGGCGATTTTGCGGCGCTGAAAAATTAGAAAACATCCACACCGTATCAGATTTTCGCCACAAAATATTTGCCAATAGTGGTTTGGTTATTGCTGACTCACCTTTAGCTGGTCTATATGCACGCGCTGTTATTATCGCTGATGATGGCATTGTTTCCTATGTTCAACTGGTACCAGAAATTGCCTCAGAGCCAGATTATGATGCAGTTATACAAGCCCTTAAAGCATAGACCTTATGCACCTTAGCATATAGCCAATATCTTAAAATATGTGATATGGTAAGCATTCGTCAACAAAAAATAGCAAATGAGCTAGTACGATTCCTTTCTAATAGTTGCGTTCAAGCGGCTAATAAACTGCTACATTCTGTACAAATTTTGGAAGTCCGCTTGAGTCAAGATTTAAGTTATGCTCTCATTTACGTATCATGCAATGGATGCCAAAATAGAGAGCAGGCAAAGCCTTACTTAGAGGCATTACGTAAAGCCACGCCCTACTTACGGCGCATGATCGCCAAAAATATTCCACTGCGTATTGTTCCAAAATTGGATTTTCGCTTTGATACCTCAGAGCAATACGCTCAGCACATTGACAATCTGCTGCAAAAAATAAACAAATAAAACTCGCTCATTAGCCTTGACTTCTCCTTCTGGTATTGTGCTACTGAATAAACCATTGCACGATAGTTCACGCTATTGTGTCAATAAAGTCGCACGCCTGTATAACACAAAAAAAGCAGGTCACGGCGGTACACTTGATCCTTTGGCAACTGGCATGTTAGTCGTATGCTTGAATGAAGCGACAAAGGCAAATACTTATCTATTGTCTGCTCAAAAAGCGTACCGCGCTCACGTCCAATTAGGAGAAAGACGGGTCACTGGAGATAGCGAGTCTCCTATACTACAATATACTAAGCCTCCTACACTAAGCAGATTGCAATTAGAAACATTATTGCAACCATTCAGGGGCACTATCCAACAGAAAGCGCCACGATATTCTGCCCTAAAGCATAATGGTAAACCGCTATATCAATACGCACGAGAAGGCATTGAAATTCCACGCAAAACACGCACTGTCCATATTGAAAGCCTAGAACTATTAAATTATAGCGATAACTGTCTCCACCTTAATATCATCTGCTCGAAAGGCACCTATATCCGCTCGTTAGCCGAAGATATAGGCGAAGCTGTAGGCTGTGGCGCATGCCTGCGCGCTTTACATCGCTTATGGTCTAGCCCATTTGAAAACCATCGACAGTGGGAACTGTCTGAATTACATGATGCCTATAATCGCCAGCAAGCAATGCTGCCAATTAGTGCAGCATTTCCCTCTACGCAACAACTGGATCTTGATGAACAGCAAGCTGGCTTCTTTTACCATGGCAAAGCACAACCTGTGGAACAGCCCGATGCCAATTTAATTCTGGTCTATCATCAAAACCAGCTACTGGGGTTTGGGATGATTAAGGATGCGTATTTAAGCGTAAAGCGTCGTCTGAATCTATGGAGCCCTTCGCACCAAGTTTCATAAGCCCTTCTACACCCAATCTCTGGGCTTTAGGTAGTTGGCAAGTTGCGCTTCCACACTATCTTCCTCAGGCTGCCAATCGTAGCGCCAATGCACTATATTAGGTAGTGACATCAAAATACTCTCCGCGCGACCGCCTGACTGTAAACCAAAAATTGTTCCCCGATCATACACCAAATTAAACTCTACATAGCGCCCTCGACGATAGAGTTGAAAGTCTCGATGCCGCTGATGATATGGCATATCTTTGCGACGAGCTAAAATATCAATGTAACTTTGGCAATATGCATCGCCTACGTGTTGCATGAGTTCAAATGACTGATTAAAGTCCAGACCGCTATTTTCCTGATTAATATCATCGTAAAAAATACCACCAACCCCACGATTTTCATCACGATGCTTCAAATAAAAATAGTCATCACAGTTTTTTTTGAATACGGGGTATAAATCTTCTCTAACTGCATCACACGCGTTTTTAGCAGCCGTATGCCACGCAATTATGTCTTCGTCTATGGGATAAAATGGTGTGAGATCAAAACCACCACCAAACCACCAAATAGCCTCACCCTTCTCAGGATATGCTATAAACAACCGTACATTGGCATGTGAAGTAGGTACCATAGGGCTGCGCGGATGTATGACGATTGAAACCCCTAATGCTTCAAATGGCTTTCCTGCAAGATAGCCTCTATCTACTGTGGCAGATGCTGGTAATTCATTACCCTTAACGTGTGAAAAATTAGCCCCTCCCTTCTCAATAGTCGCACCCTCTTCAATAACCATACTTATGCCACTACCTTGCAGCGTTTCCTCCTTACCTTTTTCCCAGTTGTCAACATGAAAACACACGCTCGGCTCGTGCACTTCTAAACTACTGCTGATATTTCTCTGAAATTTGAGTAGATACTGCTTAACGGCTTCCGTGTTCATTTGAATAAAATCCTCACAGTGTACTCTGTACGCATAATTAAACCTATGAATAAAAATTAGGAATTTGCTTAAAACGCTTGTACGCCCACTGATACTGATCTGGATTCTCACGCACACGCATCTCTATCTCTTGGTTAAAGGCATAAGCAATTTTATCAACACTAGCCCCTATGTCACTAAAAGAGCTGACTATTATTTTATACCCATTATTTCTGGGCAAGCGGATCGCGTAAATAAAAAAAACAGGTAGTTCTGTCCTTTGATGCAGACGCGCTGCTAAAGTCATTGTTGGTACTGCAATATTGAAAAATGGCACGGCTACTGAGCCATTCTTTCCCGGGTCTTGGTCTGGTAGAATCCCAATGGGTGAGCCATCTTTTAAAGCCTTCAGCAACACTCGTGGCGCATGAGTTATTTCCACTAATTTTTGACCAAATCGAGTGCGCTTTTCCTGTATTAAGCGATCAACCTGAGCATAGTGCGGTGCCTTGTATAATGCTTGAAATGGCTTTTGTGCATGCCAAGCAATATAATGCGAGCAAATTTCCCAACAGCCAATATGTGGTGTAAGAATAATACAGCCTTTGCCTTGCTCTAACGCTTTAACTAGATCACACTCCCCTTCTACCTGCTTAATTTTTTTCTGTAGCCATGGCTTAGATTTTTGCCATATCAGAGGAATTTCAAAGCCGCTTATTGCTAAGTTGATTAACGATTTACGCACTAGCATTTTTTGTTCATGCTCGTCTAATTCTGTAAAGCATTGCTGAATATTTTTTAAAGTTACATGGTAGTCGCGCCCTTTTAAAAGGAATAAGAGTTTCCCAACTAAGGTGCCCATAAACATGGCTACCGGATATGGCAATGCGCTAATTAACTGGTATAGAGGGATAATCCAGCGTCCCTGCTTCTTTGCCATTAACGCAACCAAAAGCCCCGTATCATTGCCACATAATCTATCCCTGTACGAATAACAGGCGCCATATTGCCAAAATGTATTCCACCAATAGCCATTGTCTTAAAGTTCTGAGAAGATAGCTGCCGCAAACAGCGCACAGTACGCAGGCTGGCTCTTGGCGCATCCGGCTTAGTTCGTGAAAGATACACACTGCCTGCAGCAGCATACCGCGCACCTCTCCGCTTTGCTTGGCGAGCGTACTGCACACTATCATAACAACTACAACCAAATTTAACGTTCTGTCCTATTTTAGCCAATATTCCATCGCGGATTTCCTGCTTTCCAAGATGCAACATAGGTACCTGACAGCGCCTTGCCAAAACCATATCATCATTGATAACTAGCTTTGTTTTACTGCGCCTACATACTTGCTTCAATAAATATACCTGCCGTCTTTTTGTTCGTAAGTCACTGCATTTATCCCGATACTGTAGCCAATGAACTCCTCGCATTAAAGTATATAGTGCCTCAAACGACCACGGCGTCAAGTCCCTATCAGTAATAGCATAGACATAGCGAAGCGGGTAACGCTGAGGATTCAATGTTCAATCCACAATAAAAGCTCAAAACAAACAGCGGCAATAAGAAGAATAATTCCGCCAATTCGAACCCATAGTGGAACTACCACCTCCTCTTCTGGCTGATTAAAAGGTGTTTTTGTCATAGCTCACGGGAAATACTGTTTAGCTGTATGTTTGGGAATCCATCCAGTATGTGCTCTATATTTTGCTGCTTGATAATTACGAATTATCGGAATAATACAGACTATTCCGATAAACCGATTGGCATACGACCACGATAGAGCAGATGCATCAGCACTCCACCATTGATTATTAACGCCAAAATGGCGTGTCTTAAATAAAATATGTATGATAAAGCGCCAGTTTTTTAGAGCATATCCCAACATAAATTACTTATACTCAGTCATCAGATGACAAAATTAAATTTTTGCATCAATCGGTTCTATATATTGAGAAATTGCAGGATAAATAAAGTGATTGAGTACCAGTCGCGCTGGCTCATTATCTGCTAGAACCTCATCAGCATTAACCGTCCCACAAAAATTAAGTTGTTCAAAAACACTATTGCGCCTCGCTTCCAAAGCATAGATTTTACCTCGGTTAGTTGGTCCACGATACATCCATTTTTCTTCACGCTCAGCACATACATGTTGCCTTGCCTCTTCTATTTGTGCATCAATAGCTAATAACTCTTTTTTGAAATAAGCTTGTATTTTTGGCATATAGGCCGCAAGGGTGTATAAGTCTGATGACTTGCTTTTCCAAGCATTCGGCAAGCATTGCAAACCGTACAAAGTTTCCATGAGTTCAAGTGCTTCCTCTTGACTTAAGTCAAAAGATTTATTGCCCCCTTTGAAAAAGTCGCCTAATACCAATTCCAGCCATAAAAATCGCGCATTTTTCCCTTTAGGAGGCATTGCTAAAAAAAGAGCCAACTGCTCACGATTGGCAAAGCGGTACACGATATTTTCAGCAATATGCTGCGCGACATTACGGCGTAACTTTACTGCAAGCACATCTGCAAGTCGTGAGATAAAAGCATCTACCTCAGCCACAAAATCTGAAAAAGTAGGCAAATTTTCCTGCATGCGCCGTGCACGCATCACGCCATCGGAGTGATAGAGCCATAAATTTTCAAAAGGTTTATCTCCTGTGACAGTCCGCGTACTAAGCATATCAATTAGTGTGATATTTGGATAACTAATAGGCACCTCTACTTCTTCCACGTCTGCGGCAACATCTCCATAACAATAAACCATACCAAAGTGCCCAAGCACCAGCCGAGCAAAGTCAGGTGTGACATTACCGTACATTTCCTCTAAGCTCAACTCTATCGCAGGCTTAATAAGGTGGCGATTACTACTCAGTGAGAATACAGCTTGGCGACAAACAATATCCGCTGAAGGCGTTACCAAAGGAACATTTCCTGCATCTTGACGCACCCGCCCAACAAAATCAATATAGCGATCTAGAAATATGGCTCTGTCTATATCATCTGAACTAACCATTTCTTTCCTGAACTGACCTTCTAACATGGCAACAACGGAAGGAATAGCTCCCCCAGGAACACCAGCAGCACATAATTTATTACGTACCTTGGTTGGGATTAAAACATCTACCCGCTTGGAAGCATCAGCAATAGCTGCAAGATTCTCCTCAAGCCCATCCAGCGCACTTTCCTCTAATCTTTGTATTTCTGGAAGCGCTATAAAAGTACGAAAATCATGATGTCCAGCACCACCGTCTAACGGATAAACTGCTAATTCAATACCATCAACTTGCACCCCTATTGCTGCATAAATTGTTCTCAAAGAACGCTCATGATCTGTAGAGTGAATATGTAAAGTGACTGGACAATCACAGGCCGCTTTCAGTGCAGTAACAAGTGTCTTAACTGTATTGGCATCCAACTGACCTGCCATGTCTTTGATACACACTGATTTAAAGCCCTTTCGCCGCAGCCGCTTTGCATAATTCACATAGTATTCAATAGTGTATATGGGAGATTCCCCTGCCTTCAGAGTTCCATCAACAGTATAGGCAAGGGCAGCCTGAAAATGTACATCATCATTTATATTTAGGCAGTGTACATTATTAATATCATTCAGTGCATCGAAGGTGCGAAAAGTATAAATGCCTGCCTGAGCATGCTGCTTAACTAACTCCTTCTGTACAGAAATGTCAACCGGATCAAAGCCCATGCCATTAGAGCCACGCAATAGAACCTGTAATTCAATAGGATTCTCACGAGTATCTTCTTCTTCAATAACTGAGTGTGCTTTATGCATGAGACGAAAGGGATTTTGACCCGATAACATGCAAATTTCCCAAAAACGCCCTCCGCCTATCTCAATCCCAGGAAAGCCAACTGAAACCGCATGGCGCATGAGTTGAATAAGATGCCTACCTGACATAATCCATTGGTTATCAGGCAATGTGGATTGCTGCGAGTCCCGCAGTAACCATAAGATTTTTACGCCAGAGATGTTTTTATTGTCTAAGTACACAGTGATTATTCCTTTACTTTAGTCTAAAGGCTACCGTGGCAATTGCCCTATGTAATCTGCCAACTGCTCTATCTGCTTGTCAGTCAACTGTGAAGAACGCACATACATAAGTGCACTGTACCGCCCGACCTTCTTAGATGAGCGATAACGCTCTAACTTATTCTGTGCTTCTTGTGCACTCAGCCCCTTCAAAGCAGGGAAAATACCCACTCCTTCTCCCTTCGCACCGTGACAAAATGCACATTTTGCCACAAAATGATCTGCTCCTGTATCATAAACAACCCCACGAGAAGATGGCGATTGGGCATGTGACAATGGGAATACGACCACAAGAACCAAGCTCAACAGTATCTGCTGTAATCTAACCATGACTATATTTTCCTTATCTGATTTTGAGCATAATATTTAAAGTTCTATTACAACTTCCTATACTCTATCCATTTTAATCGGTGCGCATTATATCGCATACCAAACGGACATTTACGAAACTGATGCGTGGAGGGTACAATCTTGCCTATGTCTGTTATTCTCAAAACACCACAACAAATAGATTCTATACGAGCTGCTGGCAAGGTAACTGCAATGCTCTTAGACTGGATTGAACCATTCGTAGAGCCAGGTATTACAACTGAAAAATTAGATGAGTTGATTTATCAGCAAATGACTGAAGTACACAATGTCATCCCAGCTACTTTAGGATATCGTGGTTTTCCAAAGTCTATATGTACCTCCATCAATCATCAGGTGTGCCACGGCATACCAGCCGATAGAGTTCTAAAGGACGGTGATATTGTCAATATCGATATCACCTCCATTAAAGATGGATGGCACGGCGATGCCAGCCGTATGTATTACGTAGGCAACCCCAATATTGCAGCAAAGCGCCTGTGTGAAGTAGCCTATGATTGCCTTTATAAGGGCATAGACTGCGTCAAACCTGGGGGCTATCTATGCGAAATCGGTCAAGCCATTACCCAACATGCTCATGCAAACAGATGCAGCGTTGTACGTGATTATTGTGGACATGGTATTGGTCAAAATTTCCATGAATCTCCTCAAGTGCTGCACTACTGCAATAATGACAAAAGCATCCAGTTACAACCTGGCATGACTTTTACCATAGAACCTATGATTAATTTAGGCAAAGAAGGCACTAAAGTGCTCAAAGACAAGTGGACTGTGGTCACTCGTGATCGCTCACTATCAGCACAATGGGAGCATACTTTAGCAGTAACCGATACTGGCTATGATATTTTGACATTGGCATGATCGAAAAAGCCCAATTGTCTAAACAAGCACGACTAATTATCGAGGAAACAGCCGCACGCCTCAATAATGGTCACGCAAATACAAGCGAAACAGATCAGATTCTGAAAGAAGCTGCAACCACTTTCTATGCAGCTCAACGCACCCTATACCTTGATAATCCACGTAATGCGCCTGTGCGGCGGCTCATTCATGAACGTGCCCATTTTTTTGACACACTGCTATCCCTACTGTGGCAACAATTGCTTCCTCAGGTCAATTATTGCCTCATTGCTATTGGTGGCTACGGACGCTATGAACTTTTTCCGCACTCCGATATAGATTTACTAATTTTATGTGAAAATATTGAACAAGCCGAACAAGATGATGCGCTATCTCAATTTATTCGCAGTCTTTGGAGTTTAGGACTAAAAATTGGCAGCAGCGTACGCGAAATCAGCCACTGCCAAAAAGCTATTAGTGAAGATGTTAACTTTGCTACCGCAGTGCTCGAAGCACACTTTGTGTGTGGTGACTGGCAACTATCTAATCATTTTGAAAACGCAGTAAAACCAGGCACCGTTATGAGCTCACGAGCATTTTATGAAAAAAAAATGCAAGAGCAGGCTAATCGTCATAGGGCGTATGAAGGAACTGGCCACAATGTAGAACCCAATATAAAGGAGGGTCCCGGTGGGCTACGTGATATTCACATGATTATGTGGATTGCTAAATTTCACTACTCCAGTTCCCATCCCGATAACTTAGTTGAAACGGGCTATCTAAGCGATGTGGAGTTGCGCAACTTACGGGCTGGACAACTTCTTTTATGGAATTTTCGTTTTGGCTTACACCTTATAGCCGGCCGCGATGAAAATCGCCTGCTGTTTGAATACCAGCAAAAGTTAGCACAATTGCACCACTATCAAGATACTGTGTCCCAACTGGCAGTTGAACATGCCATGCATCGCTACTATCGCAACATATCCCAAGTTTATGTACTCAATGAGCTCATTTTAAAACACTTTGGCGAAGACATCCTGATAAAGCATACCACTTCGGACCGCACTATCCTCAATGCACGCTTTCAAATAAACAATCATTCTATCGAGACACGCCATAACAAAGTCTTTCATTTTGCACACTTTGCTCTATTGGAAATATTTCTACTCATACAAAAAAATTTGAGCATTAAAGAAATTAGTGCACGTACACTACGAGAGATGCATCACTGCTTGCCTCTTATAAATGATACCTTTCGTAACGACATCCGTCACCAATCATTGTTTATAGAAATTTTAAAGCAACCTAACCATATTACTCGCGTATTCCGCATCATGCACCGACACAATATACTGGGGGCTTATATCCCTGCTTTTAAGCGTATTGAAGGGCTCATGCAATTCGATTTGTTTCATGTCTATACTGTGGATGCGCACACCATCATGGTGCTGCGTAACGTGCGCCGCTTTTTCATTGAGCATTTTGCACATGAGCACCCTTTAGCACATGACATAGCCAAGACCATCCCTAAACCTCAAATATTGTACATTGCTTGCCTATTTCACGATATAGCTAAAGGTCGAGGCGGTGAGCATGAGATTTTAGGGCAATTTGATGTGGAGCAGTTTGCTCAAAATCACCGACTTAGCCGATATGATATACATTTGTGCAAATGGTTGGTTCGCCACCATCTCTTATTGTCGCTCACTGCACAAAAAAATGACTTAAATGACCCTAAAGTCATAGAAAAATTTAGCAACATAATTCCCCATCCACACTATTTAGATGCTTTATACCTTTTGAGCATTGCTGACGTAAAGGGCACAGCACCAACACTATGGAATGACTTTAAAAACCGTCTGTTCACTCAGTTATGGAGCAGCGCACGCAAACGCATAGTCGAACGCGACAAGCATCATGCTCCTGCTATTGAAGACATTGCAACCTCTCATTACGATGAAGCCCTTGCACATCTATCAGAATTTATTGATATGGCCACAATAAAATCTTTCTGGAATATACTACCTCAAGCCTATTTTCAAGGACATACGCCTGAACAAATTGTTTGGCACACTGCAACACTCCTACAAGCCCAAGCCTGCGCTATACGACAGGTTAGTTCCCGACTCAATCCTGGTAGAGATGCTACAGAAATCATCATTTTTTATCCTCGTAGAGCATACCAATTAGCCTGTATAGCCAGTTCTATAGATTCTGCTAACTACACCATTATGCAAGCATCTATTAGTCGCACTGCACAATTTGAAGCACTCTTCTCATTTACACTACTAACCCATCAAGGCAAGCCCATACATAATGCACAAGATTTAGAAGCTATTAGCCAAAAAATAACGCGTGATTTAGATTCATTGGAGCAAACAGGCACCTTGCCGCCATTACCCAAAAGGCTTAGTGACCGCCGTGCACGACATTTAGATATCCCATTGCGTATAACTTTTCAGCAAAAGGACTGTTTTACTGACTTAGATATTAGCTGTCGCGACCAGCCTGGTCTTATTAGTCTCATCACACGAAAACTCAGCGATTTACACCTACTGGTCATAGGCGCTCGCATTCGCACTGTTGGTGCACGTGCAGAAGATACACTGAGCATCGCTACTAGTGGTAATCAGCCTATAATAGATAAAGCACTACAACAGCGCATCATAAAAAGTATAACCAATGCATTAGAGGCTTAAAATGGGGACAAACATCCATCCAGTAATAACAATTGATGGCCCAAGCGGGGTCGGCAAAGGAACAGCAGCCCAAGCTTTGGCAAAAATACTACAGTGGCAGCTACTAGACAGCGGTGCTATTTATCGCTGCTTCGCCTTATGGGCAGATCAGTTCCAACCTGCTGAGCCTCAGGAGCATGAACTGGCATTGTTAGCACAAAGCATGCCGCTCTCATTTGAAGAAGAACGAGTCATGTTACAGGGGGTTGATGTCTCAAAAGCCATACGCACAGAATCGATAGCAAAACGGGCATCATACTATGCCCAAAACCCCTTAGTAAGACAAGCACTCTTAGAGCAGCAACGCGCTTTAGCACAACGGCAACCACTGATTGCAGACGGCAGAGACATGGGCACTGTTGTCTTCCCGTATGCACCACTCAAAATTTATTTAACAGCTGATAGTTTAGTGCGCGCTCAGAGACGTCATCAACAATTATTGTCAGCTGGTCATACACCTTCTTTGGACACAATCAGATCAGAAATACAGCAACGCGATTTGCGTGATCAAAGTCGAACCGCTGCACCACTCAAACCTGCCAAAGATGCAGTTGTGATTGATAATAGTGATATGAACACCCAAGACACCATCCAGAAAATCTTACAACTGGCTACACAGCGCAACCTCATTGACGCATGAATACACTAAAACTTAGCAAATGGGTTGACTCGTCCTGCGAAAAACTATTTATCATTATTAACGATTTAGAGCGTTACCCTGTTTTTTTACCCGGATGCCGCGCAGTAACTATCTTAGAAAAAACCGACAATACCATGACAGCCACTTTAACGGTCGGCAAAGGACCTATAGAGCATCAATTCACCACCTACAACACATTAACAAAACCATATCAAACCAAGATGCAACTTATAAAAGGCCCGTTCAAAAGCCTGCATGGGCTATGGCTACTACAGCCACAAGATGGCGGGTGTTTGGTAAGCTTTCAGTTAGATGTTGTTTTCAAAAATTTTCTTATAGATGCAACACTCAAGCCATTAATATTTGAGCTTGCAGATACGATGATGAACCAGTTTACTGCACAAGCAGAAGAGCACCATGAATATTGAAGTGGCCTACGCCGAACCTTTTAGGCAACACATAGAAGCATTAGAGGTCGCAGAAGGCAGCAGCGTACAGGATGCCTTAAATCAAATAACAGAAATTCCTTTATTATTCCCAAACCTGACAATAGATCCGAAAAAAATAGGCGTTTTTTCTAAACATGTTCAGTTAGAAACTGTATTACACGAGGGCGATAGAATAGAGATTTACCGCCCATTAACCATTGATCCCAAAGACGCAAGGCGATATCGCGTGCAACAAAAATAACACAACTACCTCTGTATAAGCCATCTAAATATCACTCATTGCTTACCTCCAAAGTTGGACTAAAGTGGTGTCTTTAATTTTTGAATACAGTAGATATAGTTTGTCATGGACAAGTAGTGCTCAAATTACACTAAACTTCACTTAGATAATTTTTGACTGCGACAGCCTGTAATATTTTCCTATTTACTCCTTCTATGCCTTCACATGACAATATAATCATCATATTGAGTTAGGGTGACAACCGTTTATTCCATCCGACTTAAACTGAAATCGTGCTGCAGTCTTTTACAATTTGTGAATTACATGCGTAGAACGCACGTTGTAGGCGTACATACATTACAAAATGTGGTAGTACTTTAAATTTTTTACTGTAATAATTTTTACCAAAGCACTTGTAGGGTATTTTTATGAAGACTTGTAATTTATACGGTGCAGGACTAGGTCTGCGCCAAGAGATGATGGACGATATGCGACAAGATATGCCTCAAGGTATCGGTTTCTTGGAGGTTGCTCCCGAAAACTGGATGCGCGTCGGTGGTGTTTTAGGCGAAAAATTTCGCTGGTTTACCGATAACCATCCCTTTGTGTGTCATGGGTTATCCATGTCGCTGGGCGGTCCTAACCCATTAGATGAAATTTTTATTAAAGAAGTTGGTGCCTTTTTGCGTAAACATTCCATAAACTTTTTTAGTGAGCATTTAAGTTTCTGTACAGACAATGCACATCTCTATGATTTGATGCCTATTCCATTCACTGAGGAGGCCGTTAAACATGTCGCGCAGCGTATTTCTCGCGCACAAGACTTATTAGGGCAGCAAATTGCTGTAGAAAATGTATCCTACTACGCAGCACCTGGTCAAAAGATTAAAGAGATTGATTTTATCAATGCAGTACTTGATGAAGCAGACTGCTTAATGCTACTGGATGTCAACAATATTTACGTCAACTCAATCAATCATAAATACGATGCACATGAATTCCTACACGGCATAAACGGCAATCGCATTGCCTATATCCATGTTGCAGGACACTACCAAGAGGCTGACGACCTTATTGTGGACACACACGGAGCAGACGTTATAGACCCCGTATGGGCACTACTCGAAGAAGCATATAAACTATATGGAGTACACCCCACTCTTTTAGAAAGAGATTTTAATATTCCCTCACTAGATAGCCTCATACAGGAAGTGAACATTATTAACACACTACAAGCGCAATACGGATTACAAAATGAGCAACAAAGCGGACTTTCTTCAACTTCAGTATGATTTTGCGTCACACATTCGTGACCCGCTAAATAATCCAGCTCCTCAGGAACTGGAAGATCGCCGCATGGCAATCTACCGTGACCTGTTTTTCAGTAATCAACTCTCTTTTATAACCAATACCTTCCCTGTAATGACTGAGCTACTAGGAGAACAGAGAGTAGAAAAAATGGTGCGCGGTTTTTTTGCTAAGCACCCTAATCACTCCCCTTATTTTCGCGAAATTCCTCGTGTTTTTTTAGAGTATTTAGAAACAATACCAACACCTGAAGACTTGCCTTTTTTGCACCAATTAGCTCGCTATGAATGGCTAGAATTACACCTCATGGTACACGAAGATCCTCAATTACCTGACTATACCATCACACAAAATAATGATAAGCTGCTTAACCAGCCCTTGCTGCTAAACCCACTACTTTTTATTGAACACTATAACTGGCCTGTTCAACATATCTCATTAGAAAATATAGAGCGTATCTCCGCACAAGAAACCTTTATCATCTTGTACCGAGACACCTCCCATACAGTGCGTTTTTTTACAGTCAATGCACTCACTGCACTGTTCTGGGATATACTTAAATGTAATCAAGGCATCACTGCATCGGCAGCTATTGCGGCAGTTTCTGAGCACGCAGGAACTCCTACTGATGCGCTCAAAGATGATTTTTTGCAAATAATTAAAATCGCTTTGAGGGATGATATAGTACTTGGCGTAACTATGGATTGCGCTTATACCAAATAAAAAAATGAAGCACAGGCTTCGCCTTTATGTGGTATAAAAGCCAGATGGATTTGGGATAAAATCCGAAAATTGTCTATTTTATTTTAATTACAACAACACTTTTGGAGGTGTTTACGATGAAAAAAACGGCTATTGTTTCTTCTCTTTTAATGGCGGGTTCTTCTATGGCCATTGCAACAGCTAGTCATGCAGAACAAAGCATTCAAATGAATGAGTTATCTTCTGGCTATAAAGTTGCCATGGCGGAAGGTAAATGCGGTGAAGGCAAGTGCGGCGGCAAAAAAAGCGGCGAAGGCAAATGCGGTGAAGGCAAGTGCGGCGGCAAAAAAAGCGGCGAAGGCAAGTGCGGTGAAGGCAAATGCGGCGGCAAAAAAAGCGGCGAAGGCAAATGCGGTGAAGGCAAATGCGGCGGCAAAAAAAGCGGCGAAGGCAAATGCGGTGAAGGCAAATGCGGCGGCAAAAAATAAAGCAGTAGCATTTTAAACCTGAGAATATAAGGGCATCCTGAGCAAGTTTAGGATGCCCTTTCTCTTATTTGAAGTATACTCTCTAAAAGGACATGTTTATCCTTACTAAAGTGCACGCACAATTTCATTGGTGCTAAAATAGATAAGTGATACACCTTGTGTTCAAGCAACAAACAGGAAAATTTGTCACAATAATTCACCCGAATCAAGGCGCACTACTGTTATTGTTATGAATATGTAACCCAATAACTTAAACCAGATTACCTTTTTTATATTGATATGGAAAATTTTGCCCTCTTTGCCTCCCAAACATTAGCGTTTCTCACACAATTATTTGTTTTTGTCTTAGGACTAGGCTTTTTAGCGATTGTTATTGTATTTATACGCGATGTTACTCAAACTAAGCAAGCCATACGCCGCAACTATCCTGTCGTTGCCCATTTCCGGTATTTTTTTGAAACAATGGGTAAGTTTTTTAGGCAGTACTTTTTTGCTATGGATCGCGAAGAGATGCCTTTCAATCGCTCTCACCGAACTTGGGTTTATCAAGCTTCTAAAAATGTAGACACTACCCAAGCTTTTGGCTCCACACGAAACATTCATGCCGAAAATACTATACTTTTTGTCAATAGCCCTTACCCATCACTAGAGCCTGCTGGTCATAATGCCAAATCCCTTACTATTGGTAGTGGGTGCAAGAAACCTTTTACAGCCCAGTCCCCTTTCAACATTTCGGGCATGAGTTATGGTGCGCTATCTAAGCCAGCTGTCCTGGCTCTCTCAAATGGAGCAAGAATCGCCAACTGTTGGCAAAATACTGGTGAAGGTGGCTTATCACCTTATCATTTAGAAGGTGGTGCCGACCTTATCTTTCAAATTGGTACGGCAAAATATGGTTGCCGCGATGAGAAGGGTGCTCTGAGCGACAGCAAATTAAAAGAGTTAGCTGCACACGAAAAGGTGCGTATGTTTGAAATAAAATTAAGCCAAGGGGCAAAACCTGGAAAGGGAGGTATATTACCTGGCGGGAAAGTAACACCCGAAATTGCCAAAATTCGTGGTATAGCAGTTGGAGAGGATTCATTAAGCCCCAATAGACACCCTGACATTTCCTCCGTAGATGACTTGCTCGACATGATCGATCGTATTCGGACAGTAACTGAGAAACCTGTTGGATTCAAAACTGTTTTAGGCGATGACGCTTGGCTTAGAGAAGTGTGCGAAACAATTACAGAGCGTGGCATTGATTCTGCTCCAGATTTCATTACCATTGACAGTGCTGATGGAGGGACAGGTGCTGCTCCGCTGAGTCTGATTGACTACATGGGCATGCCAATTTCCGACAGCCTACCTATGGCAGTTGATATTCTCAATGAATTTGGCTTGAAGGAGCGCGTCAGAGTTATATGCTCTGGGAAAATGATTACCCCAGGTGAGGCTGCGTGGGCTTTTTGTATGGGTGCTGACTTTGTTGTATCCGCTCGTGGATTTATGTTTGCCTTAGGCTGCATCCAAGCATTACACTGTAATCGAAACACCTGTCCAACTGGTATTACAACTCATAAAAAGCATTTACAACGTGGCTTAGTGGCTATGGACAAAGCTGAACGTGTAGCCAACTACGCACGTAATATGATTCATGAGCTACAAGTTATTGCGCATTCATGTGGCGTTGATGATTTGCGTGATTTGCGCCGACACCACTGCCGTAAAGTTTTAGGAACAGGGCGATCTGAGCGCTTGGATCGTCTCTTTCCACCGATACAGGTTAAAAAAAGCGCCTAAAATACTCTATATAATATCTTTTTTAAAGGAAAAACACTATGAATATTATTATCTGCCTACAACATATACTTAACAGCGTTGCTTCTACGCTCAATTTTGCTGCCCCACTTATGGCTCGCATCTATTTGGCCCCTGTATTTATTACTGCTGGTCTTAATAAATACAACGGCTTTGACAGCGTTGTTGAATGGTTTGGCAACCCAGACTGGGGACTCGGTTTACCTCTACCTTGGCTTAATGCTTTTCTAGCAACTTCTACTGAACTTGTTGGAGGCGTATTACTTTTATTCGGATTAGGTACACGCTGGATTTCAATCCCTCTTATGGTAACTATGCTGGTGGCAATTTTCGCAGTGCATTTTGAGAATGGTTGGCAAGCAGTGCTTGACCCAATGTCTCCTTGGGCACCTGAGCATGCTGCTGATGGGGTCGAGCGCCTAGAGCGTGCCAAAGATATTTTACGTGAACACGGCAACTATGACTGGCTCACCGAATATGGTAGCCTTGTTACCTCAAATAATGGCATTGAATGGGGAGTAACCTATTTTGTTTTACTAGCTCTTCTATTCACTACAGGAGCTGGGAAAATCAGTATAGATCATCTTCTCAAGAACCGTTTTATACAATCATAAGATACTGATCGATTGCTTAACTGTGCAAACTAAGAAAGTCCCTCTAGAAGGGTACCAATCTTAAAAAATACATGTTTTTAAGTATTTGAAATAAAAAGTCTTTTTCAAATCAAATGACCTTCTGGTGGAAATTTTCGTGCAAACGTGCATTTCCACCACCTGTGTTTCACATATATATGTAGTATATAAAAATCATAACAGGTATCACAACAATAGTGCTTTTTGCACTTCTTTCTCTTAATAGCGCGGCAAAATAGCCCCTGTGGGTTAATGCCGAGTATGCATCACTCATTGTTAACGATGATGGCAGTGTGGTTGCGCAGCCAGTTGATAATCACCAAAGTATTATTAATGTGTCAACACTTAAGGATAGCGACGACAACCTGCTCAGCCAAGAACAAGCTGTGGAAGCGCTCACGGTTCGTGACAAAGAGGCGCCCCCATCTGGTGCTACTGTAAGCCCACCATTGATCCTAATATATCAAACCGCGCGGTTTTGGTGCTGTTGCCATCGGAGGTGCTGTCAGGGCCATTCCCACCCCCTGCGTAGGTTGTGTACAGACAAAATATGGCTTAAAGCAACTGGCGCAGCTGCACTTGCTGTCATCGACCACAGCGATGCCGACACCAATGCCGATACTATGCAGAACCAGAAAACTAAGCGTTTTTGGTTGGAATACAGTGTATTGTTAAATGTATTGCTTATGTGTACTGCTATGTGTATTGGTCGTATGCATAATAGTTCTGTGTGATTATTGATATGAATGAATGGCAATTGTGTCACATAAAACGGCATTTCTGCCTTTCATCTAAGATACCCTGCGGCGATAGCCACACAGTGCAGCTAAACTCAATAGAGCAAGCAACCATAGCGTCCAGTCTATTGCGCCTGATTCAGACTGTAAGCTACAGCCACCACTGCTGGCAGGTTGTGCTACCGCAGCGGTAACTGTCACAACTAACTCCGCATAAGTATGCGCACCTAAGGAATCACTGGTATGCAGCGTAAGCGTTGTGCTGCCCATATCACTGCCGCTGCGAATTATCAGGCTGTTTGTTGCTGTAGTCAATGTCAACAAATCTGCGCCACCAGACACTTGGAAAGAAAGAGAGCCTGTTTCATCTGTGTCCGTAGCGGTTACGCTGACAGAGCGATTAGCGTTCACCGGCAAAGAGAACGTTGCAGGCGCACTGATAGTAGGCAGGTTATTGCCCGTTTCAACTAACACAATCCGATGATTATTCTGATCAGCAATAAACACAGAACTTCCATCAGTTGATACCACAATCCCTGCAGGCGCATCTAATACCAAATCGCCTGTATCAGCAATCAACGTAGATACCGTAGAAACACGCGCATCAATAAGGCGGACCACATCATTATTGCTATCTGCAACAAACACAGTACGACCAGCAATAAAAGCCGCCTGAGGTTGGTTGAATTGCGCCGAAGCAATCGCACCATCCACATACCCTGCATTCGCGCCAGCATAGTTAGCAACAGCAGTACCAGCAGCATTGATCACTGCAATACGGTTATTGTCGGTATCTGCTACAAATATACGACCATCTGCGGCAATACTAATATCGTTAGGTACAAAGCGACCCTCTCCATCAAAATAGGTAGAGACAGCACTGCCCTCAGCATTGATAACACGAATCCGATTGCTGCCCACATCGCCAATAAATAAACGTCCATCCTCAGCAACGGCAAGGCTAACCGGCTCAATGAATTGCGCAGTCGCTAAACTATTGCCATTCTCAGAACCGGCAACACCGCTACCTGCATACACAGAAATGGTGGAGCCATCTGCACTGATAACCAAAATTTGCCGCGCACCGCTATCTGCCACAAACACACGCCCGTCCACAGTAGCAGCAATATCTGCCAGTTGATTAAACGTACTGGTAGCACTGCTATCTGGGTACGTTGACACAGTAGCACCATCGGCACTAATCAAGCGGATAACGTTATTGCCTGAATCCACAATCAGGAGGCTACCATCTGCTCGTAATGCAAGCCCTTTAGGCGTGTCAAATCGCGCAGTAGAGGAGCTTCCATTGACTAAGGCATTAACCCCAACCTGTCCTGCATACACACTAATGCGCTGTGCTAACACACTATCAACCACATCCAGCACAGTCAGCATAAAGGTTTGGGTTGACTGGTTGGTATCGCCGCCACCATCATCTTCTGCTATCACTGTAATGACTGCACTCCCAAATCCATTAGCGACACTGCTTATAGTAACCTCCCCTGTTTGCGCATCAATTGCTAAAGTAGCAAATCCAGTATTAGTAGAATTAATACGATAAGTAATCACTTGATCGCCATTGTCGCCATCATTTGCACTCACCACGCTAATACCCGTATTGGTTCCAAAATCCTCATTCAGTGTCAGCACAGCAGTTGACAGTGCAAAAACGGGTGGATCATTCACCTCATTAACTGTCAAAGTAAAGGTCTGTGTTGCCACATTATTGGCAGCAGAAGAGTCATCTACCGTTACCGTAATCGCCGCTGATCCAATAGCATTAAGCACACTCGAAAGACGCACTTCACCTGACGCGCTATCAATCGTTAATGTGGCAAAACCAACATTCATTGTGCTGATAGTATAAGAGAGGGTTTGTACGCCATTATCACCGTCATCACTACTGGCTACGTTGACTGTTGCCCTGCCAAAATTCTCATTTAGCGTCAGCGCCGTTCGTGATAAGGTAAAAGCAGGCACATCGTTCACAGCACGTGCCCTAACAACAAGCTGTATGATTGAAAGATTATCCTCAGGAGCAGAGTCATCCACCGTCACAAACAAAGTGGCTTGCCCAAATTGGTTATCGACACTACTCAGGGTTATAGCGCCTGAGTTGCTATCAATAGAAATCGTTGCAAAACCGATATTAGTGGGGCTTATACTATAAGTCAAAGGTTGATTGGTGCCATCCCCGTCATTGCTACTCACCACAGTTATAGAAGCACTGCCAAAATCTTCATCCAGCGTGAGCACAGTAGTTGACAGCACAACATTAGGCGGGTCATTCCCCGGGTCATCCACAGGCTCAATCTCAAGGGTAAATGATTGCGAGAATAGATTATTGACCGCGCCACCATCATTCGCAGTTATTTCAAACAGAATCGGGGTAATGCTATTGGCATCGGCAACGCTATTGAGAATTACTTGACCTGAATTGGCATCAAAGCTTATAGCAACCACCCCTAAACTAACCGGTGATATGCTATAGGTTAAAGTTTGCTCCATGCCATCTGCATCACCATCATTTGGGTTCACCACCGATACAGTTATTGCTTGAGCAAAGTCCTCAATGAGCCTCAGTGTGGTCGTAGAGAGGGAAAAGGCAGGCGGGTCATTCACGGGGAGTACTCGTAATCTAAGGACTTGGGTTGCCTCATTGTTGGTAGCAGAAGAATCAGTCACCGTTATGGTAAGGGTTGCCTCACCAAAAGCATCCGCTATACTGGTCAAGGTAAGTGTCCCTGATTGTGCATCGATAGCCAGTGTGGTAAAGCCGACATTGTTGGTGCTCACGCTATAGGATAGGACTTGATTGGTGCCATCCCCATCGTCAGCATTTTCAATAATACCTACCACATTGGAGCCAAAATCCTCGTTCAAGGTTAATACATTGGTGCTTAGGGTCAAGTTGGGGGCTTCGTTCACATTACTAACGGTTAGCATAAAAGTTTGGGTTGCCACATTGTTGGTAGCAGAAGAATCAGTCACCGTTATGGTAAGGGTTGCCTCACCAAAAGCATCCGCTATACTGGTCAAGGTAAGTGTCCCTGATTGTGGATTGATAGTCAGTGTGCTAAAGCCAACATTGTTGGTGCTCACGCTATAGGATAGGACTTGATTGGTGCCATCCCCATCGTCAGCATTTTCAATAATACCCACCACATTGGAGCCAAAATCCTCGTTCAAGGTTAATACGTTGGTGCTTAGGGTTAAGTTGGGGGCATCGTTCACATTACTAACGGTTAGCATAAAAGTTTGGGTTGCCACATTATTGGTAGCAGAGGCATCATCCACAGTGACCGTAATCACCGCTGAGCCAAAGCCATCGGCTATAGAATTGATGGTTACTGCGCCAGATTGTGCGTCAATAGCCAGTGTAGCAAAGTCTGTACTGGCAGGGCTAATACCATAAGTCAGTGGCTGGTTGGAGCCATCCCCATCATCGCTGCTGCTCACGGTGATGCTGGTGTTTTCGCTAAACTCTTCCTCTAAGGTGATTGCTGCATCCGATAACGTAAAACGTGGTGCATCATTCACGCTATTGATGCGCAATAAAAAAGTTTGGTGTGCCATGCTATCGGTGTCAGAAGATTCGTTTACTTGTACAGTGAGCGTCACCTCACCAAAAGCATTGTCCACACTGCTCAGGGTAACCGCGCCTGTTTCAGTGCTAATCGCTATACTAACCAATGCAGCGAGCACTTCAGGCTGATGCGTAAAAATACTATAAGTCAGCGTTTGCTCAATCGCGGCATCCCCATCATCGGGATTCACTACCACAATATCGGTATTAGTGCCGAAATCTTCATCTAATTCCAAAGTGCTGGTAGACAGAGCGAACGTGGGAGGTTGGTTCGCCTCTTCCACTACGATGGTAAGGGTTACGGTGGCGCTGCCAGCAAGATCTTGTGCCTGGATAACCAGCGTGTTGATCCCTGTTTGTCTATCGGTTAAACTGTCTGCCAGCGTAACCCTGCCACTGGCTGCATCGATGGCAAATAAGCCGTCCTCATTACCAGAGAGAATGCTGAAGGTTAAGTCATTACCTTCAGCATCAAAAAATAGGCTTTGTGCGCTAATAACGCGCGTTCCAGCCCCTTGAAATCCAGCGCCTAAGGTAACAGAGCCAAAGTTTTCAGAAGTTGAGGAAATGAATTCAATCACGCGAATACGATGGCTATTTGAGTCAGTGAAAAAGAGGCGACCATCCGGCGCAAGCGTCATTCTTCGCGGTTCGCTTAAATCTACATCAAGAGCGGTTTGTGATTCTTGATCCTCATTAGCTTGGGCAGTTGCACCACTACCTGCATAGGTAGAGACAGAGGCACCATCGGCACTAATGACGCGAATCCGATTGTTATTTGTGTCAGCAACAAACAGCCGACCATCGGAGGCAACTACAACATCGGTTGGGCTATCAAACTGAGCGGTGCTCGTGCTGCCATCTGCAAAGCCGTCAACGCCATCACCTGCATAAGTGGAAACAGTCGCACCATCGGCACTAATGACGCGAATACGGTGATTGCCCGTATCTGCAACAAAGACGCGCCCATCGGCTGCCACGGCAACGCCTTGAGGTTCGATAAAGCGTGCGGTGCTTGTGCTGCCATTGGCGAAGCCAAAACCACTGCCTGCATAAGTAGAGACGGTAGCACCATCGGCACTAATGACCCGAATACGGTCATTGAAACTATCTGCAACAAAGAGGCGTCCATCGGCTGCCAAGGCAACGCCTACAGGTTGGGCAAAGCTTGCCGCCCTGATGTTGCCATCTGCAATATCGATAATGCCGCTGCCTGCATAAGTAGAGACGGTAGCACCATCGGCCCTAATGACCCGAATGCGGTGATTGAGCTCATCTGCAACAAAGAGGCGTCCATCGGCTGCCAAGGCAACGCCTCGAGGTTGGGCAAAGCTTGCCGTTCTGGTGCTGCCATCTGCAAAGCTCTCAATGCCATTACCTGCATAAGTGGAAACAGTGGCACCATCGGCACTGATTACTCGGATGCGGTGATTGAAAGTATCGGCAATGAAAAGCCGTCCATCGGCTGCACGGGCAATACCGCCTGGAAGGTTGAATTGTGCTGTCAGAGCACTACCATCTGCAAAATCGCTAACACCGCTGCCTGCATAGGTGCGCACAGTGCGCAGACTTGGAGCTACCACAGGCGGGCTGTTATTCACTTGGGTTACAGTGAGGGTAAAGCTTTGTTCGGACTCACTACGGCTGTTACTGCCATCATCAGCAATAACCCGAACGGTTATATTGCCAAACACGCCTGCGCCGCTGATACTGGTAATGGTGATTGTGCCTGATTGTGGGTCAATCGCAAATCTTGCAAAAGGCGCCGATAAGTCATTAGGGGCTATGCGCAGGCTGTATGTAATCGGCTGCTCTATACCGTCCGTATCCCCATCATCTGGGTCATTGATGGTAATGGTTATGGGGTCTGCAAACCCTTCTACGCGCGTGAGGGCACTGGTGGATAAACGAAACTGGGGCGGGTAGTTGCTCAAGGGTTCAGAAATAACCGTCAGACGGGAAGTAGCTGTGCCTTGCTCATCACTGGCGGCAATCACCAGTGTTTGCGTATTAGCCAGCGCCTCTGTGGGCTGAAGGTAGGTGATAGTGCCACTGACGCTATCGATGGCAAAGGATACAGCCGTCGCCGAACTGGTTTCGACCAAGCTGTAGCTTAAGGTGCTCCCATCCGCATCGCTAAATAGGGATTGCACCACGCTAGCGCTGAAGACGCTTGCTCCGCGTACTTGCTGTGCAGCGCTTAATTGCGCAGGGGGGATATCTGCCACTGCCAAACTGGGGGCAATAACGCTCACTAAGGAAAAATCACGATTGGCGACAAATACCCGCCCAGTCGCATCAATAGCGATGCCCCTAGGGGTTCTAAAACCTGCCTCTGCAGCAGGACCTTCATTTAAGGGGTTAAAGGGAAAGCCTGATCTTATGTTGCCAGGGGCGACTCCATTAGCGCCTGCATACACAGAAACACGGCTGCTATCCGCGCTGACGACCCGAATATATGAGAGCCATCATCGCTGACTAGAATGCGCCCATCGGTGGTAATAGCAATATAGGAAACATCAAAAAAATCGATGCTATCAGCGGGCGGGAATGGTGCATCTGATCTTGTTTCGCCAGTGGCACCGCGACCGGCGTAGGTGGAAACCGTATTGCCATCGGCACTAATCACTCGAATGCGGCGGTTGTTGCCATCGCCGACAAAGAGGCGCCCATCGGTAGCAAATGCCAGGCTGACAGGGCCGTTAAACTCAGCCGCATCCGCATCGCCATCAACCAATCCTGGATTGCCATTGCCTGCATAGGTAGAAACGGTGGCGCCATCCGCGCTGATGACGCGAATGCGATGGTTGTTTGTGTCGGCAATGAAAAGCCGTCCATCAGAGCGAAGCGCCATCCCAAAAGGTCGGTTAAAGCGCGCAGTGGTAGTGCTGGCACCATCTGCAAAACTGCCAGCAACGCTATTTGATCCCCCGCCCGCATAGAGAGAGGCGGTGCTGCCAGTTGGGTCAATAACATACACGCGATGCCCAGAGAATCCATCTAAAACAAACACGCGTCCATCGGGGTGAATGGCTACGTCTTGGAGTTCGCGAAAACGAATATTGGCGGTGCTGGCGCTATCTACATCCACGCTGCCACCACCAGCGTAGGTGGATACCGTTCTGCCATCCGCGCTCACCACGCGTAAGCGCTCACGGCCCGGGACAAAGAGGCGCCCATCCGGTGCTACTCTAAGCCCACCATTGAGTCCGAGTGCATCAAACCGCGCGGTTTTGGTGCTGTTGCCATCGGAGGTGCCGTCAGGGCCATTCCCGCCCCCTGCGTAGGTGTGTACAGTCAAAATATGGCTTAAAGCAACTGGCGCAGCTGCACTTGCTGTCATTGACCACAGCGATGCCGACACCAATGCCGATACGATGCAGAGCAAGAAAACTAAGCGTTTTTGGATGGAATACAGTGTATTGTTAAATGTACTGCTATGTATATTGATCGTATGCATAATAGTCCTGTGTGATTATTGATATGAATGAATGGATGCGTTGTTATGTAGAGCGGCGATAGCCACGCAGTGCAGCTAAACTCAATAGAGCAAGCAACCATAGCGTCCAGTCTATTGCGCCTGATTCAGACTGTAAGCTACAGCCACCACCACCCCCGCCACCACTGCTGGCAGGTTGTGCTGTAACTGTCACAACTAACTCCGCATAAGTATGCGCACCTAAGGAATCACTGGTATGCAGCGTAAGCGTTGTGCTGCCCATATCACTGCCGCTGCGAATCATCAGGCTGTTTGTTGCAGTAGTCAATGTCAACAAATCTGCACCACCAGACACTTGGAAAGAAAGAGAAGCTGTTTCATCTGTGTCCGTAGCGGTTACGCTGACAGAGCGATTAGCGTTCACCGGCAAAGAGAACGTTGCAGGCGCACTGATAGTAGGCAGGTTATTGCCCGTTTCAACTAACACAATCCGATGATTATTCTGATCAGCAATAAACACAGAGCTTCCATCAGTTGATACCACAATCCCTGCAGGCGCATCTAATACCAAATCGCCTGTATCAGCAATCAACGTAGATACCGTAGAAACACGCGCATCAATAAGGCGGACCACATCATTATTGCTATCTGCAACAAACACAGTACGACCAGCAATAAAAGCCGCCTGAGGTTGGTTAAATTGCGCCGAAGCAATCGCGCCATCCACATACCCTGCATTCGCGCCAGCATAGTTAGCAACAGCAGTACCAGCAGCATTGATCACTGCAATACGGTTATTGTCGGTATCTGCTACAAATATACGACCATCTGCGGCAATACTAATATCGTTAGGTACAAACTGACCATCTCCATCAAAATAGGTAGAGACAGTACTGCCATTAGCATTGATAACACGAATCCGATTGCTGCCCACATCGCCAATAAACAAACGTCCATCCTCAGTAACGGCAAGGCTAACCGGCTCACTGAATTGCGCAGTCGCTAAACTATTGCCATTCTCAGAACCGGCACTACCACTGCCTGCATACACAGAAATGGTGGAGCCATCTGCGCTGATAACCAAAATTTTCCGCGCACCGCTATCTGCCACAAACACACGCCCGTCCACAGTAGCAGCAATATCTGCCAGTTGATTAAACGTACTGGTAGCACTGCTATCTGGGTACGTTGACACAGTAGCACCATCGGCACTAATCAAGCGGATAACGTTATTGCCTGAATCCACAATCAGGAGGCTACCATCTGCTCGTAATGCAAGCCCTTTAGGCGTGTCAAATCGCGCAGTAGAGGAGCTTCCATTGACTAAGGCATTATCCCCAATCTGTCCTGCATACACACTAATGCGCTGTGCTAACACACTATCAATCACATCCAGCACAGTCAGCATAAAGGTTTGGGTTGACTGGTTGGTATCGCCGCCACCATCATCTTCTGCTATCACTGTAATGACTGCACTCCCAAATCCATTAGCGACACTGCTTATAGTAACCTCCCCTGTTTGCGCATCAATTGCTAAAGTAGCAAATCCGGTATTAGTAGAATTAATACGATAAGTAATCACTTGATCGCTATTGTCGCCATCATTTGCACTCACCACGCTAATACCCGTACTGGTTCCAAAATCCTCATTCAGTGTCAGCACAGCAGTTGACAGTGCAAAAACGGGTGGATCATTCACCTCATTAACTGTCAAAATAAAGGTCTGTGTTGCCACATTATTGACAGCAGAGGTATCGTTCACAATGACCGTAATCACCGCTGAGCCAAAGCCATCGGCTATAGAATTGATGGTTACTACGCCAGATTGTCCGTCAATAGCCAGTGTAGCAAAGTCTGTTCTGAAAGGGGTAATGCCATAAATAAGTAGCTGGTTGGTGCCATCCCCATCATCGGGATTCACTACCACAATATCGGTATTAGTGCCGAAATCTTCATCTAATTCCAAAGTGCTGGTAGACAGGGCGAACGTGGGAGGCTCGTTCACCTCTTCCACTACGATGGTAAGGGTTACGGTGGCGCTGCCAGCAAGATCTTGTGCCTGGATAACCAGCGTGTTGCTCCCTATATGTGTATCGGTTAAACTGACTTCCAGCGTAACCCTGCCACTGGCTGCATCAATGGCAAATAAGCCGTCCTCATTACCAGAGAGAATGCTGAAGCTTAAGTCATTACCTTCTGCATCAAAAAATAGGTTTTGTGCACCAATAACGTGCGTTCCAGCCCCATGAAATCCAGCGCCTAAGGTAACAGAGCCAAAGTTTTCAGAAGTTGAGGAAACGACTTCAATCACGCGAATACGATGGCTACCTGAGTCAGTGAAAAAGAGGCGTCCATCCGGCGCAAGAGTCATTCTTCGCGGAGCGCTTAAATCTATATCAACAGCGGCTTGTAATGCTTGAAGCTCATTGGTTTGGGTAGCTGTACCACTACCTGCATAGGTAGAGACAGAGGCACCATCGGCACTAATCACGCGAATCCGACTGTTATCCCTATCAGCAACAAACAGCCGACCATCGGAGGCAACTACAAGATCGGTTGGGTCTTCAAAGCGAGCGGTGCTGGTGCTGCCATCTGCAAAGCCACCGCCGAAAGTTCCCGTATTACCACTGCCCGCATAGGTAGAGACGGTAGCACCATCGGCACTAATGACGCGAATGCGGTGATTCAGAGTATCTGCAACAAAGACGCGCCCATCGGCTGCTACGGCAACGCCTTGAGGTTGGTCAAAGCGTGCCGTGGTGGTGCTGCCATTGGCGAAGCCAAAACCACTGCCTGCATAAGTAGAGACGGTAGCACCATCGGCACTAATCACGCGAATACGGTGATTGAAAGTATCTGCAACAAAGAGGCGTCCATCGGCTGCCACGGCAACGCCGCTTGGAAGACTAAAGCGTGCCGTGCTGGTGCTGCCATCGGCGAAGTCAAAACCAATGCCTGTGCCTGCATAAGTGGAAACAGTCGCACCATCGGCACTAATGACGCGAATACGGTTATTGAGCTCATCTGCAACAAAGAGGCGTCCATCGGCTGCCAGGGCAACGCCTTGAGGTTGGGCAAAGCTTGCCGTGCTGGTGCTGCCATCTGCAAAGCCCCCAACGCCATCACCTGCATAAGTGGAAACCGTCGCACCATCGGCACTGATTACTCGGATGCGGTTATTGAAACTATCTGCAACAAAGACGCGTCCATCGGTTGCCCGAGCAATACCGCCTGGAGCGTTGAATTGTGCTGTCAGGGCGCTACCATCTGCAAAATCGATAACGCCGCTGCCTGCATAGGTGCGCACAATGCGCAGGCTTGGAGCTACCACAGGCGGGCTGTTATTCACTTGGGTTACAGTGAGGGCAAAGCTTTGTTCGGACTCACTATGGCTTAAAGCAACTGGCGCAGCTGCACTTGCTGTCATTGACCACAGCGATGCCGACACCAATGCCGATACTATGCAGAACAAGAAAACTACCCGTTTTTGGATGGAATACAGTGTATTGTTAAATGTACTGCTATGTGTATTGCTATGTGTATTGATCGTATGCATAATAGTCCTGTGTGATTATTGATATAAATGAATGGATTCGTTGTTATATAAATATATATGTATTAAGAGGATTGTAACACAACCATACGATACTATTCGCTGCGAACAGTTAGGAAAACGTGTCGCAGCAAACATTGCAGCCATCCATTCAGGCTGCTTTTGAACATGAATGGCAATTGTGTCAAATAAAACGGCATTTCTGCCTTTCATCTAAGATACCCTGCGGCGATAGCCACGCAGTGCAGCTAAACTCAATAGAGCAAGCAACCATAGCGTCCAGTCTATTGCGCCTGATTCAGACTGTAAGCTACAGCCGCCACCACCCCCGCCGCTGCTGTCGCCACCGTCACTGCTGTCGCCACCGTCACTACTGTCGCCACCGTCACTACTGTCGCCACCATTAGCAATGGTTACGGTTAGGCGTTCAGAGGCAGTAGCCCCTAAGTTGTCTATAGCGCTAACGGTGAGGGTGATTTCTCCGGTGTCAGTACTCGCATTGCTGAGAGTGATGCTATCTGCTGCCGTACTGATGGATAGCAAGCCCAGTGTATCGCCAGAAACGCTGAAAACCACCTGATCGTTGTCATCGGCATCTGCGGCAGTAACGCCAATGGTTTGTGGGCTGAAGCCCGATTGCAGCGACAGGCTATTCTGAGACAAGGTCAAGGTGGGTACGGTATTGCCTGTATTGACTACAATAATTTGGTGGCGGTTGTGGCTGACAAATACACGGCGCCCATCGGTGGAAATAGCCAGACCGTATGCTGCTCCCAAGCTCACGCCGAGGAGATCGTTTTCGAGTAGGAGGGTGGAGACGGTGCCGCTGGCATCAATCACGCGCACTGCCTGGTTGGCGGCATCTGCAACAAACAGGGTTCTACCAGCCTGTAATACGTCAAAAGGTTCGTTAAACCCTGCGGTAGCTGTGCTGCCATCCACAAAGCCGCCGCTGTTGCCACCAATACCGCCTGCATAGGTGGAGACGGTGCTGCCATTAGCGTCAATCACGCGGATGAGCCTATTCTGGTCATCAGTCACGAACAAACGACCATCTGCTGCCAGTGCCAGTCCACGGGGATTATCAAAAGAGGCGGTGGTGGTGCTGCCATCATCACTACCGAAGGCACCAGTGCCTGCGTAGGTGGAGACGATGCTGCCATTAGCGTTAATCACGCGGATAATGTTGCCGCCCCTATCACTCGCGAACAAGCGACCATCTGCTGCCAGCGCCAGTCCATCGGGATTAGCAAAAGAGGCGGTGGTGGTGCTGCCATCATCACTACCGAAGGAACCACTGCCTGCATAGGTGGAGACGATGCTGCCATTAGCGTCAATCACGCGGATGCGGTTATTTGCACTATCTGCTACGAACAAACGACCATCTGCTGCCAGTGCCAGTCCAAAGGGAGCACCAAAAGTGGCAGTGGTGGTGCTGCCGTCATCACTACCGAATAAACCAGTGCCTGCATAGGTGGAGACGATGCTGCCATTAGCGTCAATCACGCGGATGAGGTTATTTACACTATCTGCTACGAACAAACGACCATCTGCGGCGTAACCCAGTCCACGAGGCGTATCAAAGCGGGCAGTGGTGGTGCTGCCATCATCAGTGCCAGCCGAATCGCTGCCTGCATAGACGCTGGCTGATTGGGCAAAGCGGCTGATAATATAGCCTCGAATAACGATGGATTGCACACTGCTGGCACCAGAGGAGTCGGTTGCCGTCACTGAAACAGTGGCTTCCCTGCCAAACGCATCAGGCACATTGCTAATGGTGATCAGACCACTGTTCTCATTAATTGTCAGTGTAGCAAAATTGACATTGCTACTGCTAATGCTGTAGGTAATCGCTTGGTCCACGCCAGAGTCGCCATCATCGCTTGCAGTGACGCTGATTTGTAGCGTGTCCTCCCCTTGTTTGATATTGGCTGTGCTGGCAGACAGGGCGAACGTGGGAGGATCGTTCACCTCTTCCACTACGATGGTAAGGGTTACGGTGGCGCTGCCAGCAAGATCTTGTGCCTGGATAACCAGCGTGTTGATCCCTGTTTGTCTATCGGTTAAACTGCCTGCCAGCGTAACCCTGCCACTGGCTGCATCGATGGCAAATAAGCCATCCTCATTACCAGAGAGAATGCTGAAGCTTAAGTCATTACCTTCTGCATCAAAAAATAGGTTTTGTGCGCTAATAACGCGCGTTCCAGCCCCTTGAAATCCAGCGCCTAAGCTAACAGAGCCAAAGTTTTCAGAAGTTGAGGAAATGACTTCAATCACGCGAATACGATGGCTATTTGAGTCAGAGAAAAAGAGGCGTCCATCCGGCGCAAGAGTCACTCTTTGCGGAAAGCTTAAATCTATATCAACAGCGGCTTGTGATTCTAGTTGAGGCGCATTAGCTTGGGCAGCTGTACCACTACCTGCATAGGTAGAGACAAAGGCACCATCGGCACTAATCACGCGAATCCGATGATTACCCCTATCAGCAACAAAGACGCGCCCATCGGAGGCAACTACAACATCGGTTGGGTCTTCAAACTGAGCGGTGGTCGTGCTGCCATCTGCAAAGTCCTGAACGCCATCACCTGCATAAGTAGAAACAGTCGCACCATCGGCACTAATCACGCGAATCCGACGATTTCCCGTATCAGCAACAAAGACGCGTCCATCGGCTGCCACGGCAACGCCGCTTGGAAAAAAAAAGCGTGCGGTACTGGTGCTGCCATCGGCGAAGCCAAAACCACTGCTTGCATAAGTAGAGACGGTAGCACCATCGGCACTAATGACGCGAATACGGTGATTGTTCTCATCTGCAACAAAGAGGCGGCCATCGGCTGCCACGGCAATACCGCGTGGAGAACGAAAGCTTGCCGTGTTGGTGCTGCCATCTGCAAAGCCCCGAACGCCATCACCTGCATAAGTGGAAACAGTCGCACCATCGGCACTAATCACGCGAATACGGTGATTGTTCTCATCTGCAACAAAGAGGCGGCCATCGGTTGTCAGGGCAATACCGCGTGGAGAACGAAAGCTTGCCGTGCTGCTGCTGCCATCTGCAAAGGCCTGAACGCCATCACCTGCATAAGTGGAAACAGTCGCACCATCGGCACTGATTACTCGGATGCGGTGGTTGAAAGTATCTGCAATGAAAAGCCGTCCATCGGCTGCACGGGCAATACCGCTTGGAATGTTAAATTGTGCTGTCAGGGCGCTACCATCTGCAAAATCGCTAACACCGCTGCCTGCATAGGTGCGCACAGTGCGCAGGCTTGGAGCCACCACAGGCGGGCTGTTATTCACTTGGGTTACAGTGAGGGCAAAGCTTTGTTCGGACGGACTATGGCTTAAAGCAACTGGCGCAGCTGCGCTTGCTGTCATTGACCACAGCGATGCCGACACCAATGCCGATACCATGCAGAACAACAAAACTACCCGTTTTTGGATGGAATACAGTGTATTGTTAAATGTATTGCTCTGTGTATTGCTATGTATATTGATCGTATGCATAATAGTCCTCTGTGATTATTGATATGAATGAATGGATTCGTTGTTATATAGATGTATATATTTAAGAGGATTGTAACACAACTATACGATACTATTCGCTGCGAACAGTTAGGAAAACGTGTCGCAGCAAACATTGCAGCCATCCATTCAGGCTGCTTTTGAACATGAATGGCAATTGTGTCACATAAAACGGTATTTCTGCCTTTCATCTAAGATACCCTGCGGCGATAGCCACGCAGTGCAGCTAAACTCAATAGAGCAAGCAACCATAGCGTCCAGTCTATTGCGCCTGATTCAGACTGTAGGCTACAGCCGCCACCGCCACCGCCACCACTGCTGGCAGGTTGTGCTGTAACTGTCACAACTAACTCCGCATAAGTTTGCGCACCTAAGGAATCACTGGTATGCAGCGTAAGCGTTGTGCTGCCCATATCACTGCCGCTGCGAATTATCAGGCTGTTTGTTGCTGTAGTCAATGTCAACAAATCTGCGCCACCAGACACTTGGAAAGAAAGAGAGCCTGTTTCATCTGTGTCCGTAGCGGTTACGCTGACAGAGCGATTAGCGTTCACCGGCAAAGAGAACGTTGCAGGCGCACTGATAGTAGGCAGGTTATTGCCCGTTTCAACTAACACAATCCGATGATTATTCTGATCAGCAATAAACACAGAACTTCCATCAGTTGATACCACAATCCCTGCAGGCGCATCTAATACCAAATCGCCTGTATCAGCAATCAACGTAGATACCGTAGAAGCACGCGCATCAATAAGGCGGACCACATCATTATTGCTATCTGCAACAAACACAGTACGACCAGCAATAAAAGCCGCCTGAGGTTGGTTGAATTGCGCCGAAGCAATCGCACCATCCACATACCCTGCATTCGCGCCAGCATAGTTAGCAACAGCAGTACCAGCAGCATTGATCACTGCAATACGGTTATTGTCGGTATCTGCTACAAATATACGACCATCTGCGGCAATACTAATATCGTTAGGTACAAAGCGACCCTCTCCATCAAAATAGGTAGAGACAGCACTGCCATTCGCATTGATAACACGAATCCGATTGCTGCCCACATCGCCAATAAATAAACGTCCATCCTCAGCAACGGCAAGGCTAACCGGATCAATGAATTGCGCAGTCGCTAAACTATTGCCATTCTCAGAACCGGCATCACCGCTACCTGCATACACAGAAATGGTGGAGCCATCTGCACTGATAACCAAAATTTGCTGCGCGCCGCTATCTGCCACAAACACACGCCCGTCCACAGTAGCAGCAATATCTGCCAGTTGATTAAATGTACTGGTAGCACTGCTATCTGGGTACGTTGACACAGTAGCACCATCGGCACTAATCAAGCGGATAACGTTATTGCCTGAATCCACAATCAGGAGGCTACCATCTGCTCGTAATGCAAGCCCTTTAGGCGTGTCAAATCGCGCAGTAGAGGAGCTTCCATTGACTAAGGCATTATCCCCAACCTGTCCTGCATACACACTAATGCGCTGTGCTAACACACTATCAACCACATCCAGCACAGTCAGCATAAAGGTTTGGGTTGACTGGTTGGTATCGCCGCCACCATCATCTTCTGCTATCACTGTAATGACTGCACTCCCAAATCCATTAGCGACACTGCTTATAGTAACCTCCCCTGTTTGCGCATCAATTGCTAAAGTAGCAAATCCGGTATTAGTAGGATTAATACGATAAGTAATCACTTGATCGCCATTGTCGCCATCATTTGCACTCACCACGCTAATACTCGTATTGGTTCCAAAATCCTCATTCAGGGTCAGCACAGTAGTTGACAGTGCAAAAACGGGTGGATCATTCACCTCATTAACTGTCAAAGTAAAGGTCTGTGTTGCCACATTATTGGCAGCAGAAGAGTCATCTACCGTTACTGTAATCGCCGCTGAGCCAATAGCATCAAGCACACTTGAAAGACGCACTTCACCTGACGCGCTATCAATCGTTAATGTGGCAAAACCAACATTCATTGTGCTGATAGTATAAGAGAGGGTTTGTACGCCATTATCACCGTCATCACTACTGGCTACGTTGACTGTTGCCCTGCCAAAATCTTCATCCAGCGTCAGCGCCGTTCGTGATAAGGTAAAAGCGGGCACATCGTTTACAGAACGTGCCCTAACAACAACCTGTATGATTGAAAGATTATCCTCAGGATCAGAGTCATCCACCGTCACAAACAACGTGGCTTGCCCAAATTGGTTATCGACACTACTCAGGGTTATAGCGCCTGAGTTGCTATCAATAGAAATCGTTGCAAAACCGATATTATTGGGGCTTATGCTATAAGTCAAAGGTTGATTGGTGCCATCCCCGTCATCGCTACTCACCACAGTTATAGAAGCACTGCCAAAATCTTCATCCAGCGTGAGCACAGCAGTTGACAGCACAACATTAGGCGGGTCATTCCCCGGGTCATCCACAGGCTCAATCTCAAGGGTAAATGCCTGCGAGAATAGATTATTGAGCGCGCCACCATCATTCGCAGTTATTTCAAACAGAATCGGGTTAATGCTATTGGCATCAGCAACGCTATTGAGAATTACTTGACCTGAATTGGCATCAAAGCTTATAGCAACCACCCCTAAACTAACCGGTGATATGCTATAGGTTAAAGTTTGCTCCATGTCATCATCACCATCATTTGGGTTCACCACCGATACAGTTATTGCTTGAGTAAAGTCCTCAGTGAGCCTCAGTGTGGTCGTAGAGAGGGAAAAGGCAGGCGGGTCATTCACAGAGAGTACTCGTAATCTAAGGACTTGGGTTGCCTCATTGTTGGTAGCAGAAGAATCAGTCACCGTTATGGTAAGGGTTGCCTCACCAAAAGCATCCGCTATACTGGTCAAGGTAAGTCTCCCTGATTGTGGATTGATAGTCAGTGTGCTAAAGCCGACATTGTTGCTGCTCACGCTATAGGACAGAACTTGATTGGTGCCATCCCCATCGTCAGCATTTTCAATAATACCCACCACATTGGAGCCAAAATCCTCGTTCAATGTTAATACGTTGGTGCTTAGGGTCAAGTTGGGGGCATCGTTCACATTACTAACGGTTAGCATAAAAGTTTGGGTTGCCACATTATTGATAGCAGAGGCATCATCCACAGTGACCGTAATCACCGCTGAGCCAAAGCCCTCGGCTATAGAAGTGATGGTTACTGAGCCAGATTGTGCGTCAATAGCCAGTGTAGCAAAGCCTGTACTGGCAGGGCTAATACTATAAGTCAGTGGCTGGTTGGTGCCATCCCCATCATCGCTGCTGCTCACGGTGATGCTGGTGTTTTCGCTAAACTCTTCCTCTAAGGTGATTGCTGCATCCGATAGCGTAAAACGTGGTGCATCATTCACGCTATTGATGCGCAATAAAAAAGTTTGTTGTGCGGTGTTATCGGTGTCAGAAGAGTCGTCTACTTGTACAGTGAGCGTCACCTCACCAAAAGCATTGTCCACACTGCTCAGGGTAACCGCGCCTGTTTCAGTGCTAATGGCTATAGTAACCAATGCAGCCAACGCTGCAGGCTGATGTGTAAAAATACTATAAGTCAGTGTTTGCTCAATCGCGGCATCCCCATCATCGGGATTCACTACCACAATATCGGTATTAGTGCCGAAATCTTCATCTAATGCCAAAGTGCTGGCAGACAGGGCGAACGTGGGAGCATGGTTCACCTCTTCCACTACGATGGTAAGGGTTACGGTGGCGCTGCCAGCAAGATCTTGTGCCTGGATAACCAGCGTGTTGATCCCTGTTTGTGTATCGGCTAAACTGTCTGCTAGCGTAACCCTGCCACTGGCTGCATCGATGGCAAATAAGCCGTCCTCATTACCAGAGAGAATGCTGAAGGTTAAGTCATTAGCTTCTGCATCAAAAAATAGGTTTTGTGCGCTAATAACGCGCGTTCCAGCCCCTTGAAATCCAGCGCCTAAGGTAACAGAGCCAAAGTTTTCAGAAGTTGAGGAAACGACTTCAATCACGCGAATACGATGGCTACCTGAGTCAGTGAAAAAGAGGCCTCCATCCGGCGCAAGCGTCATTCTTTGCGGAAATCTTAAATCTATATCAAGAGCGGTTTCTGATTCTAGTTGAGGCGCATTAGCTTGGGCAGTTGCACCACTACCTGCATAGGTAGAGACAGAGGCACCATCAGCACTAATGACGCGAATACGATGATTATCCGTATCAGCAACAAACAGCCGACCATCGGAGGCAACTACAAGATCGGTTGGGCTATCAAAGCGAGCGGTGGTGGTGCTGCCATCTGCAAAGCCGTCAACGCCATCGCCTGCATAAGTGGAAACAGTCGCACCATCGGCACTAATCACGCGAACACGGTGATTGCCCGCATCTGCAACAAAAACGCGCCCATCGGCTGCCACGGCAATACTTTGTGGAAAACTAAAGCCGGCGGTGGTGGTGCTGCCATTAGCGAAGCCAAAACCACTGCCTGCATAGGTAGAGACGGTAGCACCATCGGCACTAATGACGCGAATACGGTGATTGATAGTATCTGCAACAAAGACGCGCCCATCGGCTGCCACGGCAACGCCGCTTGGAAAAACAAAGCGTGCCGTGCTGGTGCTGCCATCTGCAAAGGACTGAACACCATCACCTGCATAAGTGGAAACAGTCGCACCATCGGCACTGATGACGCGAATACGGTTATTGCCCTCATCTGCAACAAAGAGGCGGCCATCGGCTGCTAGGGCAACGCCGCGTGGAGCACGAAAGTTTGCCGTGGTGGTGCTGCCATCTGCAAAGTTCTGAACGCCATCACCTGCATAAGTGGAAACAGTGGCACCATCGGCACTGATGACGCGAATACGATGGTTGTCGCTATCGGCAATGAAAAGCCGTCCATCGGTTGTCCGAGCAATACCGCTTGGAGCGTTGAATTGTGCTGTCAGGGCGCTACCATCTGCAAAATCGCTAACACCGCTGCCTGCATAGGTGCGCACAGTGCGCAGGCTTGGAGCTACCACAGGCGGGGTGTTATTCACTTGGGTTACAGTGAGGGTAAAGCTTTGTTCGGACTCACTATGGCTGTTACTGCCATCATCAGCAATAACCCGAACGGTTATATTGCCAAACGCGCCTACGCCGCTGATACTGGTAATGGTGATTGTGCCTGATTGTGGGTCAATCGCAAATGTTGCAAAAGGCGCCAATAAGTCATTAGGGGCTATGCGCAGGCTGTAGGTAATCGGCTGCTCTATACCGTCCGTATCCCCATCATCTGGGTCATTGATGGTAATGGTTATGGGGTCTGCAAACCCTTCTGCGCGCGTGAGGGCACTGGTGGATAAACGAAACTGGGGCGGGTAGTTGCTCAAAGGTTCAGAAATAACCGTCAGACGGGAAGTAGCTGTGCCTTGCTCATCACTGGCGGCAATCACCAGTGTTTGCGTATTATTAGCCAGCGCCTCTGTGGGCTGAAGGTAGGTGATAGCGCCACTGATGCTATCAATGGCAAAGGATACAGCCGCCGAACTGGTTTCGACCAAGCTGTAGCTTAAGGTGCTCCCATCCGCATCGCTAAATAGAGATTGCACCACGCCAGCGCTAATGACGCTTGCTCCGCGTACTTGCTGTGCAGCGCTTAATTGCGCAGGGGGGATATCTGCCACTGCCAAACTGGGGGCAATAACGCTCACTAAGCCAAAATCGCGATTGGCGACAAATACCCGCCCAGTCGCGTCAATAGCGATGCCTCTAGGGATTCCAAAACCCGCCTCTACAGCAGGAAGACCTTCATTTAAGGGGTTAGGGCCAATTTCTTCTCTTATGTTGCCAGGGGTGACTCCATTAGCGCCTGCATACACAGAAACACGGCTGCCATTTGCGCTGACGACCCGAACATTATGAAGAGCCATCATCGCTGACTATTATGCGCCCATCGGTGGTAATGGCAATATAGGCAACATCAAAAAAATCGATGCTATCAGCGGGCGGGAATGGTAAATCTAATGCTGTTTCGCCAGTGGCACCGCGACCGGCGTAGGTGGAAACCGTATTGCCATCGGCACTAATCACCCGAATGCGGCGGTTGTTGCCATCGCCGACAAAGAGGCGCCCATCGGTAGCAAATGCCAGGCTGACAGGACCATTAAACTCAGCCGCATCCGCATCGCCATCAGCCAATCCTGGATTGCCATTGCCTGCATAGGTAGAAACGGTGGCGCCATCCGCGCTGATGACGCGAATGCGATGGTTGTCTGTGTCGGCAATGAAAAGCCGTCCATCAGAGTGAAGCACCATCCCCAAAGGTCGGTTAAAGCGCGCAGTGGTAGTGCTGGCACCATCTGCAAAACTGCCAGCACTAGTTACCAATTGGTCCCCCGCCCGCATAGACAGAGGCGGTGCTGCCAGTTGGGTCAATAACATACACGCGATGCCCAGAGCGCGACCCTCCATCTAAAACAAACACGCGGCCATCGGGGTGAATAGCTACGTCTTGGAGACTCGCGAAAACGAATATTGGCGGTGCTGGCGCTATCTACATCCACACTACCGCCACCAGCGTAGGTGGATACCGTGCTGCCATCCGCGCTCACCACGCGTAAGCGCCCATTGGTCCGTGACAAAGAGGCGCCCATCCGGTGCTACTGTAAGCCCATTGGGTTGATCAAAACGCGCGGTTTGGGTGCTGTCACCATCGGAGGTGCTGTCAGGACCATTCCCACCCCCTGCGTAGGTGTGTACAGACAAAATATGGCTTAAAGCAACTGGCGCAGCTGCACTTGCTGTCATTGACCACAGCGATGCCGACACCAATGCCGATACTATGCAGAGCAAGAAAACTAAGCGTTTTTGGATGGAATACAGTGTATTGTTAAATGTACTGCTATGTGTATTGATCGTATGCATAATAGTCCTGTGTGATTATTGATATGAATGTATGGATGCGTTGTTCTATAAATATATATATATTAAGAGGATTGTAACACAACCATACGATACTATTTGGCTGCGAACAGTTAGGAAAACGTGTCGCAGCAAACATTGCAGCCATCCATTCAGGCTGCTTTTGAGCATGAATGGCAATTGTGTCACATAAAACGGCATTTCTGCCTTTCATCTAAGATACCCTGCGGCGATAGCCACGCAGTGCAGCTAAACTCAATAGAGCAAGCAACCATAGCGTCCAGTCTATTGCGCCTGATTCAGACTGTAAGCTACAGCCACCACTGCTGGCAGGTTGTGTGGTAAGGCCTAAGTTTTATGACTGATCGGGTAAATGCACTTGGATATGAAAATTTTGATGCACAAGAGGACATTACAACTAAAAACTGTCCACTAAACTCAGGCCTTACCAAATAGAATAATACTTATGGCAATTAAAAAATCAGAACTCTATTCATCACTATGGGCGAGTTGCGACGAACTTCGCGGCGGAATGGATGCTAGTCAGTACAAAGACTATGTACTGTTTATGCTGTTTGTTAAATACATCAGCGATAAATATGCTGGTCAACCGTTCGCACCAATCACGATACCGGAAGGTGCCAGCTTTGCGGATATGGTCGCACTTAAAGGCAAGACTACAATTGGCGACGACATCAACAAAAAAATTGTTGCACCATTGGCCAGTGCAAACAAATTATCACGTACAGCACTTCCCGATTTTGATGATGCTGAAAAGTTAGGTACTGCCAAAGAAAAGAGTGAACGCCTGACCAACCTCATCGCCATCTTTGAACGCAAAGAGTTAGACTTTAGTAAAAACAAAGCCGAAGGCGACGACATTCTGGGAGACGCCTACGAATACCTCATGCGTCACTTTGCTACGGAGTCAGGCAAGAGTAAAGGCCAGTTTTATACGCCAGCAGAAGTCAGCCGTATCATGGCTAAGATTATCGGCATTGATAAAGCAAGTACCTCAGCAAACACCACTGTTTATGACCCCACATGCGGTTCGGGCTCTTTACTGCTTAAAGTCGCGGACGAAGCTAAAACGCCAGTCACGCTTTACGGCCAAGAAAAAGACAACGCAACCAGCGCATTAGCCCATATGAATATGATCCTGCATAACAACCCTACGGCAGAGATCAAACAAGGCAACACCCTCTCAAATCCTCGCTTCCCAGAAGATGAAGGGCAAATGAAGCAGTTTGATTTCATCGTGGCTAATCCACCTTTCAGTGACAAGAAGTGGACGACAGGCGTTGATACAGAAAAAGACCCATACCAGCGTTTTGATAGCTTTGGTGTACCTCCCAATAAGAATGGTGACTACGCATACCTTTTGCATATTATCCGTAGTCTAAAAAGCCACGGTAAAGGCGCTTGTATTTTGCCTCACGGGGTATTGTTTCGAGGCAACGCCGAAGCCGACATCCGTGAAGCCTTGATACGCAAAGGCTATATAAAAGGTATCATTGGCCTACCTGCCAATTTGTTTTATGGTACAGGCATTCCTGCTTGTATCATCCTTGTTGACAAAGAAGCCGCCAGTGCACGCAAAGGCATCTTTATGGTCGACGCAGGTAAAGGCTTCATTAAAGATGGCAACAAAAACCGACTGCGCGAGATGGACTTGCACCGCATCGTCGATGTATTTAATAAACAACTTGAAATCGCAGGTTTCAGCAAAATAGTGAGTTATGCCGAAATTGAGAAAAACGCGTTCAATCTAAACATTCCACGCTACATCGATAGTAGCGAAGCTGAGGACATTCAGGATATTGAAGCCCACTTACTAGGCGATATACCAAAAGTAGATATTGAGGGGCATGATAACCTAAGCGACAAATCCAATTTGAAACCCTATTGGGATGTATTCCCACAGCTGAAAGAATTTCTATTTAAGCCCGCAGAACGCTCCAATAAATACCTGAGTTTGCAAGTCGAAACCGCAGAAATAAAACAAGTCATCTTCGAGCACCCTGAATTCAAAAACTACATGACACAAATGAACGCAGTCTTTGATTCATGGCAAGTCAAAACGCAAGGCACGCTTAAGAATCTACCTGTTCTTGAGAAAGAACAGGGTTTCCACCCCAAAGAACTGATTCATAAGATTTCGGAATCATTGCTTGAAGCCTATACCGATAAGCCACTGATTGACAAGTACGATGTCTATCAGCATCTAATGAATTACTGGGTTGATGTCATGCAAGATGATTGCTACCTGATCGCAGCGCCTATTAAGTTTGGCGGTGGCTGGCAGGTACCTACCTATCGCATCATTGAACGCAACAAAAAGAGCCAAGAGGTAGATAAGGGCTGGACCTGCGACTTGGTGCCAAAATCGCTGGTTATTAATCGCTACTTTGCCGAAGCACAAAAAGCCATTGACGATTTGAAAGCACAGTTAGAAACGGAACAAGGCGAGCTAACCGAACTAGAGGAAGAGCACAGCGGCGAAGACGGTGCATTTAGCGATTTAGAAAAAATCAACAAAGCCACTATCCAAAAATACCTAAAGGAAGAAGGCAGTAATTTAACTACCGAAGAGATTAGCGTATTAAAGCAGTACCTTAAATTATTAAAGCAAGAAGCGACAATCAAAAAACAGATCAAGGAAGCTGAAAGTAAGTTGGACGATGACTTACTGGCATTTTATCCAAAGCTAAGTGTGGAGCAAATAAAAGAGCTTGTGGTAGATGACAAATGGCTTGCAACTATAGACAAAGACGTTCACAGCGAAATGGATAGAATCAGTCAGCGATTGACCATGAGAATAAAGGAATTAGCTGAGCGCTATGAAACGACCATGCCTAAACAATCCGAAAAAGTGACCGAACTTGAAAATGCGGTGAACGTTCACTTAGAGAAGATGGGGTTTGTATGGAACTAAGAGAAGGCTACAAACAAACAGAGGTGGGGATAATTCCTGAGGATTGGGATGAAAATCGCCTTAATATCAAGTTTGTTCTATGAAAAGTGGAAAATCGCTTCCAGATTCACTAGCGCAATGGGAACATGAAGTTTCAGGAAAATATAGATGTTTGGGTGGCAATCATTCGGGCATGAGAGAAGTTACTAATACTCTGTACTCAAAAGGAAATTGGTGCGCCCGAAGGTATTCCGACAAGGCAATGCTATGGTAAGGTTAATTATAGTTGAGGGAAGTTTTTCGCGTCTGACATGCTGTTGTCAGATAACAGCTAATGAAAGATAAAGGATGGCTTCGATTTAGTTGGCACTTACCAATTTTTGCACAAAAATCTAAACTCTAAATATTTGGATCCGAGGTTCAGCCGCTAGCCGACAGGAGGGCAACTAAAGCTTCAGCCATTTAAGGATTACCCATCCCTACCCAACCAAAGCAGAACAGACCGCGATAGCCACTGCACTGAGTGACGTAGATGCGTTAATCACCCAGCTTGAAAAACTGATCACAAAAAAACGCCACATCAAACAAGGCGCCATGCAAACTTTGCTTGACCCGTTTGATGAAAACGGCTCACTCAAAGACGGCTGGGAAGAAAAGCAACTTAGCGAGCTGTTATCATATGAGCAACCAACAAAATACTTGGTATCCAGCACCGAATATCTTGAAAATGGAGATATTCCAGTGCTCACAGCAGGAAAAACATTTGTTTTAGGTTTTACTTCTGAAAACTATGGTTTTTTCGATAATCTGCCAGTGATTATCTTTGATGATTTCACTACTGCATCAAAGTATGTCGATTTCAAATTCAAAGCTAAATCTTCAGCCATGAAAATGCTGTTGCCAAAAAATGAAAGTGTGAACTTAAAATTTGTTTTTGAATTGATGCAGCGAATTGATTTTCCATTAGGCGATCATAAGCGACATTGGATTGGAGAATATCAAAACCTAAAGGTAACGCTACCATCTCCTGATGAGCAGGTTTCAATTTCTGAAATATTGTCAGACATGGATTCAGAAGTTATAGCTTTTGAGAAAAAACTAGAAAAAACGAGAAATCTAAAACAGGGCATGATGCAACAACTCTTAACCGGGAAAATACGTTTAGTTGACGTGCCTTATAAGGGTGAACAATAAAAAGGATTTTTTATGGCAGAAAATAAGGAAACGCTCACCAACCTTTCTCAGTTTATTATCTACCAAAGCGAAGATGGCCAGATTAAGCTGGATGTGCGTTTTATGGATGAAACGGTATGGCTAACTCAAGCCCTGATGGCTGATCTATTTAGTACTACACCAGAAAATGTGCTAATGCACCTGAAAAACATCTATAACGAGGGCGAAATTGATCAAAATGCAACCACTAAGGATTTCTTAGTAGTTCGCCAAGAAGGCAGCCGACAGGTCAAACGCACGCTCAAGCACTACAATTTAGATGCTATTATCTCTGTGGGTTATCGCGTGCATAGTCATACCGCTACCCGCTTTCGCCAGTGGTAAGCCCATCAAAACAACAACCGCTGAAAGGTCATCACACGTAAATCGAGACAGAATATGGAAGAAAAGCCAAATGTAAGCAAAGCACAAGATCCCACCGCAGAATACTTTGCCGAAATAGCAGGTCAACCTATCAATAAGTCAGAACGCGCAACCCAAAATCGTGTTGTTAAGTTGTTTGAATCTTTGGGCTATTCCTATCTTGGGAATTTACAAGATAGTAGCCCATAATCAAAATATTGAATCCGAGTACCTTGAGCAGTTTTTGCAGAAGCAAGGCAATAGTCCAGAACAAATTAACCGCGTCATCACGCAATTAACCAACGCAGCGAACGAAGCAACGCAAAGCCTTTACCACAACAATAAAACGGTCTATGAACTATTACGCTTTGGCGTATCCATAAAAATAGAGGCAGGTGAACCAACCGAAACCATTCAGATTATTGATTGGCATAAGCCCGAAAATAATGACTTTTATATCGCTGAGGAAGTGACTGTTTTTGGTCATAGAGAGAAACGCCCAGATGTTGTGCTTTATGTTAATGGTATTGCCCTTGCTGTTCTTGAGTTAAAAAACAGTCGTAAGGATGTAGCAGAAGGCATTCGACAAAACATTACCAACCAGCAAGAGCAATTTATTCAGCAGTTTTTCACGACCGTACAGTTTGTATTTGCGGGTAATGACTCGCAAGGCTTGCGTTATGGCACGATAGGCACCGGAGAAAAGTACTTTCTTAGTTGGAAAGAAGACGAAGCCGATAATACAGATTATAAGCTGGATAAATACCTAAAGAAAATGTGCAACAAAGAACGTTTTATCGAATTGTTGTTTGATTTCGTGCTCTTTGATGGTGGTGTGAAAAAACTGCCACGCGTGCACCAGTATTTTGGCATTAAAGCGGCGCAAGAGCATATCAGGCGAATGGAAGGCGGTATTATTTGGCATACTCAAGGCAGTGGTAAGAGTATAGTCATGGTGTTTTTAGCAAAATGGATACTGGAAAATAATCCGAATGCGCGTGTGTTAATTGTTACCGATAGAGATGAACTTGATAAGCAAATAGAGCGCGCATTCAAGGATGCTGGCGAAACGATTAACCGCACTTATAGTGGTCGAGATTTAATGAAGCAACTGGGCGAGCCAACACCCAGATTGCTTTGCTCGTTGGTCCATAAATTTAGACCAAAAGATTTAAAGCTAAAAGATAAAAAATACTTTGAGGCTTTCATTAAGGATTTAGAAAATTCACCGGGTCATGCTGTAGGAGAGCTGTTTGTTTTTGTAGATGAATGTCACCGCACCCAAAGCGGTCGCTTACACAAAGTGATGAAGGCGATGCTGCCTAGCGCTTTGTTTATTGGCTTTACTGGAACCCCGCTACTTAAAAAAGATAAGTCAACGAGTCTTGAGGTTTTTGGTAAATACATCCATACCTATAAGTATAACGAAGCAGTAGAGGACGGCGTTGTGCTTGACCTGATTTATGAAGCCCGAGATATCGATCAACATATCAGCTCCCAAGCGCGCGTTGATGAATGGTTTAGTGCAAAAACAAAAGGCTTAAACGCGTTCCAGCAAGCGGAGCTCAAAAAGAAATGGGGCACCATGCAAAATGTCCTCAGCTCCCAGTCTAGGATGGGCAGGGTGGTTGCAGATATTCTCTTAGATTTTGCAGTTAAACCTAGATTAAGCAGCACGGCAGGCAATGCCCTATTAGTTGCTTCCAGTATTTTAGAGGCCTGTAAGTATTACGCGCTTTTTCAGACAACCAATCTTAAGGGGAAATGCGCGCTAGTCACCTCGTATAATCCACAAACTAAAGATATTAGCACTGAAGATACTGGTGCCAACACTGAAACCGACAAAGAGTATATCTACAAGATCTACACTGAGATGCTGGAAAATGTCCGTCCAAAGCCCACTATGACCAAGACAGAAACCTATGAGGAGCAAGTAAAGCAACAGTTCATAGCTGAACCTGCCAACATGAAATTACTCATAGTAGTAGATAAGCTACTCACAGGGTTTAATGCGCCCAGTTGTACCTACTTATACATTGATAAATCCATGCAAGACCATGGCTTGTTTCAAGCAATTTGCCGTGTAAACCGATTAGAGGGCGATGACAAAGAATTCGGTTTTATTGTTGACTACAAAGACCTTTTCAAGAAGGTGGAAAATGCAGTTGCTGTGTACACCAACGAACTCCATGAAGACAATGAATATTCACAGGATAGTAATATCCTACTCAAAAATCGATTAGAAGCGGGTCGTGAACGGCTTGATGGCTCACTGGAAGAATTAGAATTACTGTGCGAGCCCGTAAAAGCGCCTAAAGGAGACCTTGAGCATATCCACTACTTTTGTGGCAACACTGAAATCCCCGAAGAACTAAAAACTCGTGAATTGGCTCGTCATACGCTCTATAAAGCTATTGTCTCGTTAATCCGCGCTTACGCCAATATTGCAGATGAGCTTAGCGATGCAGGCTACAGTGAGTCAGAGATTGGGCATATTGATAAGCGGTTAGGTCACTACTTAAAACTGCGGGAAATAATCAAAAAGGCTAGTGGTGAAACAATCGATTTGAAAGCTTATGAAGCCGATATGCGGTACCTTATCGACAACTACATTCAGGCGGATGATTCAGTGGTTATATCTCCGTTTGGGGATATGCCGTTAATTGACGTTATTGTTAATAGCGGAATTTCTGAAGCGATTAGTGGTCTGCCTGGAGGCATTAAAGGCAACAAAGAGGCTGTAGCAGAAACGATTGAAAACAATGTAAGAAGTAAAATCATCAAGGATCACTTGCTCGATCCGGCATATTTCGATGAGATGTCAAAACTGCTTGATGAAATTATCAAACAACGAAAGCAGAACGCAATTGATTATGAAGAGTATCTGCAAAAAGTTGCTAAATTAGCATCGAGTGTTGCAGCCGGAAAAGAAGGTTCGACACCTGATGCTCTTGATACACCCGCTAAACGCGCTCTGTGGAATAATTTGGGCAAAGATGAGTCGCTTGCAATTAAGGTCGACACTGCAATTCTGGTCAGTAAAAGCGATGGCTGGAGAGGTAATTCTGCGAAAGAAAACTTGATAAAACAAGCAATTTATAAGGTACTAAGTGACAAAGCTGAAGTTGAAAGAATTTTTGAAATCGTTAAGCAACAAGTAGATTATTAGCTGCCCTCTCGGAACTTCTTGTGATTGCAGCGTGAGCAAACGGGAATCGTAAATGCCAACAATACAATTGGGCGAGATGCCTATTGAAATCACCCATAAGGATATTAAAAATGTTTATCTTAGTGTATATCCGCCTAATGGGAAAGTAAAAGTCTCAGCACCAGTTAGTATGGGAGTTGATACTATAAGGATGTTTGTAGTTTCCAAACTGTCTTGGATTAAACAGCAGCAAAAAAAGCTTAGGAACCAGGAGCGTGAGGCACCCAGAGATTTTGTAGAGCGTGAGAGCCACTATTTTAATGGTAAGCGGTATCAACTTAGGGTAATTGAATCCGATGCAAGACCTAAAATTGAGTTAAGCCACAAGTATCTTATTCTGCACGTCCGACCAAATACTGATACCGAAAAGCGATTAGACCTATTAAATACTTGGTACCGCAATCAACTGAAAGCCACCATTCCAGAATTGATTAAAAAGTACGAACCACTGATGAAGGTAAAGGTCAACGAATTTGGAGTGAAGCGCATGAAAACTAAGTGGGGAACATGCAATCCTTCAGCTCAGCGAATATGGGTAAACCTTGAGCTTGCCAAAAAGCCGCCAGAATGCCTCGAATATCTTGTTGTACACGAGATGGCTCACTTATTAGAGCCCACTCATAACCAAAGATTTGTATCTTTGATGGATCTGTTTTTACCGAAATGGCGACTGTACAAAGATGAACTAAATAAACTTCCTGTGGCGCATGAAACTTGGAAATAATAGTTTCCCTATCAATTCCCTGCTTTGAAAAACACACCTTACGACAATAACTGTCATGCTGCGCGACAATAAACTGTCATGCTGCGCGACAATAAACTGTCATGCTGCGCGACAATAACTGTCATGCTGCGCGAAGTCTGCGCGACAATAAACTGTCATGCTGCGCGAAGTCGCAGCATCTGTACGACTAGTCGTTAGCCTACGGGCTGTCGCGTGGGATTGGTCGCAACCATTGCCCAAAGCCATGACCTACACAACCGACCCATAGGAATGCAACCGGCCTACGTCATTTTATAAAAACCACTGCACAATCCATTCCAATCCACAGAAATGGAAAAAATAGAGATAAAACAAAGAGATAATAAATTTTTCATCCCCTTAAAATCAATGGATACCCTAATCAACGAAATCTAAAAATAAAAATCAAATAAATCAATAATTTACAATAAAAATTTAAGTTTAATTATAATGAAAAGGTCGAGTGCGCTTTAAAATCAATGGCTTACAACCAAAATATCCAAAAAATAATCACGACTATTGCCAAAAAGCATCCAATCACCCCAGAGGTGGGGAAAATGCGTTGTAACCCATTGAAACAACATGCGTTATAATGGGTAGTGTACGACTAGTCGTTAGCCTACGGGCTGTTAAGACGACTACAGCGCGTAACACTGTGGCTATCTCCTTTACATGTACGACTAGTCGTTAGCCTACGGGCTGTTAAGACAGACTCAAATGAGACAAGAACTGTCCGTTGGCTCGTACGACTAGTCGTTAGCCTACGGGCTGTTAAGACTGTCCACTGCGGTTGCGTAGATATGGCGAACCTATTCCATACGACTAGTCGTTAGCCTACGGGCTGTTAAGACGCATTGCAACAGTGGAGTTTGCCTGAGCGTTTGCGCATCGTACGACTAGTCGTTAGCCTACGGGCTGTCGCGTGGGCTTAGTCGCAACCAGCGGTTCAAGCTCAAATGAGACGCGACCCAACGCTGTTGCACTACACTGCGAGCATAGCTCGCAGCAAGTGCAAAAACGCTGTTGGTGTTAAGACAATAACTGTCATGAACTGTCATGCGCACATAAGTCGCAGCATCTGTACGACTAGTCGTTAGCCTACGGGCTGTCGCGTGGGCTTGGTCGCAACCAGTGGTTCAAGCTCAAATGAGACGCGACCCAACGCTGTTGCACTACACTGCGAGCATAGCTCGCAGCAAGTGCAAAAACGCTTTTGGTGTTAAGACAATAACTGTCATGCTGCGAGACAATAAACTGTCATGCTGCGCGAAGTCGCAGCATCTGTACGACTGGTCGTTAGCCTACGGGCTGTCGCGTGGGCTTGGTCGCAACCAGCGGTTCAAGCTCAAATGAGACGCGACCCAACGCTGTTGCACTACACTGCGAGCATAGCTCGCAGCAAGTGCAAAAACGCTTTTGGTGTTAAGACAATCACTGTCATGCTGCAAGACAATAAACTGTCATGCTGCGCGAAGTCGCAGCATCTGTACGACTAGTCGTTAGCCTACGGGCTGTCGCGTGGGCTTGGTCGCAACCAGCGGTTCAAGCTCAAATGAAACGCGACCCAACGCTTTTGGTGTTAAGACAATAACTGTCATGCTGCAAGACAATAAACTGTCATGCTGCGCGAAGTCGCAGCATCTGTACGACTAGTCGTTAGCCTACGGGCTGTCGCGTGGGCTTGGTCGCAACCAGTGGTTCAAGCTCAAATGAGACGCGACCCAACGCTGTTGCACTACACTGCGAGCATAGCTCGCAGCAAGTGCAAAAACGCTTTTGGTGTTAAGACAATAACTGTCATGCTGCGACAATAAACTGTCATGCTGCGCGAAGTCGCAGCATCTGTACGACTAGTCGTTAGCCTACGGGCTGTCGCGTGGGCTTGATCGCAACCATTGCCCAAAGCCATGATCTACACAACCGACCCATAGGAATGCAACCGGCCTACGTCATTTTATAAAAACCACTGCACAATCTATTCCAACTCACAGAAATGGAAAAAATAGAGATAAAACAAAGAGATAATAAATTTTTCATCCCCTTAAAATCAATGGACATCCTAATCAACGAAATCTAAAAATAAAAATCAAATAAATCAATAATTTACAATAAAAATTTAAGTTTAATTATAATGAAAAGGTCGAGTGCGCTTTAAAATCAATGGCTTACAACCAAAATATCCAAAAAATAATCACGACTATTGCCAAAAAGCATCCAATCACCCCAGAGGTGGGGGAAATGCGTTGTAACCCATTGAAACAACATGCGTTATAATGGGTAGTGTACGACTAGTCGTTAGCCTACGGGCTGTTAAGACTCGAGCCCTCTCTCTACGAGACACTCCATCAAACGTACGACTAGTCGTTAGCCTACGGGCTGTTAAGACACGTCCTTGAGAGAGTATGGCGTTATCATGATAGGTACGACTAGTCGTTAGCCTACGGGCTGTTAAGACTTGCTCATAACGTACGCAATTACAGCCATCTGTATGTACGACTAGTCGTTAGCCTACGGGCTGTTAAGACTCGCCAGAACCTTCGCGAATAGCATTGCCGATGCCGTACGACTAGTCGTTAGCCTACGGGCTGTTAAGACTTTCCATTGCCCTCGCCATCGCGCGTAGCCAAGGTACGACTAGTCGTTAGCCTACGGGCTGTCGCGTGGGCTTGGTCGCAACCAGTTGGTTCAAGCTCAAATGAGACGCGACCCAACGCTGTTGCACTACTCTGCGGAGCATAGCTCGCAGCAAGTGCAAAAACGCTTTTGGTGTTAAGACAATAACTGTCATGCTGCGCGAAGTCGCAGCATCTGTACGACTGCTCGTTAGCCTACGGGCTGTCGCGTGGGCTTGATCGCAACCAGCGGTTCAAGCTCAAATGAAACGCGACCCAACGCTTTTGGTGTTAAGACAATAAACTGTCATGCTGCAAGACAATAAACTGTCATGCTGCGCGAAGTCGCAGCATCTGTACGACTAGTCGTTAGCCTACGGGCTGTCGCGTGGGCTTGATCGCAACCAGCGGTTCAAGCTCAAATGAGACGCGACCCAACGCTTTTGGTGTTAAGACAATCACTGTCATGCTGCGAGACAATAAACTGTCATGCTGCGCGAAGTCGCAGCATCTGTACGACTGGTCGTTAGCCTACGGGCTGTCGCGTGGGCTTAGTCGCAACCATTGCCCAAAGCCATGATCTACATAACCGACCCATAGGAATGCAACCGGCCTACGTCATTTTATAAAAACCACTGCACAATCTATTCCAACTCACAGAAATGGAAAAAATAGAGATAAAACAAAGAGATAATAAATTTTTCATCCCCTTAAAATCAATGGACATCCTAATCAACGAAATCTAAAAATAAAAATCAAATAAATCAATAATTTACAATAAAAATTTAAGTTTAATTATAATGAAAAGGTCGAGTGCGCTTTAAAATCAATGGCTTACAACCAAAATATCCAAAAAATAATCACGACTATTGCCAAAAAGCATCCAATCACCCCAGAGGTGGGGAAAATGCGTTGTAACCCATTGAAACAACATGCGTTATAATGGGTAGTGTACGACTAGTCGTTAGCCTACGGGCTGTTAAGACTCTTGACCTACTCCTTGACCGGTGGTCTCAGCTCTCAGTACGACTAGTCGTTAGCCTACGGGCTGTCGCGTGGGCTTGATCGCAACCAGCGGTTCAAGCTCAAATGAGACGCGACCCAACGCTGTTGCACTACACTGCGAGCATAGCTCGCAGCAAGTGCAAAAACGCTTTTGGTGTTAAGACAATAACTGTCATGCTGCGAAACAAAAAACTGTCATGCTGCGCGAAGTCGCAGCATCTGTACGACTAGTCGTTAGCCTACGGGCTGTCGCGTGGGCTTGGTCGCAACCAGCGGTTCAAGCTCAAATGAGACGCGACCCAACGCTGTTGCACTACACTGCGAGCATAGCTCGCAGCAAGTGCAAAAACGCTTTTGGTGTTAAGACAATAACTGTCATGCTGCGAAACAAAAAACTGTCATGCTGCGCGAAGTCGCAGCATCTGTACGACTAGTCCTTAGCCTACAGGCTGTCGCGTGGGCTTGGTCGCAACCAGTGGTTCAAGCTCAAATGAGACGCGACCCAACGCTGTTGCACTACTCTGCGAGCATAGCTCGCAGCAAGTGCAAAAACGCTTTTGGTGTTAAGACAATAACTGTCATGCTGCGAGACAATAAACTGTCATGCTGCGCGAAGTCGCAGCATCTGTACGACTGCTCGTTAGCCTACGGGCTGTCGCGTGGGCTTGATCGCAACCAGCGGTTCAAGCTCAAATGAAACGCGACCCAACGCTTTTGGTGTTAAGACAATAACTGTCATGCTGCAAGACAATAAACTGTCATGCTGCGAAACAAAAAACTGTCATGCTGCGCGAAGTCGCAGCATCTGTACGACTGCTCGTTAGCCTACGGGCTGTCGCGTGGGCTTGATCGCAACCAGCGGTTCAAGCTCAAATGAAACGCGACCCAACGCTTTTGGTGTTAAGACAATAACTGTCATGCTGCAAGACAATAAACTGTCATGCTGCGAAACAAAAAACTGTCCACTAAACTCAGGCCTTACCACACATCTGCTCGCCAAGAATTAGCGCGTTTTTGAAAATGAAGCCATTTTTAAGAAAGCTAATAAAAAAATAAAGCACAATGAAAAATCAAGGAATAAGGTAAAATTAACCTTGTTGTCAATGTATATCTAAACTGGTTTTTTGGTGCAAAAATGGTGGTTTTTTTTAGCGGGAAAACGCTTATAAATGAGCCGGCTTGAACGCCAACGAATAATAATCAACAGTGATATACTATTGATATTACCAACAAAAAATACTCCAAAGGCTTTGGGCGAAAATCAAAAATTGCTCACCTTAAGGTACTATCATATTGTGGCTATATAGCTCAGCTGGTTAGAGCGCATCACTCATAATGATGAGGTCCCTGGTTCAAGCCCAGGTATAGCCACCATCCGTAACCATTCACACATTTGCCACAGCACTATAAAAAAGCACCCCGAATGCTTTAAGGCTATATACTACTGAGCTCTACAGCTCTGGCATTACCTATTCCATATACTTATAATAGTGCCACCAATAAACAGAACAGACGACTTATGTACGAAGCAGCATTCAAAAATATTGATGATACGCTATGGAAAGACGCTGGATGCAGCAGCGAGCTTGATTATATTGAGCAAACCAGCTGGATACTGTTCCTCAAATATTTGGATGATTTTGAGGCTGATAAGGAAACAGCAGCACAACTTGACAGTAAAGCCTACAACCGTATTATTGATGGTGAATTTCGTTGGGCTGAGTGGGCTGCACCAAAACGAGCTGACGGCACATTAGACTACAACACCGCAATGACGGGCGATGATTTGCGGGATTTTGTGAATTTTAAGTTATTTCCGCATTTAGCCAGCTTCAAACAGACTGCTGAAAATCCCCGTAGCATCACCTACAAAATTGGTGAGATATTTGGGGAAGTTCGCAACAAACTTCAAAGTGGCTATGCTCTGCGTGATGTCATCAATAAAGTGGATGAGTTACAGTTTCTTAGCAATGAGGATAAGCACGAACTCAGCAGCCTGTATGAAGATAAGATTAAAAATATGGGCAATGCAGGGCGTAACGGCGGTGAGTATTACACGCCACGCCCTCTCATTAAAAGCATCGTAAAAGTCACTAACCCACAGATTGGCGAGACTGTTTACGATGGTGCGGTGGGTAGTGCTGGCTTTCTGTGTGAGGCTTATGCGTGGATGCGTGGGCAAGGCGAATTGAGTGCCGCTGACTACGAACAGCTGCAACACAGCACTTTCATTGGCAAAGAGAAAAAGTCACTCGCCTACGTGATTGGTATTATGAATATGATACTGCACGGGGTTGAGGCACCCAATATCGTGCATAGCAACACATTGGCAGAAAATATTGCTGACATTCAGCAAAAGGATAGAGTGGATGTAGTGCTGGCTAATCCGCCATTTGGCGGTAAAGAGCGGGCAGAAATTCAGCAGAATTTCCCCATTAAAACCAGTGAAACCGCTTATCTGTTCTTACAGCATTTCATCAAAATTCTAAAAAGTGGTGGACGCTGTGGTGTGGTTATCAAAAACACCTTTCTGAGCAATACAGACAATGCCAGCATCGCCCTACGTAAGCAATTGTTGGAGGAATGTAATCTATTTGCGGTGCTTGATTTGCCAGGCGGGGCATTTATTGGTACGGGCGTTAAAACTGTGGTGCTGTTTTTTGAGAAGGGCAAGCCAACAGACAGGGTTTGGTATTACCAACTGAACGTTGGCAGAAACATGGGTAAGACAAACCCGCTGAATGAAAAGGATTTGGCTGAATTTGTTGAGATGTCTAAAACGCAGGAGCTTAGCGATAATAGCTGGCTGGTGAATATTGCAGATATCAATACAGACACATGGGATTTGACAGTCAACAATCCTAATCGGGTTGAGGAAGTGGATGATCGCACCCCAGCAGAAATCATTGCGGAGATTGAAGAATTGGACGCACAAGCTGCTCAAGCGTTACAGGCAATTAAGGAGTTGCTGTGATGTGGAAAACAGTGAAAATTGGTGATGTATGTGATTTAATGACAGGTGGTACTCCTAACAGGAAAAAACCTGAGTATTTTTCAAATGGGCATATTAAGTGGTTAGTTTCTGGTGACATCAATCAGCGAGAAATTTTTGATTGTTCAGGCAGAATTACTGAAGCTGGATTAAGAAATTCAAGTGCCAAGTTTCTGCCAGAGGATAGTGTACTGATTGCCCTCAACGGGCAGGGAAAAACACGAGGCACTGTGGCTTTATTGCGCACGAAAGCGACATGTAATCAGTCACTTGTGGCAATGCATCCCAAACAAGATTGTGAGCTTGATCCAAAATTTCTGTTTTATGTTTTAGACGGAATGTATGAAAGGATTAGGCGTATAACTGGTGATGATGGAAATGATAGAAGGGGGCTAAATATGCCCCTAATTCGAAATATTCATATTCCATATCCCCCACTGGCAGAGCAGCAACGCATCGTAGCTAAACTTGATGCCGCCTTTGCTGAGATTGATAGCGCGATATCTCTCTCTCAATTAAAAATAGATGAATTAGAAAAGCTGATAACCAGTAGCCTTAAAGAGCTAGGTAATATCAATGATGCTGAAGAATTTACAATAAATACTCTTTGCAAGGAGCTGTATGCAGGCGGTGATGCACCATCAAAAGACAAGTGTTCATTAACAAGAACAGATAGATTTAAAATCCCAATTTTTTCTAATGGAAGTAAAAATGCGGGGCTGTACGGTTATTGTGAGGAGGCAAGAACCGTTGAGCCAGCAATTACGATTTCTGCAAGGGGCACCATTGGGTATATTGAACTGAGGCATGAACCTTTTCTTCCAATCGTTCGCTTGATTGTTGCTATTCCAAATACTGATATTGTCCAAATAAAATTCCTAAAATATGCTTTGTTGGGTTCTAAAATATTCAGCTCTGGCTCTTCAATTCCTCAATTGACTGTTCCAATGCTAAGAGAGTTGCCATTAAGAATACCAAATCTACCTACACAAAAAGAGATAATATCTAAATTAGATATTATTTTTGAATTAAGAGAAAAATTGCAATCAATTCAAAATAAAAAACTTGTTCAACTTTCAGCTTTAAAGTCCGCACTTCTCGCACAACAACTGCAAAGCGAGGCGGCATGAACGAAGCGAACTCGTGTAATGGATAAGAAAATTAAGCCGTTGCATAATACAGTGTTTATAATAGAATTTGCTATACGTTAACGACAGAAACACAAAGACTAACTAATATGACTACTGAAGATCTTTTAAAATTTGAGCAAGAATTAATTGCAGCAGGTGTAATTAAACAGATCACGGAAAAAGACACGCGATATCGTAAGGGCTTGAATGGTTTGCGACAAGTTATCAAAGCGGCTGGTGATTCCGTGCGCGAAAAAAATCGTCAAATCAAAAAAACGTCCCAAAAACCATCCCTTTAGATTTGCAAAAATCTAAGAAAAAGCACGAGCTTCTTATTATTGCGGGTCCAAACGGATCAGGCAAAACTACCATAACTAAACAATTGCTTGCCCACGATTGGATGAGCGGTAAGCAGTACATCAACCCAGATGAAATTGCAAATTATCTTGGCGACTGGAACAACCCAGAAAAGGTATTGCAAGCAGCACAAACGGCTACTTCGCTACGCAACCATTATCTCAGAAATAATCAGTCTTTCGCCTTTGAAACGGTATTTTCCACCCAGGAAAAAGTCAATTTTCTAAAGCAAGCTAAAGCTGCTGATTTTTTTATATCTGTACCGATGATCCCAAAATTAATATTGAACGGATTAGAAAGCGTGTACTTCAAAATAAACATGCTGTCCCTGAAGATAAAGTGATTAAGCGTTATCACCGCTCACTAAGGAAAGTAAAATGCATTTTTGACTTTGCAGATTGTTGCTATTTTTACGATAATTCGCATGAAAATAAAAATGTACGATTACTCTTTCGCACAAATAAAAGGGTAATAGAAAAAACATACATTGAAAAAACGCAACAGCCCGAATGGGCCAAATTGGTATATGAAGTACTTGTACAACCACCTAAAAAATGAACGAAGCGGATACCCGTGCAGAATTTATAGATAAGCAGCTTGAAGCCGCTGGTTGGATTACCAGTGCTGAAACGGGTGTGCGGCTTAGGCGTGAATATAATATCAACGCGGGTGAAATCCGCGCCAGTGGCATCCGTACGGGACAGCTAAAAGCGGATTACATATTAGAATACAAAAACACTAAGCTTGCCGTGGTAGAAGCCAAAAGCAATGAGCTGGAAGTGACTGAGGGTGTGGCACAAGCCAAGTTGTATGCGCAAAAACTGCGCCTGCAAACCAGCTTTGCTGCGAACGGCAACGCCATCTATGAAATCAATCACGCCACTGGCACAGAAGGTGAAGTAGAGGCTTTCCCGTCGCCAGAGGAGCTGTGGCAGCGTGTTTATGGCAGCGGTAATGAGTGGCTTGATACGTTTAGCAATGTGCCATTTGAAGATTTCAACGGCACACGACAGCCACGCTATTATCAGCAATTGGCTGTGGGCAACGCCGTTCAAGCGATTGCAGAAGAAAAGCAACGTGTGTTGCTTACGCTTGCTACAGGTACGGGCAAAACCTTCATTGCCTTTCAAATAGCTTGGAAGCTGTTCAAAAGCCGCTGGACTTTGCAGCGTGATGGCAAGCGTCAGCCTCGTATTTTGTTCCTTGCAGATAGAAACATTTTAGCCAACCAAGCTTATTTGGATTTTGGGGCATTTGATGATGCAGCATTAGTTCGCATCACACCCGATGATATAGCCAAACGTGGTGAAGTCCCCAAAAATGGCAGCGTCTTTTTCACCATCTTTCAGAGCTTTATGAGTGGCAAAGGCGATGAGCCCTGTTTTGGTGAATATGAGCCGGATTTTTTTGATTTAATCATCATTGATGAGTGCCATAGAGGTGGTGCCAATAATGAAAGCAGCTGGCGTGATATCCTCAATTACTTCTCAGATGCTGTTCATTTAGGGCTAACAGCGACCCCAAAACGCAAAGATAACGCAGACACCTACGCCTATTTTGGCGAGCCTGTTTTTACCTACAGCCTTAAAGAGGGGATACAGGATGGCTTCCTTACTCCCTTCAAAGTCAAACGCATTCAAACAACGATTGATGAATATATCTACACAGCTGACGATGAAGTGATTGAGGGTGAGGTGAGCGAATGGCAGGTTTACACAGAAAAAGATTTTAACAAGACTATCATCATACAAGAGCGCGAAAAAAAGCGTGTTGAAGAGATGCTTGCTGCCATAAATCCAAATGAAAAGACATTAGTATTCTGCGCCAATCAAGCTCATGCAGGGATGGTACGAGATTTAATCAATCAGACGGCAGACCACCCCAGCGTTGATTACTGTGTGCGGGTAACGGCAAATGATGGGGCGCTTGGTGATACCTATTTGAACCAGTTCAAGGATAACGAAAAAACCATACCCACAATTCTTACCACCAGCCAGAAGCTCACAACAGGCGTGGATGCCCGCAATGTGCGTAATATTGTGTTGATGCGCCCTGTGAACAGCATGATTGAGTTCAAGCAAATCATTGGACGTGGCACACGTCTATTTGAGGGCAAGCACTATTTCACCATCATTGATTTTGTGAGCGCCTATCTCCTGTTCAATGATGCTGAATGGGATGGCGAACCAGTTGATTCAGAAGGTGGTGAAGGTGGCGACACTGGCGGGGGTGGTGGCGACACTGGCGGGGGTGGTGGAGACACTGGTGGTGATGACACAGGAGGTGGTGAGGGTGATCCACCAAAAACCAAACTAAGAATCAAGCTTAGCGATGGCAAAGTGCGTGAGCTTCAAAGTATGAGCAGCACTTACTTCTATGTTGATGGTAAGCCAATCAGTGCTGGGGCGTTTCTAAAGCGTCTCTTTGATGTGCTCAAATTGCCAGAATTACTGGAAAGTGAAGAACGATTGCGTGAACTATGGGCACATCCAATGACACGCAGGGAATTGCTGAAAAAGTTAGAAGATGCAGGCTGTCACAAAGATGATTTGGAAAAGTTGCAGGAGGAGATAGAAGCACAGGACAGCGATTTGTTTGATGTGTTGGAATATATCGCCTATGCCAAGTCACCTATTTCTCGTGCAGCACGCGTGGAAACCAACAAAGATAATATTTATAATCTGTTGAATGACGCGCAACGCGAATTTGTGGAGTATGTATTGCGGAGCTATGTTGATGTTGGCGTGGATGAGCTGGATGACAGCAAACTAAGTGCAGTGTTAGCTGCTAAGTACGGTAGTGCATACGAAGCTCAGCAAAAACTTGGTACACCGCAGGAAATACGGCAGACATTCATAGCGTTTCAAGAGAATCTCTATAAAGAAGCGGTTTAATCGTCTTGTGTTATAGGGTTGGCTGTGTGCTTATTCCCATTCAATGGTGGCAGGGGGTTTGCTGGATACATCATATACCACTCTGGAAATGTCGGGGATTTCATTGATGATGCGGTTGGATACGGTAGCAATTAGGGCGGTAGGCAAGTCTGCCCAGTTGGCAGTCATAAAATCAGTGGTGGTTACAGCACGCAGTGCAACTACATAGCCGTAACGGCGCTGATCGCCAACAACACCAACGGATTTCACGGGTAAAAATACGACAAATGCTTGGGCTAATTTGGTGTAGTATTCTGCTCGGTGCAGTTCTTCAATAAAGATGGCATCTGCTTTTCTGAGAATATCTGCATATTCTGCTTTGATTGCGCCCAGTATGCGCACACCCAGCCCGGGACCCGGGAAGGGGTGGCGATAGAGCATCGTTTTACTCAGCCCTAAGTGTAGCCCAATCTTACGTACTTCGTCTTTGAATAGTTCGCGCAGGGGTTCTACTAAGTCTAAACCAAGCGTTTCAGGCAGACCGCCGACATTGTGGTGCGATTTTATCACTTGTGCTTTGCCATGCTTGCTGGCGGCCGATTCAATTACATCAGGGTAAATAGTGCCTTGCGCTAAATACTGGGGGGGCTGCTTGTGTGATTTTGCTACTTCTTCAAATACATTGATAAAGGCATGCCCGATTATTTTGCGCTTTTCTTCAGGGTTTTCTGCTTGACCGAGCGCGTCTAAAAAGCGATTTTGGGCATTTACCCGCTGCACCTGAAGACCCAGATGATCTGAGAATAGCATCATGACATCGTCACCTTCATTGAGCCGAAGTAAGCCGTTATCCACAAAAACACAGTGTAATTGTTCACCAATAGCTTTGTGCAGTAGCAGCGCGGCTACTGATGAATCTACACCGCCTGATAGGGCTAACAGCACCCGCTTTTTGCCTATTTTTTGACGCAGTTTTTCAATAATACTGTCTGTGATATGTGCTGTTTGCCACTGAATGCGACAGCCACAAATATCTACTACAAATCGACGAATAATCGCCTCTCCTTGTTTTGTATGGGTTACTTCAGGGTGAAATTGAATGGCGTATATTTTTTGGTCGATGTTTGCCATGCCAGCAATGGGGCAGTTATCGGTTGATGCCATAAGACAAAATCCCTCTGGAAGTGAGGCTACTTGATCACCGTGGCTCATCCATACGTCTAATAGGCCATGCCCTTGAGCGTTTTCACGGTCCATAATGCCGTTTAGCAGGGGCGCGTGCCCGCGCGCACGGATTTGTGCATAGCCGTATTCGTGCTGTGTTGCGGCGTGTACTTCTGCACCGAGTGCAGAGGCTAAGGCCTGCATACCATAGCAAATGGCTAAAATGGGATAGTCTGCGTCTAATAGCCCTTCTGGAAGAGTCAAAGCATCGGGCGCATAGACGGAGTTAGGGCCGCCTGATAGCACTATGCCTGTGGGGGCAAAGGCTTCTATGTCTTGTAGGCTGATGTCACACGAATAAATTTCACTATATACACCGATTTCTCGGATGCGGCGCGCAATAAGTTGTGTAAACTGAGAACCAAAATCTAAAATGAGGATTCGGTCTGTATATAGACTGCTCATATACGATAGTTAGGTGCTTGCTTCGTTATAGAAACGTCGTGTACGTGGCTTTCTGTGATGCCTGCTGTAGTGATTTGTACAAACTGTGCGTTGCGAAAGCTTTGTAGATTTTCGCTGCCTGTATAGCCCATTGAGGAACGCAGTCCTCCGCAAAATTGGTGTACGATGGGTGCAATAGAGCCTTTGTAGGGTACACGCCCTTCAACGCCTTCTGGAACCAGTTTATCCGCTTCTGCTTCACTCTGAAAATAACGGTCGCTGGAGCCGTGTTGAGCACGCATTGCCCCCAAAGAGCCCATGCCACGATAGGATTTATAGGCTCTGCCTTGGTAGTATTCAATTTCACCGGGTGCTTCATCTGTTCCTGCAAATATGCTGCCAAGCATTACACTATGTGCCCCTGCTACCAGCGCCTTTGCTAAATCACCTGAAAAGCGTATCCCTCCATCGGCAATTACGCGTACTGAAGAGCCTTTTAAGCTCTCTGCTACTTCCATAATCGCACTAATCTGTGGCACGCCAACACCAGATACAACTCGAGTAGTGCATATCGAGCCCGGACCAATGCCAACCTTAACTGCGTCGGCACCAGCATCTTTTAGCGCAAGCGCCGCTTCAACTGTAGCAATGTTACCCCCTATAACCTGCATGTCAGGATAGTGCGTCTTAATCCATTTAACTTTATCTAATACGCCACGCGCATGCCCATGCGCAGTATCGACTGCCAGAATATCTACGCCCGCTGCTACTAAGGCGGCAATCCTGTCTTCTGAATCGTGACCGACACCAACTGCCGCACCAACTAATAGCCGCTCTGAGCTATCCTTGCTCGCGTTGGGGTGCTCAGTCGCTTTGCTCATGTCCTTAACGGTAATCATTCCACGTAGCCTAAAAGCGTTATCAACTACTAACAGGCGTTCTAAGCGGTGTACCTGTAATAGTTTAGTCACTTCATCGGTTTGAACGTCCTTTTCTAAAACAGTAATCAGCCGATTTTTAGGCGTCATAACTTGCTCAACAGGCACGCTGGTATCGCGAATAAAGCGTAAATCGCGACTGGTAACGATTCCAACTAATTGCTCACCCTCTACAACTGGCATGGCAGATATGCCCGCTTCCTTACCACGCTGTATTACTTCACTAATTTGTGTTTGTGGTGTTGTGGTTATTGGATCAGGGATCACCCCATTTTCATATTTTTTTACCCGCTCTACCTCCTTTGCTTGCTGCTGAATGGATAGGTTTTTGTGAATGATACCAATACCACCTTCTTCTGCCAGCGCAATAGCCAATCGGCTTTCTGTAACGGTATCCATTGCAGCAGAGAGCAATGGCGTATTCAAGGATAATGACTCTGTGAGCTGTGTCTTCAATGACACTTCCCTTGGAAGGATTGTTGAATGTGCGGGAACGATGAGCACATCATCAAAGGTTAGTGCTCTGTAGCGAATTTTGTCCATAATCGTAAATTTCTATAGTAATCTGTGTAGCCTGCACATTATAAAGCCCACCGCCTTTTATTGTTATGCTGTAGTTTTTATTATGCTGGTCTCGCTTATTACACGTAGTTCTGTTTCATATTGCCAATCAGGTGGAGTGCAGCAGGGCAGTTGTCTATAAAAAACTAGAGAACCTTGACCTACAGGCACTATTTGATTTAGAATGCAGTGCAGCATTTTTATTTTTTTAGGTTGGAATATTCAAAATAATTCGTTATGATTCGCTCATTTTTACACGCCAAACTTCATCGCGTCACAGTAACGCATTGCGAACTGGATTATGAAGGTTCCTGCGCTATAGATAGCCTGCTTCTTCAAGCAAGCGGTATATTAGAGTATGAGCGTATAGATGTCTATAATGTGACGAATGGCAATCGCTTTACAACCTATGCCATTGCGGCAGAGCCAGCAAGCGAAATCATTTCAGTCAATGGAGCGGCAGCTCATAAAGCAAGCGTTGGTGATATTCTGATTATTGCAACTTTTGCAGGCCTAACGCCTGCTGAAGTAGCAAAGCATAGACCTCAATTAGTGTATTTTCATCCACATACTAATCGCATTATGCAAACAAAAAGCGCCATTGCAATGCAAATGGCGTAAGGTTAAAAAACAACGCTGATTCAGCGTGTTAATCTACAGATGGTTTGGTGGTTGTGGCGAACTAACGACGGCGTGTGCCGCCTAAGGCGCTACGTTCACGTAGCAAGCGAATAAATAACCTTTTCTTTGCTGTAGCTTTGGCTCTTTTACGCGCCCATGTTGGCTTTTCGTAAAATTCTCTGTCGCGAACTTCTGCAACAATACCTGCACGATCGCAGGCTCTCTTAAAATGGTGCAATGCTGACTCAAATGAGTCGTTATCTCTGATTTTAATGCTTGGCATATTTAACTATTCAACCTTTGTACTTAACTTCTGTTCATCCCTAACAAGGATCCATCTGAACCCTTAATGCTGTCCCTATCTTCAAAGGGCGGCGTATTATACCCTCAGGCAAATTTTTTTTGGTTACAATTAGGCAAAAGCAGTCTGAAGTGCTGACTGCTTTTTATAGTCAATGGGCATGCGTATGGAATATAATTTGGCATACACATTGTATTAAGCCCTTTAATTTATCTTCGGAGATTCTTCTATGCCTATATTAACAAAGCTAATAACTGCTTTATTTGCTATCCTACTATCTTTAAGTGCTGCTGCTGACATCGCTTATACGTGTACACATGGTGCACAAACACGGATTATATCGGTGGTTTATGAAACACCTGGGCAGTCTGTACCCTGTGCTGTTACTTATACTAAACAAGGAACTACAAAAACGCTTTGGAGTGCTCAAAATCAATTGGGATTTTGTGAGGATAAAGCGGATTTATTTGTTGAAAAACAGCGCGGGTGGGGCTGGAACTGCGAATAATCTCTTAGGATAACAGACAAAAATACAAAAGCCCAATAAACATTGGGCTTTTTTTATATTAAAAATTCTAATAGCGCTTTTTGTGCATGCAGTCTATTTTCGGCTTGTAGCCAAACTTGAGAGGCATTACCATCAATTACAGAGGCACTAACTTCTTCTCCGCGATGTGCCGGTAGGCAGTGTAGGAAAATGGCGTCATCGTGAGCTCGAGCCATCGCTTCATCCCCCACCTGATAGGGCTGAAAAATGGTACTGCGTTGCGCTTGTTCCTGCTCTTGTCCCATGCTTGCCCAAACATCTGTGGTTACTACATGCGCACCAGATACTGCTTCTTCAATCCGATCTACCCAGCGTACATTGTCTCTGGCGCTAAAGTCGTCTAACATCGCCTGCGGCACACAAACGCGCAACTCAAAGCCTAAACGCTCGGCTGCTGCTTCATAGGTTCTGCACATGTTGTTGTAGTCACCTAACCATGCAACAATTAAACCCTCTATGCGCCCAAAGCACATTTGAATTGTCTGCAAGTCTGCCAGTAGTTGGCACGGATGATAACGATCCGTCAAGCCATTTATTACTGGAACAGTAGCAGCCTCTGCCAGGGCAACAACATCCTCATGCTGGTGGGCACGTATCATAATTGCGTCTGTCATTTTGCTGATAACACGAGCCGTATCTGCTATCGGCTCTCCTCGACTGAGTTGAGAGTCCGCAGCATTAAGATATATCGCCTGCCCGCCTAATTGCAGCATCCCTGCCTCAAAAGATAGCCGTGTTCGTGTAGATTTGTGCTCAAAAATCATGGTCAATATTTTGTTTTGCAGTGGCGTATGCTGCTTGCCTTGATCACGCATCGCTTTTAGCTCAATAGCTCGATTGATTACAGTCAGTAACTCGGACTGATCTAAATCATCCAATGAAAGAAAGTGCCTCAGTTGCTTCATGCACAAATCTCCACTATCAAATTGGTAACACGCTCTGCCAGCTCTTGTGTCTCTTCTTGCGTGATCGTAAGCGGTGGGAGTAGTCGCACCACATTACCTGCGGTCACATTTAATACGATGCCCGCATCTAAACCTTTTTGGACTAAATCGGCACATGGTTTTTTCAATTCCAAGCCTATAATCAGTCCTTTGCCACGAATAGAAACTAAATGCTTACTCAAATGCGCCTCAAAATAACTAAGTAACTGCGCGCCTCGCTCTGCCGCATTGCTCATTAGATCTTCTTTTTCCAGCACTTCTAACACTTTTAAGGCTACAGCGCAAGCCAAAGGATTGCCTCCAAATGTGGTTCCATGGTTCCCGGGCTGGAAGCCATCACGCATTACCCCAGATACCAAACAAGCCCCTATCGGGAATCCATTTCCCAGCCCCTTTGCCAACGTTAACACATCGGGCTTAATTTGAGCATGCTCTAGCGCACAAAAAGTCCCTGTACGTCCCATGCCTGACTGTATTTCATCTGCCATGAACAGCCAATTTTTAGATCGAGCAAGAGCATGCAATTGTTGCAAATACGATAAATCTAAGACATTGACGCCGCCTTCTCCCTGTATAGGCTCTAAGAGCACTGCAACAATATTGGGATATTTTTGAGCAACTTCACGAATAGCAGCAATATCATTGATCGGCACACGCACAAAATGCTCGACCAATGGCTCAAAACCCTGATGAACTTTAGGGTTGCCGGTCGCGGAAAGCGTTGCCAGCGTCCGCCCATGAAAAGCATGCTCAAACACCACGATTGCAGGGACTGCAATGCCTTTACTATTCCCGTAGCGTTTTGCTAACTTGAGTGCTGATTCATTGGCCTCAGCACCTGAATTTGCGAAAAAAACTTGATCCATCCCAGCCATTATGCAAAGCTTTTCTGCTAATTGCTGCTGTAAAGGAATTTCAAAAAGATTAGAGCAATGCCACAGCCGCTGCGCTTGAGCCGTTAGTGCTTCTACCAATTTAGGGTGCGCATGACCAAGCCCGCAGACAGCAATGCCGCTTAGGGCGTCCATATAACGCTTGCCTGTACTATCCCATAGCCAGATACCTTCACCCTTCTCAAAGGCAACCGATAGTCTGTTATAAGCTGGTAATAAATGATTCATAAAATAAAAAAGCACTGCTGCCAGTGCTTGATATAAAAAGTTAAACTGTAAGTATTCTATCTCGCAACTATTTGTTGTGATAAGAACGCGCCTATTAGTTTATCACACGGTGATTTATTTGTAGTGACGAACGGCACATTATAACCTTTATGCCTTACGTTGCTGTTTATATAATACCCCCTCATCTTGTGTGATATTATAGCTCTAATACCAATGCTAAGCATTATATCAACCACCACACGCTCGCTCCGTATAAGCCATGCTGAAAGATTAAATACTCAAAACAGATTGCTATACAGCCGCTATGCCTATGTCGTGGAACGGACTATGCAAACTGGTTTGTAGTGCGGAAGCTGGCATGAAAAAGGGTTTCGATATGTTGTTGGATAGTACCAGAGAAATATCTGGTGGGTCTGGGAGGACTTGAACCTCCGACCTCACCCTTATCAGGGGTGCGCTCTAACCAGCTGAGCTACAGACCCGTTGTCAACGAGACAAGGGATTGTTTTACCTGTTATTATATCGCGAGACGAATTAAAAAACGTAGCCTAACTCTAATTCTAATCCGGTCAGGTCAAGATCTAAATCTACATCTACATCGGTATCAAGACCTGCTACATCTACGTTATCTTCCGCTTTAACAGAGTAGGTGCTAAAGAAAAATCCTGCTTGCCAGCCACTGGAATCAATGACGCTATAGCCAAGAGCGATACGTGTTGCTGTGCCGCTTGCTGACAAATCTTCTTGATCGTATTGACCGTTGCCTACGCCAACAGCAAAAGCAATGCCGCCATCACGGCTGGTCTTATAAATAAACTCTCCATTCATCAGAGTAACCCCTAGATCAACGCCGTCATTTTGATTAGCACTAAGAGCCAAATGCGATACGTATACTCTGGAGACAAGCCGGTTTCCCCATACGAAGCGGTATCCTGCAGAAAAACTATATGGGACATCCTCAGCAGAATTTTCTACAACGCCTCGGCTGTCTGCGCGCGTAAGATCAACGGTTAACTCTTCACTGGTAGTCGATTTTATGCCTACAAATATTCCGTTTTCTCCGCAGATGCTACACCACTAAATGCGACAATTATTACAGCAGTTAGTAATTTCTGAATTGTTCTAAGCATGTGATTTTATTATTTAAGACAGTAAACGCGCTTGGTACGTGGCGAATATATACCCCAGGTTAGAGCGCGGAGGAATCCATTCAAAAAGGATAATTCAGTTTCTACTTTGGCAATGTTTGCTACACCACCACAAATTTTTGCGGGATTAATTTCGTCTTCCTGACCAATACCAACGATAAAAAATTGCGACGATTTTTCCACATTAGGCTGAGTCTTCTTTGCAGTAGGCTTTTCATTAATATAAAAGGTCTGTGTTGAGCAGCCCGCCATAAAAACTAAACAAGTAAATAAAAGGATTTTTTTCATGAGTATATTTTAAGGTCGAAAACTAACATATGGTGGAGCTATGCGGGATCGAACCGCAGACCTCCTGAATGCAAATCAGGCGCTCTCCCAGCTGAGCTATAGCCCCATAACAATACATGATTCTATAAATGAAAACAGTCAATCATATCTGCTATTATAGAACAAGGAAACACTATTATTGGGCGCTTTTGAGGTCATTTTAGTGGCATTGTCCTAAGACAACCCACATATCGTTAAGGAGGTAATCCAGCCGCACCTTCCGGTACGGCTACCTTGTTACGACTTCACCCCAGTCATTGACCACACCGTGGGCGGCGTCCTCCTAAAAGGTTAGACTACCGACGTCTGGTGCAACCAACTCCCATGGTGTGACGGGCGGTGTGTACAAGGCCCGGGAACGTATTCACCGCGGCATGCTGATCCGCGATTACTAGCGATTCCGACTTCATGAAGTCGAGTTGCAGACTTCAATCCGGACTACGAGTGGCTTTATCGGA
>CBDCOD010000024.1:110000-279358 GCA_965219665.1 Gammaproteobacteria bacterium | reverse complement strand
TTTGTTCAAAAAAGGTCTCTCTGTTGATGATGCGCATTTTTATTTGATGTACCCCGCACCACTGGCAAGCAGCAGTGAAATCGTTAAGCAGAATTTTGAAGACAATATCTTCAGCTGTACCCGCCAAGTCATGTATTCCGCCGCCAATCCGCTGGAGGAAGTGGATGTTGTGTGTTCATTAATGGTTTGCCCCTTTGCTACGCTGGAGCTGAAAAACCCATGGACGGGACAAACCGCACGTTATCACGGCCAGAAGCAATATCGTGAGGACAGAGACCCGTCTCAGGCACTGTTTCAGTTTGGGCGCTGCCTCGTGCATATGGCGGTTGATACGGATGAGGTTTACATGACAACAAAGCTTGCTGGCAAAGGCACATTCTTTTTGCCGTTCAACAAGGGGCATGATGGCGGCGCAGGCAACCCACCAAACCCAAAAGGCCACAAAACCGCGTATCTATGGGAGGAAGTGTTTGGTCGTGAAAGTGTGGCGGGCATCATTCAACATTTCATGCGCCTTGATGGATCATTCAAAAACAAGCTGGAAAAACGCACATTATTCTTCCCGCGTTACCATCAGCTGGATGTTGTGCGAAAGCTAATCTCTCATGCTGGTGAAAACGGTGTGGGGCATACATATCTTATTCAGCATTCTGCCGGTTCTGGGAAATCCAATTCTATCACATGGGCGGCGTATCAGCTAATTGAGGCTTATCCGCATAAAGAAAGCTTGCCTGGCGCGCGTGGCTTGGAACAACCGCTGTTTGACAGTGTGATTGTTGTGACTGACCGCCGCATTCTGGATCGCCAGCTGCGTGATAACATCAAAGAGTTTTCTGAGGTGAAGAATATCATCGCGCCCGCCTATAAATCATCCGAGCTGAAAGCGCTCTGGAGCAAGGCAAGAAGATCATCACCACCACCATTCAAAAATTCCCGTTCATTATTGACGGCATTGATGATTTGAGCGAGAAGTGTTTTGCCGTGATTATTGATGAAGCGCACAGTTCACAAGCGGATTGGCGCATGACAACATGAACCGCGCCATGGGTAAAGATACCGATAATGACGCCGATGATGCTCAGGACAAGATCATAGAAGCTATGCGCTCACGCAAGATGCGCGGCAATGCGTCTTATTTTGCGTTCACGGCTACGCCAAAGAATACAACGCTGGAAAATTCGGAACGCAGCAACCGGACGGAAGTTTCCGCCCGTTCCATCTCTACACCATGAAGCAAGCCATCGAGGAAGGCTTTATTCTGGATGTATTAGCGAATTATACGACCTACAAAAGCTATACGAAATTCAGAAGTCTATTGAAGACAACCCACTGTTCGACAGCAAAAAAGCACAGAAGAAGCTTCGTGCTTATGTAGAGCACAACCCTAGCACCATTCAGATTAAGGCTGAGATTATGCTCGATCACTTTATTCAAAATGTGTCAATGCAAAAAACTAAAAGGCAAAGCCAAGGGCATGATCATCACGCAGAATATTGAATCTGCTATTCGTTATTATAAAGCGATCACAAAATTGCTTGAACAGCGCGGCAGCCCATTCAAAACTATTGTTGCCTTCTCTGGCGAAAAAGAAGTTGATGGCATTGCGTATACAGAAAGCCAGATGAACGGTTTTTCAGATGATAAAACCAAGGAATATTTTGACGGGTTTGATCAAGATGGCAAGCCGATCATACATAATGGTTCGTCTATCAAAAATACATATCGTTTGCTCGTGGTGGCAAATAAATATCTGACTGGTTTCGACCAACCCAAGCTGACATCGATGTATGTCGATAAAAAGCTGCAAGGTGTCTGTGTGTGCAGGCGCTGTCTCGATTGAATAGATCTGCGCCTAAATTCGGCAAAAAACAGAAGACTTGTTTGTGCTGGATTTCTTTAATTCCGTTGATGACATCAAGAACGCATTTGATGACTTCTACATCTCGACAGCTTATCCGAGGCAACTGACGTGAATGTTCTACACGAACTAAAAGATGCGCTCGGCGACGTTGGCGTTTATGACTGGAATGAGGTTGAGCAATTTGTGTCGTTGTATTTTGATGATGCAGATGCTCAGCAGCTGAGCCCGATTATTGATGTTGCGGCTCATCGTTTTAATGAAGAGCTGGAGCTTAAAGATGAGGAAAAAGCGGATTTTAAGATCAAAGCGAAACAGTTTGTAAAGATCTATGGGCAAATGGCATCCATCATGCCGTTTGAGGTTGTGGATTGGGGAAAAACTCTTCTGGTTCTTGAAGTTCCTGATCCCCAAACTGATCGTGAAAGATCCAGATGCTGAAAAGATTGATGAGTTATTGGAAGCTGTTGACTTGTCTTCGTATGGATTGGAGCGCGTTAAGCTTAGCCATTCTATAGGCTTGGATGCCAGTGAAACAGAGCTTGATCCACAAAATGCTAACCCCGTGGTGCACATGGTGGTGATGAGGAAAAAGACCCTTTGGACGCTATTATAGAGAGTTTTAATGAACGATGGTTTCAAGGCTGGAGCGCAACGCCTGAAGAACAGCGCGTTAAGTTTGTCAATTTGGCCGAGAGTATTCGTTCTCACCCAGATTTTGAAACCAAATACAAGAACAATGACGATAAACAAAACCGTGAGTTGGCTTTTGAGAAAATCTTTGAAGATGTGATGATGAATAATCGTAGAAACGAACTGGAGCTTTATAGACTGCTAACGAATGACCCAGACTTTAAAGCAGCCATGCAACAGAGTTTAGAGAGAATGGTTAGCTAAAAAATGGCTTAAATATTGATTTTAAGAACTAGATATGGCACGTATAACAGAACACAAATATAGCATTGTTGATGCCTTTAAGGAATGCTTTTATATTGTTCCAGATTATCAGCGTGAATATGTTTGGTGCGAAAAGCAGGAGGATCAGGTAACGCATCAGTCAAAGCACTTTTAACACCACCAGAAATAGCATCACCCAAACCATCAACCATACCATCAACACTCAATGTGCCCAAACCAGAACCTAAATCACCTATACCAATTGAACCCAAAGAAGCAGACGGTATCTTTGAAGGTAACTTACCAATAGAACCTAACTTAACATTGCCGATACTATTTGCTGCCAAGAAGCAGCACGAGCAACAGAAGACTTCGCGCTCAAGGCCGCTGATGCAGCATCATCCCTCTTTAATTGCGAAAGAGCAGAACGCTTCTCAGAAATGCTCTGACGCAAAACATCAGCCTCATCAGATTCGGCAGGCAAATCCCTTAACCTCTCTTCCTCATCCTTAATCTCCCTATCCAAAGAAGCACGAGCAGGATTGCCTTCATAAAGAGGAGCATCCTCACGAGAATCAACAACAGATAATCTCGAAATGTCCGCAGTGTCAAGTACCGGCTCACAAAACTGAGCATAAACAAAACCTAAGTGGAATAAAGCCAAGAAAAATGCCGCGTACCTAAAAATAAAAATAATTTTCATAAAAATCTTGTAAAAAAACGTATATCTTAAATAGAGTATATGAAAGACATATAGTCAAAAATGCAACAAAATATAAATAAATTAGGAAAAACTATGGATAACTTAAATAAAATCTTACAAGAACAGTGCATAACACACATTAAAATCAATATTCAAAACCTTGAAAACAACACAAGCAAAGGAGATAAGACAATAAAAGCAACGTGGAGAAAGTGGAACACCACTCCCCAAAATGATGAGACCGTCATATACGCACAATACTTTCTTCAAAAAAGAACAGGAAGATTCAAAAGAGTGCACCTAACAGAAGAACAGGCAGATAGAAAAGCAAGAACGAAAAAACATGGGAAGGTGCAGAAATTATAAAAACAATAATACGACTAAGCAGACAACTCAAAGAACTTAAACGAGCCGAACGACTATACGCAAATGAACTACAGCGGGCTCACAAAAATATTATAAAAATAACACAAGATGAAGACATTAAAGAAGCAGATCGCGAAATAACAAACAGATCAAACAGATAAGAGAAACTATGCTAACAAGAGGTAGTATAGAAACTGTACAAACTATAAAAAAGCACTTCATGACCATTTTCACCAACTTCAATATGTAACCTAATTTCTTTCGGTAAAAGCCTCGGAGAAAAGCGCTTTCAAATGTTGCACATTGTCCTGCACGATGTCGGCGGATGCGCCGTCCTGTAATTCCACCTTTTTCATAATTGCTTCTTGGTTATTGCTCGTCATTGTTGTTACCCTTCCTGAAATCTCTTGGCTTTAATCTTTTATGGTCGGCTGTTTTATAGGATATAGAAGATATATGGACTATAGATAATGTAGGTACTATAGATAATGTAGGTACTATAGATAATGCAGGTACTATAGATGATGTATGTACTATAGATGATGCAGGTACTATAGATAATGCAGGTAATATAGATAATGCGGGTACTATAGATAATGCTGGTACTATAGATAATGCGAGGTACTATAGATAATGCGGGTACTATAGATAATGCAGGTACTATAGATGATGCGGGTACTATAGATAATGCAGGTACTATAGATGATGTATGTACTATAGATAATGCAGGTACTATAGATGATGTATGTACTATAGATAATGCAGGTACTATAGATAATGCAGGTACTATAGATGATGCAGGTACTATAGATGATGTATGTACTATAGATGATGTATGTACTATAGATAATGCAGGTACTATAGATGATGCAGGTACTATAGATGATGCAGGTACTATAGATGATGTATGTACTATAGATGATGTATGTACTATAGATGATGTATGTACTATAGATGATGTATCAGAAATATAGAAACTATAGAAACTATAGAAACTATAGAAACTATAGAAACTATAGAAACTATAGAAACTATAGAAACTATAGAAACTATAGAAACTATAGAAAGTGTAGAAAGTGTAGAAAGTGTAGAAACTATAGAAAGTGTAGAAACTATAGAGGCTGTAGAACAAGAAGCAAGACCAGCCCCCACAGTCGAAATAAAAATTTCAATAACTTTAAAATATCAAAAACTATACGGGCATTTGAGAGTGGTCTAAGTATTGAGACAAGCGATAGCTTGACGAAATGCAAAGACTACTCTCAAATGCCCTCACGTGGTAACGTAGGGCAAATTAAAAAAAACAACCAACCGAACCGCAAAGCGCAACCGCGCTTTGCGGGAAGGGCGGATGTTAAACCAAAAGATACAAAAACCTGTAAATCAACATAGAGCAACTTCAGGATCAGCATTATCAATGCCAAACAACAACTTGATGGTCCATCCTGAAATGTTAGGCCTCATCTCAAAAACGAACTCAAAATACTTTCAACTCCTCTAACATCAATCAAAATCCTTTGAGCGCACACTCGAAAAATACAAAAATATATTCTGCGCAACAAAAAAAATCTAACCAAAACCAACACAAAAAATCAGACCCAAACAAAGACATTAATCACCCAAAAGGCAAGACAAAAATGTCAACAAATAATTCTTATTTGATGAGATTTGGGAATTTTGATTCACTACGAAGATGGAGCATGGAGCGATAGCGACATGCGACAACGAAGTTGTGAATCACTGTTCCTCATGAGAGGAACTTTTTTAACCATTGAAATGCTTTTTTTTGTAATGTTTTTTGTGGAAAAACAAAGGGTCTGATCACTGCTTTTGTAATCGTTGTAATGCAAATAATTTAAAGGTTTTTGGTTAAGTAGAAAATCCCTTTTCACAATGTTTGAGATATAATAAGTGGCAGAAATCCAGGAATCACCACAAAAAGCCATGCCAAAAAAACAAAACCAACGCTCTTTTTTTTGTTGCAAAAACATAACCTCTTATCAAAAGTTTTGATATTACATGGTCGCGCTTCACAGCAACCAAATATCACAACAATCGAATCACAAAAGAAGATGCTAAACAACAGTTCTATCTGAATTGCTTAGAACGAAATGTTAAACTTAAAGTAGATACAAATACCAAAGATGGAATGAAAATGCTAAGTGCATACGCATACAAGTGCTCACTAAATTCTATCTACAGTATGCTCAGAAAAGAAGCCTATATAGTCAGTGCATCATACTCAGAACAACTCAATACCGTACCTAACTCTAGGACAAGACGGACGCATCCGATCAGTAAAAACAAAAATGTATTCCCCGCTCTCAAAAAAGCAGTAGCCGCATACGAAAACTAAATATACCAGATGTGTAAAAATACAGAAACTATTACATACCAGATACAGTAAAACTCAACCACCCAGATAGTTAAACATAATCTAAAAAATATCCTAAGCCAAACTCGCTAAGCCAAACTTGGCAACCCCAAAAGCGGCATGGCACGCTACAATCCAAGAGAATTTAACAATTCCGCGTGCTGTGACGCACTTAACAACAAAGACCTTTAATTGGCCTTACTCAATGGATTATCGCTCCGTATGAGGCAAATGAGAGAGGCTGTGGGTAATTTCCCCCTGACAGATAAGGGGCAACGCCCCCAATCCCCATGTGTAGTGGTATATCGGAAGTCCTTATCAAAATCGACCCCCAAAACCTGCACTTTAGGGGACCATCAAAGATCTCCGTAATTTTCGCCCTTCTGGGCTTTCGCTCGGTTGTTAAGAGAATCTAACTTTGTAAGCGCAGTCGCGCCTACTTGCTGATACAACGGAACATGGTCGCTATTCTCGTTTATGTGCGCACCTACAAATTGATATTGATTCCCATCCTTGTGCACAGTCCCGCAACTTGGTCAAAAACGGATTGTTGTTTTTTTATTCAATATAACGCCCGCTGTGAAGAGATAACACTCAGGGTCAATAGGCACAGGATCAGTGCGGAACTCCTCTCTCGTGCGAAAATAGGGGAAGAAATTCATCATATTTGGAAGATGTTTTCATTATTCAATTCTCCTTTTGGTAAAAATTGGTTCTGGACTCGCTCTCTAAGCGTGTCGGGATCGGGCGCTTCTTTCCACTTTGGGTAAGCGTTCTTTGCCGAATGGTTTTTGAAGAGGATGATTTGAATTTTTATACCAAAGCACCTTAAAGCTCACCCAGTTGTTTCCAACTGATTCTGTTAAGGCTTGCTCCAGTGTTATATTTGCCTTTTTCGCTTCGTCAGTAACGATGCTTAGGGCTTTTGTGGTCAGTTGGTGCTTTTCTCTTATCTCTGTTGCGGGGGCTGCCAAATTAGACATTGTTCGTGACTTTCAAAACGCCGTTCAGGCGGCCATATCCGAAGGCAAATCGCTCTCCCAATTCCGTGATGACTTCGATAGCATCGTCGCTCGATACGGTTGGTCATACAACGGCAATAGAAACTGGCGAAGTCGGTTTGATTTATCAGACCAACGTGCGCTCCGCATACGCCGCTGGGCAGTGGCAACAATTCCAAGAAACAAAAGAAGCTATGCCATATCTGCGCTACCTTACTGCTGGAGATGAACGAGTACGCGATTCGCACCAACCCTATAACAATGCTGCTTATCATATTGATGATCCCTTTTGGCAAACAAACTATCCGCCCAACGGCTACAACTGTCGCTGCACGGTTATTGCACTCAGCAGCATCTAGGCATCAGATGGTCGAATTGAACAAACCCCTGAAGGCGAAACACCGCCCGAATTGGATCACGGTGAGGGCTTCAATTACAATGTCGGCATAGCTGGTAGTGCTGCCGCACCCGCTATCAATATGGGTGCTAAAATACTAGCATTGCCTCCACCCGTGCGCACACAGCTGCTAAACCACGCACAAACGCTGGCACCTGATCAATTTGGCGGTGCATATCAAGCACTAATCCGACTGCGACTTTCAGAAAATTAACGACAATCAATCACCCACTAACACCGGCAAAACTGCGCCCGTAGGCTTCCTGCCTGCCGCAGCAGTTGATTATTTGGAAAACACTGGTGTTACGCCAAACACCGCGATCATTCTGGCACAAGACAAACGCATAACCCGCATGGTTCGCGACCTCAAAAAAGAAAAGAATATTGCCGTTGATGATGACTTTATCTTGAACATCCTACAGCACATTGCCAACCCAAACCGCGTGCTCTATGACACCAACAATAAAAATCTGCTATTCGTTATTGACCTGCCCAACGATGCAGCAAACAAATTGGTCGTACAAACCAACCAAACCGCCCGCGTTGACCGGCAAAAACCTACAAGCCAACTACATCTGGTCAGCCAGCCTAATCAGTAGTCAAGAATTGGGGAAATTTGAGGAAATAAAATAGCGACCAGACAGTGCGCAACTCTGCTTAATCACGCCATAAATGGCGGAGGAGGACGGGCGACTTCTACCCCCTATGCTGATCGCTACATTAGCATACGCTAGCAATTATACCAAACCATCAGTCTAAACACAAACCCAGTTCTGCCCGCGCGCGCATCCTCTGATAGACTGCTATAAGAACTCTAGATTAGTTTTCTTTACCAGTTTGAAAGGGGGGCAGCGCGGATGCTGCGCTTTGCTTGCATCATCCCCCTCTTGGCTACGCCAATTTACCCCTCATCGCGCAAGACTTATTACTGCGCTCTCCGCTTGCCCCATTTTATTCTTTTTTTTGCTTACCTTTTGGATGATTTACGGATGGTTTTAACCCTATTTTCCTCCCCTTTTATACCCATAAATCCGTTTTTCCAACCCAAACCGAAAACTATAAAAAAAGGGGCTTGCACCCCCCTGTAACCCGCATTGCAAGGGGCTTTCAACGCCATCCCAAACCAACGCGCCATCATCCCATTTCATCTACCCCCCCTACAATCTCTGACTGTAAGCCAAGCGTCCCAAGTTTCTTGGGTTACGTCGTAAGGTTTGCTGACGACTGATTTAATTGGACTTGAATCTTTTTTTGTGTTTTTTTGTGAAGTATCGTCAGATACTTCTTTTTTAATACTTTCCTTTTATAGTATTAGGTTCGTATTACGTTCGTAAGGAATTGTTGTTTTGATAGAGCATTTCAACTATTCTCCAATAGACACCACAGCCTTCATTACCAAGTTTGAACAACAGTTCCTCTATCTTTTCATCAGATATGGATTTGATGTTCAATTATGCTATAGGTTTTTTTGAGGGCGGCGCGTTGTATAAGCGCGCACTGTTAGTAGCGCAAGGCTTAATAACAGGAGCCACCAGAGTGTAGTGTCTATAGGGTGGTTCGTTGCGGACTGTAAGCTACAGCCACCACCCCCGCCACCACTGCTGGCAGCTTCTGACACACTATCAACCACAGTCAGCATAAAGGTTTGGGTTGACTGGTTGGTATCGCCGCCACCATCATCTTCTGCTATCACTGTAATGACTGCACTCCCAAATCCATTAGCGACACTGGTTATAGTAACCTCCCCTGTTTGCGCATCAATTGCTAAAGTAGCAAATTCGGTATTAGTAGGATTAATACGATAAGTAATCACTTGATCGCCATTGTCGCCATCATTTGGACTCACCACGCTAATATCCGTATTGCTTCCAAAATCCTCATTCAGTGTCAGCGCCGTTCGTGATAAGGTAAAAGTTGGCACATCGTTCACAGCACGTGCCCTAACAACAACCTGTATGATTGAAAGATTATCCTCAGGAGCAGAGTCATCCACCGTCACAAACAAAGCGGCTTGCCCAAATTGGTTATCGACACTACTCAGGGTTATAGCGCCTGAGTTGCTATCAATAGAAATCGTTGCAAAACCGATATTAGTGGTGCTTATACTATAAGTCAAAGGTTGATTGGTGCCATCCCCGTCATCGCTACTCACCACAGTTATAGAAGCACTGCCAAAATCTTCATCCAGCGTGAGCACAGCAGTTGACAGCACAACATTAGGCGGGTCATTCCCCGGGTCATCCACAGGCTCAATCTCAAGGGTAAATGACTGCGAGAATAGATTATTGACCGCGCCACCATCATTCGCAGTTATTTCAAACAGAATCGGGTTAATGCTATTTTCATCGGCAACGCTATTGAGAATTACTTGACCTGAATTGGCATCAAAGCTTATACCAACCACCCCTAAACTAACCGGTGATATGCTATAGGTTAAAGTTTGCTCCATGCCATCATCACCATCATTTGGGTTCACCACCGATACAGTTATTGCTTGAGCAAAGTCCTCATCGAGCCTCAGGGTGGTCGTAGAGAGGGAAAAGGCAGGCGGGTCATTCACGGGGAGTACTCGTAATCTAAGGGTTTGGGTTGCCTCATTGTTGGTAGCAGAAGAATCAGTCACCGTTATGGTAAGAGTTGCCTCACCAAAAGCATCCGCTATACTGGTCAGGGTAAGTGTCCCTGATTGTGCATTGATAGTCAGAGTGGTAAAGCCGACATTGTTGGTGCTCACGCTATAAGTCAGTATTTGCTCAATCGCGGCATCCCCATCATCGGGATTCACTACCACAATATCGGTATTAGTGCCGAAATCTTCATCTAATTCCAAAGTGCTGGAAGACAGGGCGAACGTGGGAGGATCGTTCACCTCTTCCACTACGATGGTAAGGGTTACGGTGGCGCTGCCAGCAAGATCTTCTGCCTGGATAACCAGCGTGTTGATCCCTGTTCGTGTATCGGTTAAACTGCCTGCCAGCGTAACCCTGCCACTGGCTGCATCGATGGCAAATAAGCCGTCCTCATTACCAGAGAGAATGCTGAAGCTTAAGTCACTACCTTCTGCATCAAAAAATAGGTTTTGTGCGCCAATAACGTGCGTTCCAGCCCCTTGAAGTCCAGCGCCTAAGCTAACAGAGCCAAAGTTTTCAGAAGTTGAGGAAATGACTTCAATCACGCGAATACGATGGTTACCTGAGTCAGTGAAAAAGAGGCGTCCATCCGGCGCAAGCGTCATTCTTCGCGGTTGCGCTTAAATCTATATCAAGAGCGGCTTGTAATGCTTGAGGCTCATTGGTTTGGGTAGCTGTACCACTACCTGCATAGGTAGAGACAAAGGCACCATCGGCACTAATCACGCGAATCCGATTGATTGACCTCATCAGCAACAAAGACGCGACCATCGGCTGCCACGGCCATACCGCCTCGAGGTTCGTCAAAGCGTGCGGTGGTGGTGCTGCCATCTGCAAATGCCCGCAAAGCCATCACCTGCATAAGTAGAAACCGTCGCACCATCGGCACTAATGACGCGAATCCGACGTTATTGACCCGTATCTGCAACAAAGACGCGTCCATCGGCTGCCACGGCAACGCCAGTTGAGGCAGAACCAAAGCGAGCGGTGCTGGCGCTCGCCATTGGCAAAGCCAAAAAAACCAGTGCCTGCATAAGTAGAGACGGTAGCACCATCGGCACTAATGACGCGAATACGGTCTATTGAAAGTATCTGCAACAAAGAGGCGTCCATCGGCTGCCACGGCAACGCCGACTGGACCCACGAAAGCGTGCCGTGCTGGTGCTGCCATCTGCAAAAGCCGCGAACGCCATTACCTGCATAAGTGGAAACAGTCGCACCATCGGCACTAATCACGCGAATACGGTGATTGGCTCTCATCTGCAACAAAGAGGCGTCCATCGGCTGCCAAGGCAACGCCTTGAGGTTGATCACTAAAGCGTGCCGTGCTGGTGCTGCCATCTGCAAAGCCCGTTAACGCCATCACCTGCATAAGTGGAAACCGTCGCACCATCGGCACTGATTACTCGGATGCGGTGATTGAAAGTATCTGCAACAAAGAGGCGTCCATCGGCTGCCCGAGCAATACCGCTTGGAGCGTTGAATTGTGCTGTCAGGGCGCTACCATCTGCAAAATCGTTAACGCCGCTGCCTGCATAGGTGCGCACAATGCGCAGGCTTGGAGCTACCACAGGCGGGCTGTTATTCACTTGGGTTACAGTGAGGGCAAAGCTATGTTCGGACGCACTATGGCTTAAAGCCACTGGCGCAGCTGCACTTGCTGTCATTGACCACAGCGATGCCGACACCAATGCCGATACGATGCAGAACAACAAAACTAAGCGTTTTTGGATGGAATACAGTGTATTGTTAAATGTACTGCTATGTGTATATTGATCGTATGCATAATAGTCCTCTGTGATTATTGATATGAATGAATGAATGCGTTGTTATATAGATGTGTATATATTAAGAGGATTGTAACACAACTATACGATACTATTCGCTGCGAACAGTTAGGAAAACGTGTCGCAGCAAACATTGCAGCCATCCATTCAGGCTGCTTTTGAGCATGAATGGCAATTGTGTCACATAAAACAGCATTTCTGCCTTTCATCTAAGATACCCTGCGGCGATAGCCACGCAGTGCAGCTAAACTCAATAGAGCAAGCAACCATAGCGTCCAGTCTATTGCGCCTGATTCAGACTGTAAGCTACAGCCGCCACCACCCCCGCCACCACTGCTGGCAGGCTGTGACACACTATCAACCACATCCAGCACAGTCAGCATAAAGGTTTGGGTTGACTGGTTGGTATCGCCGCCACCATCATCTTCTGCTATCACTGTAATGACTGCACTCCCAAATCCATTAGCGACACTGGTTATAGTAACCTCCCCTGTTTGCGCATCAATTGCTAAAGTAGCAAATTCGGTATTAGTAGGATTAATACTATAAGTAATCACTTGATCGCCATTGTCGCCATCATTTGGACTCACCACGCTAATATCCGTATTGGTTCCAAAATCCTCATCCAGCGTCAACGCCGTTCGTGATAAGGTAAAAGTTGGCACATCGTTCACAGCACGTGCCTCAACAACAACCTGTATGATTGAAAGATTATCCTCAGGAGCAGAGTCATCCACCGTCACAAACAAAGTGGCTTGCCCAAATTGGTTATCGACACTACTCAGGGTTATAGCGCCTGAGTTGCTATCAATAGAAATCATTGCAAAACCGATATTAGTGGTGCTTATACTATAAGTCAAAGGTTGATTGGTGCCATCCCCGTCATCGCTTCTCACCACAGTTATAGAAGCACTGCCAAAATCTTCATCCAGCGTGAGCACAGCAGTTGACAGCACAACATTAGGCGGGTCATTCCTCCCTGGGTCATCCACAGGCTCAATCTCAAGGGTAAATGACTGCGAGAATAGATTATTGACCGCGCCACCATCATTCGCAGTTATTTCAAACAGAATCGGGTTAATGCTATTGGCATCGGCAACGCTATTGAGAATTACTTGACCTGAATTGGCATCAAAGCTTATACCAACCACCTCTAAACTAACTGGTGATATGCTATAGGTTAAAGTTTGCTCCATGCCATCACCATCACCATCAACATCATTTGGGTTCACCACCGATACAGTTATTGCTTGAGCAAAGTCCTCAGTGAGCCTCAGTGTGGTCGTAGAGAGGGAAAAGGCAGGCGGGTCATTCACAGAGAGTACTCGTAATCTAAGGACTTGGGTTGCCTCATTGTTGGTAGCAGAAGAATCAGTCACCGTTATGGTAAGAGTTGCCTCACCAAAAGCATCCGCTATACTGGTCAAGGTAAGTGTCCCTGATTGTGCATTGATAGTCAGTGTGGTAAAGCCAACATTGTTGGTGCTCACGCTATAAGTCAGTATTTGCTCAATCGCAGCGTCCCCATCATCGGGATTCACTACCACAATATCGGTATTAGTGCCGAAATCTTCATCTAATTCCAATGTGCTGGTAGACAGGGCGAACGTGGGAGGATCGTTCACCTCTTCCACTACGATGGTAAGGGTTACGGTGGCGCTGCCAGCAAGATCTTGTGCCTGGATAACCAGCGTGTTGATCCCTGTTTGTCTATCGGTTAAACTGCCTGCCAGCGTAACCCTGCCACTGGCTGCATCGATGGCAAAAAAGCCGTCCTCATTACCAGAGAGAATGCTGAAGGTTAAGTCATTACCTTCTGCATCAAAAAATAGGTTTTGTGCGCCAATAACGTGCGTTCCAGCCCCTTGAAATTCAGCGCCTAAGGTAACAGAGCCAAAGTTTTCAGAAGCTGAGGAAACGACTTCAATCACGCGAATACGATGAATATTTGTCTCAGTGAAAAAGAGGCGTCCATCCGGCGCAAGAGTCATTCTTTGCGGAAATCTTAAATCTATATCAAGAGCGGTTTGTGATTCTAGTTGAGGCGCATTAGTTTGGGCAACTGCACCACTACCTGCATAGGTAGAGACAGAGGCACCATCGGCACTAATCACGCGAATACGATGATTACCCGTATCAGTAACAAAGACGCGACCATCGGAGGTAACTACAAAATCGGTTGGGCTATCAAACCGAGCGGTGGTCGTGCTGCCATCTGCAAAGCTCTGAACGCCATCACCTGCATAAGTGGAAACAGTCGCACCATCGGCACTAATGACGCGAATGCGCTGATTGCCAGCATCTGCAACAAAGACGCGCCCATCGGCTGCCACGGCAACGCCGCGTGGCGTATTAAAGCGGGCGGTGCTGGTGCTGCCATTGGCGAAGCCAAAACCACTGCCTGCATAAGTAGAAACAGTCGCACCATCGGCACTAATGACGCGAATACGGTCATTGAAAGTATCTGCAACAAAGAGGCGTCCATCGGCTGCCAAGGCAACGCCACGTGGAGAACTAAAGCGTGCCGTGCTGGTGCTGCCATCTGCAAAAGCCGCAGCGTCATCACCTGCATAAGTGGAAACAGTCGCACCATCGGCACTAATGACGCGAATACGGTGATTGAACTCATCTGCAACAAAGAGGCGGCCATCGGCTGCCAAGGCAACGCCACGTGGAGAACTAAAGCGTGCCGTGCTGGTGCTGCCATCTGCAAAGTCCTCAACGCCATCACCTGCATAAGTGGAAACAGTCGCACCATCGGCACTAATGACGCGAATACGATGGTTGTCTGTATCGGCAATGAAAAGCCGTCCATCGGCTGCCCGAGCAATACCGCTTGGAGCGTTGAATTGTGCTGTCAGGGCGCTACCATCTGCAAAATCGTTAACGCCGCTGCCTGCATAGGTGCGCACAATGCGCAGGCTTGGAGCTACCACAGGCGGGCTGTTATTCACTTGGGTTACAGTGAGGGTAAAGCTTTGTTCGGACTCACTACGGCTGTTACTGCCATCATCAGCAATAACCCGAACGGTTATATTGCCAAACGCGCCTGCGCCGCTGATACTGGTAATGGTGATTGTGCCTGATTGTGGGTCAATCGCAAATGTTGCAAAAGGCGCCAATAAGTCATTAGGGTCTATGCGCAGGCTGTATGTGATCGGCTGCTCTATACCGTCCGTATCCCCATCATCTGGGTCATTGATGGTAATGGTTATGGGGTCTGCAAACCCTTCTGCGCGCGTGAGGGCACTGGTGGATAAACCAAACTGGGGCGGATAGTTGCTCAAAGGTTCAGAAATAACCGTCAGACGGGAAGTAGCTGTGCCTTGCTCATCACTGGCGGCAATCACCAGTGTTTGCGTATTAGCTAGCGCCTCTGTGGGCTGAAGGTAGGTGATAGCGCCACTGACGCTATCAATGGCAAAGGATACAGCCGTCGCCGAACTGGTTTCGACCAAGCTGTAGCTTAAAGTGCTCCCATCCGCATCGCTAAATAGAGATTGCACCACGCCAGCGCTGAAGACGCTTGATCCGCGTACTTGCTGTGCTGCGCTTAATTGCGCAGGGGGGATATCTGCCACTGCCAAACTGGGGGCAATAACGCTCACTAAGTTAAAATTGCGATTGGCGACAAATACCCGCCTAGTCGCGTCAATAGCGATGCCCCTAGGGCTTCCAAAACCTGCGTCTACAGCAGGAAGACCTTCATTTAAGGGGTTAGGGGCAAAGCCTCTTATGTTGCCAGGGGTGACTCCATTAGCGCCTGCATACACAGAAATACGGCTGCCATTTGCGCTGATGACCCGAATATTATGAGAGCCATCATCGCTGACTAGAATGCGCCCATCGGTGGTAATGGCAATATAGGCAACATCAAAAAAATCGATGCTATCAGCGGGCGGGAATGGTAAACCTAATGCTGTTTCGCCAGTGGCACCGCGACCGGCGTAGGTGGAAACCGTATTGCCATCGGCACTAATCACCCGAATGCGGCGGTTGTTGCCATCGCCGACAAAGAGGCGCCCATCGGTAGCAAATGCCAGGCTGACAGGACCGTTAAACTCAGCCGCATCCGCATCGCCATCAGCCAATCCTGGATTGCCATTGCCTGCATAGGTAGAAACGGTGGCGCCATCCGCGCTGATGACGCGAATGCGATGGTTGTCTGTGTCGGCAATGAAAAGCCGTCCATCAGAGTGAAGCACCATCCCCAAAGGTTGGTTAAAGCGCGCAGTGGTAGTGCTGGCACCATCTGCAAAACTGCCAGCAAAGTTACCAATTGGTCCCCCGCCCGCATAGACAGAGGCGGTGCTGCCAGTTGGGTCAATAACATACACGCGATGCCCAGAGCGCGACCCTCCATCTAAAACAAACACGCGGCCATCGGGGTGAATAGCTACGTCTTGGAGTTCGCGAAAACGAATATTGGAGGTGCTGGCGCTATCTACATCCACACTACCGCCACCAGCGTAGGTGGATACCGTGCTGCCATCCGCGCTCACCACGCGTAAGCGCCCACGGTCCGTGATAAAGAGGCGCCCATCCGGTGCTACTCTAAGCCCATTGGGTTGATCAAAACGCGCGGTTTGGGTGCTGTTGCCATCGGAGGTGCTGTCAGGGCCAGTCCCACCCCCTGCGTAGGTGTGTACAGACAAAATATGGCTTAAAGCAACTGGCGCAGCTGCACTTGCTGTCATTGACCACAGCGATGCCGACACCAATGCCGATACTATGCAGAACAAGAAAACTAAGCGTTTTTGGATGGAATACAGTGTATTGTTAAATGTATTGCTATGTGTACTGCTATGTGTATTGATCGTATGCATAATAGTCCTGTGTGATTATTGATATGAATGGATTCGTTGTTCTATAAATATATATAATTAAGAGGATTGTAACACAACCATACGATACTATTGGCTGCGAACAGTTAGGAAAACGTGTCGCAGCAAACATTGCAGCCATCCATTCAGGCGCTTTTGAGCATGAATGGCAATTGTGTCACATAAAACGGCATTTCTGCCTTTTTCATCTAAGATACCCTGCGGCGATAGCCACGCAGTGCAGCTAAACTCAATAGAGCAAGCAACCATAGCGTCCAGTCTATTGCGCCTGATTCAGACTGTAAGCTACAGCCTCCACCACCTCCGCCACCACTGCTGGCAGCTTCTGACACACTATCAACCACAGTCAGCATAAAGGTTTGGGTTGACTGGTTGGTATCGCCGCCACCATCATCTTCTGCTATCACTGTAATGACTGCACTCCCAAATCCATTAGCGACACTGGTTATAGTAACCTCCCCTGTTTGCGCATCAATTGCTAAAGTAGCAAATCCAGTATTAGTAGGATTAATACTATAAGTAATCACTTGATCGCCATTGTCGCCATCATTTGGACTCACCACGCTAATATCCGTATTGCTTCCAAAATTCTCATCCAGCGTCAGCGCCGTTCGTGATAAGGTAAAAGTTGGCACATCGTTCACAGAACGTGCCTCAACAACAACCTGTATGATTGAAAGATTATCCTCAGGAGCAGAGTCATCCACCGTCACAAACAAAGTGGCTTGCCCAAATTGGTTATCGACACTACTCAGGGTTATAGCGCCTGAGTTGCTATCAATAGAAATCGTTGCAAAACCGATATTAGTGGTGCTTATACTATAAGTCAAAGGTTGATTGGTGCCATCCCCGTCATCGCTACTCACCACAGTTATAGAAGCACTGCCAAAATCTTCATCCAGCGTGAGCACAGCAGTTGACAGCACAACATTAGGCGGGTCATTCCCCGGGTCATCCACAGGCTGAATCTCAAGGGTAAATGACTGCGAGAATAGATTATTGACCGCGCCACCATCATTCGCAGTTATTTCAAACAGAATCGGGTTAATGCTATTGGCATCGGCAACGCTATTGAGAATTACTTGACCTGAATTGGCATCAAAGCTTATACCAACCACCTCTAAACTAACCGGTGATATGCTATAGGTTAAAGTTTGCTCCATGCCATCATCATCGCCATCATTTGGGTTCACCACCGATACAGTTATTGCTTGAGCAAAGTCCTCAGTGAGCCTCAGTGTGGTCGTAGAGAGGGAAAAGGCAGGCGGGTCATTCACGGGGAGTACTCGTAATCTAAGGGTTTGGGTTGCCTCACTGTTGGTAGTAGAAGAATCACTCACCGTTATGGTAAGGGTTGCCTCACCAAAAGCATCCGCTATACTGGTCAAGGTAAGTGCCCCTGATTGTGCATTGATAGTCAGTGTGGTAAAGCCGACATTGTTGGTGCTCACGCTATAAGTCAGTATTTGCTCAATCGCGGCATCCCCATCATCGGAATTCACTACCACAATATCGGTATTAGTGCCGAAATCTTCATCTAATTCCAAAGTGCTGGAAGACAGGGCGAACGTGGGAGCTTGGTTCACCTCTTCCACTACGATGGTAAGGGTTACGGTGGCGCTGCCAGCAAGATCTTGTGCCTGGATAACCAGCGTGTTGATCCCTGTTTGTCTATCGGTTAAACTGCCTGCCAGCGTAACCCTGCCACTGGCTGCATCGATGGCAAATAAGCCGTCTTCATTACCAGAGAGAATGCTGAAGGTTAAGTCATTACCTTCTGCATCAAAAAATAGGTTTTGTGCGCTAATAACGCGCGTTCCAGCCCCTTGAAATCCAGCGCCTAAGGTAACAGAGCCAAAGTTTTCAGAAGTTGAGGAAACGTCTTCAATCACGCGAATACGATTACTATCTGAGTCAGTGAAAAAGAGGCGTCCATCCGGCGCAAGAGTCATTCTTCGCGGAGCGCCTATATCTATATCAACAGCGGCTTGTAATTCTTGATGCTCATTAGCTTGGGCAACTGCACCACTACCTGCATAGGTAGAGACAGAGGCACCATCGGCACTAATCACGCGAATCCGACTGTTACCCGTATCAGCAACAAACAGCCGACCATCGGAGGCAACTACAAAATCGGTTGGGTCATCAAAGCGAGCGGTGGTCGTGCTGCCATCTGCAAAGCTCTCAACGCCATCACCTGCATAAGTGGAAACAGTCGCACCATCGGCACTAATGACGCGAATGCGGTGATTGCCAGCATCTGCAACAAAGACGCGCCCATCGGCTGCCAAGGCAACGCCGCGTGGCGTATTAAAGCGTGCGGTGGTGGTGCTGCCATCTGCAAAGCCCGGAACGCCACCACCTGCATAAGTGGAAACAGTCGCACCATCGGCACTAATGACGCGAATACGGTCATTGAAAGTATCTGCAACAAAGAGGCGCCCATCGGCTGTCAAGGCAACGCCACGTGGAAAACGAAAGCGTACCGTGCTGGTGCTGCCATCTGCAAAGCCCTCAACGCCATCACCTGCATAAGTGGAAACAGTCGCACCATCGGCACTAATCACGCGAATCCGATTGTTATCCGTATCTGCAACAAAGACGCGCCCATCGGCTGCCAGAGCAACGCCGCTTGGAGAACGAAAGCGTGCGGTGCTGGTGCTGCCATCTGCAAAGTTCTCAACGCCATCACCTGCATAAGTGGAAACAGTCGCACCATCGGCACTGATTACTCGGATGCGGTCATTGGAAGCATCTGCAACAAAGAGGCGGCCATCGGCTGCACGGGCAATACCGCGTGGAGCGTTGAATTGTGCTGTCAGGGCGCTACCATCTGCAAAATCGCTAACGCCGCTGCCTGCATAGGTGCGCACAATGCGCAGGCTTGGAGCTACCACAGGCGGGCTGTTATTCACTTGGGTTACAGTGAGGGCAAAGCTATGTTCGGACTCACTATGGCTGTTACTGCCATCATCAGCAATAACCCGAACGGTTATATTGCCAAACGCGCCTGCGCCGCTGATACTGGTAATGGTGATTGTGCCTGATTGTGGGTCAATCGCAAATGTTGCAAAAGGCGCCAATAAGTCATTAGGGGCTATGCGCAGGCTGTATGTAATCGGCTGCTCTATACCGTCCGTATCCCCATCATCTGGGTCATTGATGGTAATGGTTATGGGGTCTGCAAACCCTTCTGCGCGCGTGAGGGCACTGGTGGATAAACCAAACTGGGGCGGGTAGTTGCTCAAAGGTTCAGAAATAACCGTCAGACGGGAAGTAGCTGTGCCTTGCTCATCACTGGCGGCAATCACCAGTGTTTGCGTATTAGCCAGCGCCTCTGTGGGCTGAAGGTAGGTGATAGCGCCACTGACACTATCAATGGCAAAGGATATAGCCGTCGCCGAACTGGTTTCGACCAAGCTGTAGCTTAAGGTGCTCCCATCCGCATCGCTAAATAGGGATTGCACCACGCCAGCGCTGAAGAGGCTTGCTCCGCGTACTTGCTGTGCAGCGCTTAATTGCGCAGGGAGGATATCTGCCACTGCCAAACTGGGGGCAATAACGCTCACTAAGCTAAAATCGCGATTGGCGACAAATACCCGCCCAGCCGCATCAATAGCGATGCCCCTAGGGGTTCTAAAACCTGCCTCTGCAGCAGGACCTTCATTTAAGGGGTTAAAGGGAAAGCTTGTTCGTATGTTGCCAGAGCTGACTCCATCAGCGCCTGCATACACAGAAACACGGCTGCCATCCGCGCTGATGACCCGAATATTATGAGAACCATCATCGCTGACTATAATGCGCCCATCGGTGGTAATAGCAATATAGGCAACATCAAAAAAATCAATGCTATCAGCGGGCGGGAATTGTGACTCTAGGTCTGTTTCGCCAGTGGCGCCGCGACCGGCGTAGGTGGAAACCGTATTGCCATCGGCACTAATCACCCGAATGCGGCGGTTGTTGCCATCGCCGACAAAGAGGCGCCCATCGGTAGCAAATGCCAGGCTGACAGGGCCATTAAACTCAGCCGCATCCGCATCGCCATCAACCAATCCTGGATTGCCATTGCCTGCATAGGTAGAAACGGTGGCGCCATCCGCGCTGATGACGCGAATGCGATGGTTGGCTGTATCGGCAATGAAAAGCCGTCCATCAGAGCGAAGCGCCATCCCCAAAGGTTGGTTAAAGCGCGCAGTGGTAGTGCTGCCACCATCTGCAAAACTGCCAGCAAAGTTACCAATTGGTCCTCCGCCCGCATAGACAGAGGCGGTGCTGCCAGTTGGGTCAATAACATATACGCGATGCCCAGAGGAGAAGCCTCCATCTAAAACAAACACGCGGCCATCGGGGTGAATGGCTACGTCTCGGAGTCTGCGAAAACGAATATTGGCGGTGCTGGCGCTATCTACTACATCCACGATGCCGCCACCAGCGTAGGTGGATACCGTGCTGCCATCCGCGCTCACCACGCGTAAGCGCTCACTGTCCGTGACAAAAAGGCGCCCATCCGGTGCTACTCTAAGCCCAGTGGGTATATCAAACCGCGCGGTTTTGGTGCTGTTGCCATCGGAGGTGTTGGCTGGGCCATTCCCACCCCCTGCGTAGGTTTGTACAGACAAAATATGGCTTAAAGCAACTGGCGCAGCTGCACTTGCTGTCATTGACCACAGCGATGCCGACACCAATGCCGATACTATGCAGAGCAAGAAAACTAAGCGTTTTTGGATGGAATACAGTGTATTGCTATGTGTATTGGTCTTATGCATAATAGTTCTGTGTGATTATTGATATGAATGAATGGATTCGTTGTTCTATAAATATATATATTAAGAGAATTGTAACACAACCATACGATACTATTGGCTGCGAACAGTTAGGAAAACGTGTCGCAGCAAACATTGCAGCCATCCATTCAGGCGCTTTTGAGCATGAATGGCAATTGTGTCACATAAAACGGCATTTCTGCCTTTTTCATCTAAGATACCCTGCGGCGATAGCCACGCAGTGCAGCTAAACTCAATAGAGCAAGCAACCATAGCGTCCAGTCTATTGCGCCTGATTCAGACTGTAAGCTACAGCCTCCACCACCTCCGCCACCACTGCTGGCAGCTTCTGACACACTATCAACCACAGTCAGCATAAAGGTTTGGGTTGACTGGTTGGTATCGCCGCCACCATCATCTTCTGCTATCACTGTAATGACTGCACTCCCAAATCCATTAGCGACACTGGTTATAGTAACCTCCCCTGTTTGCGCATCAATTGCTAAAGTAGCAAATTCGGTATTAGTAGGATTAATACTATAAGTAATCACTTGATCGCCATTGTCGCCATCATTTGGACTCACCACGCTAATATCCGTATTGGTTCCAAAATCCTCATCCAGCGTCAACGCCGTTCGTGATAAGGTAAAAGTTGGCACATCGTTCACAGCACGTGCCCTAACAACAACCTGTATGATTGAAAGATTATCCTCAGGAGCAGAGTCATCCACCGTCACAAACAAAGTGGCTTGCCCAAATTGGTTATCGACACTACTCAGGGTTATAGCGCCTGAGTTGCTATCAATAGAAATCATTGCAAAACCGATATTAGTGGTGCTTATACTATAAGTCAAAGGTTGATTGGTGTCATCCCCGTCATCGCTTCTCACCACAGTTATAGAAGCACTGCCAAAATCTTCATCCAGCGTGAGCACAGCAGTTGACAGCACAACATTAGGCGGGTCATTCCTCCCTGGGTCATTCACAGGCTCAATCTCAAGGGTAAATGACTGCGAGAATAGATTATTGACCGCGCCACCATCATTCGCAGTTATTTCAAACAGAATCGGGTTAATGCTATTGGCATCGGCAACGCTATTGAGAATTACTTGACCTGAATTGGCATCAAAGCTTATACCAACCACCTCTAAACTAACTGGTGATATGCTATAGGTTAAAGTTTGCTCCATGCCATCACCATCACCATCAACATCATTTGGGTTCACCACCGATACAGTTATTGCTTGAGCAAAGTCCTCAGTGAGCCTCAGTGTGGTCGTAGAGAGGGAAAAGGCAGGCGGGTCATTCACAGAGAGTACTCGTAATCTAAGGACTTGGGTTGCCTCATTGTTGGTAGCAGAAGAATCAGTCACCGTTATGGTAAGAGTTGCCTCACCAAAAGCATCCGCTATACTGGTCAAGGTAAGTGTCCCTGATTGTGCATTGATAGTCAGTGTGGTAAAGCCAACATTGTTGGTGCTCACGCTATAAGTCAGTATTTGCTCAATCGCAGCGTCCCCATCATCGGGATTCACTACCACAATATCGGTATTAGTGCCGAAATCTTCATCTAATTCCAATGTGCTGGTAGACAGGGCGAACGTGGGAGGATCGTTCACCTCTTCCACTACGATGGTAAGGGTTACGGTGGCGCTGCCAGCAAGATCTTGTGCCTGGATAACCAGCGTGTTGATCCCTGTTTGTCTATCGGTTAAACTGCCTGCCAGCGTAACCCTGCCACTGGCTGCATCGATGGCAAATAAGCCGTCCTCATTACCAGAGAGAATGCTAAAGGTTAAGTCATTAGCTTCTGCATCAAAAAATAGGTTTTGTGCGCCAATAACGCGCGTTCCAGCCCCTTGAAATTCAGCACCTAAGGTAACAGAGCCAAAGTTTTCAGAAGTTGAGGAAATGACTTCAATCACGCGAATACGATGGTTACCTGAGTCAGTGAAAAAGAGGCGTCCATCCGGCGCAAGAATCATTCTTCGCGGTTCTCTTAAATCTATATCAAGAGCGGTTTGTGATTTTTGAGGCTCATTGGTTTGGGCAGCTGCACCACTACCTGCATAGGTAGAGACAGAGGCACCATCGGCACTAATCACGCGAATCCGATTGTTATTTGTGTCAGCAACAAAGACGCGACCATCGGAGGCAACTACAAGATCGGTTGGCTCTTCAAAGCGAGCGGTGGTGGTGCTGCCATCTGCAAAGTTCTCAACGCCATCACCTGCATAAGTGGAAACAGTCGCACCATCGGCACTAATGACGCGAATGCGCTGATTGCCAGCATCTGCAACAAAGACGCGCCCATCGGCTGCCACGGCAACGCCGAATGGTAAACTAAATTGTGCCGTGCTGGTGCTGCCATTGGCGAAGCCAAAGCCACCAATGCCTGCATAAGTAGAGACGGTAGCACCATCGGCACTAATGACGCGAATACGGTTATTGAAAGTATCTGCAACAAAGACGCGCCCATCGGCTGCCACGGCAATACCGCGTGGAAAACTAAAGCGTGCCGTGGTGGTGCTGCCATCTACAAAGGCCGCTTCGCCATCACCTGCATAAGTGGAAACAGTTGCACCATCGGCACTAATGACGCGAATACGGTTATTGAACTCATCTGCAACAAAGAGGCGGCCATCGGCTGCCACGGCAATGCCTTGAGGTTGGGAAAAGCGTGCTGTGCTGGTGCTGCCATCTGCAAAGGCCGCAACGCCATCACCTGCATAAGTGGAAACAGTCGCACCATCAGCACTAATGACGCGAATACGATGGTTGAAAGTATCTGCAACAAAGATGCGTCCATCGGCTGCCCGAGCAATACCGTTTGGAGTGTTGAATTGTGCTGTCAGGGCGCTACCATCTGCAAAATCGTTACCGCCGCTGCCTGCATAGGTGCGCACAGTGCGCAGGCTTGGAGCTACCACAGGCGGGGTGTTATTCACTTGGGTTACAGTGAGGGTAAAGCTTTGTTCGGACTCACTATGGCTGTTACTGCCATCATCAGCAATAACCCGAACGGTTATATTGCCAAACGCGCCTACGCCGCTGATGCTGGTAATGGTGATTGTGCCTGATTGTGGGTCAATCGCAAATGTTGCAAAAGGCGCCAATAAGTCATTAGGGTCTATGCGTAGGCTGTATGTAATCGCCTGCTCTATACTGTCCGTATCCCCATCATCTGGGTCATTGATGGTAATGGTTATGGGGTCTGCAAACCCTTCTGCGCGCGTGAGGGCACTGGTGGATAAACCAAACTGGGGCGGATAGTTGCTCAAAGGTTCAGAAATAACCGTCAGACGGGAAGTAGCTGTGCCTTGCTCATCACTGACGGCAATCACCAGTGTTTGCGTATTAGCCAGCGCCTCTGTGGGCTGAAGGTAGGTGATAGCGCCACTGACGCTATCAATGGCAAAGGATACAGCCGTCGCCGAACTGGTTTCGACCAAGCTGTAGCTTAAGGTGCTCCCATCCGCATCGCTAAATAGGGATTGCACCACGCCAGCGCTGAAGACGCTTGCTCCGCGTACTTGCTGTGCAGCGCTTAATTGCGCAGGGGGGATATCTGCCACTGCCAAACTGGGGGCAATAACGCTCACTAAGTTAAAATCGCGATTGGCGACAAATACCCGCCCAGTCGCGTCAATAGCGATGCCCCTAGGGTTTCTAAAACCCGCCTCTGCAGCAGGAAGACCTTCATTTAAGGGGCTAGAGGGAAAGCTTGGTCTTATATCGTCAGAGGCGGCAACATTAACGCCTGCATACACAGAAACACGGCTGCCATCCGCGCTGATAACCCGAATATTAGAAGAGCCATCATCGCTGACCAGAATGCGCCCATCGTTGGTAATAGCAATATAGGCAACATCAAAAAAATCAATGCTATCAGCGGGCGGGAATGGTGAACCTAATGCTGTTTCGCCAGTGGCACCGCGACCGGCGTAGGTGGAAACCGTATTGCCATCGGCACTAATCACCCGAATGCGGCGGTTGTTGCCATCGCCGACAAAGAGGCGCCCATCGGTAGCAAATGCCAGGCTGACAGGGCCATTAAACTCAGCCGCATCCGCATCGCCATCAAGCAATCCTGGATTGCCATTGCCTGCATAGGTAGAAACGGTGGCGCCATCCGCGCTGATGACGCGAATGCGATGGTTGGCTGTATCGGCAATGAAAAGCCGTCCATCAGAGCGAAGCGCCATCCCCAAAGGTCGGTCAAAGCGCGCAGTGGTAGTACTGGCACCATCTGCAAAACTGCCAGCAAAGCCACCAATTGGTCCCCCGCCCGCATAAACAGAGGCGGTGCTGCCAGTTGGGTTAATAACATATACGCGATTCCCAGAGGAGAAGCCTCCATCTAAAACAAACACGCGTCCATCGGGGTGAATGGCTACGTCTTGGAGACTGCGAAAACGAATATTGGCGGTGCTGGCGCTATCTACATCCACGCTGCCGCCACCAGCGTAGGTGGATACCGTGCTGCCATCCGCGCTCACCACGCGTAAGCGCTCACTGTCCGCGACAAAGAGGCGCCCATCCGGTGCTACTCTAAGCCCACTAACTCCACTAAACCGCGCGGTTTTGGTGCTGGCGCCATCGGAGGTGCTGTCATCGCCATTCCCACCCCCTGCGTAGGTTTGTACAGACAAAATATGGCTTAAAGCAACTGGCGCAGCTGCACTTGCTGTCATTGACCACAGCGATGCCGACACCAATGCCGATACTATGCAGAGCAAGAAAACTACCCGTTTTTGGATGGAATACAGTGTATTGTTAAATGTACTGCTATGTGTATTGCTATGTGTATTGTTCGTATGCATAATAGTTCTGTGTGATTATTGATATGAATGAAATGAATGGATTCGTTGTTCTATAAATATATATATTAAGGGGATTGTAACACAACCATACGATACTATTCGCTGCGAACAGTTAGGAAAACGTGTCGCAGCAAACATTGCATCCATTCAGGCTGCTTTTGAGCATGAATGGCAATTGTGTCACATAAAACGGCATTTCTGCCCTTTCATCTAAGATACCCTGCGGCGATAGCCACGCAGTGCAGCTAAACTCAATAGAGCAAGCAACCATAGCGTCCAGTCTATTGCGCCTGATTCAGACTGTAAGCTACAGCCACCCCCGCCACCGCCGCCGCTGCTGTCGCCACCGCCACCACCGCCACCACTGCTGGCAGCTTGTGCTACCGCAGCGGTAACTGTCACAACTAACTCCGGTTATTTTGATAGAGCATTTCAATAATTCTCCAATAAATACCATAGCCTTCATTACCAAGTTCGAAAAGCAGTTTCTCTATCTTTTCATCAGAGGCAGCGTTGTAATCGTGTGGAAAATAGAAAGTGTCTTTTTTCATTGCATTTCGTTGTTTGAGAAGAGGTATGCTAACGCACCTTAAATAGAAACGGTTTATTAACAACAAGAGGTCCACTTTCTTCTTGCATTTTTTTGGTGCTGTACTTAGGAATTAAGAGCACCAACATCTTCTGCATAAGGGCTTTAGATTTTTGTTTTTCTGTTTGTTTTACTCCCTTACCTTTGTGTGGTTTGGTAGATTGTGCAACCGTAACCCTTACGGTACTTTTTGTTGATTTAATCTGAAGAACTGTCCCATGGATGCTGTGGATTTGCATATTTTTTACCTAATAGAAGTGCATAAGGACTTCTTTCTGTAAAGCCGCCAAAGACAACTATCGCATTAGGATAGTATTTTTTTATAGACTTCTCTCGTTTTTGGTACGCCTTTTTGTTTTGAGCAGGCGTTCCTTTCAGATCATTGTAAACAATGATCTGTACTACACCAGCAGCACTGGTGTTGACTATTTCATTTTTATGACCTTTGGCATCAACTGCAAATAATGAGAAGTCTATAATGTCTTCGGAATTAACCCACAGGGGCTATTTTGCCGCGCCATTAAAAGAAAGAAGTACAAAAAGCACTATTGTTGTGATACCTGTTATAATTTTCATATACTACACATATATGTGAAACACAGGTGGTGCAAATGCACGGTTGCACGAAAATTTCCACCAAATCTCCACCCAAAAGCCATTTGATTTTAAAAAGATTTGTTATTTCAAGTACTTAAAAATATTTGTTTTTTAAGATTTGTACCATACTACGGACAGCAATGGTAACGCTCGCCTGCTTGGTGCCGGCTTTCAAGATACAAGCACTCCTTCGTTTTGGACTGCTGTTCTGTTTGAACAGGCAGAGCAGTAAATATAAAGTTGCAGGGAGCGTTAGCAAAACAACTTATCACACGACAATAGACTAAGCTATAGTAGAATAACCTATTTAATGTGCCTATTTATAATTATGAGGATGTATTATGTTTGATTACCGTATTCCATTGTCCGATATTGATGTAGAAATTGCTGCTGCTATTGAAGCCGAAGCGCTACGCCAAGAGGAGCATATTGAGTTAATTGCCTCTGAGAACTACACCAGTCCTCAGGTAATGGAAGCTCAAGGCTCTGCACTAACAAATAAATATGCAGAGGGATACCCTGGAAAACGCTATTACGGTGGCTGTAAACACGTTGACACTGTAGAGCAACTAGCCATCGACCGCGCTAAAGAACTTTTTAATGCAGACTTTGTCAATGTGCAAGCGCACTCCGGATCGTCAGCAAATGCTGCAGTATATCAAGCAGTTCTTAAGCCTGGTGACGTTGTGCTTGGCATGAGTTTGGCGCATGGTGGGCATCTAACCCATGGGGCTTCAGTCAGTTTCTCAGGACGACTCTACAAAGCAGTGCAGTACGGCATTACAGAAGATGGGCTACTCAACTATGACGAAATTAATCAACTAGCACAGGAACATCGCCCTAAAATGATTGTTGGCGGTTTCTCCTCCTACTCTCGTGCAATTGACTGGCATAAATATCGTGAAATTGCTGATAGTGTTGGTGCTATCCTATTAGTAGATATGGCACACGTAGCAGGTTTAGTTGCAACTGGACTCTATCCTTCACCTGTCAATATTGCGGATATCACCACTACCACCACACATAAAACCTTGCGCGGTCCGCGTGGCGGTCTGATTATGGGCAAGCATAATGATGACTTAGAAAAAAGCATCAACTCCCGCATATTCCCTGGAACCCAAGGTGGTCCCTTGATGCATGCTATCGCGGCTAAAGCTGTTTGCTTTAAGGAGGCTATGGAGCCAGATTTTAAGACATACCAGCAACGTGTTATTGACAATGCGCAAGCAATGGCCGCCACCTTCGTAGAAAATGGCTATGATGTCATTTCAGGTGGAACAGATAACCATATGTTCTTAGTGAGTTTTATCAAGCAAGGATTAACAGGCAAAGATATAGATCGCTGGCTAGAAGATGCACACATTACTGTCAATAAGAATGCCGTACCGAATGATCCACAGTCTCCGTTTATCACCAGTGGCATTCGTATTGGTACACCGGCTATCACTACTCGAGGTATTACGCTGGAAGAATCTAAAGAAATAGTTCAGTGGATGTGCAACGTCATTGAGTCTAATGGCGATGAGTCTGTACGTAATGCTACCAGATCCAAAGTGAGCGAACTATGCGCCAGGCACCCAGTATATAAAAAATAGTCTCTATTCATGCAGTGCCCCATTTGCAGAGGAAGGGAATTGCGAGTGCTAGACTCCAGATCCTTGGATGATGGTCTGCAGATTCGCAGGCGTCGCGAGTGCGTCTGCGGGCACCGTTTTACAACCTACGAACGTATAGACTTAAAATTTCCGCGCGTTATCAAGCGTAACGATGCTCGAGAACATTTTAATCGTGATAAATTACACGCTGGTCTGGAAAAATCCTTAGAAAAACGTCCCATCAGTGCTGAGCACATTGAGGGCATTATTGAAAAAATCGCCTTAAAAATCAGCAAGTCTGGCGAGCCAGAGGTCTCCTCTCAATATCTGGGCGAATTGGTTATGAAGGCCTTACACGAAATAGATTTAGTTGCCTATGTACGATTTGCTTCTGTTTATAAACAGTTTCAAAGCACTGATGACTTCGAGCGTGAACTGAATGATATTTCTTCCGGCAAGCGGACATGAATTCTCTGCATCCTGCGCTTGTCAGATGCTTAGAGTTAGCACAAAAAGGAAAATATAGTACAAAGCCTAATCCTTGTGTTGGCTGCACGTTAACCAAAAAAGACCATATTATTGGTGAAGGCTGGCACCAGTTTGCTGGTGAAGACCATGCTGAAGTTGCCGCACTCAAAGATGCGCAAGCACGGGGTATAGATACGCAAGGCGCAACCGCATGGGTTAGTTTAGAGCCTTGTGCCCATCATGGCAAAACCCCGCCATGCACTGATGCTCTCATTGCTGCCCGAGTTAAAAAAGTCGTTATAGCAATAGAAGACCCCAATCCCATAGTCGCTGGCAAAGGTGTTGCCGCACTGCGTAAATCAGGTATAGAGGTAGAAAGTAATGCTGCTGCTCAACAAGCGCGCTCAATCAATCCTGCCTACTTTTATTTTCATGAACATAATAAACCCTGGGTAACCCTCAAAGCAGCGACAAGTTTAGACGGACGCATTGCTGCAGCAGATGGCACAAGTCAGTGGATTAGCAGCCCAGAGGCACGTGCAGATGCTCATTTGCAACGCCTGGAGCATCACGCCATACTTAGCAGCTCACAAACCGTCTTACGTGATAATGCACAGCTAACTATCCGCCTAAATACAATACAAAAACAGCGCCTGCATTTTGACTTGCGCCCTCATCACCATAGCCTGCGCGTCATTCTAGACAGCCATAATCGCTTAAAATCAATGGGGGATATTCCATTATTTTCAAGTGATAGCCCTCTACTCATCCTCACACAAAACCATGCTGAGGATAGGCAGCACATTCAATGGGAGCGATGCCAAAGTGCTAACGAGGGCTTAAATTTACAAGCCGTTATGCAGATATTGGTGCAAAAAGGCGTGCAATCTGTACTGGTAGAAGCAGGATCTATTTTGGGCGGAGCCTTTATCAAAGCTAATTTAGTCAATCAACTATTTATTTATCAAAGCTCTATTCTATTAGGAAATAAAGGGTATCCTGCTTTCGTGCTACCTCATATACAACGCTTTGATCAACGCCTAAATTGGCAACGACAAGGCATCGAATATTTTGGTAACACCTTGCGACACACATTCGTACCTATAGAATGATTATTGCTCAATTTATATTACTGTCAGCACTATGGGGGGCCTCTTTCGTATTCATGAAAATAGGAACTCAAGACTTAGGCAGCATCAATATCATTTTTTGGAGGGTGGCTATAGGAGCAAGCTGCTTACTCCCTTTTGTTATATTATTGGGACACTGGAAACGCTTACCGCTGCACACCTGGATGATATTAGCACTTGCAGGCATATTAAATTCTGCCATTCCATTCACCCTATTAGCGCAAGCAACGGTATGGCTGCAGTCAGGTTTTGTGTCTATTTTAAATGCTAATACTCTCATATTTACTGCTTTATTGGCTACTATATGGCTAAAAGAGCCGTTCACACGCCTACAAATGTTTGGGGCTTTTATCAGTGTGCTTGGGCTTGTTATTTTGTTCTACGATAGCCTATCTGATATTACGATGCGCCAGCAAAATAGTTTGGCTCTATTGATGTGTCTGGCCTCAGGCGTGTGCTATGCAATTGCGATTACTATAAGCCGTAAATACCTACACACAGTGCCACCCCTAATGTCTGCCTGTGTCAGTATGTTTTGTGCGACACTGTTTTTATTCATTATTGGCTGGAGTCATATATATATACCAAAATGGCAATGGACGGCATGGCAAGCACCTCTTATTTTGGGCGTATTATGCACAGCAGCTGCCTTTTGGCTTTATTTTAGGCTTATGAAACATATTGGCTCTGCCAAGGTGGCATCTGTTACCTTAGTCATCCCTTTATTTGGTGTAATCTGGGGCGTTATGCTCTTAAACGAGATGGTGTCACTCAATTTATTTATAGGGGGTGTGCTAATTATTCTTGGTGCCGCACTTATCCATCGCGTGGACACATGGCTACTCAATCCAAAAAGCTAGACACTCTGCTGCTCTAATATAGACAGAATACTATCCAAGCCACTATGGTTAAGCTGCCAGCTGGCTTGATGACGTACGATAGGCTTGGCACGAAAGGCAACGCTAATAGCTGCTGTTTGTAACATGGGTAAGTCATTCGCACCATCTCCTATTGCGATAGTTTGTGCTGGTTCAATACCCAAATGTGCACATAACTCCAGCAAATAGCGCTTCTTAGCTGCTGCATCTATTATCGGTCCAATAGTTCGACCCGTTAATTTACCACCCACCACTTCTAACACATTAGAACGTGCATACTCAAAACCTAAGCGCTTTTGAACCCTATCTGTAAAAAAAGTAAACCCGCCAGAAACCAGTGCAAAGGGAATATTACGACAGTTCAATTCAACTAAAAGACGCTCTGCGCCAGCATTAAAGCGTAAACGCTGCTCATAAACCTGCTGCAATGCCTCAATAGACAATCCCTCTAATAATGCAACCCGCTGCTGTAATGATGCTTCAAAATCAAGCTCACCTGCCATAGCGCGCTGAGTAATTGCTGAAACCTGTTCTTTCACCCCAACAAAATCAGCAATTTCATCAATACACTCAATGGCAATCAGCGTAGAATCCATATCACTGATAACTAATTTAATAGGTTTCTGACTCTGTAATAGTTGATTACAGTCGTATTGCTCCCTAAGCACATCACAATCAAAGGGCTCTGCACTTTCTAATACGCTATAGCCATTGCCTGTTTGTAATGACCCTATGCTTTGCAGCAAGGCAATATCTTGAGGCAATATACGGTTGCTATGAATAACTGCTTTATACATATTCTTAACTTAACGTACTAACTGCGTTTGGCTGGCTTTATCGTGCCATGTTGGTTTTTTTGCCAGTATGTACAATGCAGGAATCATAATCAACCAGCCCCACGCAACCAACCAACGATAGAGGCACGCCTTCATAGTCAAACGCTCCTTTTTCAAACTACTCAGTTTAATTTTCCAAATAACCATACCCAATGTAGCACTTCTATAATACCAAAATACTAGAAAATAGGCTGACCATATTACTAGTAAATACACCCTAAAGAAAAATTGCAACCAGGTATGACTCTGCAACGACTCTCCAAATATAACTACCCATGGAACAGTTGCCAGCATCAACAGTGCAATAACAAAAAAACTGTCATACAGCATGGCCCCAAGATGCCTAAATAAACCCACTTTATCCATACTTAATCATGAGAGTCTGCGGGCGGCTTCCCACCTGGCTCTGCCTGTCTAAGTGCTGGGAACACGAGTAGGCTAGAAAATGTGTAATTAAAACCCATTCCTAACAAGACGCCAGTGACTAATGCCAACCATTGATTTTCCGAGAAGAAGGGTACCGAGTATGTCAACAACCAATACGCACCTACATTGGCAGAAAATCCAAATAGACTAGAGATTACAAACTCTGACCATTGCCGCATCTTATCTCGTTTCATGCGATTGCTAAAAGTCAGTGTTCTATTCCAAAACCAATTCCAACTTACAGCAAACCAAAAAGATATAGCACGGGCAATTCCATGCGATAACCCCAAAAATTGCAATAAGAAGTAAGCAGACAAATCAATTAAAAAACCCGATAGCCCAACTGTCGCAAACTGCGTAACCTCTGCCCAAACGGTGAATTTGTGTTGGTATAAGCGACGTAAATGACGCAAATAGCGATACTGCTCAGTGAAGGTCATTTTGCTCTGCCCAAACTGTCTATCCCGAAAATGGATAGGGTGTTCGTAAATGCGTGTAATGCCTGACTTTACCAGTACCTCTAAGCCAATTTTGTAACCAATCGGTGACAGCAGTGGCAATATGTGCTTCAATAACTCTCTACGAATACCAAAAAAACCTGACATTGGATCAGAGACAGTAGCTAAGGGCTTAGCAAGCCAAGTAGCACCCTTTGAATTCAACCGTCTCAGGAATCCCCAACTACCGTCCAACGATCCGCCTTGTATATAACGTGATCCTACTACAAAATCTGCCTGATTATTATGCAGCTTTTGCAACATCTGTGGTAATGCAGCAGCAGGATGAGATAAGTCAGCATCCATCACAATAATATAGTCGTATCGCGCTTCTTTGAAGCCATCAATGACTGCCTCCGACAGCCCATGCCGCTCCATACGTTCAACAAGCCTAACCGGATACTCTTTAGACAAAGTTGCCACTAACTCTACACTACCATCCTGAGAGCAGTCATCCATAAACAATACTTCATAAGAACAGGTGTCGTGCAGTGCTTCTGCCACAGCCTCCACAGACGCTTTTAGATTTTGCACCTCATGAAAAGTGGGGATAACAATGCTTAGACCAAATTCTGCCATAGTTGCCTCTTGCACATAAAATCACGCTCTGTTGTAATAGTCCTCTAAGCGGATGATATCATCTTCACCTAAATAATCACCTATTTGCGTCTCAATCACCTCCACCATATCCTCCGTATCATTCGCCAACTGGTGCACTGCGCCCAAAGGAATATAGGTAGACTGGCCTGGCAATAACTGCTGCGTATCTTCATCACATACTACTGTGGCACAACCGCGAATCACAACCCAATGTTCAGACCGATAGCGATGTTTTTGCAAGGATAATTTAGCCCCTGCATTGACTTGAATACGCTTGACCTGATAACCATCGCCCATAGAAAGACTTTCGTACCAACCCCAAGGCCTATACACTCGCATATGTAAATCTGTACGCTGATCACTGTGTTGCTTGAGTTCGTCTACCACTTTTTTAACCGCCTGCGCATGTGCCTTATCTGCAACCAGTAACGCATCCTTAGACTCAATTACAACCGTGTTTTGCATACCCACCAACGCGACAACCTGCTGCTTATGCGTGTGCACCAAATTACCGCTTGAATCAATGTTAATAATTTCACCATGCAACACATTCCCATGCTCATCTTTGGGTAAAATTTCCCATAGAGAAGAGAAAGACCCTATATCACTCCACACACAATCCATAGGTATTACAGCCACGTTATCTGCTTTTTCCATAACTGCGTAGTCTATAGAATCCTCAGCACATGCGCTCCACGCTCCCTCATCTAAGCGCATAAAATTCAAATCAGGTTTTGCTTTTTTATAGGCTGCTCGACAAGCATGCACAATATCAGGGCATAATTTTTGCATTGCCTCTAAGATAACACGTGCCTTAAATAGAAAGATTCCTGCATTCCAATAGTAATCATCGTCTGCTTCAATAAAAGTCTGTGCCCTAAATGCGTCGGGCTTTTCTACAAACTGCTGAACTTGAAAGCCTGATCCTAAAGGTTCTCCACACTGAATATAACCGTATCCTGTATGGGCACTATTGGGCTTAATGCCAAAGGTCACTAAATAATCATCTGCTGATAGTAAGCTTGCCTGTTGAACTGCTGTAGCAAACTCCTGACTGTCTTCCATATAATGATCTGCTGGCATCACTAATACCTGTGCATCTGCATCCTGTGCAAGCACATGCAATGCTGCTAACGCAATAGCAGGCGCTGTATTGCGACCCTCAGGCTCTAAAAAAATATCTGCCTGAACATCCATTGCATGCAGTTGCTCAGCAAGCAAAAAACGATGGGATTCATTAGCGATGCACATCAATTTGCCCATTTGAAGCACCTGTAAACGCTGGACCGTCTGCTGTAATAAAGACAGCGATCCTGTTAGTGAAAGAAACTGCTTAGGATATTGCGATCGCGATAGTGGCCATAACCGGGTCCCCGACCCGCCACATAGAATGACAGGAACAATCACTAATTAGTCCCCCTTGTAGTACGGCGCGCCATAATCCGCTCTTTGTCCCTATTCCAGTCCCGCTCCTTAATCACTTGACGCTTATCATGTTCTTTACGACCCTTAGCAATACCAAGACTTGCCTTTACCTTACCCGTTTTCCAATAGAGCGCAAGCAGCACAGCCGTATAACCACCACGTTCAATTTGCCCTGTAAGACGACTGATTTCACGCATTTTTAATAATAATTTACGGCTACGCATAGAGTCTGTTTCCACATGTGTTGATGCAGTCACTAAGGGGCTAATGAGTAAACCTATCACGAATGCCTCACCACGCACAATTTTCACATAACTATCACGCAACTGTGCTTTACCAGCACGCAGGCTTTTCACTTCCCAGCCTTGCAGAACCAACCCTGCTTCTATTTTTTCTTCTATATGATAGTCATGCCGCGCCTTGCGATTTTCAGCAATCGTATTCTCTGCTCTTTTCTTTGCCATGTCTATTGCCACGCCTCAGGGCAGTACAACACTTTGCCTCGCTTGGTGCTTATCTGTTGGGGCAATAAACACGCTTTAAGCCGCTGTGCTTTAATATGAAATTTTGTAACTTTTTTACTTAAAATACTACTTGTCCTATTTGGAGGAAATGCCATGTATATTTTTTTATCCAGCTTGCTTGCCTTTTCAACAGCCGTAATTAAGTCGCTATCACCACTGACAATATACACTCGATCAAAGCGGTTCTCATAAGCATCTGACAATAACTCGCAAGCAAGGTTCACATCTGTTTGCTTTTCCTCAAAAATAGTATAGCATTCCCTACAATGCTTGCAGATACGCGGCTTAGATAGAAATTTGCCGTAGTATATGTTTACTTTAGGCAATGTTGCTAAAGCAGATAAATAAATTTTCTGACGCGTGTCACTGCCTCTAGGGCAGCCTCCTGCTATACAGCTGGTGAAGTATTTAATTTGAATAACTTCAGCATGAATTTTCGCCGTAAAACTCTCTGCCAATTTCTGAACATCTAACCACTTATACATCGGTTTCTTCAATTCTTTTATGCCGTAATACAAGTTGAATCCATCAATACATACAATGGCTCTTTCTTTATTCGTCTTATTACACTTGGTCATTTTTATTATTTTTTGTGTATTTCTTTACTTTTTGTGCATTTTTTTCTGTACAATAATCACCTTACCCCCCCGAGGTATGCTTAAGTGCCCTCGACTGACAGCCGCCACTAATGCGGCTGTTCTTTTATGGGAAACTACATTTTTACGCTGTATCCCCCTTTGGAATAAAGCGTACCACATCTAAACCAAAGCCACTATAGGGCTGGTTACCCTGCTCAGAGCCCAATACTTCCATTTTTTTAATGCCCAAATCACTTAAGATGGCAGCACCTTTGCCAAAATTTTTAGCATCATCTGCTTGACTGCTCTCTTCGGATAAAATCACTAAAACTCCGTGCCCATTTTCTACAATTTTTTCCATCACTTCCGCACTACGCCAACGATACGCATTTGTTTGACTAAAGAGTATATCATGTAATGCGGACTGTACATGTGCCCGCACTAATGTGTATGGCTGCGCTCGATAATCACCAAAGGTCAACGCATAATGTTGTTGCTGATTGATTGTATCTTGATAATAATGCAACTCAAATGTGCCAAATTCGTTTCTTAGTTCCTCACTATGCGTGTGCTTCAGTAGCTTTTCATGACGCATGCGATAACGAATCAAGTCAGCAATTGTACCAATTTTTATCCCATATTTTTTTGCAAAAACCTCCAGATCAGGACGGCGCGCCATGCTACCGTCTTCGTTCATAATTTCCACAATCACTGCAGCAGGGTCTGCCTCTCCTGCCAACATGGATAAATCGCAGCCCGCTTCCGTATGCCCTGCACGAATTAAAGTCCCGCCTGAACGCGCCATCAAAGGGAAAACATGTCCAGGCTGTACAAAATCCTGTGCAATAGCATTTGGATCCACTGCTCTTCTGATAGTATGCGCACGCTCTGCAGCAGAAATGCCAGTTGATGCCTCTTTGGCATCGATAGATACAGTAAAGTTCGTGCCACTGGAGTTGTTACTCACCATCAAGGGTAAATTTAACTGCTGACAACGCTGTTCGGTCAGTGTTAAACAAATCAAACCACGCGCCTGCGACGCCATGAAGTTGATGTCATCAGTGCGCACTGCGTGTGCTGATATAATCAAATCCCCTTCATTCTCACGATCTTCATCATCTACCAAAATAACCATCTTACCTTGGCGAAAATCTTCAATAATTTGCTCAATAGAACTAAACATTCCTGCTTCTCACTCCCAAATTTTTTATTTTATGGTCAATGTCCTTGCGCAAAATATTTCCTACATTTTCAAAAATAGTTAGCAAGTCTTCATACGCACCTTCGCCACCCAAAAAATCCCAAAAATCCTTACCCACTTTCACTTCCTGCTGCAGATCAAAAAGTCCGACTAACGTCCAGCGCTCGTAAGGTGTAGGCTCATAAGGGTTATACCTGAACTGACTTTCCTTATTCTGCCATATTGGATAAGGTATGAGATATTAGATTCACTGATATCTTTTTTTAGAAAAGAGCTTGCCCATACACTGGCTTCTTTAATACTAAAAAGCTGAAGATTAGTCATATTTTCTTGCGTGGAGTATATAGCGTGCTAACACATCAATTTCTAAGTTTATGTGCTGCCCTACTGCCCAAAATTGCGCAATGGTGTGTTGTCTTGTATGTGGGATAAGTGCTACTGTAAAGCAGTCTCCTATACAATCATTCACCGTTAAACTAATACCATCTAAAGTGACAGACCCTTTTGGCGCAATAAAACGCTGCCATTGCCTACCTACCTGAATAGACACTTGCCAACTGTCACCAACAGGTTCTATAGCAGTTATAATAGCACAATCATCAACATGCCCACTAACCCAATGCCCACCTAAGGCATCCCCCAATGTTAGTGCAGGCTCCAAATTGACAACATCACTATCCTGCATCAGGCCCCATGTAGTTTTACTAATCGTTTCAGAAGAAATATCTGCATGAAAAACCGAATCACCCAATGCAGTAACCGTTACACAGCAACCATTAACCGCTATGCTATCTCCAATCTGCAAAGCAGGCATGTGCTCTGACTGAACAATAACTTGAGCTCCCTGCTGCCTATGATGAATAGATTGAATGCGCCCTAATGCGCGAACGATCCCGGTGAACACTAAATGTCTATATTCTCAACTGATAGGGCATTTTCTTCAATAAAGTGGCGTCGAGGCTCTACCTCATCACCCATCAGAGTAGAAAATAATGCATCAGATTGCACAGCGTCTTCTACCTGAACACGCATTAGACGGCGCCTCTCAGGATCCATCGTGGTTTCCCACAGTTGATCAGGATTCATTTCACCCAAACCCTTGTAGCGCTGTATTTGCTGCCCACGCTTTGCCTCACTCAATAACCAATCCAAGGCTTTTGAGAAATCAGTGAACAGGACATTTTTACCCTGCCTGATTACCTCGATGGAGCTGCCACCAAAGTCTTGCTGAACCTGCCGCCATTCCATCATTGCTTTATAGTGCGCACCATTAAATAGTGAATCATCTAATATCCATATCTGACTTTGACCATGCACTTTTGCCTCAACAATTACGGCGTCATCACGCACAAACACCTGATAATGGTGTCGCTTCAAAATATCTAATGACTGTAAAAATCCTGAAAATTGGTTTGCCCACTCTGCCTTATCGCCATTGGGCGGCGGCTCAAACTGTTGCAAAAATGGCAATAAATGCGCATCATAACGTCGCTCCAATATACGCTGGGCATTATGTGCCTTTAAGCGAATCTCAAACATTTTTTGCAAAGCTTCGCCCTTAAGGAGCACACCATTATCGGTACCCAACTGTACATCATGCAAGGCCAAGTGTGACAGGTACTGTTCTAAACTTTCCTCATCTTTAAAATATTGCTCTTGCTTGCCTTTCTTGATTTTATAGAGCGGAGGCTGTGCAATATAAACATGTCCGCGTTCAATCAATTCAGGCATTTGCCGATAGAAAAATGTCAGTAGCAATGTACGAATATGCGCACCATCAACGTCCGCATCCGTCATAATAATAATTTGATGGTAGCGTAGTTTATCTGGGTCATAGTCTTCCCGTCCAATACCACACCCTAGTGCCGTTATCAGCGTGCCGACCTCTTGCGAACTTAACATCTTATCAAAGCGCGCCTTTTCAACATTCAAAATCTTTCCTTTTAAGGGCAAAATAGCCTGTGTACGTCTATCGCGCCCTTGTTTGGCTGATCCACCAGCAGAATCGCCCTCTACTAAATACAACTCAGAAAATGCAGGGTTTTTTTCCTGACAGTCTGCCAACTTCCCTGGCAAGCCCGCAATATCCAGCACATCTTTGCGCCGCGTCATTTCACGCGCTTTACGCGCAGCTTCTCGTGCTCTGGCCGCATCAACAATTTTAGAGCAAATGGACTTAGCACTCTGCGGATACTCTAACAAATAATCCCGTAAAGCCTCATTAACCACTTGCTCTACTATACCTTTGACTTCAGATGATACTAATTTATCCTTCGTCTGTGATGAAAATTTAGGATCGGGCACTTTCACTGACACAATCGCTGCCAAACCTTCTCGCGCATCATCACCACTCATAGACACTTTAGCCTTCTTTGCCAAGCCTTCGCTGTCAATATAGTTATTGATTGTTCTGGTTAATGCGCCACGAAACCCAGATAAATGGGTACCCCCATCACGCTGTGGAATATTATTCGTAAAACAGTAGATACTCTCTTGATAAACATCACTCCACTGCATTGCTACTTCTACTTCTACTTCATCTTTAGTAGCACGTACATAAAATGGCTCTTCATGAATAACATGCTTGCTCTGATTGATATACTCCACGAAGGCACGAATACCACCTTCAAAACAAAAGTCATCTTTTTTCCCGTCGCGTTCATCCTCTAAAATGATATGGACGCCTGAGTTAAGAAAGGCCAGTTCACGGATACGCTTAAGCAATATATCATAATGAAAATGCACATCACTAAAAACACTCCTACTGGGCTTAAAACAGAGTTCTGTACCTGTTTTGTCGGTGTCACCGACAACAGCTAATGGTGCCACAGGCTCTCCCATAACATACTCTTGCCGCCACAACTGTCCCTGCCGGTGGATGCTCAATTGCAATGACTCAGACAAAGCATTCACAACAGAAACCCCCACACCATGCAAGCCACCTGAAACCTTATATGCATTGTCGTCAAACTTCCCGCCTGCATGCAACACCGTCATAATAACTTCTGCAGCAGATCGTCCTTCTTCAGGGTGTATATCTACTGGAATGCCACGTCCATCATCACGCACTGACACACAGCCATCTGCATGAATTTTGATAAAAACAGTGCTACAAAAACCAGCTAAAGCTTCATCAATGGAGTTATCCACCACCTCAAAAACCATGTGGTGCAATCCACTTCCATCATCTGTATCACCGATATACATTCCAGGGCGCTTACGCACCGCATCTAATCCTTTCAGAACCTTAATATTGGATGAATCGTATTCTGTAGTTACTATTGTCATTTCCCTAATCCTTAAAAACTACGCGCTATATCAATAGCAGCTACTTTGCCCTAGAAACATACTCGCCCGTGCGAGTGTCAATTTTAAGCATATCCCCAACCTGTACGAATAATGGGACCCCTATGCTGGTTCCTGTTGATAGTGTCGCTGGCTTATTTGCCGTTCCAGTGGTATCTCCTTTAAGTCCAGGCTCTGTATGCGTTACTTCCAACTGCACAAACATTGGCGGTATAACACTAATGACTTGCCCATTCCACAAAACCACTGTACAAACATCCTGCTCTGATATCCAACGAACGCTCCCAGCCATCGCTGCTTCATCTGCTTGATACTGCTCAAAAGTGTTAGCATCCATAAAATGCCAGTACTCCCCATCACCATACAAAAATTGCAACTCTAATTCCAACACATCTGCTGTCTCTATGGCTTCCCCAGACTTGAATGTTTTTTCCAAAACCCTGCCCGTGAGCAAATTACGATAATTAACCCGAACAAAAGCCTGCCCTTTCCCGGGCTGAATATGCTCATGACTGACCACAGTACATGGTGCACTATCTAACAAGATTTTTGTGCCCCCTTTTAAATCATTTGACTTAATATTACCCATAAAAACAGATACAATTTAACCTTAAAAAACAGCTAACATGATACCACAAAACACTGCATTTTCCTTGACTTTAGATGCTCTAAAAGCACAGCTTAATCATCCTGCTCATAGGAAACTCTCTGCTCATCTATCGGATACTTCCTCTTTTCCCTTCAAGGTAAGCAAAGAGTACGCAAGAAAAATAGACTGGAGCAATCCAATAGACCCCTTACTCCAGCAAATCTTACCCTCTAACCTTGAGCATATAACAGCACCACATGAACAGCAAGACCCTTTACAAGAATCTACTTTGTTTCACCAAGACGCTGGACTCATCCAAAAGTATAAAAACCGCGCGCTTCTTATAACCACAGGGCACTGCACGATTCACTGTAGATATTGCTTTAGACAAAACTACCCCTATGCAGCGAAAAGTCTAAAACCAAAAGATTTAGAGCGTATTAAGCATAGACTAGAAACCGATGATTCCATAGAGGAAATCATTCTCAGTGGTGGTGATCCTTTATCACTTAGCAACCACCAACTACAAAAAATAACAACAATGCTGGCGACCATATCACATATTAAGCGCCTACGCATACACACCCGTACACCCGTTGCGCACAGTGCGCGCTTAGATGAAGGCTTTATGCGCTGGTTAAACAGCCTGCCATGGCAAATATGCATTGTTCTGCACATAAACCACCCCAATGAATTAGACGACACACTCAGCAAAGCACTCGCTCCTCTTAGTAGGATGCCCATACAACTCTTAAACCAGAGCGTTCTATTAAAGGGCGTCAATGATGATATCGGCACCTTAGAGACGCTCAGCAAATCTTTGTTTTCTGCCCACATATTGCCTTATTATCTACATCAATTAGATCCTGTAACCGGCACAGCACACTTCAGTGTTGCCGATGATAATGCGCGCGAACTACACCAGCTACTGCAACAGCGCCTTCCTGGATATTTAGTCCCGCGACTGGTTCGAGAGATACCCCATCGGGCGCACAAAACCCTATTGTAGGTACGCCATGATAGCAAACCATACCTACCCAACTGCCTACCGGAAAGCCCTCTGGCGTTATCGCCTATTGCTTGTTGCATTCAGCCCATTTATCGTAGGCTATATCATCGCTGAATCTATTAGGCGTAACTTTAACCTGCGTTTTATAGCGCAGCGCTTTGGTTTTGTTTACCCAAACATCACACCACATAGTGGCTGGTTGCACTGTGCATCAGTTGGCGAAATCAGTAGTATAACTACCCTAGCATCGTACATGGCTGAACCTCTCCTCATCACTGTAACCACTTCTACTGCCTATCACTATGCTCAACAACGCATCCCTCAAGCAACTGTTTGTGCACTCCCCTTTGATTGGTGCAGCAGTATCAACCGCTTTTTACAAGCCACAAAGCCCAAAATATTATGGGTGGTAGAAACCGAAATATGGCCAAATTTATTCTATACGTGTACCACCCAATCTATACCCATCACGCTTATCAATGCTCGCCTGAGCCAACGCACCTTATCAGCGCCGGCTTGGCTCAAATCACTTTACAAATATAGTTTAAACTTTACAGAGCACATCTATGTAAAAGATGCTGAAAACCAAAAAAAATTCATAGCATTAGGAGCGCCTAAAGAGCGGTGCACTGTCTTAGGCAATCTAAAATACAGCACACTCACCATACAAAAACCCTCAAAGTCCCTCACGCCTTTTTTATTATTAGCGTCTACGCATGAGCCTGAAGAGCAGCAATTGATTGCACGCTGTATAGAGTCCAAACTGACACTACCAATTGTTATAACGCCCCGCCACCCTGAGCGCGCAAACACTCTAAAAAAACAATTGACTCAACGCTTCCCCAACCTGTCTATTAGTGTTGGAGACACCCCCCAACTAAACAACGCCATACACATCATCAATCAGTTGGGGAAAGCAGAATCACTATATCTACAAGCTGCCATCTCCATTATGGGAGGATCTTTTACAAAAAAAGGAGGACATAATATTTTAGAACCGGCAGCATCTGGAACTGCCGTTATTACTGGACCAAATATGGACAACTTTGCGCACGAAACCAGTAGCATGCTGGCCAGTAAAGCACTTATTCAGGCACAGTCTTACGATGCTGCAATAGAAGCAGTAATGCAATTATTAGAAAACCCTACAGTAATGCAGCAACTACAAGAGTGTGCTGCACAACACATTGAGGAGCATAGCAAACATATCCTACAGTGCTATCGGCATCACCTATCACAATATCTTAAAGACCCAGTCCAAAATTAACAGTGGTTACACCTGGATTAGAGCCAATTTGCCCGTAGGAAACACCAATATCTAGCACCACAGCCACTGTAAAATTTAAACCAATAGTCCAGCGCACATCGCTTTGTTCATAGGCTGCCACATTCTCGTCAAAACCGTCAATCTTATCTTCATCCAGAGTAGCCGCTGTCTGCACAAGGCCCAACTGGGCATACGGCTCAACAAACAAGAAATTTTTAGACACCGTTAAGTCAATATTCACCGTACTCAAACGCAAAGCATCAATGCCGTTTAACTGCGAATATCCAACTCGGGCAGATACGCTTGGCAAGGCAATATGATCAACAATAGCATACTTTAGGCTACCACCAACAACTTGAGCATCTATCAGACTCGCGTTAATATACGTTAACGACACATCAAAACTCCTAAACCCAAAACCAGCATAAAACTGTGGTAATGCTAAAGCCTCTGTGTTCACATCAACACTCTCAAAATCCTCCGAACTCTGCAAAGAGGCAAATGCAGTATTGATTCCAAAACGAAACCAGGGCGTACCTGCGGCTTGCCCATCTCGAAAACTAATAAAATTTCCCAAATCTGTACTGATATTATTAAATCGCTCCTCAGCCGCCTCCGCAGTTAATCCACTAAACCCACCACTAAAGTCTAGTTCTTCAGCAGCAACTGTTAAAACAGTCATGCTAAGTGCTATTGCTACCCAAATTTTTCTAAAAAAAACCATTTGTTTACCTCTCAACCCGGCGATAAGTTATTTCTACCCAGTTCTTTTGTACATCCTGCCAGCGCCCCTTCCCCAGTATATTCTCTAAGTAAGCACTCGCATCCTCCATAGTATCAAAATCTTCTTCTACTAAGGCTTTACTATTATCTACGCTCACATGCAGATTAGCACCATAATACTGTAAACTAATTATTAAGTCACTACTTTCGTAACGCAATTGTGTTATATGCCATGTCATAGTTGCCGCAAAAAGCTCTGCACGTATAGATACAACGAGAACACTGACAGAAAAACAGCCACCACTAGTGCTGCATTACCCAACATGACAAAATCTATCCCCCAAACCGTCTCTCCCAAAATAAGAAAAGACAGTGCCCAGAATTGGATAAAAGTTTTCCATTTCCCCCAAATAGAAACACCTAAAACCATGGTATTAGTGCCTACCCACTCACGCAATGCCGATATAAGAAAATCACGCCCAACTAAAATAAATGCCGCAGCAACATATAGCCAGTGCATATACTCTGCAACCATCACCAAAATAGCCGCCATCACAATAAGTTTATCGGCAACAGGGTCTAAAAACCGACCAAAGGAAGACTCTATCTGCCACCGTCGTGCAACATAGCCATCCACACCATCACTGATACCTGCCATAATAAATAGCAGCATACTTATCCAGTTAGCATGCTCTAACGGACTCAAGTATACCCATAAAAAAACGGGAATAATTGCAATACGAAATATGGTGATTGCATTAGGCAGTCGTGACCACATAACTTACAATTGCAGCGCAGATGCATCAACCACTGAACGCATCTGATCTTGAGTTCGGTGCAGCAAGGCTAAACGATTAGTGCGTACCACCTCATCCTCATCAAACACCATAACCTGATCAAAAAAATCACTTAATTTAGGCGCAATACCAACTAAAAGCTCTAGTCGTTTTGACCACCCAGCGGATATGTTTGAAAAAGCGTACTCGACTCCACACACTTTATCTAACAAATCTTTCTCTACCTTTTCCAATCGTTTTTCATCGATATCAGTATGGGTACAACACGTACCCATATCCGCTGCCTGTTTCAAAATATTGTCAATACGTTTAGCCATATCACTCAAAATTTTTGCCTCAGGCAATTGCTCAAACTGACGTACAGCATCAAGCCGCTGATAAGCATCGAAAAAATTACTGGGAGAAGGGACAGCACCCAACACTCCCCGTATCGTCTGAACTCGCCAGCCTTGATTGGCGTAATAGGCAATAAAGCGATCCTGCATAAACGCTCTGATCTGCTTAATCACCTCCGCCTTGTCATCCCTATTCTCAAATAATGCAGCGTTCCGTCGCTCATATATAGAGACGATTTGTTCAACTAATGACAACCAGTCTATTGGCAACCGTGCCTCAACTATTGTGCGGATAACGCCTAACGCGCCACGCCGCAAAGCAAATGGATCGCGCTCACTGGTTGGCTGCTTACCGATTGAAAAAATGCCACAAATAGTATCCATCTTATCTGCAATAGCCAAAATTCTACCTTCTGCACAGAAGGCAATATCATCACCAGCAAAGCGCGGCTTATAATGCTCCTCAATAGCATCTGCCACTGCTTTGTCCTCACCACAATATTGTGCGTAGTATCGTCCCATAATCCCCTGTAGCGATGGAAATTCACCCACCATGTCACTTAACAAGTCACACTTACACAACTGAGCCGATCGCTCTATATGCGCCTCATTCCCTATATTGCACTCCTTTACAAGCGCAACTGCTATTGCCGTAACGCGCTCCACCTTGTCAGCAATACTGCCCAAAGAGTGCTCAAAGACCATTTCCTTAAGTCCTGGTGCATAGTCCTCAAGTTGCTGCTTAATATCGTTTTGATAGAAAAATGCTGCATCCTCAAAACGTGGAATAATCACCCGCTCATTACCATGAATAATCTTATCAGGTTCACGACTCTGAATATTGGCAATTGTCACAAAGTATGGGAGCAGTGCTCCTTCCTCTAATTTCCGAACATGAAAATACTTTTGATTGCTCTTCATAGTTGAAATAAGGCATTCTTCAGGCAAGTCTAAAAAACGTGTAGGGAATTCCCCCATTATTGCAACCGGCCACTCTACCAACGCACTCACCTCTTCCAACAAATCCTGTTCAATAACCACTCGCACCGCTTTATTGTCCTCAATCTCACCTAACTGCTGTCGAATACGTGCTGTCCGCTCATCGGGATCTGCCACAACATACGCCTGCATCAGCTGCTCAAAATAACTCTGTGCATGTGCTATAAATACCTTTCCGGGGTGATGAAAACGATGACCATAACTGTGGGGTAGCGTATCCATACCCATAATCACTGCGTGAACCGGTTTAGCCCCTACCTGTAAAAATGCCCACCGTACTGGTCGCAGAAATGCCAGTTTTGATGACCCCCAACGCATTTTTTTAGGAATGGGCAAACTATGCAATGCCTCATCAATAATAGCAGGTAGTACCCCAGCAAGCATAACGCTCGGCACCTGCTTCACTCCAAAATAATACGCCTTGCCTGCAATAGATTTACGCTGCAAATCAGCCAGATTGAGACCCAATTTCTTAGCAAAACCTTTTGCAGCTTGCTCAGGCGCATCACAAGGAGGACCTTTCACTTCTTCACTAAAGGGGTCTTGCTGCATCTGTACGCTCTCTATGCCAAAACCTATACGGCGCGGCGTAGCAATCGGGCGCACCACACTGAACTGCCACTTGCCCATCCGCAAGGCTTTCTCAACCGAGGCTTGTAGTGCACGTTGCATTGTATTAAGTTGTGCAGCAGGTAACTCCTCAACACCCAGCTCAAAAACCACATATTCTGTTGACATATCACTCACTAATTTATTTGGATTGAAGCAATGGAAAGCCCAGTGCTTCACGGCTTTCGTAATAACACTGCGCTACGGACTGTGTCATTTGCCGCACCCTGAAAATAAAGCGCTGCCGCTCAGTAACACTAATCGCCTTGCGCGCATCCAATAAATTAAACAAATGTGACGCCTTTAATGCTTGCTCATAAGCAGGCATGGGTAGTTTTTTCATGACCAACTGCTGACTCACTTGCTCTGCTTGATCAAACTGCCGCCCTAAGTCACTGATATCAGCATGCTCAAAATTATAGGCAGACTGCTCCACCTCATTTTGATGAAATACATCACCATAGCGCACAATGCCATGCTCATTTTCTGTCCAGATCAAATCGTACACCCGATCCACACCTTGTAAGTACATTGCCAACCGCTCTAAGCCATAAGTGATTTCACCACTCACTGGAGCGCACTCTATACCACCAACCTGCTGAAAATAAGTGAATTGAGTAACCTCCATGCCATTGAGCCAAACCTCCCAACCCAGTCCCCAAGCACCCAAGGTAGGCGACTCCCAGTTATCCTCTACAAAGCGGACATCATGCACCAACATATCAATGCCAATTTCAGTAAGTGACTGTAAATACAACTCTTGAATATTCGATGGGGAAGGTTTGAGTACAACCTGATACTGATAATAATGCTGTAACCGGTTGGGATTGTCGCCATAGCGTCCATCTGTTGGACGTCTGGATGGCTGCACATATGCACTACTCCAGGGCTCAGGGCCAATAGAGCGCAGAAAGGTAGCGGGGTGAAAGGTGCCTGCACCTACCTCCATATCCATGGGTTGTAGGATCACACACCCTCGTTTACTCCAAAAGGCATGTAGCTGCTCAATTAATGTAGAAAAGTGCATCATGTTAGAGGTCATCTGTACCTTATGTACCTTCTTGAGGGTCTAATCAGGCAATATTTTAATTAGGCTATAAGCCTATTTGAGAAATCAAACGAAACGTGCCAACTAAGCTCATTTTTTATTAACTACAGTTTGCAGCCTTTCTACAGTCACATCCAAGCGCCGGATGATTTTTCCCATAGCGATTCGGGCAGATTGCCGTGAACGTATGGTCTGTGATACCATCTCCTGAGCTGCATCTACCCCTGCAATTTTCTCAGTAGATGAAGTTGATGATGCAGGCTTTGCCAAAAGCGATTTGCGCTTCTGTAGAAAGTCACGGGCACCTTTAATCGTAAAGCGTTTAATATGTAGTAAATCACGCAATTCAAGAACAGTTTCAATGTCCTCGCGTTGATAGTAGCGCCGTTTATTGCGTTTTAGCGGATTGAGCTGTGAAAACTCTTTCTCCCAATAGCGCAAAACATACGGCTTAACACCGCATACCTCACTGGCCTCACCAATACTAAAGTATTGCTTACTCGGCAATGAGTTCAAAATCTCTTGAACGCTCGCTTGCTTGTCCTGCACTAATTAAAGACCTTAATTTATTGCCAGCATGAAACTGAACCACTGTACGTGGTTTAATCATTACCTCTTCACCTGTCTTTGGATTTCTACCTGGACGCTCGCGCTTACGGCGCAGACTAAAAACACCAAATCCAGAAACTTTGACTGATTCACCACTTTGCAAAGCGTCGCCAATTTCATCAAAAAAGCCGTCCACTATCAAGCGCGCATCATTGCGATTAAAGCCTAAACCTGCTCGTAACGAATCCACTAAATCCATGCGGGTAATTGTTCTGGGCTTTGGTTTCTTTTCCATGCTATCTTCTCAATTCAATTGTGGGATACGCCGCCTGCAAAATTTGTATTGCTTGCTGCATTTTGTCATCGATTTGCTCATCTGTTGGTGTTTTTTCCACAGCCTGCCACACAAAATGCAATGTCACACTCTTCATGCCTTCTGGAACACCGCTGCCCTCGTACACATCTAAAATACAAACCTTTGACAACCATTCTAACTGTTTTTTATTTATATGCGACAATAAATCAGAAAATTCAATGCTTTTTTCTACAATAAATGAAGTATCACGCGTAATTATAGGCAGCACTGAAAATGTCTCAAAATGTGGCAATCCCACCTCTAAAACAGCTTCCATATTCAATTCTGCTACAGCCCCTGGCAATGCCAATCCCAATTTATCCATCAACTCAGGGTGCAACTCACCAATATACCCTACCACAACATCATCTAACACAATACGGGCACTACGATATGGATGTGCCCACTGCTGCTGTGCATCAGATTTCCACTCTACTCTGCGAGGCAACAAATTCTCTATAGCGCCCTTAACCGTATAATAATCTGCCTGATCCTGCTTCAACTGCCAATGACTAGGAGCGCACAACCCAAAATACCCTACAGCCAGAGTCGGAATCTGCGCAATATTATCAAATCCAGTACCTCGTGCACTGAAACGCAACCCTTGCTCAAAAATAGCAATACGCTTTTGCTGGCGATTTTGATTGAAAACAACTGTTTGTACTAAACCCGGCAACAGAGATACACGCATTACATTCATATCCTGAGAAATTGGGTTTTCCAAAGCAATCCCTTGCTGTTCTGGAAACCATTTTTGCTGGATATCTCCTTCAATAAAACTATACGTTATCACTTCCTGATAACCTTGATGCGCCAATTGCAATGCTACAGCATCTCTGCTACGGTATTTTTCTGGCGCTGCTTGAATACGCAATGTTGAACCGCTATACTGATGAGGTAACTGGTCATAACCATAAAAACGAGCCACTTCCTCAACCAAGTCTTCTGGGATACAAATATCAAAACGCCATGATGGCGGCGTAAGCATCCAACAGTCTGCAGTTTTCTTTACTGTGAATCCACTGGCCTCAAACCATACATCTAAGCCAGCAGGTATTCCCTCTATACCCAAATCGGCACCTAAAGCACTCAAGGGTAGTGCTACAGCACCACGATCAGGCAATGTTGATGGGGCATCTACCTGAACAATGCGCCCTGCTGTACCTCCTGTTATCTCAGTAATCAATGCTGCTGCATACTCCAAAGCATACTGAGGCAGTGCATAATCCACACCTCGCTCAAAACGCAAAGAAGCCTCCGTATGCAGCCCATAACGACGCGCTCTACCAGCAATAGCATCAGGATGAAACCACGCTGCTTCTAAAACAACACATTGGGAGTGTTGTTGCACTGCGCTGGCTGCCCCCCCCATAATACCTGCCAGACCTAATGCGCCGCTATCGTCAGCAATTACTAAAACTTCTTCATCTGCCTCAACCGTACGCCCATCTATAAGCTCAAATCGATCTCCACACCCCCAGCGAGCTGTCAGCGCACCACGCAATGTACTAGCATCATAAGCATGCAACGGCTGCCCCAAAGCTAGCATTACATAATTAGTTACATCGACAACCGGATGTAGTGAGCGCACCCCTGCACGGCGCAATGACTCAACCATCCATAACGGTGTTTGTGCAGCAGTATCTATCCCTTCAACCACACAAGTGGCAAAACGCCCACAGCCGTCTTGTGCCTCAATCACTGGCACATGCTCTAAAGCACTTGTATGATTACTGCAATTAGAAGGAGAAATCAATGGCATTTTATAGAATGCAGCCAACTCACGCGCCACACCCAACACACTAAAGCAGTCACCGCGATTAGGGGTTAAATCAATATCTATAACCACATCATCTAACTGCATGTAATCATACATCAAAGCACCGATAGGCGCATCACCAGGCAGCTCCATAATCCCGCTACTGGCAGTGCTTAAACCTAATTCTTGCTCTGAACATAACATCCCACTGGACACTACACCGCGCATTTTGACCTGCTTAATCTGTATGCCACCTAAATTTGCACCGACTAAAGCACAAGCCACCTTAATCCCTGCACGCGCATTGGCAGCACCACATACAATCTCCAAAGGCTCGCTATTGCCAACCTCAACTTGACACAGCTGCAAGCGATCTGCCTGTGGGTGTGGCGCCACATCAACAATCTGTCCAATTACTACCTGTGAGAAGTTTACACTAACTGGCTTTATACCATCCTCTTCCAAACCCAGCAGCGTTAGACGTTCTGCCGCCTCTTCAACTGATACAGGAGCAATTACAAACTGTTTAAGCCACTGCCAACTGATTTTCATTTTAATTGATCCAAAAACCGCAAATCATTCTCAAAGAACATTCTCAAATCTTTGACTCCATAGCGCAACATAGCTAAACGCTCAACGCCCAAACCAAAAGCATAGCCGCGCCACTGCTCTGGGTCTAAGTTCATGTGACGAATCACTGTAGGGTGTACCATCCCACAACCCAATACTTCTAACCACTTACCATCTCGAGCGCTCGGCATTTGAATATCAACCTCTGCCGAAGGTTCGGTAAAAGGGAAATACGATGGGCGAAACCGAATTTTTAAATCCTCTTCTTCAAATAACGCCTTAAGAAAATCTACTAAAATGCTTTTCAGTTCTGCAAAACTTACTGTTTTATCAATTACTAAACCTTCCACCTGATGAAACATAGGTGTGTGCGTTTGATCCGAATCACAACGATATACCCGACCAGGTGCAATAATGCGAACAGGTGGATCCTGCTGCTCTAATGCGCGAATCTGTACCGGTGATGTATGGGTACGTAACAATGTCTTGTCTGCAAAATAGAAAGTGTCATGCATCGCCCGTGCAGGGTGATTAGCTGGAATATTCAATGCAGTGAAATTATGAAAATCATCCTCAATTTCTGGACCATGCACCACAGAGAATCCTACCTGTGCAAAAAGTTGATGAATCCGCGAGAGCATTCTGGTTACCGGATGTAAGCCCCCCGAAGGCTGTGTCCTACCCGGCAAGGTAACATCAATAGACTCTGCTACCAACTGCTGGGCAACCTCTTGCTTACGCAGCACCACTTGGCGTTCAGCAAGGAGCGATAGTAATGTGCTTTTTAACTGATTGGTTTGCTGTGCTGCCTGCTTACGTTCTTGAGCAGGCAGCGAGCCAATCTGGCTTAATTGTGCAGTAACGATACCCTTACGTCCTAAATACTTTAGGCGCAATTCTTCAAGTTCTGCGGAATTTTTTACTGCCTCTATAGCAGCAATAGCCTGTTCCTCTATGGACATAACGTATCTATCATGCCATTAAGCCGTTTATACGAGTGCTTTCTTTGCCTTTTCAACTAATGCAGCAAAACCGACCTCATCATGTACAGCAATATCAGCCAAAACTTTGCGATCCAACTCAACACCTGCCTTCATCAAGCCATTGATAAACACGCTATAACGCATGCCATTAGCGCGGGTTGCTGCATTGATACGTGCAATCCATAATGCTCTGAATTGGCGCTTACGCTGACGACGATCGCGATAAGCATACTGTCCCGCCTTGATAACCGCCTGCTTGGCAACCTTGAAAGTGCGTGAGCGCGCACCATAATAACCCTTAGCTTGCGCTAAGATTTTTTTATGCGCCTTACGCGCAGTAACACCTCTTTTTACTCTTGCCATAGTCGCCTCCTAAGTGTATGGATTCATTTTTTTAACTGCTGCAACATCACTGTCATGCACAGTTGTCATCGCACGCAAATGACGCTTGCGTTTCGGGGCTTTTTTGGTCAAGATATGGCGCTTATTAGCTTGTGCTCGTTTCAGAGCACCTGAACCAGTCGCCTTAAACCGCTTCTTAGCCGAGCGGACAGACTTAATTTTAGGCATACAAACCTCTTCTACATTATTACGTGCAATTTCTTCTAAAATAATAACTGCAGTGGGTATTGCACTGAACCTCTGCTACAGTAAGGGCGCAGCATTATACAGTAAAAAGCTCTGTATGCCCGCAGTCTTTACATCATCTCTGTGTAAGCGAAGCGCCATCACAGAGCAGGTGCTACTGGTACAATATTATACCGTGATGAATTCTGACTATTGTTTGCACCTTTACCATTCCAAAACGCATCAAGTAGAGCGTTTTGAGCCCATTGCGCTTGACATCATAAAAATGTATGTATGTGGACCAACCGTTTATAACCTAATCCATATTGGCAATGCGCGTCCTGCAGTAGTCTTTGACACCTTATATCGCTTGCTAAAACGGCACTATAGTCACGTAACTTATGTGCGCAACATCACAGATATAGATGACAAGATTATCTTAAAAGCACAGGATGAAAATTGCACCACTGAGGACCTTACAGCACGCTATACCGCATCTTATCATTCCAACTTACAGGAATTGAATGTATTACAACCTGATGCAGAGCCGCGCGCCACCGAGTACATAACACAAATGATCGCTATGATAGAGCGTTTGACTGCGCAAGGCTTTGCCTATGTGCAACAAGAACACGTGCTATTTGATGTACGCAAGATGGCAGATTATGGCAAACTTTCTAATCGATCTTTAGATGATATGCAGGCTGGTGCACGCGTGGAAGTTGCTGACTATAAAAATTACCCCTTGGATTTTGTGCTATGGAAACCCTCTACGGACAACCAACCAGGATGGGATAGCCCATGGGGATTTGGCAGACCGGGATGGCATTTAGAGTGCTCAGCAATGGCACATAGTTTATTAGGCAATCGGATTGATATCCATGGTGGCGGGCAGGATTTACTATTCCCACACCATGAAAATGAACGCGCTCAAAGCTGCTGCAGCAGTGGTGAAGATGAATTAGCAAACTATTGGGTACATAACGGTTACGTTACGCTGAGTGGTGAAAAAATGTCTAAGTCTTTGGGCAACATCTTTACAGTGGATGAACTATTAACCCATTTTGATGGTGAAGTTTTACGCCTTGTACTACTAAGCACACATTATCGTAAACCGCTGGACTGGTCACAAAATGCTTTAGAGAAGGCAAAGGCCAGTTTAGACAGCATTTACCAGATGTTATCAGATACCAGCTCAGAAGCAAAAGGTACTGCCATTGAATCAGCAGTTTCTGACTTTGAACAGTGCTTATTAAAAGACTTAAATACACCGCAAGCATTGACTTTACTACGCCAATATGCCAAACGTGCGCGCTCTGAAGGAGCAGGCTGGCGAGCCACTGTCTTAGAGTGTGGACAACGCATTGGGCTACTACAACGCAGCCCACAAAATTGGTTTCATGGGCAACGAGCGACCAATGATATAGACACTGCAACCATTGAACAAGCCATAGCACAAAGACAGCAAGCAAAACAACAACGCAATTTTGCGCTGGCAGATAGTATCCGTGATGACCTCAAACAGCGGGGCATCATTTTGGAAGACTCACAGCAAGGAACAGTCTGGAAGCGGGGATAATATGGAAAGATGCTTTGGAAATAACTCTGCTCTATACGCACAATATCATGATGAGGAATGGGCAGTACCCAGTTATGATGACCAATATTTATTTGAAATGCTGGTATTAGAAGGAGCGCAAGCAGGGCTAAGTTGGGAAACGGTACTCAATAAACGACAAGGCTACAAAGAAGCATTTTATAACTTTAATATAGCAAAAGTTGCTGCTATGAGCGATGAGCAGTTAGAGGTATTGCGGCACAATCCTCAGATTATTCGTAACCGACTCAAAATAGCAGCAGCACGTAAAAACGCGCAGGTAGTGCTTGCCATTCAGCAAGAATATGGATCGCTAAGCACGTATTTATGGGGCTATGTGAACAACCAGCCTATATTAAACGACTGGGAAGGCCACCAACAAGTACCCGCAAATACCCCTATTAGTGATGCACTGTCCAAAGACTTAAAAAAACGAGGCATGTCCTTTGTAGGCACCACTATTATGTATGCCTTTATGCAAGCAGTAGGAATGGTCAACGACCATATTAGTACTTGCCCATGCTATCATGCCCACAGCAAATAGCCAGCTCCGACACACACCAAAAGACTATGAATTCCATAAGAACGTATCAAGGTATTACGCCTCAATTAGGGCAGCGAGTATATATTGATGAACAATCCACCGTAATTGGTGATGTCATACTGGGCGATGATTGCTCAGTATGGCCACATGCCACCATCCGCGGTGATATGCATCGCATTCGCTTGGGCAACGGGTGCAGCGTACAAGACAATGCTTGCCTACATATTACCCATACCAGTGAATACAACCCCAAAGGACACCCTCTGAATATAGGTAATCTCGTGACTATCGGGCATTCTGCTATACTCCACGGCTGCACTGTGGGTAGTCGGGTATTGGTCGGTATAGGAGCAGTAATTTTAGATGGTGCAATCGTTGAAAATGATGTGCTTATAGCCGCTTCTACATTAGTCACCCCCAATCAACACTTAGCTAGTGGTTACTTGTATAAAGGGTCACCAGCAGTAAAGGCACGCCCGCTGAGTGATCGAGAAATAGGGCAACTGCGCTATGGTGCAGAAAACTATATTAGGCTCAAAAACACCTTCTTAGGTCTAGCCGATCACGAATGGCTCAAACCCAACCATTGATTTATCCTGTAATAACCCAGCATTTTTGGCACACCTCAAGCTGCTAATTTAAAAACTGCATTAGGCATTCTCACTCCCAATGCTTGATGCGGACGTTGTTCATTGTAGGAACGAAGCCACTGCCCGATTATATATCGTGCTTTTCCAGCGGATTAAAAGCATGAAGCCAGATACACTGCACTTTAATAGCCCATATTCGTCACTCCACCACACCACTTTCCTGCAGTGTGTAAGGTCTCGAATAAACGCCTGCTTTAACCATACCGACAAATAGGGTGTATTTATTATTGTTTTTGGCACTATCACGCGCCATGTTCTCGCCCTCACGGGAACCAAAGAAGTGCGTGAAAACACTATAGTGACTTAAAGAGGGCGTATATCATGTTCTCAGGAGGCTCTTGCTGACTTCCATGGTATCCGGAGCGCTCATAAAGTATCTTTGCCCATGTGTTGTGGGCACTCACTTCTAAGGTCACTTTACAGCACCCTCGCGCTTTCGCCTCCTGCTCAATCCAGTTCAGAAATTGCTTGCCTGCCCCTCGTCCCTGAAAGGCGTCAGAGATATAAAAATCATGCAGATTCAACAAGGGCTTGTTTGCAAACGTAGAAAATCCTATAAAACACACCGCAATTCCAATGCTTTGTCCTTCGCATTCAGCAAGATACACCACTGTGGTGGGGTGCTGCTGTAAATTGGAGATTAAGGTCGTGTACACCTCAGGCAACAACGACTTAGACACTGACTCCAAAGAAAAGTCATTCAAGAGGGAGAGGATAATTGCGTGCTCCGCAGTATTCTGTAAGTTAACTTGCCTAAACGTCAGGTCCATCTCTCTTCAGACCCCTGTTCTATATTTCCATCAACTGCGTTAACAAAACGATGGGTTAATCGTTCAGAAGCCAATGCCAATATCAGCACGATACTCTAATGTGGTGTCAACATGTTGCGCAATAGCGGCATTCACTTTTTCTGCTGCCAGCTCTATGGTATCAGCAGTAGCCCCTAAAGCGACTGCACGTGATTTTTTCAGCGTTTGATAAGTGTTGCCTCTCAAACGTACTGCTGCACTATGAAATACTTGAATACCACCCTCAGCAAGAGCTACTTCATCTAAGGTATATTCCGAAACTTCTGCACTAGGCTGTGGGTATTCTGCGGCAACTAAATATTTAACCACAGATGCCTTTTTTTCAAAAATGACTAACTGCTCACTCAATTGTTTTTTCCACATCAGGCGAATCATCTCAGAAAACGACGAACGCAAAACAGACAGCACATTCAAGCCCTCTGGATCACCAAAACGTGCGTTATACTCCATAAACTGAATACCTTTATCAGGTGTTAGAAAGAAACCCGCATTGAGCACACCACTAAAATTGAGTCCACGGTTACGCATTTCGTCAATTGTTTTTTGCATCACCTGACGACAATGCTCTAAGTCTGTATCACTCATAAAAGGCAATTTTACTTGAGAGTCTGTAAAACAACCCATACCGCCAGTTCCAGGACCGGTGTCACCTGCATAGCGAAAAGGATAATCATAACTGGCAGGTGCTAACACCAAGTGCTCGCCATCCGTTAGCCCCATAATGGTAAACTCAATGCCTTGTAGTTTTTCAACTAGCAATACCTGTTCGTTTGGCTTGGCCTGTAGTAGTTCTTTAGCATATAGCGCTGCATCCTCATAGGTAGGCAGATGCTCAGGCATAACTTTGACGCCTTTGCCACCAGTAAGTCCTTGTGGCTTCACTACTACTTGCAGTGATTGGTCAGCAAATCTTTGTATAGCCTTGTCAATATCGTCACTCGCACTAAGCACTGTGTAGTATGGCGTATTGTCGGGGCAAATTTGCTGGACTAGGCTAATAGAGTATATTTTGTCCCACTCAATGCGCGTTGCGGCTTTTGTGCCACCAACTGCTTTGAGACCATTGGCCAGCAACACATCCACCACACCTGCAGCCAAAGGATCGTCTGCACTGACAAAGGTATAATCTATGTTATTGTCACAAGCAAACTGCGTAACGACCTGTGGGTCGCTGGGATTAGCAATAAGCACTTTGCCTCCACTGCGTTCAGCACAATCTACAATAGTAGGATTAGCGTGCCCAGTAACCGCATATAACTCAACTTCCTGACTAAGTGCGCGCGCAAATGCGGCTTCCCTACCGCCACTACCTACAATTAAAAATTTTTCTTTGCTCATAGAGTATTTATGTCCTTGTCTTAACAATTTTGTAAAACATTTAGCAATTACTTAATGTCTGAAGTGACGCATTCCTGTGAACACCATCACCATTTTATGCTCATTAGCGGCTGCAATTACCTCTGCATCACGCATAGAACCGCCAGGATGAATGACCGCACGAACACCTACTTCTGCTGCGGCATCAATGCCATCTCTAAAAGGGAAAAAAGCATCAGAAGCCATTACCGATTGCTTTACCTCTAAAGATTCATCTTGCGCTTTTATTGCAGCAATCCGCGCAGAATAAACCCTACTCATCTGCCCTGCACCAATGCCAATGGTCTGCTTATCTCTGGCATACACTATCGCATTAGATTTAACACTTTTAGCGACCCTCCATGCAAAGAGCAAATCTTCTGTGGTTGCTTCATCTGGCTGCTGTTGAGAAACGACTTGCCAACCGTTTGTCAAAGCAGTGTCTCGGGATTGCAATAGTACCCCACCATACACACTGTGTATAGTCGGACTATCGATGTCAACTATGTCAAAAGGCTGCGTACAAGAGAGTGCGCGAATATTAGGCTTGTCTTGCAAAGCGACCAAAGCCTCTTTGCTAAAGTCGGGAGCGATAATAACTTCTACAAACTGTCGGTCAATAATAGTTTGCGCTAAGGCAGCATCTACAGATTGGTTGAACGCAATAATACCTCCAAAAGCAGATTGCGGATCGGCTTGATAGGCACGCTCATACGCTTGCTGTAGGTTCGCGCCACAAGCCACACCACACGGGTTAGCATGCTTTACGATAACACAGCATGGTTCTGCAAAGGCTTTTATACATTCTAGTGCCGCATCCGAATCGACTAAATTATTGAAAGACAGCGCCTTGCCTTGATGCTGGTGAGCATGTAATACACTAGCCTCTTGTGGGTTCTCCATACGGTAACTGGCAGCAGTTTGATGTGGATTTTCACCATAACGCAGTGATGCACTGCGAGGAAGATCCAAGCGCATAGTCGATGGCAACGCTTCTGTCTCATCTTGTGCGTCAAACCAATTGGCAATACATAAATCGTAGTGCGCAGTATGTGCAAATGCTTTACGCGCTAATACTTGCCGTGTCGCAAGTGGTATGCCATTAGGCAAGTTTTCTATTATGAGAGGGTAGTCCTGTGGATCGGTTACGACACTGACCCACGCATGGTTTTTGGCGGCAGCACGCACCATAGTAGGTCCGCCAATGTCAATATGCTCTATAGCATTTGAAAAGGAGCAGTCAAGCTGAGCAGCCACTTGTGCGAAGGGGTATAAATTGACCACAACCAAATCGATGCCAGTGATTCCCGCCTGTTGCATCGCTTGTGCATCACAATCTCGCCGCGCAAGAATCGCGCCATGTATCTTGGGATGCAATGTTTTTATGCGCCCACCCATCATCTCCGGAAAGCCGGTGTATGTGCTGACGTCTGTGACAGGTATGCCAGCCTCTCGAAGGTGTTTAGCCGTTCCACCAGTGGATAAAATCTCTATATGTGCGCGCTGTAGTGCTTGACCAAGCTGTAATACATTGGTTTTATCGGATACGCTGATTAAAGCACGTTTAATATGTTGAGGGGCAGTTGATATAGAAGCAGATGTCATAGTGAAAAAGATTTTTTACTGAGTATGTATTAAGCGGTTACGCTGAAAAGCCTAAATGGGCGGATAGAGTATATCACCCCATTTTTGTTGTGGGTGATCCATCATTAGAGCAATAACAAAAGGCACTAACTTGCCAAGAAATGCAGTGCAAACGGTCAGTTGATCGCGATTAACCGCACTACTCCAAGTAGCACCCCCATGAATTAATTGATTACGCAACGTGTACATACGCGACAACAGCTCCTGTAAAACCATAGAAGTTTGTTGACGACTTAAAGCCTGATGAATTTTCTTTTTCGTATGCTCAAACTGTTTTTCCCAATTTTCTTTTGTTAGTTGTTTATTTTGAAAGTCCCAGAAGGGCTTAAATACATATTGATTATCTAATAGTAGTCGAATTGATTCCGAGTATTCACTCCAAATCAGGTTATATAGCACTTTATCCTTATCTAATTGAACTAATTTATCTATAAAATCGCCAAATATTTTTCTTTCCTGACTCCCTTCAATATAGAAGTTTTGTGCATAGGCTGCATTAAAGGCTATCCATAGAAAAATAAAACGCCCATCCATATCTTCGCACTGCTCTGAGCGTTGTAGCCAACTGAGCGCACGATGAACGCGCAGACCAAAATCATCAGGGTAGGCATCTCGCTGCGCTCGCTGACGTTGTTTTAACTGCTCATAATTTGAGGTCATAAAACACTAGCCGTTCTTCATTTTTTGTTACTTGGGCTCACTGCTTCTACGTGCCACGAATGCGTTAAACGCTTTGATAAAGAGAGGAGCAGCACCCTACTTAACGCAAACTGTATTCTAATGTGCTGTTATCCGTTATAATCGGTATCTTCATAACAAGTGCAGTTCTGATTACTGCCGCACATTATACAATGGTCTCCTACAGTTAAAAAGCTTTGCATGAGGTTATTTCGTCAGTTATTCCCCAGTTTCGAGACCGCAAACAGGCGCAAGGTAGAGCCGCGTGTTGATTCGTTAAGCCAATGTGGCTTAACATTGTCACATATTCCATCCAGTATCACTAAATTAGTAAAACAATTGGAGAGCAAAGGCTACCAAGCATGGCTTGTAGGTGGCTGTGTTCGCGATTTGCTATTGGGTATAACGCCCAAAGACTTTGACATTGTTACAAACGCAAAACCCAGTGAAATTCGAAAGGTCTTTCGCCCAAAATGCCAACTCATCGGCAGACGCTTCCGCTTAGCACATGTCTATACAGATGATGGCATTGTTGAAATTTCTACTTTACGCACTTCAGAAGAAAAATCAGCTATTGAAGATACAGGCGATAGAGCCTACTCAAGGCACAAGAGCCGCCAAGTGGACCGTAATGGGCGGCTACAAGCTGATAATGTGTACGGCACACATATTTCAGATGATGTGTGGCGACGTGATTTCACAATTAATGCGCTCTACTGTGACATTATTAAGGGGGAAATTATCGACTATGTCGGCGGGTTAAATGACCTAAGTGATCGGTGCTTACGCCTTATTGGCAAGCCAAAAGAGCGCTTAAAAGAAGACCCCATGCGGATTTTGCGGGCAATTCGCTTTGAAGCCAAACTGGATGCTAAGCCAGTAGATTCTTTAGAAAGGCTGATGGCAAAGCAATCGCATTGGATTCAGTCTTTGCCTACTGCGCGTGTTTTAGATGAAGTCATCAAATTTTTTCAAACAGGGCATGCTCTACATAGTTACGAATGCTTACAGAAGCGAGGCACTTTCACCTATCTTTTCCCACTACAGGAAATTAGTGCGGATACCGATGCGTTGATTCGCGCTATCTTACAAAATAGTGATGAGCGTGTACATAGCAACAAGAGTCTTAACCCCTCTTTTTTTCTTGCCGGCATGTTGTGGGCAAAAGTCATGGCACGCTTTGATAGCATAAAGGAAGGAAGTGATAGCATGCGGTTACACCGTGCAGCCAATGATACTATTGCAGAGCAAAATACGTATATGCACATTCCAAAACGCTTTGTTAGCACTATCTACGATATATGGTTTGGTCAATTGCGCTTACTAAGCACACGCAAGCGTACTCGACTGAGTGTGGCTCGCAGCCGAAATTTTAGAGCCAGTTACGACTTTCTCTGTCTGCGTAGCCAATGCAGTGAAAGCACAACACTACAAGAAGAGGCCACCTGGTGGACGTTATACCAAAAAAATCCAGATCAAGCCCTAGAGACACTCACATCTAAAGGCAAAAACCGCCAAAAATAAGCCAAAAGCAGTTCGTATCCTATGATCAAATGGATGGCTGTTTTTACAGCACCCATAAAAATAGCCATAGTACGTGCTCTTTTGGGCAATAGTGCTCCCTTATACCTGCTACTGGCAAGCACGCCACACTAGTTTTTTCCTGAGGTAAGAATGATTTTATGCGCTGGAATACTGTTTGGATTGCGATAGGCAGCAACGTTGGCGATAGCACCGCTACCGTAAATAAAGCGGTTGCACAGCTACAAGCACACCCCGCGCTGCGAAACTGCTGCCTGTCTCCCCACTATCGTTCTAAACCGCAAGGGCCAGAGCAACGAGCCTTTATCAACGCTGCACTGCGCCTGGAAACCACTCTCAGTGCTATGGGTCTGTTAGATTGTTTGCAATCTATAGAGCAACTATTAGGGCGCGTTCAGCGTGGGCATTGGCAACCGCGCGAATTGGATTTAGACATGATTGCTTATGCAGATTTACGCATACATCACCCACGCTTAAAGCTACCACATCCTTTATTTTCGCAGCGTGATTTTGTGCTACGCCCTTTGTTAGATATTTGCCCGAACGGCATCATTGCGAATATTCATCTACAAACCGCCTTAGATCAGGTTCCTCATCGCTACATTTATTAAGCAGCACTGCTATTGCCTTGTCTATAGCGCTCCCTCAATATGTTATGTTACAATACTACATTTTTAGGCAATGCCCCTTACACTATTCTGTAAATTGCCAGAGTAAACCTTAAAAATAACCAAATGACAATGAACATAATGACACCTCATTTTCGGCTGCTTTTAGCTGGAGTGATACCCCGATTGGTGGGAGCGACTTTGATTATCCTCTTGCTATGGTTAGGCTATTTCTGGGCAATCACAACCCCCAGTGTATCATGACAGTAGCAATCGCTTTCCAAAACCTAACCCTTGGCTATGAACGTCATCCAGCTGTACACCATCTGGACACAACGATTACAAAGGGGAGTCTGACAGCAGTTATTGGTCCTAATGGCGCTGGGAAATCTACTCTGTTAAAAGGTCTGATTGGTGCACTCACACCTCTGGACGGACATATACATATAGCGGGAATAAAGGCTCACGATATAGCTTACTTACCCCAGCAGTCAAGCATTGATCTGACCTTCCCCCTTTCTGTTATTGATCTGGTTGCGATGGGACTTTGGCGAGAGATAGGGATATTCGGACGACTGGGTAAGGCACGATGGCATCGGGTTAAGGCTGCTATTGCTGCAGTAGGGCTAACAGGCTTTGAGCAACGCCCTATATCAACCCTCTCCGGAGGACAGGTTCAACGAATGTTGTTTGCTCGCTTGCTCTTACAGGATGCAAAACTTATTCTTTTAGATGAGCCGTTTGTGGCAATTGATTCCAAAACAATAGATGATTTGATTGACATTATTCAAAGGTGGCACAACGAGGGCAGAACGGTTCTGACTGTGTTGCATGATTATGGTATGGTTCGCAGCTATTTTCCTCAATCACTTATGTTGGCACGTGAGCTGGTTGCGCATGGTTCAACCGAGACGGTCATAAACACCGATAACCTAAATCGCGCTCGTCAAATGTGTGAAGCGTGTGTAAACACGAACACGCCGCATATCTGTAATAGGAACGTTGCGTGATTTGGGACTCCATTGGCGATCCAATATGGGAGGCCCTGTTCATGCCATTTATAGAATTTGGCTTTATGCGGCGCGCCTTACTGGGATCCATTGCCATTTCAATTGGCGCAACTCCAGTTGGTGTCTTTCTCATGCTCCGTCGCATGAGTTTAACCGGTGATGCTATGGCACATGCCATTCTGCCCGGTGCTGCTATTGGCTATTTAATCTCTGGACTGTCTTTGGGCGCCATGACTATTGGTGGATTGGTTGCAGGCATGATTGTCGCTTTAGGATCAGGTTTAGTGACGCGGGTTACCGTACTAAAAGAAGATACCAGTCTTGCTGCCTTCTACCTTATTTCACTGGCACTGGGTGTGTTGATTGTTTCCACACGTGGAAGCAACGTAGACTTAATGCACGTGTTATTTGGAACAGTGCTTGCATTAGATAATGCAGCGCTTATTCTGCTGTGCTTGTTCGCCAGTTTCTCTACAGTGACTCTCGCCTTATTTTTTCGTCCATTAGTGCTTGAGTGTGCCGATTCACAGTTTCTCCAATCCGTGAGCAAGGTGAGCGCAACCACGCATTTTGTATTTTTAACCTTGGTAGTGACCAATCTTATCGCCGGATTTCACGCACTTGGAACCTTGATGGCAGTTGGGATTATGATATTGCCTGCTGCCGCTGCGCGATTTTGGGCTGCTGGAATAGGCGGTTTAATCGGTTTTGCTGCGCTGTTCGCGATGCTTTCTAGCTTTATTGGGTTGCTCACCTCCTATCATTTTGGCTTACCTTCAGGGCCTGCCATCATATTGATTGCAGGTGGTCTGTACTGCCTTTCTATTCTCTTTGGTCCTGTCGGAGGCTTGATAACAAAAATAGTGCCACGCCGACATTTTGAAGCGTAAACTTTCTATACAACAATAAAAATACATCATGCATTCTATTCACTCACACACATTAAGAACGGCATCAGCCTACTTCTCATCCCTGATTACAGCAATCGCTTTATCCTTGTCATTGGCAACGATGACCGCTGCTGCTAAACCTATTCCCGTTGTTGCAACGTTCTCTATTTTAGGGGATATGGTTGAACGCATCGGTGGGGCACATGTCACAGTGGCCGTGCTGGTGGGTAGAAATGGTGACTCCCATGTTTATAGACCCACGCCGCAGGATGCTAAAGCCGTTAAGGAAGCGCGCATTCTATTTATAAATGGTTTAGCGTTTGAGGGCTGGCTGGCGCGGTTATCGGAAGCGGCCTCTTTTAATGGCATTATGGCAGTAGCAACACAAGGCATAACCCCCATTTGCTTTAAGGGGCGCTCTGTGCCGTGTAAAGAGGATGCAGACGACTACGCACAACACGGCATGATGATCATAAAAGCCACCACGACGGCGATGATCATAAGGTGGTTGACGCGCATCATGAGAGTCATCAGCATGGAGCAGTTGACCCACATGCTTGGATGAGCCCTTTAGTAGCGATAACGTATGTGAACAATATTGCAGACGCGTTGATTCAGGCTCTACCCGCTCAAGCGTCTGTTTTTTCTGCTAATCGTGATCACTATATAGCGCAGCTTAAAGCCCTCCATGCCGAGATTAACACCATGATTACAGCCCTGCCGAACCATAAGCGCTCCGTTGTGACCTCTCACGATGCTTTTCAGTATTTTTCTCGAGACTATGGCTTACATTTTTACGCGCCACAAGGTCTGAGCACCGAATCAGAAGCCTCAGCCCAAGAAGTTGCCAACTTAATCCAACAAATGCGAGTGAATACAATTTCTGCTATTTTTATTGAAAACATAACGGATGCACGCCTCATTAAGCAAATTGCCAGTGAAACCAATGCAACGATTGGTGGCAAGTTATACACTGCACTCTCTGAAAAAGAGGGACCTGCTGCGACCTATCTTGATTTGCTACGCCACAATGCCAACACACTGGTGGGCGCTCTGAAAAAATGAGCATCCATTTCTAATTACACACTGTAAGCGAAAGCGCTATAAGAAGGATAGAAACGCCACATCCTGCGACAGGGCGCAGCGTGACAGTCGCTTACTGCCTCGTACAGCTATAAGCCTATACGATGACTAACACGCTCAGATTAACTACTGCGAGAAGCGCGCTTGCGGTCACTTTCTAATAGGTGTTTCTTACGGATCCGAATACTTTGCGGTGTGACTTCAACCAATTCATCATCATCTATAAATTCTAATGCCTGCTCTAAGGTCATTCGGATAGGCGGCGTGAGAATCAAATTTTCATCAGTGCCTGCCGCACGGATATTGGTCAGTTGTTTTGCTTTTAGCGGATTGACGACTAAGTCACTGTCGCGGCTGTGAATACCTATCACCATGCCTTCATACACTTCTTCTGCGTGCCCAATAAAGAGTTGTCCACGCTCTTGCAGGTTAAAAAGGGCATAAGCCAACGCCTTGCCATTGGCATTGGAAATCATGGCACCATTATTGCGCTGACCAATTTCTTCTGGATTATAGGCACCATAATGACTGAAAGAGCGGTATAGCAGTCCAGTTCCTGATGTAATAGTTAAAAAAAGTGTTTGTAATCCAATCAAACCACGCGCAGGAGCTAAATACTGCATTTGCACCCGCCCTCTGTCATCTGTTTGCATGTTTTTTAATTCGGCACGACGCTCGCCTAACAATTCCATTAAAGCACCTTGATGCGCTTGCTCTACATCAACCAACACGTTTTCGTAAGGCTCTTCATAGCTGCCATCCTCAGACTGACGTATCACCACCTCAGGGCGTGATACTGCCATTTCATAGCCTTCACGGCGCATATTTTCAATCAGAATGCCTAAGTGTAATTCACCGCGTCCAGATACCTTGAATTTTTCAGTATCGTCTGTGTCTTCTACACGTAATGCCACATTATGCAATAGTTCTTGTTCTAAGCGTTCTCGCAGCCTGCGTGAGGAAGTACCACCCTTTACTTCTTTGCCGCAAAAGGGCGAAGTATTTACCAAGAAGTTCATTGAAACGGTTGGCTCATCTACCTGTAGATCTGGTAACGCTTCTATACAATCTGGGTCACAGACTGTTGCTGAAATTTGCACCTTCTCTAATCCTGAAAAAACAATAATCTCACCTGCTTCTGCTTGCTGTCGCTCAATACGCTCTAACCCATGAAAGCCAAATATTTTTAAAATCCGCCCCGATGTTTTCTTACCCGTTCCGTCTATAACGCTGACTTGCATATTACTCTGCATTCTGCCGCGCTTAATCCGCCCTATGCCCATTACTCCAAGGTATGGGCTATAGTCCAACTGACTCACTTGTAACTGAAGCGGTGCGTCTAATTGCACATCGGGTGGTGATACCGTAGAAACAATTGTTTCAAATAGTGGCTGCATATCCCCGCCTGTAGCTTGCTCATCTAAACTGGCAAAGCCTTGTATTGCTGAAGCGTAAACCACCTTAAAATCTAACTGCTCATCGGTTGCACCGAGGCTATCAAATAGGTCAAAGACTTGATCCATCACCCACTCAGGGCGCGCACCGTCCCGATCAATTTTATTGATAACTACAATCGGATTCAAACCATGTGCAAAGGCTTTTTGTGTTACAAAGCGGGTTTGTGGCATAGGACCATCAACGGCATCTACCAATAAAAGCACCGCATCTACCATCGATAATACCCGCTCAACTTCTCCACCAAAGTCGGCATGCCCTGGTGTATCAATAATGTTAATATGATAATCCTTCCAACTAATAGCCGTGTTTTTAGCTAAGATGGTGATTCCTCTTTCTTGCTCTAAGGCATTGGAGTCCATTGCTCTCTCCGCTAATTTTTGGCGCTCTTTTAATGTGCTTGATTGTTTGAGCAATTGGTCAATCAAAGTTGTTTTTCCGTGATCAACGTGCGCAATAATAGCAATATTTCGTAAGTGTGTGCTGTGAGACAATGTGTAACTCCAATATATGTAAGCAATCTATGTGTAAAACCTGTATGGGTCTTACTCAATTATTTTTTGTATAGGCGGTAAATAAAACCTGGAAAGGCAAAAATGATAAATAGCAATAGAGCGCTCACTATGAGTTCCCAATCCTGCTCTGTATTCTTGCCTGTGTAATAGCGCTCTAAGCCGAACATAATAGCCGCAGCAGCAATTAAATATATTCCCCACTGCATTAGCCGCCATAGCCAGCGCTTTTTTTGTGGCAGCACTTCACCGAGTAGCAAAAACCGGTCACTTAGCCACGGCAAATTTGCCAAGACCAAGCACAGCAACAAACCGATTATTATTCCACCAGACATATTAAAAAATGCGCCAACTACAGACCAAATGCCGCCTGACACCATCTAATGATAGGTTCTGGGAATATGCCAAAAAGGACTAAAGCTGCAACATTTGCCGTTGCAAAAAGTTTTACAGAAACAGGCAGAGAAGGAATAGGGGTATCTCTTTTAGATTGATCAAAAAACATTTTCTTGATAACACGCAGATAGTAGAAAGCGCCAACCACGGAAAACACTACTGCCAAGATTGCAAGCCATACTAAATCAGCCTGAATAACTGCCTGCAATACCGTTAATTTAGCATAAAACCCAACCGTTGGTGGGATGCCTGCCATAGAGAACATCACCACCAACATGAGGGCTGCTAACCATGGTGATTGAGTTGCTAAGCCTTGGATGTCGTCAAAGGTATCACGCTCACTGGATTTATCCGCCAAAATAGTTAGTAAACCAAAGCCAGCAGTTCCCATAACCGCATAAATGATAGCATAATACATCGCAGCAGCATAGCCCTCTTGACTGCCTGATAAGATTCCTAACAACATGAATCCCATGTGTGCAATGGCCGAGTAAGCAAGCATACGCTTGAGATTATGTTGCGCAATGGCAATAACATTCCCAATGATGATAGAGAGAACGGCCAACACAATAAGCAAAGTCTGCACACTCTCTAAGGTAGTGCCTAACGCTTCCACCCATAACCGAATGAGCATAGAGAAGGCGGCTAATTTAGAGGCGGTTGCTATAAAAAGTGTTACAGTGCTGGGTGCACCTTGATATACATCGGGCATCCACATGTGAAAGGGAACTAGACCTACCTTAAATGCTACACCCACTAACAGGAATACCAAGCCAAACTGAAAAACTAATGTGGAGGTCAACCCCTGTGCAATGACTTCATAGGCAATGGTAGATATCGATAAACTACCCGTTGCGCCATAAACCAAAGACATGCCATAGAGCAACATGCCGGAGGCTATTGACCCCAGAACAAAGTATTTCATCGCTGCTTCGGTCACCGTTAAAACTTGTCGACGCCAAGCAACTAAAGCATAGATGGACAAGGACATAATCTCTAACCCCATGTAAATAGTCAGTAAATTACCAGCGGATATGAGCACCTGCATACCTAAAACAGCGAATAGAATCATGGCATAAAATTCTCCACGCATCATCCCTCTATCAATAAGGTAGCGCTGCGAATAGATCAACGTTAGGGCGGTTATGGCGTATATCACTAACTTCAGCACATCACCAAACTGATCTCTTATAAAACCACCATCAAAGAAAGCTATCCGAGAATCTACTCCATAAATCACCGTCCAAATGAATACAACTACAAAGGTAATCTGCGCAATAAAGTAGGCGAGCATTGGATAGCGTTTGCCAACAAACACTTCTGCCATCAGTGCTGACAGGGCAGCAATAAGAATAATAATTTCAGGAACAAGAAACATAAAACAGGTACTTAGGGAATGAGATCGCTGGAAAGAATGGCGTTTTGATGGATATAGTATGTTGCATTTTCAGACAAAATACTTCTATCATGATAGGCAGAGCGTTGCCGTGAGCCATCACAATTGCTACGCGTTGCTGCAACAATTTTATCGCGCTGTGTAAGCGTAGGATTTGGCTGCTCAGTATCTACCTCATAAACGAACAGTGCAGTTTGATACCAGCGGCTATAGCGTGTCCTCCCAGAGCAGTCATCCTCAGCAGTGGACGGGTCACCAGAATTGTCGTTCACTTGGATTGGGAGCGAAAAGCGTACTATATGCGGGTCTTGCGGAACAGCAAAAGCTTGAAAAGCCAAATGATTCACTGCAGCAGGTGAATAACTGCCTTGTTCACCAATAACTACCGTCTCTAATTCAGACACTTCACCAACAGCGTCCGTACGGAATAAAGACAATTTCACTCCCTGCCGTATGGTGAGCGTGGTATTAACGGATAGAATATTAGTTGTATCGTAGCCTACCCCCAACAGCAGTCCATTCCCTAAGGGATGTAAGTAGTCTGAGACCCCATCAATTTCTAAAGCAGCTGTCTGGATAGGCGAGCCTACCTCACTAATATCAATCCGATACAAGGGGTCTATGCGATCAAATGTTACTATAAATAGTTCATCTTGCGTAAAGCGCACGCCATAAATTCGATCATCTGGCTTACCAATCGGATCAGGCGCGGCAGCATTGGGCAACTGATTGACTAAAGTCATGGCGGTGTCACCAATTTCAAAAACAGACAGCATTGTAGGTGAGGGAGCATCTGCATTAATATAAAATCCGCCCGTGTTCGTGCTATTAACTAATATGTCACGTGCTCTTTGGGAAAGATAACTTACCACTAATAGGTGCCCGTCACGCTCAGCCAGCCGAAAAGCGGCTTGTTGCGCATTCCACCCTAACCCACCTAATACTTGGGCAGAACCTGTATAGCGCGCACCAGTTGGTTCTAAGGCAAAACGGTGGATTTCAGTCGTTTCAATGCGACTGTTATAGTCACCTTGACTATAGCGAGAACTCCCTACATACAGTGCATTTTCTGAGGCATAAAGCACCCGCGCACTCCCTGTGTAGCAGATTGTACTCACTTGCGTTGGATCATTGAGATCGATGTGGCTCATACTGATGATATACCCTACCCTGCTATCCGCATAAGGAGAAACTAAACATGCTTCTGTTGTTAGAGCACTTGTTGTGCCATTAATAGTCATAGTGGGCATGAGATCGGCCAAATTTGCATCGCGAATCCACGCACGATTGTTGCGACGGTGTTGCTCATTGGCTGAATACGGGTGTGGAATGCGACTGGATATATTAGGTGCATAGCGACTAACCAGGTACAAATGATTGTCAATTCTTCTGGAAGAAATCAGAGTACCATCTATTGCTATATTATTGAGCGCGGCAGGTTCAATGGGATTTAAATGACTGATTGATAGGCGGCGTTGCCCCCCATAACCCCACCACGTAAACCAATCACCCCAAGCAAAGTTACTCCCAGAAAGTGCAAATATATGTGAGGTGCTTTGCGTGGTATATTGGTAGAGCCCTTTTACTGCAAAACTGGTTGTTATAGAAGCCGTTTTTACTGCCGTATTTTGTTGTATTTCCCAAAAATCAACCCCATTGTAGGTCTGCTGGTTGGTGGTTTGTACACCAGATTCTGCTATAAAAAAGTCACCATAGCCATCATAAACTCGTGCTAATGCGATGACTGAAGTGGCTTGCTGCTGAATAACACGCATACGGTCTAATTCGTCAACCCCCTGCTCTTGCGTATTCGCTCGAGAAAATGCCGCCTCATTGCTTGCTGCACTATCATCCGCTGATGCAAAGACAGGAAGTGCAACAACACCGTCAGCATCTTCCAGAACACCTCCAGCCAAAACACTAATGCTACTATCATATAACTCTAAGCTGGTTTTATAAGTCTCTTCAAACTCTGTACTATCAACCGAGCGCAAGGCAATGGCCGTTTCTATGGTTGTGCTAGCTGTTGTATTGGAAACGATGCTATCGTCATCGTAACCAGACCCTGATATACCGTATCGACCACACCCACTCAGTAGCAAACCTCCGATTAATAGAAAAACATATATGTTCATTGCTCTCATTCAATCACCTTTGTTGTAAAAGATTGCTCAATTAACTGCTTAACAGAAGCATGCATTACCTCAATAATCGGATCTGGCCACACACCAAAAACCACTACTAACAATGCAAGCACAATCATAATAAATAATTCCCGAGCACATAAATCCTTCATGGTGTGAACTACATCATGCACCACAGTACCGTACATAACTCGCTTGACCATCCACAGTGTATAACTTGCCCCGAGAATAAGCGTTATCGCTGCTAAAAAACCGTACCAGAAATTGGCTTGAAATGCAGCCAAAATAACCATAAACTCCCCAACAAACCCTGAAGTACCTGGCAACCCTGCATTCGCCATCGCAAATAATACGGCAAACAAACCAAAGCGCGGCATAACATTAACAACACCACCATAATCCTTAATTTGACGCGAATGCACTCTATCGTATAGCACGCCTATCCCTAAAAACATGGCTGCGGAGATAAAACCATGCGAAATCATTTGCATCATCGCCCCTTCAATACCTAACTGAGCAGCTGAGGGATCGCTATTTTGTGCATCTAAAGCCCAAATAATAAAAAGCCCCAAGGTTACAAAGCCCATATGTGAAATAGAGGAATAAGCAACTAATTTTTTCATATCCTGCTGCACTAAAGCAATGAAGCCAATATAAATAATAGCAACTAATGAGAGCGCAATCATAAACCAGTCATACGCCTGTGCAGCATCTGGCACAATCGGCATACTAAAACGTACAAAACCATAGCCGCCCATTTTTAATAGAACAGCAGCCAGAATAACCGAACCCGCCGTTGGTGCTTCAACGTGTGCATCCGGCAGCCAAGTATGCACCGGAACCATTGGTATTTTTACAGCAAAAGCAGCGAAAAATGCAAAAAATATCCACGTCTGCGCAAGCATGCTCAGCGGTGTATCATGAAAGACCTCTATGGAAAAGCTGTCCGTTTGTGAAAACAAGTAGATAAATGCCACCAGCATAAATACAGAGCCAAAAAAGGTGTATAAGAAAAATTTAATCGTCGCATACACTCTATTGGGACCGCCCCAAATACCGATAATCAAAAACATGGGGATAAGTAATGCTTCCCAAAAAACATAAAACAAAATGGCATCTAAAGCAGCAAAAACGCCCACCATCATGCCTTCGAGCATGAGAAAAGCTGCCATGTACTGCGCAGCACGATCTTTAATGACATCCCATGCCGAAAGGATAGCAATAAACGTAGAGAATGTGGACAAAATAATAAGGGGCATAGACAAGCCATCTATACCCAAATAATACTCAATATTGAAAGTATTAATCCATGGCATGCGCTCAACAAACTGCATCTGTGCTGTGCTGGTGTCAAAATACGTATACAGTAATAATGACACAAAAAATATCACTGCACTAGAACCTACGGCAATATAGCGCGCTAATTGCGCGCGCTGATCGCCGCACAGCAAGCAGGCAATCGCCGCTGCCACTGGTGCAAAAATCAATAAAGATAAAATCGGAAAACCCATATTATTTGTCTATATCCTTACGCTACTCTTTTCAGCCGTATTACAATCATTTTTTGCTCTAGCAAAATCAAAGGTATTGCACTTATTTGCGTCTGTACAGCTTGCATGCTTCTTAAACCAAAAGGAGCCATGATAGCATCGCCATCAGCCCAATAATCGTTACAAAAATATAATGGTATAAGTAACCTGTTTGCCAGTGGCGTATAGAACCTGCTATAGCTGCTACGCCTTTAGATCCAGCATTAACAATACCATCATCAATCACCCGCACATCACCTACTTGCCAAAACACCTGCCCTAAGCGCTTTGAACCACCAACAAATAACCAGTCATTGAGCGCATCAAAACCATAAGCATTATTTAACCATTGATGCACAGACTGGAAGCGCTCCGATAGCTGCTGCGGAATGTGTGGCGCACGTACAAATAGGAACCATGCCATAGCAACCCCAGCAACTGCCAGATAAAACGGCGCGGTTACTAAGCCATGCTGAATCATAGCAGCTACCCCATGATAGTCTTCTGCCATCTTCTGCAAGGCAGTGTGATTAGGTGCTACAAAAATACTATCGGCAAAATACGTGCCAAATACCCAGTCTCCTACTGCTATTGCGCCGATAAATACAGAAGGCACTGCCAAAATAATAAGGGGTAAGGTAACCACCCAAGGCGATTCATGCGGCGTATGGTGTTGTACGTGGGAGCTTTCCTTGCCATGAAATACGATAAAAAACATTCTAAATGAATACAGCGCGGTAATAAAAACACCGCCAAGCACCGCAAAATACGCAAAGCCTGCACCAAATTGATCTGAATGCGAAATTGCAATAATAATCGAGTCTTTAGAAAAGAACCCAGAGAAGCCTGGTATCCCAATAAGGGATAAGGAACCCACCAGCATACACAACCACGTAATAGGCATATACTTTCTTAAGCCCCCCATCTGGCGAATATCTTGCATATGGTGCATACCCAGAATAACGGAACCTGCTGCTAAGAACAGGAGCGCTTTGAAAAAGGCATGCGTAACCACATGAAAAAAGCCTAAAGCATAGGCAGATGCACCCAACGCGGCAACCATATAGCCTAATTGTGATAGCGTGGAGTATGCGACCACTCGTTTAATATCATTCTGGACAATGCCCAGTATCCCCATAAATAGAGCGGTGCACGAACCAATAATCAGCATGGTAGACAAAGCGACCTCTGATAATTCATATAATGGCGAAAGCCGCGCCACCATAAAAATACCCGCTGTCACCATGGTTGCTGCATGAATCAATGCTGAAATAGGCGTTGGACCTTCCATAGACTCTGGCAACCACACATGCAAGGGCATTTGCGCTGATTTACCCATAGCACCAACAAACAAGAGCAATCCAATCACTGTTACCGCCAGCCACTCAACACCGGCAACAACTTCTAATGTACTGTGCGCTGCTTCACTATCTAATGCTTGAAAAAATACCGCATAATCTAAAGTACCAAAAACTAACAGCACCCCTGCAATCCCTAATAAAAACCCAAAATCTCCTACTCGGTTAACCAAGAAAGCCTTGAGATTTGCTGCAATAGCGGAAGGACGCTTCATATAAAAGCCAATGAGCAAGTACGACACCAAACCGACTGCCTCCCAGCCAAAAAAGAGCTGTAAGAAATTATTGGACATAACCAATGTCAGCATGGCAAAGGTAAACAAGGCAATATAGCTAAAAAAGCGCTGATAATATGGATTATCGTGTGGGTAGTCTTCATCATGATCCATATAGCCAATCGTATAAATATGCACCATCAGCGATACAAAAGTTACCACAACCATCATGGTAGCTGATAAGGAGTCAATCAATAGTCCAATTGCAAACACATAGTCACCAACCCGCGCCCACTCATACAAGTTGACATTGAGCCCACCTGCCTTTTGGATAACCACCTGATAAAAAACCACGAAAGAGCCAAGCATAGCCAATGCAACCGATCCAATCGCCGCACTGTGCGCGCCCACTCGACCTATTTTACGCCCTAATAGGCCCGCCACCAACGACCCTATCAAAGGCGAAAGTAATACGACTAAACTCCAACTATACAAACTCACGTTTTACCCTTTTAATACATTCAAATCAGCGACATTAATGCTACGCTTAGCACGGAATAGTACAACCAAAATAGCCAGCCCAATAGCAGCCTCCGCTGCTGCTACGGTCAAGATAAAAAATACAAAAACTTGCCCCTGCAAATCCCCCAAAAAGAAAGAAAAGGCAACCAGATTAGTATTGATTGCCAGCAACATAAGTTCAATGCACAGCAATAGCATAATAACATTTTTCCTATTCAGAAACATACCTGCCATGCTGACGGTAAACAGCACTGCACCAAAAATTAGAACCTCTGTTAAACCCACCATACTTATTCGCCCTTTTGATGCGGATGTTTACGCGAAATATCTGTTTCCATCTGCACTACTTTAACCCGATCTTTAGCTTGTACTTTGACCTGCTCTGCAATATTTTGATAACGCGCTTGGTGCCCTGGTCTGCGCCGTAAGGTCAGCGCGATTGCCGCTACAATCGCTATGGTTAATAGTACCGCCGCTAACTCCACTGGATACAAATACTGTGTATAAAGCAAATGCCCCAACTGTTTCGTATTGGAGCCTTCTACAATGGCTCCTGCAATCTGAACTGCCTGTGTCTTAGTGAACAAATCGGCATTAAACAGAATGATAAATTCGACCAGAATCACCAGTGAGACCACGATACCCGTGGGCAAATAACTGGCAAAGCCTTCTCGCAATATCGTGATATTGATATCTAACATCATAATCACAAACAAAAACAGAACCATCACGGCACCAACATAAACCAGTATAAGCACGATACCCAAAAATTCGGCATGTAATAAAATCCAAATGCCTGCACACGACACAAAGCACAGCACCAAAAATAAGGCGGCCTGCACCGGATTACGGGCGCTAATTAACAGCACTGCTGCTAACACCGTCAAGGCTGCAAATCCATAAAAAAGTAACTGCTCAAACATGCTTATTCATTATCTCATTTAATCATTTTGCGCCACCAATCACCTAACGATAGGCAGCCTCGACAGCACGATCAGCTGCAATTTGCGCCTCATGTTTGTCGCCCATTTCCAACAGCAACTCTCTGGTCATCACCCGATAGTTGCCGTCTTCAAAATGATAGTCAAATACACGAGTCTCTACAATAGCATCCACTGGACATGCTTCTTCACAAAAGCCACAATAGATACATTTAAACATATCAATATCATAGCGCGTAGTACGGCGTGTACCATCCTCTCGCTGCTCTGATTCAATGGTAATCGCATTAGCAGGGCATACTGCCTCACATAATTTACAGGCAATGCAGCGTTCCTCTCCATTAGGGTAGCGGCGCAGCGCATGCTTGCCACGAAAGCGAGGCGATAGAGGCGTGCGCTCCTCTGGAAATTGAATCGTTGCTTTGCGCTTAAACAAATAGCGCCCCGTAACACCCAAGCCTTTGAGCAATTCCCAGAGCGTAAAACTTTTAATTTGGTGTTTAATAAACTGCCACATATGCTCCCCTTAAAACCAAGGTCCTATTTCGAAATAGTCCATAAAGCCTACGACAAATACCCAAAACAAAGTCAATGGTATAAAAACCTTCCAACCCAAACGCATAATTTGATCATAACGATAACGCGGAAAAGTCGCACGAAACCATAAAAAGAAAAACAACATCAAAGCTGTTTTTGCTAATAACCACACGGTATCAGGCACAAAAGCAGTCAGCGTTTCTAAAAACCCTAATCCTTCAAAAGGCGAATGCCATCCCCCTAAAAACAGAACCGCCGTCAGCAACGCAATAAGTATCATCATGGCATATTCAGCAAGGAAAAATACCGCAAATGCCATACCAGAATACTCAACATGGAAGCCTGCAACAATTTCAGACTCACCCTCTGCCACATCAAAAGGGGCTCGGTTTGTTTCTGCCACCCCAGAGATAAAATAGACAATAAACATAGGAAACAACGGAATCCAATACCAGTTCCAAATGCCGCCGGCTTGCCCTTCAACAATGGTACTCATATTCATAGACTTAGACACCATCAATACAGTCACCATCGCAAAGCCCATCGCAATTTCATAAGAGACAATCTGTGCAGAGGCACGCACGGCACTTAAAAAAGCATATTTTGAGTTAGATGCCCAGCCTGAAACAATCACCCCGTATACACCGATAGAGCCCACTGCTAAAATGTATAACAACCCTGCATCAATATCAGACACCATCATCCCTTCACCGAAAGGCACCACTGCCCATACAGCAACTGCAGGGCCAATAGACAACATAGGCGCAATAATAAACAACCAATTGTTGGATTGTGAGGGAATAATTATCTCTTTGAATAACAACTTGACTGCATCGGCAATAGGCTGCAACCAGCCCTTCGGTCCCACTCGATTAGGTCCCAGGCGCACTTGCATATAACCAATAATTTTACGCTCTGCATAGGTCAGGTATGCAACGCCTAACATAACAGGCGCAACGACAACCAGCGCTTGCGTCAAAAAGGTAATTGCCAATGCCAATTCCCAAGGCACAACAACTTGCAATAAAGCAGTCAGCTGATCAAACATAATTACCCGTAATGCAGGACATCCATATCCTTATCCAAAATACGTACTTTTTGTGGAGATTGCAACGCCTGATAGCAGGCAATAGGGAGCAATATAACACCTTCAGCAACATCTGCGCTTGCCTTAACAGGAAGGCTCATTTTATGATGCATACTCTCCACTGTACACTCCTCCAATTCAGCCAAGGGGCTACCACTATGCACCCGTATATAACTGGCATCTTGTGCTATGTGCGTTTCTTGTAGCGCAGGAGCAGCGCGCACTACGGAGTCAATAGCAAAGGGATGACTATATACCATAACCTGACCCCTCAACTCTAAGCATTCACTCATTACTAATGGCTCTACATCACAATCTGAACCCTCGCTGACTGTTTGCTGAGCCGCATCACGCACACTGCGACTATCCATATAAGTACAGTCTATGCCTAAATGATTGGCAAGTACACGTAAAACCTTCCAACAAGGTTTAACCTCAGCAGGTGCCTTGACTACCGCAGCAAAAGACTGCCATAACCCTGTGATATTCACAAAAGTACCCGAAGTTTCTGCACAGGTAGCAATCGGCAAAACAATATCTGCATGCGCTTTAATACTATCATCCATAGTATGACACAGTGCAACCACTGTCCCGCGCTCCATACGTGCTACTAACTTCTCAGAAAACAAGGTATCCTGTGCAGAAATACCGTGCATAATCAGCACCGACTCAGCACTATCAGCCATGATTAGTTGTGCATCACTACCAAAACCATGGCACTTCAACTGTTGTGCTCCCATTGTGTTTGCCTGTGGTGATAGCACCGTAACTTCAATGCTCAGCTGCGTTAGCGCTTGCAATAATCCGTATATGGCTGATAAGTGTGGATGTTGTAAGACCGCATTGCCTAAAAATATATGTGGTGATTGTATTGTCAATAATTTTTCGGCATATTCTGCCACCAATGGTGTTACTTCTACATCATCTAACTTTAACGCACTAACTTGCTGGTTGTGCTTTTTATATACCAAAGCTGCTTTCACTAATTGTTGAACCCACTGCAGCCACTCTTGTGGCGCTATCGCCAGGTATTGTGCAGACTGTATACGCCAATCATAATGTTGCTGAGCAATGGACAACACGGGCACATTACCTTGCCGTAACCGATGCGCAATCATTGGATGCTCATGAGTAAGATGTGAACCAATCACTACAGCATAACCCACCTGCTCTAACGTTGGTAATGAAGCTAAGGCATCATAACGCATTTCAAAGCGACTCTGATTGAGGCGCGTATCCATCGCACCATTGGGTTTATGCGCTGCTAACCCTTTGAGTAAAAACAACTCCTCAACCGTTGCGCTCTCGTTTGCTAATACCTGTACACTTTTATGCTGGTTAATCACCTCAGCAGCAGCGTCTAAAGCCTGCTCCCATGAAACGATCTGCAAACAATCGCCCACCCTAATTTGTGGGTATAGACAGCGGCTATCAGTCTGTAGGCCTTCATAAGAAAAGCGATCCCGATCAGATAGCCACACTTCATTTATATCAGCACACGCTTTAGGCACCACTCGCTTAATTTCATTGTCCTTAATGTGATAACTCAAGTGTGAACCAGCACTATCATGTCCGGCAATGCCTACGCGCTCCATCAACTCCCAAGGACGCGCCGAATACCGAAAAGGCTTAGACGTCAACGCACCAACTGGACATACGTCAATCACATTAGCCGATAACTCTGAATCAACGCTGCCTTCTAAGAACGTGCCAATTTCGCTAAACTCGCCACGTCCCACCATACCCAACTCTTGAATGCCGGCAATCTCCTTACCGAAGCGCACGCAACGTGTACAATGAATACAGCGCGTTAAATCTGTTTCTATCAACGGCCCTATATCTTTCTTAGGCACCACCCGTTTGGCCTCGCTATACCGCGATATACCGGCACCAAACTCTAATGACACATCCTGCAATTCACATTCGCCACCCTGATCGCAAATCGGGCAATCTAAAGGATGATTGATGAGCAAAAACTCCATCACCGAGCGCTGCGCATCACGCGCCACTTTTGACTTGGTATTGACTACCATACCAGCAGACACCGGTGTTGCACAAGCAGGAACTGGCTTGCGTCCCCCTTTTACTTCCACCAAGCACATCCGACAATTCGCCGCTACCGACAAGTGTGAATGATAGCAAAATCGTGGCACATGAATGCCTGCGCTATCAGCAACATCAATTAGCATCTGCCCCTCTTGAGCTACTACTGTCTTGCCATCTATCGTAATCTTATTCATGCTTACCTAATATTGCTTCAACTTGCCTTGCTACTCGCTTTGTAGATATAGTCCTCAAATTCTTCTCTAAAATGTTTAATAAAACTCACCACAGGCACCGCTGCCGCATCACCCAATCCGCAAATCACATGCCCATCAATATTATTAGACACATTGCATAACAAATCTAAATCCTCTATACGCCCTTGACCTGCGCAGATACGCTTCACTGTGCGATACAGCCAACCCGTGCCCTCACGACACGGTGTACACTGTCCACAAGACTCATCAAAATAAAAATGGGTCAATCGCTCCAGCACCCGAACCATATCCGTGGTTTCATCCATGATAATCACTGAGCCTGCTCCCAGCATAGACCCTGCTTTACCGATAGAATCAAAATCCATTGTCATATTCATTGCCGCTTCTGCAGGAATAACCGGCGTTGAAGAACCACCCGGAATAACTGCTTTAAGCTTTTTGCCACCGCGCATACCACCAGCCAATTCTAATAAATCTGCAAATGGTGTCCCCATGCGCACCTCATAGTTGCCCGGATTATTCACATGCCCCGACATACAAAACAGCTTTGCACCACCAGAGTTAGGCATCCCTAAATCCTGAAACCACTGCCCCCCTTTCTCCAAAATAGGCGGAATAGACGCCAGCGTCTCCGTATTATTCACCACCGTAGGCTTGCCATATAAACCAAAACTGGCTGGAAATGGTGGCTTAAAGCGCGGCTGCCCCTTCTTGCCCTCTAAGGACTCAATCAATGAAGTCTCTTCACCGCAAATATACGCACCGCTGCCTGCATGGTAGTACAAATCAAAATCACGCCCACTGCCCTGAATGTTTTTGCCCAGAAAACCGCGCTCATACGCCTGTTTAAGCGCATCATTAAAGCGGTTAATCGGCTCAACAAACTCACCGCGTACATAGTTATAACCCTGTGTCGCGCCCAACACTAAGCCAGAAATCGCCATCCCCTCAATCAACTGATGCGGATTAAAGCGCATAATATCCCGATCCTTACACGTACCGGGCTCCCCTTCATCTGAGTTACACAAAATATATTTTTGCACAGGACGAAAGCGCGGCATAAACGTCCATTTTAAGCCTGTAGGAAAACCAGCACCCCCACGACCGCGCAAATTGGAAACCTTCAACTCCTCAATCACCGTATCCGCATCAATCTCCCCCTTAAGCACTCTAAGCAACATCTGATAGCCGCCCTGCGCCAAATAGGTATCAATATCCCACGGCTTATCCAAGTGATTAAACCGAAAACACACTTCGTTTTGTACTACTGTTGCCATTTATTTTTTTCTATTTTGTCCCGAACCCAGCCCATAGCCTCTGGATAAGAAGCACAGTCCAGCACAAATTCTTGCCCTATGTGAGCAGATTGAAGTTGCGCGCAACCGTTTTTTTTCTCCCATCTATCCATGTTGTCATGATAGGTAAGGGGCTTTTTGCCATTGTCTGGATAGAACCACTTTGGCAATTTCCAAACACTCCTGCGTTTTTGCTCAGGATCAGTTAATTGTAAGTCTTCTGAGAAGTGCGTAAAAACACCAGCACCGGGCAAATCGGTGTCCCCATTGAGGCTTAATTTTTCGCGCGCAATATAAACAGTATTCTTTTCTCCTCTCTGCGGGTGAGAAAAATGCGGGTGGCACATTGCCCACGGATACTTGCTTTTAATATCTGCACTCACTTCATTGCCTATGGTAAGAACTTCATCTATTTGCAACCATCCCCAAATCACATGCTTGCTCTCCTCTTTCCACTTATACCGTTCCTTGCTTCCTTCAATAGGGCTGAAACGGCCGAAGAATAGGAACAAATCACCTCTGCCAACGCCCTGTTTCTGCAGATGGGCTTGAGCAGCATCTGCTTGTCCAAATAGTGGCTTCCAGCCCTAGCTGTCTCTCTAATGCGTCCCAACGCAAATCGGGATCCAAATGGGTGAGGCCGTCACTCTTAACTGACTTATCAATTGATTTAATTGAGCTGTGAGACAATTGTTTTACAACATTCCCCAGATTATTATCACCGACTTCGCTCTGCCAATGAATATCGCTGTATTTTATACAAGAATTATCAGCAGGTATCGGCACTGACACCATTCGCCCATCATCATCACAAAATATAGGGCTAGCTCCACCATTAGATGAATCAAGCCCTTTTCTACTGATAATTATTTTCATAAACTAATCCGCTTCTTTATAATAATATAATTACACGCTCTTCCATGAGTCATCGCCCTCTGGCCACAGATGCGGACGGCCTAAAACCCCTTTTTCATAGTTGACTTCAATATAGTCAATAAAGCGGCATGCATCCTCGCCGACGGTCATACAGCCACTTGCTGACGGCCTTGTAGGCACGTTGGGTATATAATCTTCCGATATTTTAACAGCCTCTTTGCCAAAGTAATAGAATTCATTGGATAGCAATACATTTTCATCGTCACCGGGGTAGTCTTTCCAACTATGACCCACATTACAGAGATACACTGGCAGTTCTCCTAAATCATCGTCTTTTATTGTCCCATAAATATTATCACCCACCTGCTTGACCCGACTAATCTCAGCACATGTGCATTGTGAAGCAGTTCCGTATTCCTCAGGCTCACAATCCCTACGAAATGATTCCATTTTTTGGCCAGTAATACCTTCACTATGAAAGCCTTCATATAAAAAAGAGATTTCGTGTTCTTCGTGTTTTTTTATACACCACTCACATAATTGTGGCTTTTTTGCTGAAAATGCCTTATCATCAAAATATGTCTTTAATGGCATTTTGCTAGTGATTTTCATCAAATAAACCAATTTTTCATTACCCAATATTGCATTCTCGCACAATTTTCTGGGGGCAAAACCAGCAAGCCATGTATCGTTTTTTTTATAATCAGAAAATCCGATGTTACTGCGAATTTCCGGCATACCCGTTGCTAAAGTGCAAACACCCCAAAACGGATTGGGCGCAAAACCTGAATCATAGGCTACTTTGTAAGAATGTATAACGACATTTTTAGACATAAGTTTCTCCTTAATAATGAAAAATTAAAAACAACAGGGAAATAAAAAATTTTCCTCGCGGACAAGGGTCGCTTTGATTTGACTTTAGCGTTCTTTTTTTTCTGTTTTTTTAATATTTTTCAAATAAGGTGCCTTGATTAGTTACTTTGTATCAATTTATATGGTCTCATAGTGTTATAAATTGTCCAAAATGGTGTCCACTTTTTCAGGAGTGAGGTGTTCATAGTATTCGTCACCGATGAGCATCATCGGTGCACCGACACAGGCGCCGAGGCATTCCACTTTTTTGAGTAGGAATTTGCCGTCAGGGGTTACTTCGCCGGGTTTGATGCCGAGTTTGTTCTGGATGTGTTTCAGTAGTTCATCACCGCCACAGAGCATACAGGATATGTTGTGGCAGAAGGATATTTTGTACTGAGCTGGGGATTCGTTGCCATACATAGAATAGAAAGTAGCAACCTCTTGCGCTGCAATACTGGGGATGCCTATATATGCGGCGACTTCGCCAATCAAAGCCTCGGTCAATAGGCCACCGTTTTGCTTTTGGGCAATTGTTAGGGCAGGCATAACCGCTGAGATACGTTGATCTTCTGGATATTTACTTAAATGGTCATCAATTTGTGACTTGGCACTGTCCGACAAAGTCTCACCATTTGCTGGATAGTGCGCGCTTTGATCTAAACTGTGATCAATGAGTGGATTGGGCGTATGTTTTTTGCTGGCCATTGTCTTCCCAATTACCTATCAATCTCACCAAACACAATATCTTGTGTGCCGATAATGGTCACCACATCTGCTAACAAGTGTCCACGCGCCATTTCGTCCATTGCTTGTAGGTGGGCAAAACCTGGGGCGCGAATTTTCACGCGATAGGGTTTATTGGCACCGTCTGATATGAGGTAGATGCCAAATTCACCTTTGGGGTGCTCTACGGCAGCGTAGGTTTCGCCTTTGGGGACACAATAGCCTTCTGTGAACAATTTGAAGTGATGGATTAAGGACTCCATGTCGTCCTTCATTTCTTCGCGTGTTGGAGGCGCTACTTTATGGTCTGCACTAATGACTATGCCGGGGTTTTCTTGCAACCAATCTATGCATTGACGCATAATGGAGCAAGATTGGCGCATTTCTTCAATACGTACCAAATAACGATCGTAACTGTCGCCTTCGGTACCTATCGGTATATCAAATTGCAGCTTATCATAGACTTCATACGGTTGTTTTTTACGCAGATCCCAGGCAATGCCTGAGCCACGCAGCATGGGGCCAGTAAAGCCCATTTGTAGGGCTTTGTCAGCGTCAACCACACCGATACCTACAAGGCGTTGTTTCCAGATACGATTGTCCGTAAGTAGGGTTTCGTATTCATCCACCAATTTAGGAAAGCGGTCACAAAAATCAGCGATAAAATCTAATAGTGAACCGTCACGATTGGCATTAAGATGTTTGATGTCTTTAGCGTTTTTCTTGTGTTCTGCCGTAAATTTTGGCATTTGCTCAGGCAAGTCGCGATAGACCCCGCCTGGTCTAAAGTAGGTGGCGTGCATTCTGGCGCCGCTAACTGCTTCGTAACAATCCATTAAATCTTCACGCTCACGGAAGGCATATAAAAACACCGTCATTGCACCCACATCTAAAGCATGAGACCCCAACCACATGAGGTGGTTCAATATGCGGGTTATTTCAGCATATAGGACGCGAATATATTGAGCACGCAATGGTACATCTACACCCAATAAACGCTCAATAGCTAAAACGTAGGCATGCTCATTCGACATCATGGACACATAATCTAAACGGTCCATATAGCCAATAGAATGATTAAATGGCTTGTGCTCTGCCAGTTTTTCAGTTCCCCGATGTAATAGACCAACATGCGGGTCAGCACGCATGATAGTCTCACCATCCATCTCTAATATCAAACGCAAAACCCCATGCGCCGCAGGATGTTGCGGACCAAAGTTAAGGGTATAGTTTTTAATTTCAGCCATAGTATGCTTCCCCCTTAATCACGAATAACACGCGGTACATTGACGCGATTTTCTATAGTGACTGGACGATAGCGCACCCGCTGTTCTTGTGCATCGTAGTACATTTCTACTTTGCCAGTAAGCGGAAAATCTTTGCGCAGTGGATGGCCGACAAAACCATAGTCTGTCAAAATGCGGCGCAAATCTGTGTGCCCCTCAAACAGGATACCGAACAAATCAAATGCCTCACGTTCAAACCAATTAGCGCACTGCCACACTGTCTCTACTGAGGGGACTACTGGAAAGGCGTTGTCTGTAGCAAAACATTTGAGGCGTAAACGCAGATTGTCCTGTACATTCAGTAGATGATAGACAACAGCAAAGCGATCTTGCATATCCGCATCCACGCTCACACTAATATCCTCATCATCACCGAAGTCAAATACACCACGACTAAAGCCTTGTTCTGTGGCTGCATCAGTTGACCAGTTTTCGTGTCCAAATGCCGCATAGTCCACACCGCACAAGTCCACTAATAACTTAAAGTCTAATTCATCCCGTAACTGAGTACATACCGCTAACAACTGATCAGGCTCTACCCGCAAAACCCACACATCATTAGAAGGGCTAATCACAACTTGATTACCAAAAGATTGTTCTAACCGTTCAAGCAACTCTGCCTGATGTGGTTGTTCCTGTAGTGTATGTGTTTGGGTCATGGTGTATGAATTAACGCCTAACTGCGGGCAATCGTGTTGGTTTGCTGAATTTTACGTTGCAGCTGTAGAATGCCAAATAGCAGTGCTTCTGCGGTAGGAGGGCAGCCGGGCACATAAACATCCACAGGAACGATACGATCGCAGCCACGCACAACAGAATAAGAATAGTGGTAATAACCACCACCATTGGCACAAGACCCCATAGAAATAACCCAACGAGGCTCAGGCATTTGATCATATACTTTACGCAAAGCAGGCCCCATTTTGTTGCACAGCGTGCCTGCTACAATCATTACATCTGATTGGCGTGGAGATGGACGGAATACGATACCAAAGCGGTCTATATCATAACGTGAGGCGGCTGCATGCATCATTTCAACAGCACAACACGCCAGTCCAAAAGTCATAGGCCACATAGAGCCTGTGCGCGCCCAGTTAACTAATTTATCAACTGAGGTGGTAACAACGCCTTTTTCAAATACACCTTCTATTCCCATTCTAATGCCCCCTTCTTCCATTCATAGATAAAGCCAATCGTTAGAATAAGCAAAAAAATTGCCATGGCAACATAAGCTGCTGCCCCAACAGTGTCTAATGATACTGCCCATGGGAAAAGAAAAGCAATCTCCAAATCAAAAATGATAAACAAAATCGCAACCAAATAAAAGCGAACATCAAATTTCATCCGAGCATCCTCAAATGCCTCAAATCCGCATTCATAGGGCGAGGTTTTCTGCAGGTCTGGCTTATGCGGCGCCAGCAAGTAGCCAGCCACAATAGGACCAATGCCAAAGCCAATGCCCAGTGCTATAAAAACTAAAATTGGTAAATACTCAAACAACATAATCGTTTTATTCCATACAAGGCGGGTATTTTACGCTGTAAGCCGCTTCTATGCTAAGCAAAATACATTGCCCCAACACGAACAATTATAAACTTCTATCCTCCCCCCCCCCAGAAGCAAATAACCCTTCATACTGCCATCACGCCAAGCTGCTATGCAGCTGCTTCACTCTATACTTTTGAGTACCTTGCGCACGTGATCGCCACTATTAGGAGATAGCTGAGGTAGTACTGATTGTAGTGCGCTTTGCACCTTAGATTGGCGCGCTGCATCCAGATGCTGTATGCCGTCAAACTGTGTAAACAACCTCGCTGCCGTCTGTGGATTGGACACATCTACTTGCAGCAAGGTGTCTGCCACCAGTGCATAGGCAGAACCACTTGCTTCATGAAACGCATAAGGGTTTGCCATCAGTCCCCCAATAAGCGCGCGGACCCTATTAGGCAGCTTACAGTCATAGTCAACATGATTTAGCAGTACCTTAAAATACTCCAATGCTACTGAATGAGGCATACTAACAGATAAATTAAACCACCTATCAACCATCAGTGGCTCATGCTGGTAACGATCATAAAAGTCCTGCAATATTTGCTCACGGCGCGCACAGTGTTGTTTAGGCCTGGCTAAGATTGCCTGCATCGCACCCATCCTATCCGTCATATTGCGCGCATTATCATACTGCTCACTGGCACATTGCACATCACTAAGCGCCCAATAGTGCAGCGCTGTATTTTTCAAAGAACGCCAGCCTACCGACTCTTTATCTGGCGTGTATATATCAGGCAACGCGGCACACGCTCGGTCATACTGATTTTGCCAATCAGGCAATAAAGCTTGTGATAATTGCGTCTTCCATTGAATAGTGCGCTCACAGAGCCTATCTACTGGCGCTGAGCATAATAAACTGCGAATGCTGGGCAATGTAAGCAATAAACTGCGCAACCGCGGGCGAATGCTATCATCTTGCAATATATGCTGCAATGCTGACACTATCAACGCCTCACCTTCTTCACGCACTAATATGGCATGATAGGCTTGCTGTGCTGCTGCCCAACGATTGTAATCATCGCTATCGTAACGCAGTAAATGCAGCCATTCATCCAGCCGCGCATCCCATTTTAACTTTACAGGCGCACTCAAACCGCGCAAGGGTGATAGCACCGCATCAGCAGTAACATCCTTAATGCACCACTGCATTGCATGCTCTTCTAATACTTCCATAGCTTCTACGCCTGCTGGCGTTCCATCTGCATTGAGCACGCCATACACAAAGGGGATTGGGACAGGTGGCTGCTGATCTTGACTGAGCTGAATATGCAAACTGCCCCCTTTATGCTCAGTCGTCAATGTCAACTGTGGTGTGCCTACCTGATCATACCATCTCAATAAAGCAGACAAGTCCTGCCCATTTGCCTCACCCATTGACTGGCAAAAATCCTCAACGGTTGCCCCCGTACCATCGTGCTTTTTTAAATAATGCTGCAAGCCTTTCGCAAAGCCCTTTTTCCCTAACAAAGTTTGATATAACCGAACCACTTCGCCACCTTTTTCATATACTGTCACAGTGTAGAGATTATTAACCGATTCGTAGGAGCGCGGTCTAATCGGGTGCGCTAACGCACCTGCATCCTCTAAAAATTGATGCTCAAATAATAGTTTAGCATCCTCCACACGCTTTATCCCCGCATCACGCTCATCAGCAGTGAATTCCTGATCGCGGAACACAGTCAATCCCTCCTTCAAGGTCAACTGCAGCCAATCACGACAGGTGACTCGGTTGCCCGTCCAGTTATGAAAATATTCATGCGCCACCACTGCCTCTACCCGCTCATAATCTGCGTCTGTAGCAATCTCAGGGTCAGCGTACACCAACTTGGTATTGAATATATTAAGCCCTTTATTCTCCATTGCGCCCGAATTAAAATAATCCACTGCTACTATATGGAATACATCCAAATCATACTGTAAGTCAAAACGCCTCTCGTCCCAACGCATCGAGGCAATAAGGGCATCTAACGCAAAATGACATTTTTCTATATGCTGCACTTCTGCGTGAATTTTCAAGGAAACCGAACGCCCATCTGTCGTTGTGAAGGTGCGCTCCCTGCTAGCCAAATCACCTGCAACCAGTGCAAACAAATACGAGGGTTTGCGGTGCGGGTCATGGAATACTGCATAGTGGCGATTGCCCTCTAAATCGCCTTGCTCAATACAATTGCCATTACTCAGCAGTAGGGGGTTTTTGATTTTATCTGCCTCAATACGCACCGTATAAACGCTGGACACATCAGGGCGGTCAGGAAAAAAAGTGATACGCCGAAAACCCTGTGCCTCACATTGGGTGCAATACAAGCCATGCGAGCGATACAAACCATCTAATCGTGTATTGCTATCTGGATCTAAATGCACTATCGTATCCACAACACAGACAGAAGGTGCATGATGAATGGTCAGCGCGCCGCCCTGCACAGAATAATCCGTATCGCGTAGTTGCACCCCATTGCAGGAAATATGTTGCAGCGCCAAATCCTCCCCATACAGCACCAACGCTCCCCCATCACTGCGTGATTGAAAAGACAACGTGCTATGCACCACCGCCTTCTCATCAAAAATACGAAAATCTAAATCTACGCTCTCTAACTGCCAAGCAAAAGGCTCATAATCTTGCAATCTAACCATTTTTTAATATCCGTGTCCGAAATGGACAAGCGTTTCCAAAGATTAACATCTGAAATAGATCTTGTTGACTAAAATAGTTGACATCCTCCCCGCCCTGAAGGAGCGGCGCTCGGTGGCGGACGCTGGAGTGCTTTGTTATGTGATGTATCCGATTATTTCACGGCGAACATATTTCACTCTATTTATCCAGAGTTGTTTGTAAAATTTTGGACAAATATTTCTTGTGAAAAATCCAGATCTTGAAGACACAAACTCTTTCGCTATGTCATCAATCATATTTCCACCTTGTACACCTTGTAGATGATTAACAATAGCAATTCTTTCATTAAACTCCGAACAGGAAAGTTTAATGTAGAATACTATTCTCCAATAGTCATATTCATTAATATCTATAACACTAATTCTTGGCAACTTAAAATCAAACAATAATTCATCAACTTTAGAAAATAAATTATATCCTGCTCTAAGGTGACGCCTCATCTTTAGTATCTCTTTACAAAAAATTTTGTTAGAAAATTTTTTGGTGATATACAGACTTTTTGGCATGGCATCATTTCTAAAACTATTTAAGCAAGTCTTATATTCATTCGTACTGGGGTTTGACATTTCATCAAGGTTTCTTCGAATAGATTCTTCACTATTTTTTTGTTTACGCAGATAATTTGCAATTATGGAAAATGCCTCTGGAGTGTCAGTAATATAACTCATAAAAAGAATATCAGTTATATGATCGTATTGAGCTTGCTTTGCAAAGATATTAAAAGGTGAATTGTTGTGTGACCTTAACTTATCATAGGGAAAACTCCCCCGCAATTCTATTAGCCCATTATCGATATATTCGTATATTTTCTTAATTAGTCTGGTTGGAGTATTTTTGCCAGATAGAATTTCAGTGCATATGTCTTCAACTACAAATCGATCACAATCCTTTTTATTTTTATTTAATTCTTCATCTAACTTTGTTTCAAGCTCGTACATTGACATACTTTCTTCCTTTGCATGAATGAGACACATAACGCCTTGCTCACCGGAAAATGGGGAGCGTAGCGAGTAATTTTTCCGTGTGCAGCAACTTGTTAACAGTTGCTGCCCTGAATTGATTCCCAGCAAGCACTATCTGACCACTTATTCTCTGCTTGCTCAAAAGAGTCCATGTGGTCATTGCTAGATATTTGTTTTACCCGAATATATCCACGTGTCCCTGCTTGTGTCCAAAAGTGACCTTCTAACTTATTTACTTCTGTTTCTACTAGATCTAACTCCGCAGCTCCTTGTCTTGAGCCATGCTCACCAGTTCTTGAGCGCTTTTCAGAAAATAGGTAAGCAAGAAGCTTTGTACCCTTATTGTCATCTAGCATAAGAGTTTCCACGTACGATTCCGTTTTTTGTATGTTTGTAAAAGCTCTTACAGATATAGTAAACCAGTGCTGACGAATAACGAGAACAAACCTTTTTGGTGGGTTTACTTGGCCCTGATCATTTGTCCAATCAGATTCAAATTCACCCAACCATGTTCCGTTTAGGTTTGGCCGATACAAAAGCTTTCTTATATAGTCCCATTTCCAGGCCCACTTAAAATATGAAAACCAAAATAGTCCAGTAATCGTAATTCCTAAGTTGATGAATTTAAGGCTTTCAAGAGAGAGAACCTCAAAACTGCTGAACAAAAAAGGAATGATCCAAACGATAGCGCCAATTACAATTGATCCGGTCGCAAATATTTTTACTTCTGTTTGATTCATGTAACGAGCAACTCCACAACTCCTTTTTTTGCAATAGAAACTTCTCCCTTTTGGCTAACAACGATGATTGACGTTACATTCTCATATAGTGAGCCGTATTGAGCTGTGCGATATCTCGCACCCACATCAAATACCGTTCCATCAAAACCTTTAGGTATTAGGGGGCTGAAGTATTGTGATATTTTTAAGAGCCGAGAGTCTCCACTGACAACATGAAACCCATCATGTCTTTTATCTTTAGTGTTAGAAATGGAAAATAGGAAATTGACAACAGCCTTAGCATCTAAATTTTCTGTATGAAAGCCATCTTCACTTAGAAGAGGTGAAATTGGTAGCGACCCTATATCTTCATTTATTAATATAATACCTAGACCTGTGAAGCCAGTAGGCACTCCTTTTCTCGAGATCTCGCAAATAGCCTTTAAAAATATTTCTTGTTTCATTGATTCACTCTAATTTACGCGCGATCCAAGACTGTTAACAATTAATCATTGCATGATTATTCACTGATAATGGATATCACAGACCAGAATCAGTTCTTTATTTGTCATTTATATTATACATAGTTTAATATCTTGAAATAAATGGCTGTATGGTGCGGCCTGAGTTTAGTAGACAGTTTTTAGTTTCGCAAAATATTGCTCTTCTAGCACATTCGGTGCTACCCGATTGTTGAATGTGTGCCGCCTGATTGGATTATAAAACATTTCAATATAACCAAAAATACTTTGCTTAGCATCTTGCCTTGTTTTATAGACCTTTTTACCAATTAACTCCTTTTTTAAGTTGGCAAAAAAACTTTCAGCAACAGCATTGTCCCAGCAATTCCCCTTACGGCTCATACTCGGGATTAATTGCATTTCACCCAATGCCTTTTGACAAGCTTTGCTGGTATATTGCGAACCTTGATCAGAATGCACATAGACCGAATTTGTAGGTTTTCTACGAAAATAAGCCATGTTAAGTGCTCTAATCACAACATCCTCTGTAATACGATGACTCATGTCCCAGCCAACTACTTTGCGAGAAAATAAGTCTAATACCGTGGTCAAAAACAACCAACCTTCACCTGTTTTTATATAGGTAATGTCGCTGACCCACCATTGATTGGGAACCGTTGCTACAAACTGACGCTTAAGAATATTTGGGGCTAGAACATGCTGTTCGCCTTTTTTTAAGCGAGGCTTTTTAAGCGCAAATTGCGCCCTAATGCCCATTTTCTGCATCAGCCTTAAAACTCTATCACGGCCGCAATAGTTGCCAGAATCTAACATATCTTGATAAATATTGCGGTAGCCATAATAACCATAGCTATTTTCCCAGTGTTGCCTGATCTTAAGACTTAAGCGCTTATCCTCTAAATCTCTAAAGCTATGAGGGTGTGCTAGCCAGCGGTAATAACCGCTACGAGATACTTGCATAACCTTGCATAATAGCATGGTGGGGAACCGTTTAGTCCGAGATTTTATGAACGCGTAACGTTCTTTGACTCGCTGGCAAAGAACTGCGCGGCCTCCTTTAATATTTGACGCTCCTGCTCAACACGTTTTAATTGCTTCTTCAAACGAGCAACCTCGAGTTGTAACTGCGCATTATCTTGTGTAAGCGGGCTGGGATTAGCGTAGCGTTTGCACCAAGCATATAGGCTTTTATCACTTACGCCTAATCGTTCAGAAACGTCTTTAATCTTATAGCCATGTTCAGCAATTTGTGCCACCGCTTCACGCTTAAAATCTTCTGTGTATCGTTGATTACTCATCATTTTTCGCCTAAGTTAAATATACTACATTTTTACCATAAAACGTGTCCATAAAACTCAGGCCTTACCTACTTTTGTTTCTTGCAAATCCTGAATGAATTTTTTATCTGCTTTAATGACAGTCGCAAATCGTTGAATAGTGTCTATATCTCGGTATATATCGTCAATCACAAACCCCTCCGTATCGGCATGTGCCCAACGATTGCGAATGGTTTGCATCTCTTTGACGAAATGACGATCTTCTGGTGTTAAACCCAGTTTGTTTGAAATCTGATACCAATTCTGATCCAGAACCCGAAGCAGTGCAGCAAGGTCCAGCCCTTTTAGTGAAGTAATGTTTTTTTGCTCCAAGCGTTTTTTTTGTTGGAACGATAGAGTATTTATAACCGCTTTACTCCACCAATCATCAAACAAAGATGATAGAACATTTTCTATGAATAGAGCAAGCCGTGCCGCTACTTCTCTAAGATGTTGGTTAATCTTTTCATAAAACTGAGCTTCTTTATCCATCCTTTAAGTTGCCTCCAAGTTATAAATTCTTTATCTGTTTCAAAATTGCTCGTGTGACACTATTTGTCAGGGCAAAGTAGTAATCTAAAGTAGTAATCTATTTAGCAAGGTTGAAATCTAACATGTGATGAAACAAGATTCCCTTTAACACTTACAACTACATGGAGTATATTTTGACTGAAAAAATGATGCTGTGAGAAACTATTTTGTACAAGTCAGTAATTAGACAGCATACGGTATATAACCATCCAAAATTAGGATTAGATCTTTAAGGGTACCGCCTCTATATATTTCTAATGCCCCTCAGCCGTACTTTTCTGATTGTGTTTCGCGGAGGAGTTTTAGTCCTCTTTTAGGCTGGTGTATTGTGTGAGTATTGCTACTAATTCATGGTTGGTGTAATAGTTTGCTTTGCCAAGTTTGTGTTTGCTAAGCAGCCCGCTTTGGGTGAGTGTGTTGAGGTATCTTGTAGCTGTTGGATAGGATACTTGCAAGTCTTTTTGCAAAAATGTCACATTGGTGTATGGATGCTCAAATAAGTTGTTAATAAGGTCTTGCGAATATATTTTGCTGTGGTCTCTTCTGATTTGCTGTTTATAGCGTTGTTGCAGTTGTTTGATATTTTCTACCGTCTCAATGGTGCTTTTAGCTGTTTGGGTGACTGCGTTTGCCATATATAACAGCCACGGTTGCCAGTCTTCGGTTTCCCTTACTTGTTGTAGCAGTTGATAGTAGATTTCTTTGTTGTGATTAATATAGCGGCTGAGATAGAGTACGGGGATGTTGAGTAAATTTTCTTTTATGAGATAAATAATGTTAATTATTCTGCCGATTCTGCCATTGCCATCATAAAAGGGGTGTATGCTTTCAAATTGATGGTGGATGATTGCCATTTTTGTAATAGGGTCAAGGTTGTTATGAGACATATTGTTGATAAAGGCTTCTAAGTCACCAAGTAGCGTGTTTATTTGATTAGGTGATGGTGGCTCGTAAATAATTTCTCCGGTTTGTTCGTTTTTTAAGACTGTACCTTCTTGGGTTCTTAAACCTGCCTCATTGCCTTTGATAATTTTTTGTGCTTTGATAATCATGTTGCTGGTGAGCAGATTCTGGTTTTCTTGAAGTGCTATAAATAGCGAATACAGAGCTTCATTGTAATTTGCGACTTCCTTGGTAGCGGGAGTGTGAATTTTTGGGCTTAGCTTATGCTTTAATATTTCGTCTTGTGTGGTGATGATATTTTCGATATGCGAACTATCTTGCGCTTCTTGTAGCGGGAGCGTATGGATTAGTATCTCTTGGTTCGGCATTGCTTCGCATTTGCCTTTGAGCTCACCTAAATAGCGATGTGCTGTATTGAGTTGTTTAAGCACTTCTGTGCTTTCAAGACATTGTGAGGGGGGAAGTTGTGTTAATGTTTTCATTGCTTTTGTTTGATAACTATTCAAAAAACCAGTTTTTTGATGAACAATATGATTATATCTTCAAAAATCGCCATTTTTGGATATATGAATGTTTTCATGTTCAAAATATGGCTTTTTCGAACACATTCTGCAAATAGATTCCATGCCCTAATCGTTCATAAACGATACCTAAGGTTGAATGAGTCAATTTTTTTGTTGTTCGAGACCCAAGATTACCCAATCTGCTACCATAATGGCGGGGCTGTTAGTAATAGATGCTAATTAAGTAGCGGTATGTAGTTATATACTTGCTTAAGCCACTGAGTCATTACAAACGCTATGTAAGCAGTTACAATAACCCTCCTATCCCAACAACACTCCCTGTAGTTTAATTGGATAAAACGGAGGCCTCCTAAGCCCCAGATTCAGGTTCGAGTCCTGGCAGGGAGACCATACATACGAGGATTACAAAATGCCTACATACCGCTCTCATACTTCTACGCATGGTCGCAATATGGCTGGCGCACGCGCATTATGGCGCGCTACTGGCGTTGGTCCTACAGATTTCGGCAAGCCTATCATTGCCATTGCAAATTCCTTCACTCAATTTGTCCCCGGTCATGTACATCTAAAAGACTTAGGGCAGTTAGTTGCTCGTGAAATAGAAAAAGTCGGCGGCATTGCTAAAGAGTTTAACACGATTGCGGTAGATGATGGCATCGCTATGGGGCATGATGGTATGCTATATTCGCTGCCCTCGCGCGACATTATTGCCGACTCTGTTGAGTATATGTGTAACGCGCACTGTGCGGATGCTTTGGTCTGCATTTCTAATTGTGACAAAATAACCCCCGGCATGCTCAATGCTGCCATGCGCCTTAATATCCCTACTATCTTTGTATCAGGTGGACCGATGGAAGCAGGTAAGACAGTACTGGGGGGCAAAGCGATTAAGGTGGATTTGGTTGATGCAATGGTCGGTGCGGCTAATCCAAAGTACAGTGATGATGATGTGATGCAATTAGAAGAAAGTGCTTGTCCCACTTGTGGTTCTTGCTCTGGCATGTTCACAGCAAACTCTATGAATTGTCTCACCGAAGCCATTGGACTAGCTTTGCCTGGCAACGGTTCTTGCTTGGCAACGCATGCCGATCGTGAACAATTGTTCTTACGTGCAGGACGCACGATTGTCGAGATAACCAAGCGATATTACGAGCAGGATGATAGTAGCGTACTACCCCGCTCTGTTGCCTGCTTTGAAGCTTTTGAGAATGCCATGTCCTTAGATATTGCTATGGGCGGTTCAACTAACACCATTCTCCATCTGCTGGCGGCTGCTCAAGAGGGCGGCATTGATTTTACCCTGCACGATATAGATCGCCTGTCGCGCAAAGTGCCTTGCCTCTCTAAGGTTGCGCCTAATTCGCCCATTTATCACATGGAAGATGTACACCGTGCCGGCGGCATTATGGCGCTTCTGGGACAGTTAGAGCACGGCAATCTCTTACACACACATACCCCAACTGTACACGCAAAAAACATAGGAGAAGCAATCAGCCTATGGGATATTAGCCGTAATCCCAGTGAGGCTGTACGCACCTTTTATAGCGCAGCACCTGGCGGTGTACGCACCACCCAAGCCTTTAGCCAGCAACGGCGCTGGGACAGTTTAGATGATAATCGTGAAAGTGGCTGTATTCGATCGGTAGAACATGCCTATAGTCAAGATGGTGGACTGGCAGTGCTATTTGGCAATCTTGCAAAAATGGGCTGCGTGGTTAAAACAGCAGGCGTTGATGAATCGATTCTAACGTTTTCAGGGCCTGCACGGGTTTTTGAAAGCCAAGATGATGCAGTAACCGCTATTCTAAATGACTCTATTCAAGCTGGGGATATTGTTGTTATCCGCCATGAAGGCCCGCGAGGCGGGCCTGGCATGCAAGAAATGCTCTATCCAACCAGTTATCTCAAATCTAAAGGTTTAGGCAAGGCCTGCGCCTTAGTAACTGATGGGCGCTTTTCAGGCGGCACTTCTGGCTTATCTATTGGACATGCCTCCCCTGAGGCTGCAGAAGGCGGTCTTATTGGTGTGGTTGAGGATGGTGATACGATACAAATTGACATTCCTAACCGTAGTATACACTTAGCAGTGGAGGATGCCGTATTGCAACAACGTATTGCTCAAGAACAAGCGCGTGGCGATGCCGCCTGGACACCACATAAACCGCGGCCACGTAAAGTATCCCTGGCACTCAAAGCCTATGCAAAATTGGTAACCAATGCTTCACTGGGCGCAGTACGTAGCCTATAAAAAGATGTGTAATATTAGCAGAGTGTTGCTTAAACACTTGTTGTTGAGTACGTGTTTGCTAATCTATAGCACCAATGGTTTTGCCATTGGTGAGCCTGCCTTTCGTACTGCTGTTATTGCAGGCATTACTACTACCTTTTTAGTCAATCCGTATGGTGCGCGCGCAGTTGCCATTGAAAACGGCTACTCTATTGATGATAAAGATTTGTATGCAGCGCGTTTAAGCAACCGCTGGAAGGTACGCGAAGGTTTAGTAAAAACTAACTATTACCGTTTAGATTCTTTTGTATATTTTGGGATTGGGCAGTGGCGATTAGGGTTGTTTAGCGATGAAGGAGCAAACTATAGTCGACACGAACTGACTAATAATGTATATGACTTGTACTCTGCCTTTCGTCATCAGTGGGCAAAAAGTCCTTTTTATATAGAGACTTCCTTAGGCGTGGCTTTTTTCTCCACCAGACAATTGGCAAATACGCACTATGGTAGCCACGGACAGTTTGTCAGCGGATTGATTTTTGGCGTTGAGCCTCTATGGGAGCGCTTTGCACTGCAATTAAAAATACAGCATTATTCAGATAATGACTTCTCTGACCAAAATCCTGGTGAAAATATCATCTTCTTTTCTATTGAACGCCTCTATTAAATTAAATAAGTACACATGAAAATTACTAGCCGACCGCGCCGCATACGTAATCACGGTTTTTCTCGCACACTGGTTCGTGAGCACACCCTCAGCCCAGCCGATTTAATCCAACCTCTTTTTATCGTTGAAGGCACACATCAAAGACAGCCTGTTGACTCCATGCCTAATGTAGCCCGACTATCTATTGACTACTTGGTCGAAGAAGCACGAAAACTCAGCGATTTGGGCATCCTTGCTTTGGCTCTATTCCCAGTTATTGATTCAAAATTAAAGGATGAACGAGCTCATGAAGCCTATAACCCTGACGGCTTGGTACCACGCGCTATAGCTGCCATTAAAGTTGCCGTACCAGCTATGGGCGTTATAACAGACGTCGCTTTAGACCCTTATACCAGCCATGGACAAGATGGGCTTATAAACGCCAATGGCTATGTCTTAAATGATGAAACCGTTAATGTATTAGTGGAACAAGCTTTGTGTCATGCTCGCGCTGGTGCCGATATTGTTGCGCCTTCTGATATGATGGACGGTCGCATTGGTGCTATTCGCGATGCTTTAGAACATCAGAATTTTATAAACACGGGCATTCTGGCGTATAGTGCTAAATATGCTTCTGCCTTCTACGGTCCTTTTAGAGATGCTGTTGGCAGTGCTGCAAGCCTTGGTTCAGCTGACAAAAAAAATTACCAAATGGATCCTGCCAATAGCAATGAAGCGCTACACGAAGTAAGGCTGGATTTTGAACAAGGGGCTGATGCTGTTATGGTTAAGCCAGGATTGCCTTACTTGGATATTGTGCATCGCATTAAAACACAGTTTAATCGCCCTGTTTTTGCTTATCATGTCAGTGGCGAATATGCCATGCTCAAAGCGGCTGCGCAAAATGGATGGATTGATGAAAAATCCTGTACTTTAGAAGCACTATTATGCCTTAAGCGCGCAGGGGCTGATGCTATACTGACTTACTACGCCGCTCAGGCTGCCCAGTGGCTATCTGACAATAAATGACCAACGCACCTTCTCTACGCTGCGCGGTATTAGGCGACCCAATCGCTCATAGCCTTTCACCACAAATTCACACGCTCTTTGGGGAGCAAACGGGCATCCGTGTACACTATGAGAAACAGCAGGTAACTACTGCCCAACTGAATGACACCCTTTTGCAACTACAGACAAGCGGTTATGATGGCTGTAATATCACAGTACCCCATAAACAAAGCGCCTACCAGTATGCCTGCAATCATCAAGCCCACTGTACTGTTTTTGCTCGCCGAGCACAAGCAATCAATACTATGGCCTTTACTCCGCAAGATATTCACGCAGATAACACTGACGGGCAGGGATTAGTCAATGATATTCAAAACCGCCTGGGGCGGCAGATACAGAATCAAAATGTACTGATTCTTGGATCAGGGGGGGCAACACGTGGCATTATTGCCCCACTACTACAGTGCCAGCCAGCTCGCTTGCGCATTGCCGCCCGTAATATACAGGCAATGGACATTATTGGGCAGCAGTTTTCAATAGAAACCATACTAATGTCCGAACTGCTGCCTGAAGCGGTAGATATTCTCATCAACGCCACCTCCTCAAGCCTGCATAAGCAACTCCCCCCTATAAGCGAGCATGTCGTTTACGAACAGACTTTAGCCTACGATCTAATGTACAGTAAATATCCTACCGCCTTTGAACGCTGGGCGCAAACCTGTGGCACACAACAAACCAGCAACGGATTAGGCATGCTAATTGAGCAAGCAGCCTTGGCCTTTCGTTTATGGACAGATAAAACCGTTAATACCCAAGCGGTATTTGACCACCTAAAACCCTAATGTCCAAACACTGTTATACACTAAACAGTTTAGATGACACCCAACGTCTCGCCCACCTGCTTGCTGAAAAAATTGCCTCCTATCAATTAGAGAAACGCCTAGCACAAGGCGCCATCCTCTTTTTAAGCGGAAAATTAGGCGCAGGAAAAACAGCTTTTTGCCGTTTCTTTATCCAGCATTTATGCGGTTCAGATATGGTGGTTAAAAGCCCTACATATGAAATAGTTAATTCTTATCAATGCCATACTATGCCACTTACAATACATCATGCTGATTTTTATCGCATTAATAATGCAGATGAGTTGGAGTATTTTGCTTTTCAAGATAGTTTAAATAACGATACAATAGTACTAGTTGAATGGTGGCAACACGCCCAAAGTGCCCTTCCCAACCCTGTATTAACAATAGAGATGCAGCACAACACATTAGACCATAGCGTGATCATAACACCTGCAGACGACTTACCCTACGATTTTTTTATAACTACCTGCTTTTAACCTCGCATGCAAAACGCTTACCTTAAACACATACCTCATAGAGTAGCAGAATCTACTTTGATTCACGCACTACATACAACATTGTATAAAAAACATGGATTCTTCCTTATTATCTTAGGGCTTGTAATCTGCTTAAATTCCTATGCTCAAACCACAATACAAGGTATAAATGTAAGCAGTTCAGTCGCAAAAAGTGCTGATAGCGTTTCCATTATTGCAGATGGCATATTCCGCTATCAAACCCATAGACTGGCTGCTGATCCTTCAAAAAACAAACCCCCTCGCTTTGTAGTCAATGCTCTTGGTGTAAAAACCCGCATTCCCAAGTTTGACAGAGAGGTGAACGGTAACTTTATTCAGAGAATCCGCACCGGGCAACATAAAAATCACTTCAGCATTGTTTTTGATCTAACTGATGCCGCACCGAGTGCCTCTCTAAGCCTACAAACCAACAGAGAAGGACAGCAGTTGGCTATCTATTTTGGTCCAACACAGCTACAAAACACTCTGGATGATGAGACATTCAAAGGACCTGCGCTTGCTCCTGCTATCCTGAAAAGGGCTTCCAAAACGGTTGTTGTGATTGACCCAGGTCACGGTGGTCGAGATCCTGGTGCTGTCTCATTTGACATTCAGGAGAAAAATATCACACTCGCTATCGCAAAAAGGCTTAGAAATATACTACAGAAAGACTCTAATTTTACCGTGCACATGACCCGTGACACTGATGTAAAAGTCAAACTGGTGGAGCGTGTACGCCTGGCCAACGCGCTACGAGCAGACTTATTCATTTCCATTCATGCAGATGCTATATTAAATCCCAATATTCAAGGGGCTTCTGTCTATACACTTTCAGAAAAATCTTCAGATAAACTAGCACAAGCATTAGCAGAAAATGCAAACAGTGTAGACGGATTTGATCTCGATTTAGAGCGCTTCCCGCCTGACTTACGTAAAGCGTTATCCGATGTACAAATGCAAGCAAAGCAAGGGAATAGTTTACGGCTTGCCAATATCCTCCATAACAAATTAAAGGGGGTGGATAAAATGGTATTTAAACGACCCCACAGCGCAAACTTTGCGGTGTTACGATCAGATATTGCTGCGGTATTAGTTGAAGTAGGTTTTCTAACCAATCAGACTGACGCTGCCCGACTTTCACGCCCTATCAATCAGCAGCGCATTGCTGTAGCGCTATATGATGGCATAAAGGGCTTTAGACAATTCATCCCTCCGCGCAGAAATGCAGAGGGCACAGAAGATAATGATAATGTAAAAAACCATCGTGTAGTCATAGGCGACACGCTATATAGCATTGCTAGACGTTATAAAGTCACCGTAAAAAACTTACGCAGATATAACAACCTACGCACTAACATCCTCGTTATAGGGCAGGAAATAAAAATTCCCCCTGCCAATAACTAATCTACGTATGCGCATTAAACAACTTGCGCCCAACCTTGCCAATAAAATAGCTGCTGGCGAAGTTGTTGAACGCCCTGCATCCATTGTCAAAGAACTTATAGAAAATGCCATAGATGCCCAAGCTGACTCTATTACTATTCACTTAGAAAAAGGGGGGCTGCACAAAATTTTAGTAGCAGATAACGGCATCGGCATAGAAAAGGAGGATCTCCCACTAACCATTGCGCCACATGCTACCAGCAAAATCTACCAAATAGACGATTTATACAATATTCAAACATTAGGTTTTCGTGGCGAGGCACTTGCAAGCATTCATGCAATCAGCCGCCTGAGTATTCGCACAAAAACTGCAGAATCAGATAATGGCTGGATATTCCAAAATGAGAAACTGAGCCCCTCAGCTTGCCATCTTGGCACAGAAATCAGCATTCAAGACCTCTTCTTCAATGTCCCCGCAAGACTTAAGTTCATGCGCGCACCTGCAACAGAGTTACGCCACTGCCTACAAGTCATACATCGCACTGCCTTAGCTCAACCGCACATACATTTCAAAATTTTTAGCAATGGTAAATTGCATTTAGAATGCCCTGCCGCCACCAACGATGAAGAAGGGCTGAAGCGTGCTAAAACACTACTTGGAGAAGAGTTTGCTGCTGCAGCTCAGCCAATACACATAGAGCATGGTAACTGGCGACTATATGGGCTCATCGCCCACCCCCCTTTTTCACGAGCACAGGCAGACATGCAGTTTTGGGACATCAATCAGCGTTTTATTCGTGATAAGCAATTAGGTGCTGCCGCACGACGTGCTTTTCGGGATCAAATGTACCACGACCGCCACCCTGGCTATATTCTGCACTTACACTTGCCTGCCAGTGAGGTAGATGTCAATGTACACCCTGCAAAGCATGAGGTGCGATTCCATAATAGAACACTGTTTGATTTTATATACCAAAGCCTCCGGAATGCTATTTCCCAGCCGCTCTCTTCATCGCCTAATCTACCTCCTCTGACTTCTTCAGCAAATAATCCGCAGAAAGCCAGTCATAAGCCACGCCAATCACTGCCCTTACAGCCAAGTCAACACGCGCAGCAAAGTTATCAAACATTTATCCAAAATGCTATTCCTCAAGCTACAAATCATATCTCTGAGCAGCCTAAAAAAATGGCACATGATGGTCATTTAGCTCCTGCTAATGAAGGGAATACACCCTTAGGTGATGCCATTGCTTTCGTACACGGCGCCTTCATTATTAGCCAGACGGAAGATGGGTTATGCTTTATTGATGCCCACGGAGCACATGAGCGTATCCTCTATGAGCGCCTAAAAAATGGCTTAGAAAGCAAGCAAATGGCAGCCCAACGTCTCTTGGTACCTGTGCCAATAACACTCAATAGACAAGAGAAAGCAGTGATTGAAGAATACTCAGACCATTTCAAGAAATTACTGTTTGAAATAGACATGGTGGGCGACCAGTCCGCCATCATACGCCAAATACCTTCCCTGTTAATGGATGCTAATATGGCGCAACTTATTAGCGACACATTAAGTGATTTAGCTGAATTGGAGCAATCTGAGCGCGGTACCCAGCGCATCAACGCACTCCTTTCAAGCATTGCTTGCCATCGAGCAGTGCGTGCCAATCGGCAATTAAGCATACATGAAATGAATGATCTGTTACGCCAATTAGAGCGAACTCAGTCAGCAACTGTATGCAACCATGGCAGACCTATTATCCATCACGTTACCCTTAAAACATTAGATGGCTGGTTCATGCGTGGACAATAAAGACGTATTGCCCCCTCCCATTATTGTGCTTACTGGCTTGACTGCTAGTGGCAAAACAACTTTAGCTATCCACTGGGCACAACAACTGAAAGCGCAGATTATCAATGTTGACTCTGCCTTGTTCTACCAAGGTTTAGATATTGGCAGTGCCAAACCAACGCTTACTGAACGCAGAGGCGTTACCCACCACCTCATTGACCACTTAAAACCAACTGAAACCTACAGCGTAGCACGATTTTTAGGTGACGTCTCACCTATAGTGGATAAAGCCAAACAAGAGGGCATCCCTCTTATCTTTGTAGGTGGAACTATGCTGTACTTATCAGCACTACTTCATGGATTATCTGATATTCCAGCCACATCCGATGCAATACGATTAGAGTTAGAAACGGAATACCAACAACATGGCAATATATTGATGCACCAGCAGTTACAACAATGTGATCCAGTCAGTGCTGCACGCTTACACCCTAACGATAAACAACGCGTTATGCGCGCATTGGCAATATATCGTAGTACTAATATCAATTTAAGTACATGGCAAACAGACAGCAAACCGCTCATATACCCTGACCTGTCTTGCGCTCTAGTGCCAACTGACCGCCAGTGGCACCGCAACCAAATCATCAAGCGCTTAGATTACATGCTTGAAAATGGCTTTGAGGCAGAAATTAAAAAACTCATGCTCACCCCTAGCCTAACTAAAAATAGTCATGCTATGCGAAGCATTGGCTATAAGCAATGGTGGGCATATAGGGCAGGGGACTGCTCACGAGAGGAAGCCTACAATAATACGATTACGGCAACCTACCAACTGGCAAAGCGGCAACGGACGTGGCTCAATCAGTTTCCGCAAATGTTACATATATCCCCTCAAAACATTGATACAATCACGGATGTTAAAGCACTGCTATCTAAGTATGGACACACCTCGCAAAAACCCTAAAATTCTTGACTCAGAATGGCTGATTGACTCACCATATACCCGTATACAGCAGCAAACATTGCACTTTGAAAATGGCGCTGTACGCAAATATAGACGCACTGTTGGTAGAGGGAACGGCTCCGTTCTGTCTATGGCTGTTACTGAAAATCGAGAAGTTCTCCTTATTCGAGAATACTATGCAGGCACTGCCCAGTATGAATGGTCACTACCTAAGGGGCACATTGAAACGAGCGAAAGCCCCGAAGAAGCAGCCATACGCGAAAGCCAAGAGGAGACTGGATTTGCTGCACATAATGCTCAACTTATCAAAGCAGTTAGCCTCTCTCCTGGCTATATGAGCCACATCACGTATATTTTTCTATTGACTAACCTATATCATGCACCACTGGTTGGAGACGAACCAGAGCCTATTGAGCTTTTCAACCTGCCCATTGAAAGAATTCCTGAACTACTGCAACGCGCAGACTGTACGGAGGCACGCAGCCTTTTTGCACTGTACTATCTGCTGCAACACTACAACAAGCAGCCGAGCAAATAATACAAAACACCTACTTAGGGAATACCTTTTTAAAAGGCTTTACTACAATATTCGCATACACACCAGCTGCCATATATGGGTCAGCCTGCGCCCACTTCTTAGCGTCCTCTAACGTATCAAACTGAGCTATGATACAACTGCCACTAAAACCTGCTACTGCACTCTCATCATCTTCAATAGGCATGGGACCAGCCGCCAACAATCGGTTCTGAATATCTAGCTCATCTAAGCGTTTTAAGTGTGCTGGGCGAGTCTGTTGGCGCAGTAACAAAGAACCTACCACATCTGATGCAAAAATAACATAATATCCCACTATACTCTCCTCTTAAATCAGCTTTCTTCAGGGATGCGTGCGGTCTCCGTACACAACAACTATCAAATATTATGTATACACAGTAAATGCGTCTTAATCAAAATAGCATATTCTGTATTTCGCCCAACTATATTAGGGTATATATCTATTTTTGTCGTTCACCGTACTCCATATTTGGTAAAATGCCTGCTATACGGAAGAATTATTTTTAAGAACGGCTATTTAGGGATGATAAATGTAGTAAATACTCTATGGACTTCTCTAAGAAGTGTTTTATACAATTAAGCCATGATAAAAATTAGACACAGATATGTCGGAGTTCTTCCAGATTATACTGCGCTTGGGATATTAATAATATGAAAAAGCACCCACACACTCAATGGACAACAGGTCTGTCAATATTATTGGCTATTTTTGCAGCTACAGCGATACCTGCATACGCAGAAGAGGATCAAAGCACTCCTTCTACAAATATTCCGCAGAGCGAGCCTCAACAAACTGTCGTCTCCCCAGTAATACCGCTACAGAATCTACAATTTAAGTCTGCTCTGACTGATAACAACGCACAACGCCAACTCATAAGGGACAGTCGTGATGAACTACTGCATCACCTTATCCTCAAACAGTTGCGCGATAATGCTTTGTGGCAAGGTGCATTAGCTCAGTTAAGTGGCAAAGTTAAAACAGCGCTTCTTTCACACGCAACACCCCTCAAACAACGCCAACACAGTACAGACTTCTATCAAAGCCTTGAAGCTGCACTTAGAGACAAATTGGTACGCCTATTCCCGCCCGGTTCTAGTCTGGCTGAATGTAGTTTTGACTGTATTGGCAATAAACGCATCACCATACGAGGCAACCGTCTCATCGTGCAACATGGTGCTTTGGGCAGCTTTGCTCTAAAAAATAGAGAGGAAGGATTGGATGGTATTATCCTCTGGAACTTTTTCTCCCTAGATGATGGACAGAAAGGCGGGTTGCATATTCGTATATCAGACAACCAAGATCAAACCATTTGGTCTGAAACTATCCATGTAGAAGCCAATATTTCTTCAGAAGACAACATTGATGAGATAGTAGAGGTGTCTAACTCTCGCTTGGGGATTGGGCTTATGCAGCAAGCACTTACGTTCCAAGAATCTGGAACAAGCATCGTGAGCGACTCAAAATCAAATATTGTATTAAGCTTTGGATATAAAGATTATGAACCCGACTATGGAGTGTTATACTACATTGGTGGGCGAATACTGTCTGCAACTGGATTTACACCAGATAATACAGGCAGTTACATTGCGCTCTCCATCAGCGCCCGAGCAGGCTTTACACTCATTGGAAGCAATGATAAAGGACTGGATATACTGCTTGGTATTGAGCAAGATTTATTGATCGCGCCCGGTCACTCCGCTACGATTAGTTTAGACTGGACATTAGGCAGGGACTACTATGTGAGCTTATTATTCGAGTCACCTTTTGAATCTAGGCGAACCGATTACTCTGATAATCAATTCACCTTTGAATCAGGCACTTTATTAGAAATAGGCATATATTTATGAAGCACTCCTTCCCCTTCCAGTACATACCCAACTTTACTGTCATAAGTTTATTGGTAGGCACTCTATCTGGGTGCGCCTCTCAACCTGACACCACCCCTTCTACCGAGGCTGAGAACGCTCAGTCTACCGCAGCCACAAAAGAACTGAACGCTACATCTCAGGGCGCCAACACCCCCTTTAGCGTTAATAATGGTGTTATTTTTTATCGAAGAAAAACACAGAGTGACTATATTGAAATGGTTATGCATATTGGTGATGATGACTTGGTAGATTATGACATTACATTGGCGAACCTACCCGAGGCTAAGGAACAGCTACCCGCTGATACACCAGCCGACCAGCCAGTTAGTGACACCAAATTAGCGGACCGCTCTTTTTTAATTGCGCAAAGCTATTTTTTAGAAGGGCGCTACCGCAGAGCACTTTTAGAGATAACTCGCAGTATTCAAGCTGATAATAGTGCTGCCCTCAGTTGGGCTCTGAAGGGTTCTATCCACTACCAACTCAATGAATTGGGGAAAGCACGTGATGCTTGGCAAAAAGCTTTAAGTTTAGATGATAGCATAGAGGGCGTTGCCGAGAAATTACAAGAAATAGGTCCTTAGGAATTATTATGCAAAAATTACTCTTTTCTGTCCTTATATGCTCTCTCAGCCTAGCCGCTGTGGCTGCTGAAACCATCCGCAGACTACCTATTGATGCACTTAAGCAAGTTGAATTTGAAAAAAACTTAGAGCAAAGCGTCAGTGATGCGCTACACCTCCACTTGAAAGACAGACCCTTTATCATACAGGTCCGTTCTAGTCTGTATAAACTGCAAACATACCGTACTGAAGAGGAGACTCTAACAACCTCTATCCCTGTACAGCAAGTCATACAACCACCAGTAGGACAACCACCAGTAGGACAACCAATCGTAGCACGACCCACCGCTTCTCCTGAGTCAGACTCGGTTCCTTTACCAGGCGTCCCTTTTGTTCCCAGATCAGCACAGACACAGAGCTCTACACTCATTCAAAATTCGGAGCCTTCAGTTGTAGCAACACAGGAAACAGAACCAAAAACGACAACCATTACACAAACCCAGCAAGAAACTAAATCTGTAGAGCGCTTGGTAGACAGCCGAACAGTCATTGATCGACTCTCTTTAACGCTCTGGATCCCTTCTGATTTAGAGCCTAGTCGCATCTCCTATATCAATGAACTTGTTGCAGAAAAAGCACGCATCAACTTAGTGCGTGGCGATAGCATCAAGACTATTCTCACGGATTTCCCAAGCACTGCTTCACCTACTGAAACTCAAAATCCTCTAAAACCTGAAGCGCCACCACTTGCTCCTATCCCACCTGTAGCCTCCACAGAGATAGAAGAAAAACCACTTATGACAGCAGAGCAAATTCAACAATGGTATGAACAATATCCATGGCTATTCTGGCTGCTCGTTGGCGCAATACTCCTTTTATTATGGCGCTTACTCAATCGACAAGATAAAACGCCTCATATACCTGCTGTGCCATATCAAGATATGCCATACGTAGCACATAACTATCCAGCTCACCAAAAATTACAGCATGATCCTGGCGTTCAGCAGTTAGAGCACAACCAAATTGAGGACATCAAACACACGCAACGACTCAGTATTTTTAATGAAGACATTGTAAGTGCTGTCATGCTAAACGATCACATGCTTGCGAACACCTTAGAAACATCCCCATCCTCTGATGAAGCTGCTAAAACCACCGCTTGGCTGATTCATTTGCTGGGGGAAGACGTAGTCGTGAAGTATGCCCAGGGCAATTTATCTCCTGAAATACTTGCACAAGCAAAAGAGCAAGGAGCAACTATCGCTCAGGCAAGCATAGAAGAGCAATGCAATTGGGCAAAAGCAGTGTATGATCGCCTAAAACATAACACTCTCTCTCAAAAGAACATACATTCTCGCCCATTTGACTTCCTAAACGAAATGAGCGATGTCAAACTGAAAGGTCTATTGGATGAAGACCCTCAGGCACGCGGCTTAGTTCTCTCACAAATTGAAAAGAAACGGGCTGCTCGAATGTTGGCAAGTTTTACACCAGATGAGCAAGCTAGCATTGCTACCTCTATGTCTCGATTAGCAGAGTTGCCACTGTTATCCTATAGGGGCATAGCAGCACAGTTAGCACGAAAAGCCCAGCAAATTCCTGAAATAAATGAAATTCAGATTGACGGAACTGAAGCACTTATACAAACCTTGGAATCTATGGACTTAGCCAGCGAAACTATGTTTTTGGATGCACTGAATAGCCAAAATCCAGACCAGTACTATAAAATTAAACGCCTATACATTAACTTTGATGACATTCCAAAAATTCCTGAAGCAGCACTACGGAACTTCTTGCGTGAAATAGAGCGTGATACGCTGGCAACAGCGCTGTATGATGCGGATGACTCCATACGAAACCATCTACTCAGTACACTAACTGACCGCTCTCGTCTATTAGTTATCCGCTTATTAGAAACCATGGAAACACCTGCCAACAGCGATATTGCCCAAGCGAAGCAAGCTATCAGTGCTAAAGCCCGCGCTCTGTTGCGTGCTAAAGCCTTTGAGATGCCATCAGAACATTTGGAAGATCAAAGCGCCCCAATTGTGCTTGATTCAATTGCAGATGACGAGCAACCACAATAGTAACGAACCATAGAAGAGCAAGAATCATGAAAACATTTATAACCCGCCTCATTGCTGTTGCGCTTGTTTTTACCATCATTTATTTTGTGCTGTATATCCATGGAAATATAGGACTGTTTATTCATATCCAATCCTTTATTATTGTGTCTGCTGGCACCTTCTCTGCAACACTGATGACGTTCTCTTTTCCAAGTGTTTTTAATGCCTATAAGCATGCTCTGCTCTCTCTTTTTAAGCAGTCTGACCACGCAAAACGCAAACAAGAAATCATGTTACTCATAGAAATTGCTGAGAAAATTCACACCACAAATGGGCTTGCATGCATTGACCAAGAATTAGAGAAGAATAAACATCGCTTTTCTGACTTTTTACGGTATGGGCTTAACCTGACTGCAGCAGGATACTCTGAGGATATCATGCGAACACACTTGAAAAATTTCGCACAGCAACACGATGAAGAACTCCAAAAATCTGAAGCTGTTTGGTTCAGTTTTTCTGAATATGCCCCCGGTTTTGGTATGGTTGGAACAGTGATTGGCATGGTCCTAATGCTTGCAAATTTAGATATTGATATCAGTAATATTGGGGAAGGGCTCTCTATTGCACTTATAACAACACTGTACGGGGTTGTACTCTCGAACTCACTTCTAAAGCCTATGGCAGTCTACCTCAATGAGGAACGCAATGAGACTCTGGCAAAAAGCCGTGTTTTTACCGATGCCCTTATATTGATGCGCTCTAAGGCCAACCCCATTCTAGTAAAAGATCAACTCAATAGTTCGCTGCCTCTGAAGCTACAAGTAGAGTACTAAAAGCATGGGTCAACATAGAATCTACTCTTTTCGCGCCTCAAAGTCTTGGCTAGTCCCATATGCAGACATCATCACCCTGTTGCTGGTTTTTTTTGTACTCATCATTTCTACCTCCGTTATTGACCAAAGCAAATTTGAGGCAGTTGCCCAGGCATTCTCAAAATCTTCTACAAATACACAGTCTTTTAGCAATCTAGAAAAAGAGCTCAATGAAATCATTGAAAAGAACAATCTAAAAAAACAAGTACATATTAACAAGCACCCTTTAGGGTTAAATATTGAACTGTCTGATGCCGGGCTCTTTCAGTCAGGTGAGGCTGCTCTCAGTAACGAAGGAAAGTTCACCATGCGCCAGCTGGTAACGGCTATAAAAAACCTTGAATACAGAAACTACGAAGTGGAAATCCATGGACATACTGACGATGTTCCCATTCATAATGAAAATTATTCATCAAATTGGGAACTCTCTGTGTTCAGAGCTATTAGCGTCTTAAATATTGTTAAAAACCACCTTGATGACGATAAAATCAAAATAGCAGGCTATGGCGACACTCGACCTAAATTTCCGAATAGAGATGAAGGCGGCAAGCCTATCATAGAGAATCAAGCAAAAAACAGACGTATTGAAATTAACGTGTTTAGAATACAGCGAACCTATACCCAAAACCCTATCATTAGCCTACATAAAAAATAACCATATTGCGTGAGTCGTGCATTGCATTCGTATCCTAATCGCCATTGTCTGCTTGTACACCTCAGCAATACACGCCTTTAGTAGTGCAACACCCTCGCCTGATAAACTTTTATTCCTACCTGGTGCTGAAAACCCAACCAGCCCAGCGCTAAAGGATTATTTCTCTGCAGATGCTGTTGCTTTCCAATTACATGCTAATGCAGCCGCTCTTTCAAATGGCAACGATGGATTAACGGATGTAATCAATGAGCTTGGTGACTTTTTTTTCGACCAAAATATTAGCATATCTGACATAGTCAATTTTGAGCGAACACTTGACAACTTTGTTAGCTCTAATAGCCCATTTGTTGCAGCTAACGCTGGTGCGCGCTTTGCCTTTGATATAACCCCCTTAGGAAGCGCTTTCTCTGTTCATATTTCCTACGATGATCAGTTTCAATTTTACCAAGGTCTTTCTTCTATAAACGGCGTGAACGCAGATCAGGCTCTTATAGATTTTGCAGACTTAACAACTGCTAATGCCCAAGTATTTTTGGATTCTCTAACAAATGATGTTGCTCTTATTAATATACTTAGCAGAAAGCGCTCTCTCAACGCAAGCGTCAGTTCCTATCTTACCACACATATAACCTCAAAAAAAATAGGAATCGCCCTAGGTGGGCGCTTTAAATTACAAGAATTAACTATAGATTCGCGTATCAGAGACATCCGCGAGCTTATAGCAATTAATAACGAGCCTTTTGTCTTGGCTGATGCTTTAAACTTGTTTCCTCTGAGTTTAGAGAATCCCAATTACCTCATTAATGCAGACGTTGGCATCACTCTATACGACCGTAACTATCACCTAAGCCTATACGCACTAGATGCGCTACCTCAAACAGTCGATATACCAAGTTATGCAAGCAACGCTACTTCTGATAACCTAACTGTTGCTAGAATTTATGACACTGAGCGCGGTAACTTCTTTATTGACACTAAAATGCGGGTAGAGTTGGGGTATTTATCAGACTCTCGCCGCTATCGCTTTTCTATAGTGCATGATTTGAATAGCTGGCGTGATGGATTAAACAATTTTTTTGCTATTCATCAGATTACTACAATACAAGCTGAAATTGCCTCAACGCTTTGGAATAGCAATAAAAGAGCGAAGTTTGGATACCCTTCTCCTAAAGTCCGCCTAGCACTGTATCAAGACACAGCGGTCGATGAGCAGTGGGTAAATTTTGGGTTTAGCCTTTGGTTTTTTGACTTAAATGCATTATTTAACACTGGCGCCCCCGGCATAAGCGCCTCCGGCTCCTCACTATCGGAGGATGCTACTATTATTCGAGGATTCACGATTGGTGTACAACAGCAGTTCTAACCGTTCCCGCTAAGTTAACATACTCTTAAGAGATGCTTGCATACTATTAAACATGACCATAAAAGCAAAAAAACATCTCTCCCAAAATTTTCTGATAGATAGTGCTATCCTTGAACATATTGCTAAAACTATTAACCCATATAAAACTGACTGCTTTATAGAAATAGGACCTGGGCAAGGTGCACTAACTACACGTATCGTGCCATACTGTAGCCAGTACACTGCTATTGAAATAGACAATGCACTTATACCTGCACTATCGCAGAATTTTAATTCCTTTGACCATTTCGACCTTCACCACCGTGATGCCCTACATTACCCGTACGCTGAACATCCGTATAAACCCTATCGGCTAATAGGCAACCTGCCATACCACATATCAACACCTCTAACCATAGCCTGTCTTACTGGATATGAGCATATCCAAGACATGCATTTCATGTATCAAAAAGAGGTTGCAATGCGCATATGCGCCACAGAAAAACGCTCGCGCTTAAGTTTTATTACACAGCTTTTTTGCGATACAGAATACTGCTTCACTATTGCACCTCAAGCATTTGAACCCATGCCCTCAGTTCAGTCAGCAATAATCCGTCTTACACCTAAAAAACAGCTACCCCTTTCCCATGATGAAATATCTCGCTACTCTCAGACTGTGCAATGGTCGCTACAGCAAAAACGCAAAACACTGGCAAATAACCTTAAAAAGCACATAAGCCCCCAAAACATTCAAGCATTAGGAATTAACCCCTCATGCCGAGCTGAGACACTCACTATTACTCAAATGATCTCGCTCTCTCGTGCACTATGGGATTAATTATTGGCGATGTTCACGGCTGCTATTACAGCCTGATGGACCTTCTACATAAGGCAAAGATTACAGACTCAACTCACCTTTATTTTGTTGGGGACTTAGTCAACCGTGGCAAGCACAATGAGAAAGTCTTACAATTCATTTACTCCCTCCATGCAAAAGGGTGCGCCACTACTGTTCTCGGCAATCATGACCTCTACCTCATTGCCGTATATCTTGGGCACAAACGCTACCCTCAGTCAGATAATTTTGACACGATTCTTAAGCATAAAAATGGAGGAGAATGGATTGAATGGCTGAGCACACAACCTTTCGTACACCTTTCTAAAATAAAAAAAATACTGCTAACCCACGCTAGCGTCCCCAATTGGCACCTTACAACTATTCTTGAGCGCCATAACTGGCTCACTAACCACCTACAAGATGCAACTTGGAAGAAACAACTGTTTCAAAATTATCTTATGGGCAACCACCCAAAACAATGGCAACACGCAATCACTGATTTTGATAAGGCCCGTCTACTCATCAATTATTTCACTCGTGTACGATACTACAATGCTCAGACAGGCACACCTTCATTTACATACAAAGACGCCCCCAGCAAAGCACCTCCTAATCTCATACCATGGTATAACCGAATAGACCCTTCGGTAACGAGCAATCAAACTCTTTTCTTTGGCCACTGGTCTGCTCTCCCCTCCCAAGAAACCCTTTTCCCCAAATCAGTGCATCATCTTGACACAGGCTGTGCGTGGCAAGGCAAATTATCTGCACTACGCCTGTCCGACAATCAAATCATTCGTGTGCCACAAAACCCTCTTGACCGCCCTTAAAATATGCCCTGCCACACTGATTAAACAAGCCAAAACCACATAGCACAAACGCCCCAAATCAAGCCAACACATAGCAGTGTGAAACGCCGCATCAGCATGATTAATGCGAATAGCAACACAAAAGCACCCCAGCGAATGGAGCTATCAAGCTGTGTGAGCACGCCAGCAGGCAATAGCAGCATACGTGCCAAAATAGCTGCTATCGTAGCATATGCAACTAATTTCACCCACTGCAAAAAAGGGGCGTCTGCCGACACATTGCTACTTAAGTGCATCCCAAGAAAGCGCCACAGAAAGCTAATCGCTGCAGCGCCAACAATTGCCCACCAAATTGGCTCAATCATGCTTTGCGCCGTACCAACAACCACCCAAGGCTACCAACCACTATTCCAGTAATTAGTACGCCCCAAACAGGGAACCACATACTCAACACCACACCACCACCACTACCCACCACCACGACAAAAAAATCTGCCTTAGTCCGTAGAGAGCGCAACATCATCGCCATTAAATATACTGGATTGAGCAATACCAACAATGCTAACCACTCACTATTTACATGAATAGCAATATGATAGCCCACTACAGTGCATATGCATGAAATAATCCATAATGTGACTGATAGGGAAAAATAAAAATATAGTCGCTGAGCACGCGGCACATCAGGTGCAGCACCTAAAAAAGAGAGCCAGCTAGTAATAGCAACAAAATGCCCTGCCAAGGTGTAATGCCAAGGTTTCTGGGCAGATAACTCTGGGCGCAACACAATCGCCATAGGTAGTAATCGTAAATTGGCAAAAAAAACGGCCAACCATACTGTCAGCACAGAATGGCTCAACTGCCATTGCTCCACCAACACTAACTGCGCAGGCATTGCATAAATAAGAATAGTGCTAAATAGTGCCTGCCAACTACTCAGATTAGCCGCTGCCATTAACACACCCAGTGTAACAAAACTGACTCCTAAGCCAATTCCTGGCGTTCGAAGCCCTAAACTGATACCTGCACGCACTGCCTTCCTATCCTCTTTTTCTTGAGGAAGAAATGCATGCAAACATTTGCTAAACCAATAACGCATAATAAAACCCTTCCTTCTCCTATAAGGATTCTACAACCAAGCACTACCTCCTCTTCCAATAAACTTGATTAAAAATGATTACGCCCAGATACATTTCTGCTAAACCAAAAAACTAAAGATGTATGATAATACACATCTATGCATCTGCTCCTATCTCATTAATCCATTACTCACACACCACACCATGAAACGTATTCCCAAAACACTCATTGCCATACTCATTACCTCTATGCTTGCCATTCCCGTAAAAGCAGATTTAAATCGTAATCCAGTTTCTATGCTAGGCTTAAATTTCTCAGCCTTCGTAGAAGCAGGGGGATACACTGGAAGCAGCGAAATAGACGCTACTGCGCTCTTAACACGATTGGGCATATTACGCGAATCCACTAATGTTAAGCACGACTTCACACTAACCGTTATCTATACATCCTTAGAGGGTCGTGATTCATTTCATCTATCCTCACTGAGTTTCTCACATTACAAATTATCACCAAAATGGCTGCTTAGCAACAAGCGTCGTCACATAATGGATGATGCTTGGGTGTATGACCGCGACTCTATCTTCTCATTAGGCACTACCTATCAAATGGAATCTGAAAATCTGACTTTTCGTCAGTTTGCTGGTATAGGATACCGCATCCTCAATGCTACTTCAAGGAACGATGATGCTGCACTTGATCTGAGCTCTGCTCTACACATCCCATTCAGTGAAGTATTCGTATTGGAGCAGGCGCTTCAATTAGAGCAAAATTTGGATGGTCCAGCTTTTATTGAATACAATATTGCTGGTGTGTGGCGCATTACTGACTTTGTTGCTCTGCGCTCAAACTTCACTGCACGCCATATAACTGCAGCATTTAATAACCGCAGCGATAGTTCTAGGCTCTTTACTTTCTCTGCTGTCGCCTACTTCTAATCTTTTGCCACGTATCACACCACGAGCATTCGACAGAATATGATGAGAGGCACGCACAGCGTCAGCCTTTGGTATAATATATTACCCTATGAACAAAGCACCTAGTACAGATAATCACCAGATTCGTGGTATTTTCTTGTTACCAAATTTAATCACAACTGCCGGCTTACTTGCAGGTTTTTTTGCGATGGTGGTTGCCTCTCAAGGCCAGTTTACACATGCTGCTATCGCTATTGTGATTGCTGCTTGCTTAGACGGCTTAGATGGGCGCGTTGCACGTTTGACCAATACCACCAGTGCCTTTGGGGCTCAGTTTGACAGTATGGCTGACTTTGCCTCATTTGGTATTGCGCCTGCTTGGCTAGCTGTTGCTTGGACCGAGCATCACTTCACCCAAAATATCTGGATTTTAGGTTTTTTGTTTGTGGTGTGCGCTGCACTGCGATTAGCACGCTTTAATGTACAAATTAGCTCCCCTTTAAATCGCGGCTTCTTTCAGGGGATGCCCAGCCCCTCAGCAGCGGGAACCTTGGTTACTTTCATCTGGTCTGCAGAAATTATGCAATGGCACGAATCATCTACCACAGTATGGGGCATATTCGCCTTATTAGTCATTTTAGGGATTATGATGGTCAGTAATATGCGCTTTTACAGCTTTAAAGACTTCAATAATAAAGTGCCTTTCATTGCACTTCTCGGCGTGGCAGTCATTATTATGCTCATCGCCTCCCACACTTCTATTGTTCTGTTGATTATGGGAATGCTCTACCTATCATCCGGTCCAATATTAACGCTTCTACGACTTAGAAGCAAGCGGCTAGAGAAGAAACTACGTTTTTATAAAAACAAAACATGAACGCCAGTTTCCCCACAACTTAAAGCCTCTAACTGCTTACCATAAACCCTCTTATATTCGCTGCGTATACGGTGAAAAAGCATGTTGAAAGCCCACACACTAACCCAATAGATTTTTATGTCCAATCAAGTTATTATTTTTGACACCACATTACGAGATGGTGAGCAGAGTCCCGGCGCATCTATGACGCTGGAGGAAAAGGTCCGTATTGCCAAAAAATTAGAAGCCTTACGCGTTGATATCATTGAAGCAGGGTTTGCTATCGCCAGTCAAGGCGATTTTGAAGCCATCCAAGCTGTAGCAAAAGTAATTAAAGAGTCAACTGTGTGCTCCTTGGCGCGTGCGAATAAAACAGATATTCAACGAGCGGCTGAAGCCATTAAGCCCGCTCCAAGAAGGCGTATTCACACCTTTATCGCCACATCGCCCATCCATATGCAGGCAAAACTCAACATGCAACCGAACCAAGTTATTGAAACGGCTGTTTCTGCAGTGCGCTTTGCACGGCAATTTACGGATGACGTAGAATTTTCTCCTGAAGATGCCGGGCGATCTGACCTAGATTTTTTGTGCCGTATTATTGAAGCAACGATTGCAGCAGGCGCAACCACAATCAATATACCTGACACCGTTGGTTATACCGTACCACAGCAGTTTGGACAATTAATGCATGATTTGATTACGCGTGTGCCCAATGCCGATAAGGCCATCTTCTCAGCACACTGTCATAATGATTTAGGCTTGGCAGTTGCCAATGCCCTAGCGGCGGTATCTAATGGTGCGCGACAAATTGAGTGTACGATTAATGGTTTAGGAGAACGTGCTGGGAATGCCTCCTTAGAAGAGGTTGTTATGGCTCTAAAAACACGCAACGATTTCTATAACTTAGAGGTCAATATTAACACCCAGTATTTGGTCCCCACCAGCAAGTTAGTTTCAGCAATTACCGGATTTCCAGTACAACCTAATAAAGCAGTTGTTGGTGTCAATGCCTTTGCTCATGAGGCAGGCATCCATCAAGCGGGCGTCTTGAAGCATCGAGAAACCTATGAAATTATGCGCGCAGAAGATGTTGGTTGGACTGCAAACCGCATGGTTTTAGGTAAACACTCTGGACGCAATGCCTTGAATGCGCGTCTGCAAGCACTTAACATCCAGACATCACCAGCTGAACTGGATGAAATATTTACACGCTTTAAGAAATTAGCAGATAAAAAACATGAGGTTTTTGATGACGATTTGCAGGTCCTTATTACCGAAACAAGTGCACACAAACATGAAGAGCGTCTTAAATTAAATTGGATACGTGCTACTATGGAGCCACACATGCCACCTACTGTAGAGTTGTCCTTGCGCTTAGATGGAGCATTACGCAGTGCAACCGCACAAGGCGGCGGTATCGTTGACGCAACCTTTAAGTGCATTGAGTCCTTGATTGATAGTAACGCACAGTTACTACTCTACTCAGTTAATAACGTAACAGATGGAACAGACTCCCAAGGCGTCGTCAATGTACGCTTAGGCTTAGACGGCAACGTTGTAAATGGACAAGGAACACATACTGATATTGTATGTGCATCAGCAAAAGCGTATATCAATGCTATTAACCGTCTGTGGTCCACAACAGATAGAGCGCACCCACACCAACCGATATAAAAAGCGATGTGGTCTGATAGCCAAAAGGGCTGCTTGCAGCGCATGGGTATTTGCCTTTATACCGCTATACCTTTAGATAATAGCACTCAAACAAACACTATTTTTGACGCTTTATCAGGCAATAAACATAATCCTGTAATATGCTTAATCCTGCAAAGCCAGGAACCTAAACAGATGATGGCAGGCACTCAGTTGTTACATGATGTACTCCACTTTCTCAAAATTGAACTAGAGGACATAGCATGGGTGCACAACAGTACTGCAGATAAACAGTTGCTGTCTATGCTGAATTGCCCCTTATGGCCACAAAATGCGCACACTTTTGACTCTCTGAATCAACAGTTCACCTGCTTACCCTCTATGGCGAGCCTGCTAAGCGCACCAACTACTGAAAAGCCTCGCCTATGGCATGCCCTCAAAAAAATACATGGTTCACACTAGAGCTCTGCAATTAGACGATATTGCACACGCTATAGCTATTGAGCAACTATGCCAGCCCAGCCCTTGGAGCGAACGCCATTTTTCAGACTGCCTAACGGCTCAATATCATTGCAGCGCACTGCTTATTGACGAAATCCTAATAGGCTATCTCATAGTATCTGTAGTGCTGGATGAGGCGCAAATTCTTAATTTCTGTATTGACCCGCCCTATCAGAGCCAAAATAAAGGGCAATATTTATTGGACAGTGCCATAGCGGCCTTAGAACAACAGGATGTTAAAAAGGTATTTCTTGAAGTGCGCCTCAGTAACACACGTGCCCAACAGTTCTATAGAAAAAACCATTTTGAGGTCATTGGAATGCGCCCTGCGTATTACCCCTCAAACAACGGCCGAGAAGATGCATTGATTATGTACCGCCTTTTAGAAACACGATACAATACCTCACCATGATTAGACGGGTTCAGCAGTTGATTTTTCCTCGCCAATGGCTGTTATTCCTGTGCTGCTCCACCATGCTCTATTGCACAACTGCACATGCTGAGCGATTTCTGTTAGAAGGCATTTTAGCAACCGTCAATGATGACGTCATTTTACTAAGCTCTTTTAGAAATCAGCAACTATCTGCTCTACGCGACATGCGCGCTCAAAAAATTGATCCAGCAAATGTTCCTGACTTGAAGTCTAAACTGTTAGAAGATATGATCATACAGAAACTACAGCTGAGTTTTGCTAAGCGTCAGAACATATCTATCCCAGACCTAACCCTAAATCGCCGCATTCAGGAAATTGCTCAGCGCAACAAATTAACGCTACTTGAAATGCAAAAAGCGCTACAAAAAAATGGGGTAGATTGGCGAATATATCGTGAAAACATCCGTGAACAAATGGTTTTACAAACCTTACGCCAAAACATTCTCCAGTCAAGAATTAAAATTAGCGAAGCCGACGTAGATGAACTATTAGCACGCAGAGCTCTTTTAGAAAACATCAATGAATATGAACTAGCACAAATTCTAATTCCTTTTGACAAGGAGCAAACTGAAAGCAAGCAATTAGAGCAGGTCACACGCCTTGCCCAACAAATTAAACAGCAAAAACTATCTTTTAATGATGTATCTGCACGCTACTCTAAAGCAGACAATGCATTACGTGGTGGACAAATAGGTTGGCGTGACTCAACTGAGTTACCTGACAGTTTTCTACGCGCCATCCAAAGGATTAAGCGTAACCAAATCACATCACCTATTCGCTCATCACTGGGGTTTCACATTCTACAGTTGCGTGATATACGCGCTAAAAAGCCTATACTGCTAACCCGCTATAAAATACAACAAATCCACCTATTACCTTCCAGCTACAGCCACGAAGAAGCAACCGCTAAGTTGACTCGGCTGGCACTACAATTACGCAAAAAGCCAGATGAATTTGCTCAGCTAGCACAACAGCACACACAAGGCAATCCTATCAAGAATAGCCAGGGTGAATGGCTCATTGAAGGGCGTTTTGATACCGAATTAGAAAATCATATTGCACAAGCAAAAGATAACGCAATCAGTGGCGTCATCCGAACGCAACAGGGCTGGTATTTATTTCGCCGCCTTGCTGCAGAGCGTTTTGACGGCACCAGTTTAGTCAGTCGAGAGCGGGCACGAAGATTCCTACAAAACCAATCTGCACAAGTTGAGTACACCATCTTTCTGCGAAATTTACGCGGCAATGCTGCTGTAACTATCAATCAAGAAGTCTTTGACACACTCTAAGCCCATACTAATCACCACAGGTGAGAATGCTGGCATTGGTCCAGATATTATTCTGGGACTAGCCCATCAAGGACACCTACAGAATTGTGTGGTCATTGGTGACCCTACCGTATTTGAAGCACGCGCCAAACGCTTGAAATACCCTGTAATCATAATAGTTTGGGACGGCTCTAACCACCGCAATATACCGCCACGTACACTGTGCATAGAACCTGTTTATTGCCCAAACCCAGTTCTCTGTGGACAATTAGATCGCGATAATAGCCCCCAAGTACTTGCTGTAATCACACGCGCCTGTGATTTGCTTGAACAAGCAGCAGCTATAGTCACCGCACCTGTCCATAAAAGCATTCTACATCGCCCAGATGCTCCTTTTCACGGGCATACAGAATTTTTTCAGCGCTATGCTGGAGCCTCTGAAGTAGTCATGATGCTTGCCTGCCCAGAATTTAGGGTGGCACTGCTGACAACACATATTCCACTACGGCACGTTGCTGATTATGTCACCACTAAAAACCTAACGCGTAAACTACAAATCATTCACACAGAGTTACCACGATTTTTCATCAAGCATTCACCACGCATTGCAGTCTTGGGGCTAAACCCACACGCAGGGGAGGATGGTCTTTTAGGCACTGAAGAGCGTGATATTATCGAACCTACTCTAAACACACTACGCCAACAAGGAATACAAGTATCACAACCACTGCCTGCAGATACTGCATTTCGTGCAGAAATACTTCAAGACTATGATGTGATTTTTGCCATGTATCACGATCAAGGGCTCACCCCGCTAAAGCAAATAGGCTTTGGTCAAACCGTTAATATTACTTTAGGCTTACCATTTATCCGCACCTCAGTTGACCATGGCACTGCTCTATCACTGGCAGGCACAGGTAAAGCAGATTGCGGTAGTTTATTATGCGCAATTAACACTGCTCGTCAAATGCATACGATGCAATTACAAGCGTAACTACACTAATTTACGCCAGGCTTGTAGATAATTTATTTGGGTACTATCTTTACGCAATCTAAACTGCCCATTGATTGGATCATAAATCATCCCCATCGTATTGTGCAAACTTAAGCCAGCATCCTCCCCCCAATCTGAAAGCTCTTCTGGCTTAATAAACAGCTGTGCATCATGCGTCCCCTCAGGCAACCACTTTAAGACACGCTCTGCCATGAACACGGCACCTAACCATGCAAACGCACTGCGGTTTATTGTAGAAATAAAACACCAGTCTTTCGTAAGTTGCGATAGCGTACACATAAACCTTTGTGGCTCTGGAATATGCTCTAACAGCTCCATGCAGCACACGATATCAAACTGTGCGCCTTCCTCCACCAGCTGCTCCGCTGATGCTAAGCGGTAATCAATAGCTAATTGCCCCTTATGTTGCTGTGCAATCTCTATGGCATCCTTTGCCAAATCAATGGCTGTTACGTGCGCACCAAGCTTACACAGAGCTTCACTCAATACACCACCACCACAGCCAACATCCAATACACGCTTTCCTTGCAAAGCGCTGTACTGCTGTACATAATTCAATCGAAGGGGGTTAATTTGATGCAGTGTTTTGAATGGACCATCTAAATCCCACCACTCTGAGGCGCGATGATTAAAATGGCTAATATGATCAGTTAGGATATTTTTACTCATGATTGTGTGGTAGAAACGGATACACCAGCTGCCCCTGCGGAAAGGCTGATTGTACCTTATGCAGACTTTCAGATAAACACAGTAATTTTAAATTTGGTCCTGCATCCATAGTAAAAAAGACTGCAACTCCCTGCTCTCGTAACTGCCAAACTGTCTGCATAGCAGCTATACTATCAGGTAACCAATAGTTAACCGTAGGCTGTGCACTGTGCATCGTTGCATGCATCGTTAAGGCATTATGCTCAGTAATGCGCCCTAAGCATTCAAAATCCCGTGCTTGAATCGCATGCGTTAACGCGTCAACAGATTGCTCAGCAAATGGCACCCACTGCTCATATAGTGGAGAGGTTTTTACCGTACGTAGCATCCCTGTAGTAGAGCCAACGGATTTTACGTCAGCACTAACTTCCACAATAACTAACACTAAATCTTGCCATGTGGCTGCCAATGGCTGTGCCACGCTATCACTACCGTCAGGCAGGCAGCCTCTATGCCAGATGACAAAGCCCTCAAACAACGAACGGGCAGCACTACCGCTACCTAAACGAGCAACGCCACTTAAAGCTGTACGATCTAATTGCCAACCAAATAATGTATTTAATGCACACGTAGCAGCAGCAAAACCTGACGCAGAAGAGGCTAAGCCAGCAGACGTAGGAATGCGGTTTGTTGAGGAAATAGACAGCTGAGGACGATCTAATCCCACAAGACGATTCACCCATGCAAACAGCCGCTCAGCAGCTTGACTGTCCTTTTTATCATTTAAGGTAAAACTGTCCTGAGCTGCAAGAGACACCGTAGTCGTAGTGCCCCAACCTTTTAACCCAATAGATAAAGAACTATTGTAGGGTAAATTTAACCCAACATCGCGTTTACCCCAATATTTCGCAAGAGCAATATTGGAATCTGCTTGGGCGGTTGCACTGTGCTGCACCGGACGAGAAGGAAGTGGCAATCTACTCACTGGATTATTATCGCGTATATTGAATCTCTAAACCTTTTTCACTCACCTGTAAGGGTAGGCTTTGTGCTGAAATATCCCCATCATAGCCCAATGCCAATAAGCAATCTCCCCTTCCTGATCCGGATATTTTAACAGCCTGAGAACCCTGTGCAAACAGTTTAGCGCGCAGTTGCTGCAAACCCCAATCTTCTACCCCCAACTGTACCAAAAGGTGATGATAGTTATTGATATACTCTGCCAGATTATCACAGTTCTCTCTATTCAAATCGTGCTTAGCTGCCTGCGTGATGACAGACATATTCTGATATAACGCCTGCAAGGCAAACTCCCTACCGCTCCACTGCTGCTGCACAGCTGAAATCACTTCTGCTGTAGGTGTTTTATATCCACAATAATGCAAACTCAATGGTAACGTGGGCACTTTGACAGGGTAGACAGCCTGTGTACTACCAGTATAAAACACACAATTACCAAACACACTCGCAGCCACATCTGCCCCTGATCCACTACCTTGAACCGCACGAATCACCTTAACTGCTTCTACTAACAGGGCTGCTTTATTGATTTCCTCATGCCGTATAGCGTACAGTAGCCCAAGCATAGCCACTGTAACAGCAGCAGAAGAACCCAAACCTATCGTTGCAGGAAATTCGCTTTGTATGGTAAATGTGCCTCCTGTTTGAGGCGGATTGCTACAGATAGTAGCTGTTGCAAACTGTAGCGGATACGTAATGACGGGGTGATTTCTATTCAAGCGTACACTGCCTAGTGCGCTATGAATAGTGATAATCTCTGTGTCCTCAGCCTCAAAATGTATGGTTATGTGAGCATTAACAGCATAAACAATTGCTCCGAAACCTGCAAGAACAGCATGCTCACCAAAGAGAATGGTGCTACCTGGCGCCTTGGCAGTCCACTGTTTTATTGGCACTTATATGCTTTGTCTAACCGGAATAATAAGACGTTGACCAATACGAATAACACTGGTGTCTAAACGGTTAACACGCTTAATGGTACGCACAGTTATACCGTAGTGATGCGCAATTTTGTAGAGGCTATCACCGCGCTCTACAATATGCGAGGTCCATTTAGAGTTAGACTGAAGTTTAGGGTTTTTCAGCCTGCTTTGAAAGGTACTAACGACATCGGCAGGTAGCAAGACGTGATATTGATTATTGGGCTTAACTGCCCACCGACGGAAACCTGCATTTAGCTGCCTAAAGTGGTGAACACTCAAGTTAGCAGCCTCAGCTAATTGAGACATTTCATAGGGCTTGCTAATCGGCACCCATGCCGTAGAAGGCTTTTTCTCAACTGGATGCAATGTTATGCCGTACTCCGCTTGCTTAGCGATAATTTGCGCATACGCAATAAGCTTAGGCACATAATTTCGTGTCTCCCTCGGCAAACGGATTGACCAATACGATATACTCTTTACGCCACGCTTTCGGCTTTTACGAATAGACTTATCAACATTGCCCATGCCCCAATTATAGGCAGCCAATGCCAGCAGCCAATCATCATAACGATCATGCAAATCTTGCAATAGGTTGAGCGCAGCGCGCGTAGATTGGCGTACGTCAAAACGCGCATCGTACCACCAATTTTGATCTAAGCCGTAAAACCTTCCTGTAGCACGTGTAAACTGCCATATTCCGCCTGCTTTGCTACGCGGGTTACGGGCTAATGCATAAAAACGACTTTCAACGAAAGGCAGCAACGCGATTTCAATAGGCATATTATGACGTTGCACTTCCTCAATAATATGAGGCAAAAACGGCTCTGCCCTACGCGTGGTCGCCTGAAGCTGTTTAGGAGAACGTAACAAAGTTTTAATATGCCTGCGTACAGTTGGCAAACCAGCAAGCTCCTCACCAAATGTTAGCTGTGATTCTATATGCGGCCAAATAGTGTTATAGTCCGATACCTTCTCTTTGACCTGAAAATGATGAGAAAATGGCGTTTCTAACATCCACATAGAGACAGACGAACGCGTTTCGTTTACTACCGAAAGTGGCTGGCTTTTTTTAGCAATCTTTTTCTCATCGGACGCTGCCCGCTGCCCGCTTGTCCCACAGGATGCAAGCAAAATGCTGCTAAAGCCAATAATTAAAAGTTGCACATACATATTAATTTAGCCTCGCCACTCCCTGAGTGCTGTAAAAACTTCCACTGCTGATGTCAATTCTCTGCCTCTGTATTCTTCGCAACTTTTGTGAACTGATATCTGATCGCAACGCAAAAAAGGATTGGTTTTTTTCTCTAATGCAAGCGTTGTTGGCACACTCGGAACCATTTTTTTATGATTATCAAGAGCCAATTTATAACGACTCAAAATCTCTTTATTATTCGGCTCTACCTGCTTGGCAAAAGCCAAATTACCCACTGTATATTCATGCCCACAATATAGAAGCGTCTCATCAGATAACGCAGCAATTTTATTAATTGAGCGAAACATTTGCATCATGGTTCCTTCAAAAACTCTACCGCAACCTGCACTAAATAAGGTGTCACCAACTAAAGCAATCGACAAGGACCTATTATACAAGCAAATATGGTCCATCGTGTGTCCCGGCGTTTCCAGTACCTCAAAATGAAGTGCCATTTCAGGAACCTCTACAATATCCCCCTCTCCCACTGCATGACTAATACCATTAAACGGAGATTTTTTGGGGCCCCAAACGGGGAGTGTGCCGTAATGTTGTAGCAGTCCCGCAACACCATCAGTATGATCATAATGGTGGTGCGTGATAAAAACAGCTTGAGGGCTTAGACCATGCCGCTCCAATGCCTCTATGCACGGAGCTACCTCGCCTGGATCAACAACAATACACTCTGATTGACCAGCGTAATGCAATATCCAGATATAGTTCTGGAGCGTGTCCCAAAGGGCACGTACTGCTATACATTCCATGTCACCATGCTCCGCAAAAAATACCACAGTATTGTAACTTGCATCGCGGGTATAGTGAGTTTTTAAACGTTAATTATCCGAGTACTCTATAATACTTGGTCAAGTAAAAATTGAAGAAAACCATGAGCGTTACACTAACAAAAACCGCAGCAGAGCACATACAGCATAAATTAGCAGCACGCGGAAGCGGCATTGGGCTACGTTTAGGCACGCGTGTTAGCGGCTGTACTGGCTTTGCTTATGTCGTTGACTATGCTGACGATATTGATGCCTCCGATCATGTCTTTGAAAGTTTTGGCATTAAAGTCATCGTTGATAATAAATCACTCAAAAATATTGATGGCATGGTCGTTGACTTCACCAAGCACAACCTGCTCAACCAAGGCTTTGATTTTCAGAATCCTAATGTTGAGGATAGCTGCGGCTGTGGTGAAAGTTTTAGCATAAAAGCAACCTCATAGCACCACTTCCTCCCTGCTCTTATCTCGCACAACTAATCTCAACCCTGAGACAACCATCTCCATAAGCAAATTATAAGTATTTTTCAGCATCTAAGGCTGCCATACAGCCTGTACCTGCTGAGGTAATCGCCTGACGGTACACATGGTCACATACATCACCTGCGGCAAAAACACCCTCTACACTGGTTGCCGTGGCATTGCCCGACAGACCACTTTGAACAACAATATAGCCATCTTTCATGGCAAGCTGCCCTTCAAATATTTGCGTATTAGGTTGGTGGCCTATTGCAATAAAAACTCCTGATAAATCCTGCTGATACACACCACCGTCTTCCGTACTCTTCAACTTAATCCCAGTTACCCCAGCATCATCTCCCAACACTTCATGCAATTGATAGTTAAGCACCAACTCAACCTTTCCCTCATCTACGCGCTTATACAGCGCATCTATTAAAATTTTCTCCGCTCGGAAGGTATCGCGGCGATGAACTAAATACACTTTGTTCGCAATATTAGATAAATATAATGCCTCCTCAACAGCGGTGTTTCCTCCACCAATAACAGCAACCTCTTGTCCCTTATAAAAGAAGCCATCACACGTAGCACAAGCAGACACGCCACGCCCCTTAAACGCTTCTTCAGACTCTAAGCCTATATAGCGCGCAGAAGCGCCTGTAGCAATAATCAACGCATCACACGTATAGGCATTGCTGCCTTGTAAAGAAAAGGGCTTACTGCTAAGATCAACTGTTTCAATATGATCTAATACGACCTCTGTACCAAAACGCTTAGCATGCTGCAACATACGCTCCATAAGCTCTGGACCTTGTACGCCATCACAATCACCTGGCCAGTTATCAACATCCGTAGTGGTAGTCAGCTGACCACCTTGCTGAATACCTGTAATAACAAGCGGATTCAGGTTGGCTCGTGCTGCATATACTGCAGCAGAATATCCTGCAGGACCAGAGCCTAAAATAATAAGTTTATGATGTGCCTTCATTTTGTTACCGCCCCATTCTTGCTACTTAATTCACTTAACTTTTGGTGCAACTGTTGTAGCTGCTGCTGTATGTGTATCACACGATCCTCCACGCTTACCCCATCAGAAACACTTTTCTGATGCTCCTCTTCTAAGACATTAATAATAACACCAATCATCATATTCAAAAAAACAAATGCTGACAAAAAGATAAAGGTTAGGTAGTATATCCAACTGAATCGATAAACTGCCATTGTTTCATACATAACATCTGTCCAATCCTCAAAGGTCGCCACTCTAAACAAAGTCAATAAGGCACGCCCCAAATCTCCCCATAATACAGCATTAACATCAGCAAACAATAACGAGCCAATGACTGCATACATATAAAAAATGACAAACATCAATAACCCGACATAACCCATACGCGGGAGCGCAATAATCAATGCTGAAGTTAGCACCCGCAGCTGAGGAATAAATGAAATCAACCGCATCACACGAAATAGGCGCAATAATCGACCTAACAACGCATACTCACTCTCGTTAATAGGGATAAGCGAGACAACAACAATCAAAAAATCAAACCAATTCCAGCCTTTATAAAAAAAGTGATACAACCGCTTTTCCGCGCCAAGCCGTACGACCAACTCAAATAGAAACAGGGCGGTAACTGACCAATCTAACAGCTCCAGTACCAGAAGTACTGAGGGAGTTAGCGCATAAGTACGCGCACCAATGGATATAGACGATGCAACGATAATACCAATAATCGTCCACTGGAACGCAACGTTTTCCCGTAACGCTAATAGTTTAAGACGCATTTAACCTACTCAAAATCTCTCTTTTTTTCATTATAGTGAATATTTATGAAAGCAATCATCAACGAACAGCCAAAAAGACACCCGCACCAATCAAACCAAAAGCACCCACATAGCGCATCCACCCGAAGCGTTCGCTGAAGCGCCTCTTTGTCCAGTACACTACCCAAACAAAAAGCGCAGCAAAACCACCTACACCACCTAACATAGCAATTATAAGTACGGTATAGTCCTGCCAAGAAGGCATTGACATAGTAATAAATGTAGGAAGTAAACTCAGATAGAACAAAATCGCCTTAGGACTGCTAATAGTCACTATAAAACCCATTAGAAAATTGCCCGCATGCCAACTGGGTGCTGCTTCTGCTTTTGGTAGATTGCGCAAACTGAGCAATCCTAAAATAATTAAGTACGCAGCGCCTAAATATTGCACAACCACCAAAAAATCAGTAAAACGTTGCGCCAGAAGCGATAAGCCCCAGTATGACAGGCTTAAATAAATAACATCTCCCAACAGTAGCCCTGCCATACAAACATAGGCAGCGGCTGCACCTTTTTGTAGCGTTTTGCTCGCAAGAATTGCCAACCCTGGACCTGGGGATGCAGCAAAAACCATAAAAATAAATAACAAAGAGAAAAAGGCACCTATACTCATGGCAAAACCCCAAAAAGGCGGTAACTATGCGCCTGCAAATTTTTGCTTGAGCTTACCAGCAACAGAATCACTTACAAACTGTGAAACATCTCCATTAAGTGCTGCAATTTCGCGCACCAATGTACTAGATAAAAACGTATTTTGCTCAGCTGGAGTTAGAAAAATCGTTTCCACATGTGGCGCTAAGCGACGATTCATAGTAGCCAATTGAAACTCGTACTCAAAATCCGACACCGCACGTAAGCCACGAACCAATATATGGGCATTTTGCTGATGCAGAAAATCAATGAGCAAATTATCGAAGCCTTTAACATACACATTATCCAAATGCGCTGTCACATGCTCCACCATTTCTAAACGCTCTTGTAGAGAAAATAATGGAGTTTTTTTAGGCTGAGCGCTGATAGCAATTATCAAACCATCAAATAATTTTGATGCACGCTCTACAATATCCAGGTGTCCATTAGTAATAGGGTCAAATGTACCCGGATATACAGCTTTTGCTGGCATACTTATTTGTATTAATACACAGGTACTAAAATAATTGCATCATGCAGACTGCAACCCATCAACTTTTAAATGGCGCAAAGCTTCAATCCGCTTTTCCAATGGCGGATGACTGGCAAATAATGCGGAGAACTTACTAACCTCGCCGCCAGAAATACCAAAAGCAAGCATTTCATCAGAAAGCGGCTCAGGATGCATGGACTTCAGACGCTCTAAGGCAGCAATCATTTTTTCCTTGCCAACTAAACGCGCCGAACCTGCATCAGCATGGAACTCCCTATAACGTGAAAACCACATAACAATAATACTGGCTAATACTGCCAATATAATTTCTGCCACAATAGTGGCAATGAAGAATCCAATACCGTGTCCTTCTTCATTGCGAAACACCACCCGATCAACAAAGTGACCAATAATGCGAGCAAAAAAGATAACAAAAGTATTCACAATACCCTGTATTAGCGTCAAAGTAATCATATCCCCATTAGCAATATGAGCCACCTCATGCGCAACGACTGCCTCTGCTTCCCCTTCACTCATTTGCTCTAACAAACCCGAGCTCACTGCAATTAAAGAGCTCTTCTTAGAAGCTCCTGTCGCAAACGCATTGATTTGTGGAGATGGGAATATACCCACTTCAGGCATAGGCAAATCGGACTGTTTACATAGCCGCTCTACTGTTTGAACCAACCAGCGCTCTTTCGCCGAGGCAGGCTTTTCAATCAAGCGCACACCCATAGTACGTTTTGCCATCCAGCGGGACAACAGCAAAGAAATGAAGGAACCTGCAAAGCCAAAAACAGCAGCAAAAATGAGCAAATTCGTTAAATTCAAGCCTCCCTGTGCATCAAAATAGGTTGTAACACCTAATAAACTCAGTGTTATACCTGCAACCACAATGATCGCCAAGTTAGTCATCAAAAATAAAGCTATTCTTAACATATAGTTCTCCTTAAAATCATGTTAATCCTTATCACCCCAATTTATATTCTATTATTCTGCATAACCAATATACCACACTCAAGGCTTAGTGCCTCAAATTATATATGCTTAGTACGCATTACTGTTGCTGCTAACCATACAGCAGATTAAAGTATAGGAAGCGGCTAATCTAAAGGGCCTACACCCATAACATCCTGCATAGTATATAGCCCTGCCTGCTTTTGAGACAACCAACATGCTGCCTCTACCGCCCCTTTGGCAAAAGTCATACGCGAAGAAGCTTTGTGACTAATTTCTATGCGCTCACCCTCTGTAGCAAACAGCACAGTATGATCGCCCACAATATCACCTGCTCGCACACTTTGGTATCCAATAACCTGATCAGGGCGTGCTCCTGTCTGTCCCTCACGGCAAAAAACAGCATTATTTTGCCCAGACCAACCCAAAGCCTCCGTAATCACCGACCCCATTGTCAGCGCAGTACCTGAAGGTGCATCCGTTTTATGACGATGGTGCGCCTCAACAATCTCAATATCATATCCCTTATCTTTCAACAAAATTGCAGCTTGAGCCAATAGTGCCAAACTCACTTGAACCCCTATACTCATGTTTGATGCAAACACAACTGGAATATGCTGTGCGGCTTGCTGGATTATTCTGGTTTGATCACTATTAAAACCAGTGGTACCAATAACAATTGCCTTATCCAATGCTACACACTGCTCAAGATGCTTGAGAGTTGCCTCGACATTGGAAAACTCTATCAATACATCAAAGTCATCACCACGCAACGAGTCGGATAATATCGCCGTACAATTTAGTCCCGTCAACGCCTGCACGCTACTGCCTATTTCTGCCTTGCCTGCCTGCTCAAGGGCTGCACCAACAACCACTTCTTTATGCAAGCCAGTCGCCTCAATCAATACACGCCCCATACGACCTAACGCGCCACTAATAGCCAATCTAATCATGCTGCAATACCTAATTTACAGTTATTTTTCGCCAAAATTAAAGAATTTTTTGAGCGAATCCATAAAAGACTTCTGGCGAGGAGAGTGTTTTACGCCTGCTTGTAGATCATCACGCAATTTTTGAAAAATCTCTTTTTGTCCGCCATTCAGATTAACAGGGGTTTCAATAACCACTCGGCAATATAAATCCCCCTGCAATGCCTGACCAATTGAAGTGATACCTTTCCCACGCAAGCGAAAAGTTTTACCTGACTGTGTACCCTCAGGAACAGTGAGCTTTACCTTCCCTCCCAAGGTCGGCACTTCCAAGCTACCACCTAATGTTGCCGTAACAATATCAATCGGAGCTTCACAGTATAAATCTGCACCATTACGCTCAAAAAGCTTATGTGGCTTAACATGAACCTGCACATATAAATCACCTGAAGGCGTATTGCGAGGACCAGGCTCTCCCTTGCCCTGAATGCGTATGCTCTGACCATGATCAATACCAGCAGGAACTTTAACTGCAAGCACTTGATGCGCTGTTTGTGTACCCGTGCCTCCACATTTAGCACAAGGGTTACGAATAATCTGTCCTTGTCCTCTACACGTAGGACACGTCTGCTGAATATTTATAAAGCCCTGATTGATGCGCACCTGCCCACTGCCATGACAGCTCGTACAACTTTGCGGCTTTTCTCCTTTACTCGCTCCTGTACCTGAACACGTACCACAAGGCTCAGAAACAGGTAGTTTTATCTTAACCTCTTTGCCATGAAATGCCTCTTCCAAACTAATGGACAAATCATATTGCAGATCAGAGCCGCGCTGTCTCTGGCGTCTGGAGCCTCCTCCACCAAAAAAACTGGAAAAGATATCAGAAAAATCTTCTCCGAATCCCTGATGCCCTCCGCCAGCAGCTGACCCATTGATACCTGCCTCTCCAAACTGATCGTATGCCGTACGCTTGTTCTCATCAGATAGCACATCGTACGCTCGCTGCACCTGCTTGAATTCCTCAGATGTGTCCTTATCCTTATTACGATCAGGATGCAATTTCATTGCCTTGCGGCGATACGCCTTTTTAATGTCCGCCTTGGAGGCAGATTTAGGCACATCTAATACTTCGTATAAATCTTTGCTCATAAAACTATAATTCCGCCCAGCTTAAGCCAGGCGGAATGGTAAGAAGAAAGGTAAGTTAGAATCCCCATATAGGAGAAAAACCCTATTTTTTGTCATCTACTTCCTCATATTCAGCCTCAACCACATCATCAGCTTTAGGAGCATCCGCGCTATCTGCCTCAGCTTCTGGTTGATACCTTTGGCTTAATTCACCTACCTTAGTAAGCAGGGCTTGCGCACTAGCCTCTAATGCCTCTTTATCCGTTTCTGCTATTTTCTTTTCTACATCAGCAACCACTTCTTCTAACTCTGCCTTGTCAGCATCGTCTATTTTATCGGCTTGCTCAGTCAAAAAGTTCTTAGCAGAATACACCGATGACTCCGCCATGTTGCGTGCAACCACTAACGCCTGGAAAGCCTTATCTTCCTCAGCATGGACCTCTGCATCCTTTATCATCTTCTCAATTTCTGACTCATCCAAACCTGATGACGCCTGAATTCTGATAGACTGTTCCTTGCCTGTATCCTTATCTTTTGCAGACACATGCAAAATGCCATCAGCATCAATATCAAAAGACACCTCAATTTGTGGTGTACCTCGTGCTGCAGGACGAATACCCTCCAGATTGAACTGCCCTAAAGACTTATTTGCACCCGCTTGCTCGCGCTCACCTTGCAAGACATGCACAGTTACCGCTGTTTGATTATCCGCTGCGGTTGAAAAAACCTGCTCTGCCTTTGTAGGAATCGTCGTATTCTTCTCAATCAACTTCGTCATAACCCCACCTTGGGTTTCTATACCAAGCGAAAGAGGCGTCACATCTAACAGCAGCACATCATTAACATCACCACCTAACACGGCGCCCTGTAATGCCGCACCCAAGGCAACTGCCTCATCCGGATTGATATCCTTACGAGGGGTTTTGCCGAAAAAGCTTTCTACTTTTTTCTGCACTAAGGGAGTACGTGTAGAACCACCAATTAAAATGACCTCTTGTACTTCATTCGCACGCAAACCAGCATCCTCCAGCGCCTGCTTACAAGGTTTAAGCGACCTTTCAATCAAATCCGCAATCAGTGACTCATAATGCGCTCTTGTCATCTTCAAGCTCAAATGCTTTGGCCCGTTTTGATCCGCCGTAATATAAGGCAAATTAACATCAGTTTGCTCACGCGAAGACAACTCAATTTTTGCCAATTCGGCAGCCTCTTTTAGGCGCTGCATTGCTACAGCATCTTTACTTAAATCGATCCCTTCCTGCTGCTTGAAAGAAGACACCAGATGCTCAATGATTTTTAAGTCAAAATCCTCGCCACCTAAGAAAGTATCACCATTAGTTGCTAACACTTCAAACTGCTTTTCACCATCAACATCGGCTATTTCAATAATGGACACATCAAACGTACCACCACCTAAATCATAAACAGCAATGGTCATATCCCCTTTGCCTTTATCCATACCAAAGGCCAACGCGGCTGCAGTCGGTTCATTAATAATCCGCTTCACATCTAAGCCCGCAATGCGCCCTGCATCTTTTGTAGCTTGACGCTGCGCATCATTAAAATAAGCAGGTACTGTTATAACAGCCTCAGTCACTTTCTGACCCAAATAGTCCTCCGCTGTCTGCTTCATTTTCTGCAGAATTTTTGCTGAAACTTCTGGCGGTGACGTTTTACTATTACCTACTTGTACCCAAGCATCACCGTTATCAGCACTTACGATTTCGTAAGCCACCATTTTTTTATCTTTGGCAACAACTGGGTCATCAAAACGCCGACCAATCAAACGCTTAATTGCATATAGCGTCTCTTTAGGGTTGCTCACCGCTTGACGCTTGGCAGCATCACCCACCAGAATTTCATCGTCCTTATACCCTACGATAGAAGGCGTTGTACGCTTGCCTTCGGCGTTCTCAATAACTTTAGTGCTATCACCCTCATGTACAGCAACACACGAATTCGTTGTGCCTAAATCAATTCCTATGATTCTTCCCATAATACTTAAATTACCTCATCCTTTTTAATAAATTCCTATGCCCAATCTATAAGGGCTCCTTATTTAAATTTCAAGATACCTGTACGTGCTAACTAACCGCTCACCAAAACATTGGCAGCGCGCACCAGGCGACCGCTCAACTGAAAGCCGCGTTGAACGACCTCCACCACACAATTTGGCTCCATATCCTGACCAGGAACAACAGTCAAAGCCTGGTGCTGCTCTGCATCAAACACATCACCCTTAGCAGGCTCTATAACCGTTACACCATGCCCAGAAAGCACTTTGAGCAACTGCTGCTCAATCATACCAAGCCCTGATTCCTCATCAACCGCTTGATCTGCATTAGTTCGTGCGCTTTCAAAGCTATCCAATACGGGCAGTAACGCCTGCACTAAACGCTCAACACCAAACTTATGCGCGTGCTGCACATCCCGCTCAGCGCGCTTACGCAAATTATCCATTTCTGCCAATATGCGCAGCACCTTCTCCTCCTGCTCCTTCAATGCAGTCTGTAATAACGCCTCCTTAGCAGTCGCTTCTGTCTGCTCTACAGGCTGTTCCTGTTGAGCTTCCTCAACCAGCTCCTCGTCTTGATTTACTTGATCAACAACCAGCTCTTCATTCTGATTTGGAGACTCCTGCTGCTCCGAACTTTTCTGCGCTTTATCTACCATAACCACACTCCCATAGTGTAAACAAGAATTAAAGTTTAACCTTTTATAGGGTGTATAACATTGAAGTCAACCTTAAATACGCATAAAAAATGAAATGGCATATCTTCTGCCGAGTATAATCCTGCACCTGCCTATTAGATGAGGTTCCTAAACTATTTTTACAATAGGCGCTTTGTGCCAGAGTGGTGAAATTGGTAGACACGCGGGATTCAAAATCCCGTGCAGGCGACTGCGTGTGGGTTCGAGTCCCACCTCTGGTACCAATCTTAAAAAATAAATATTTTTAAGTATTTGAAATAAAAAATCTTTTTCAAATCAAATAACCTTTGGGTAGAAAATTTGGTGGAAAAATCGTGCAAACGTGCATTTGCACCACCTGTTTTTCACATATATATGTCATATATATGTAGTATATGAAAATCATAACAGGTATCACAACAATAGTGCTTTTTGCACTTCTTTCTCTTAATGGCGCGGCAAAATAGCCCCTGTGGGTTAATGCCGAGTATGCATAATAGTTCTGTGTGATTATTGATATGAAACAATGGCAATTGTGTCACATAAAACGGTATTTCTGCCTTTCATCTAAGATACCCTGCGGCGATAGCCACGCAGTGCAGCTAAACTCAATAGAGCAAGCAACCATAGCGTCCCGTCTATTGCGCTTGATTCAGACTGCAAGCTACAGCCACCACCCCCGCCACCACTGCTGGCAGCTTGTGACACACTATCAACCACAGTCAGCATAAAGGTTTGGGTTGACTGGTTGGTATCGCCGCCACCATCATCTTCTGCTATCACTGTAATGACTGCACTCCCAAATCCATTAGCGACACTGCTTATAGTAACCTCCCCTGTTTGCGCATCAATTGCTAAAGTAGCAAATTCGGTATTAGTAGGATTAATACTATAAGTAATCACTTGATCGCCATTGTCGCCATCATTTGGACTCACCACGCTAATATCCGTATTGCTTCTAAAATCCTCATTCAGTGTCAGCGCCGTTCGTGATAAGGTAAAAGTTGGCACATCGTTCACAGCACGTGCCCTAACAACAACCTGTATGATTGAAAGATTATCCTCAGGAGCAGAGTCATCCACCGTCACAAACAAAGTGGCTTGCCCAAATTGGTTATCGACACTACTCAGGCTTATAGCGCCTGAGTCGCTATCAATAGAAATCGTTGCAAAACCGATATTAGTGGTGCTTATACTATAAGTCAAAGGTTGATTGGTGCCATCCCCGTCATCGCTACTCACCACAGTTATAGAAGCACTGCCAAAATCTTCATCCAACGTGAGCACAGCAGTTGACAGCACAACATTAGGCGGGTCATTACCCGGGTCATCCTCAGGCTCAATCTCAAGGGTAAATGACTGCGAGAATAGATTATTGACCGCGCCACCATCATTCGCAGTTATTTCAAACAGAATCGGGTTAATGCTATTGGCATCGTCAACGCTATTGAGAATTACTTGACCTGAATTGGCATCAAAGCTTATACCAACCACCTCTAAACTAACTGGTGATATGCTATAGGTTAAAGTTTGCTCCATGCCATCACCATCACCATCAACATCATTTGGGTTCACCACCGATACCGTTATTGCTTGAGCAAAGTCCTCCTTGAGCCTCAGTGTGGTCGTAGAGAGGGAAAAGGCAGGCGGGTCATTCACGGGGAGTACTCGTAATCTAAGGGTTTGGGTTGTCTCGTTGTTGGTAGCAGAAGAATCAGTCACCGTTATGGTAAGAGTTGCCTCACCAAAAGCATCCGCTATACTGGTCAAGGTAAGTGTCCCTGATTGTGCATTGATAGTCAGTGTGGTAAAGCCGACATTGTTGGTGCTCACGCTATAAGTCAGTATTTGCTCAATCGCAGCATCCCCATCATCGGGATTCACTACCACAATATCGGTATTAGTGCCGAAATCTTCATCTAATTCCAAAGTACTGGAAGACAGGGCGAACGTGGGAGGATCGTTCACCTCTTCCACTACGATGGTAAGGGTTACGGTGGCGCTGCCAGCCATATCTTCTGCCTGGATAACCAGCGTGTTGATCCCTGTTTGTCTATCGGTTAAGCTGCCTGCCAGCGTAACCCTGCCACTGGCTGCATCGATGGCAAATAAGCCGTCCTCATTACCAGAGAGAATGCTGAAGCTTAAGTCATCACCTTCTGCATCAAAAAATAGGTTTTGTGCGCCAATAACGTGCGTTCCAGTCCCTTGAAATTCAGCGCCTAAGCTAACAGAGCCAAAGTTTTCAGAAGTTGAGGAAATGACTTCAATCACGCGAATACGATGGCTACCTGAGTCAGTGAAAAAGAGGCGTCCATCCGGCGCAAGCGTCATGCTTCGCGGAGTGCCTAAATCTATATCAAGAGCGGCTTGTAATGCTTGAGGCGCATTGGTTTGGGTAGCTGTAGCACTACCTGCATAGGTAGAGACAGAGGCACCATCCGCACTAATCACGCGAATCCGACGATTACTCGTATCAGCAACAAACACGCGCCCATCGGAGGCAACTACAACATTGGTTGGGTCTTCAAACTGAGCGGTGCTCGTACTGCCATCTGCAAAGCCACCGCCTGAAAATCCCCTATTACCACTGCCCGCATAGGTAGAGACGGTAGCACCATCGGCACTAATCACGCGAATGCGGTGATTGATAGTATCTGCAACAAAGACGCGCCCATCAGCTGCCACGGCAACACCTCGAGGTTCGCTAAAGCGAGCGGTGGTGGTGCTGCCATCGGCGAAGGCAAAGTTACCACTGCCTGCATAAGTAGAGACGGTAGCACCATCGGCACTAATGACGCGAATACGGTGATTGCCCTCTGCAACAAAGAGGCGGCCATCGGCTGCCAAGGCAATACCGCGTGGAGAACTAAAGCGTGCCGTGCTGGTGCTGCCATCTGCAAAGCCCTGAACGCCATCACCTGCATAAGTGGAAACCGTTGTGCCATCGGCACTAATCACGCGAATACGGTTATTGCTCACATCTGCAACAAAGACGCGCCCATCGGCTGCCACGGCAATACCGCGTGGAGCACGAAAGCTTGCCGTGCTGGTGCTGCCATCTGCAAAGGCCCGAACGCCATCACCTGCATAAGTGGAAACAGTCGCACCATCGGCACTAATGACGCGAATACGATTGTTGTTTGTATCGACAATGAAAAGCCGTCCATCGGCTGCCCGAGCAATACCGCTTGGAGTGTTGAATTGTGCTGTCAGGGCGCTACCATCTGCAAAATCGTTACCGCCGCTGCCTGCATAGGTGCGCACAGTGCGCAGGCTTGGAGCTACCACAGGCGGGGTGTTATTCACTTGGGTTACAGTGAGGGCAAAGCTATGTTCGGACGCACTATGGCTTAAAGCAACTGGCGCAGCTGCACTTGCTGTCATTGACCACAGCGATGCCGACACCAATGCCGATACGATGCAGAGCAACAAAACTAAGCGTTTTTGGATGGAATACAGTGTATTGTTAAATGTACTGCTATGTATATTGATCGTATGCATAATAGTCCTCTGTGATTATTGATATGAATGAATGCGTTGTTATATAGATGTATATATTAAGAGAATTGTAACACAACTATACGATACTATTTGCTGCGAATAGTTAGGAAAACGTGTCGCAGCAAACATTGCAGCCATCCATTCAGCCCGCTTTTGAGCATGAATGGCAATTGTGTCACATAAAACAGCATTTCTGCCTTTCATCTAAGATACCCTGCGACGATAGCCACGCAGTGCAGCTAAACTCAATAGAGCAAGCAACCATAGCGTCCAGTCTATTGCGCCTGATTCAGACTGTAAGCTACAGCCACCACCGCCACCGCCACCGCCACCGCTGCTATCGCCACCGCCACCGCCGCCGCCACCGCCAGGTTGTTCTACCGCAGCAGCGGTAACTGTCACAACTAACTCCGCATAAGTATGCGCACCTAAGGAGTCACTGGTATGCAGCGTAAGCGTTGTGCTGCCCATATCACTGCCGCTGCGAATCATCAGGCTGTTTGTTGCTGTAGTCAATGTCAACAAATCTGCGCCACCAGACACTTGGAAAGAAAGAGAGCCTGTTTCATCTGTGTCCGTAGCGGTTACGCTGATAGAGCGATTAGCGTTCAACGGCAAAGAGAACGTTGCAGGCGCATTGATAGTAGGCAGGCTATTGCCCGTTTCAACTAACACAATCCGATGATTATTCTGATCAGCAATAAACACAGACCTTCCATCAGTTGATACCACAATCCCTGCAGGCGCATCTAATACCAAATCGCCTGTATCAGCAATCAACGTAGATACCGTAGAAACACGCGCATCAATAAGGCGGACCACATCATTATTGCTATCTGCAACAAACACAGTACGACCAGCAATAAAAGCCGCCTGAGGTTGGTTGAATTGCGCCGAAGCAATCGCACCATCCACATACCCTGCATTCGCGCCAGCATAGTTAGCAACAGCAGTACCAGCAGCATTGATCACTGCAATACGGTTATTGTCGGTATCTGCTACAAATATACGACCATCTGCGGCAATACTAATATCGTTAGGTACAAAGCGACCCTCTCCATCAAAATAGGTAGAGACAGCACTGCCATTCGCATTGATAACACGAATCTGATTGTTGCCCACATCGCCAATAAATAAACGTCCATCCTCAGCAACGGCAAGGCTAACCGGCTCACTGAATTGCGCAGTCGCTAAACTATTGCCATTATCAGAACCGGAAATACCACTACCTGCATACACAGAAATGGTGGAGCCATCTGCGCTGATAACCAAAATTTGCCGCGCTCCGCTATCTGCCACAAACACACGCCCGTCCACAGTAGCAGCAATATCTGCCAGTTGAGTAAACGTACTGGTCGCACTGCTATCTGGGTACGTTGACACAGTAGCACCATCGGCACTAATCAAGCGGATAACGTTATTGCCTGAATCCACAATCAGGAGGCTACCATCTGCTCGTAATGCAAGCCCTTTAGGCGTGTCAAATCGCGCAGTAGAGGAGCTTCCATTGACTAAGGCATTAACCCCAATCTGTCCTGCATACACACTAATGCGCTGTGCTAACACACTATCAACCACATCCGGCACAGTCAGCATAAAGGTTTGGGTTGCCACATTATTGGTGGCAGAAGAATCAGTCACCGTGACCGTAATCACCGCTGAGCCAAAGCCCTCGCCTATAGAAGTGATGGTTACTGCGCCAGATTGTGCGTCAATAGCCAGTGTAGCAAAGTCTGTACTGGCAGGGCTAATACCATAAGTAAGTGGCTGGTTGGAGCCATCCCCATCATCACTGCTGCTCACGGTGATGCTGGTGTTTTCGCTAAAATCTTCCTCTAAGGTGATTGCTGCATCCGATAGCGTAAAACGTGGTGCATCATTCACGCTATTGATGCGCAATAAAAAAGTTTGTCGTGCGATGTTATCGGTGTCAGAAGAGTCGTTTACTTCTACAGTAAGCATCACCTCACCAAAAGCATTGTCCACACTGCTCAGGGTAACCGCGCCTGTTTCAGGGCTAATGGCTATAGTAACCAATGCAGCGAACCCCCCAGGCTGATCTGTAAAAATCCTATAAGTCAGTGTTTGCTCAATCGTGGCATCCCCATCATCGGGATTCACTACCACAATATCGGTATTAGTGCCGAAATCTTCATCTAATTCCAATGTGCTGGAAGACAGGGCGAACGTGGGAGGCTGGTTCACATTTTCCACTACGATGGTAAGGGTTACGGTGGCGCTGCCAGCAAGATCTTGTGCCTGGATAACCAGCGTGTTGATCCCTGTTTGTGTATCGGTTAAACTGCTTGCCAGCGTAACCCTGCCACTGGCTGGATCGATGGCAAATAGGCCGTCCTCATTACCAGAGAGAATGCTGAAGGTTAAGTCATCACCTTCTGCATCAAAAAATAGGTTTTGTGCGCCAATAACGCGCGTTCCAGCCCCTTGAAATCCAGCGCCTAAGGTAACAGAGCCAAAGTTTTCAGAAGTTGAGGAAATGACTTCAATCACGCGAATACGATGGCTATTTGAGTCAGTGAAAAAGAGGCGACCATCCGGCGCAAGAGTCACTCTTTGCGGAGCGCTTAAAGCTATATCAAGAGCGGCTTGTAATTCTTGAGACGCATTCATTTGGGCATTTGCACCACTACCTGCATAGGTAGAGACAGAGGCACCATCCGCACTAATCACGCGAATACGGTGATTGCCCTCATCTGCAACAAACACGCGACCATCGGAGGCAACTACAAGATCGGTTGGGTCTTCAAAGCGAGCGGTGGTAGTGCTGGCACCATCTGCAAAGCCACCGACTGCAGTTCCCGTATTACCACTGCCCGCATAGGCAGAGACGGTAGCACCATCGGCACTAATCACGCGAATGCGGTGATTGAAAGTATCTGCAACAAAGACGCGCCCATCGGCTGCTACGGCAACGCCTTGAGGTTGGTCAAAGCGTGCCGTGCTGGTACTGCCATTGGCGAAGCCAAAGCCACTAATGCCTGCATAAGTAGAGACGGTAGCACCATCGGCACTAATGACGCGAATACGGTTATTGAAAGTATCTGCAACAAAGACGCGCCCATCGGCTGCCACGGCAATACCGCGTGGAAAATTAAAGCGTGCCGTGCTGGTGCTGCCATCTGCAAAGGCCGAAACGCCATCACCTGCATAAGTGGAAACAGTCGCACCATCGGCACTGATGACGCGAATGCGGTGATTGCGCGCATCTGCAACAAAGAGGCGTCCATCGGCTGCCACGGCAATACCGCGTGGAGAACTAAAGCGTGCTGTGCTGGTGCTGCCATCTGCAAAGGCCGCAACGCCATCACCTGCATAAGTGGAAACAGTGGCACCATCGGCACTAATGACGCGAATACGGTGATGGAAAGTATCTGCAACAAAGACGCGTCCATCGGCTGCCCGAGCAATACCGCTTGGAGTGTTGAATTGTGCTGTCAGGGCGCTACCATCTGCAAAATCGCTAACACCGCTAACACCGCTGCCTGCATAGGCGCGCACAGTGCGCAGGCTTGGAGCTACCACAGGCGGGCTGTTATCCACTTGGGTTACAGTGAGGCTAAAACTTTGTTCGGACTCACTATGGCTTAAAGCAACTGGCGCAGCTGCACTTGCTGTCATTGACCACAGCGATGCCGACACCAATGCCGATACTATGCAGAGCAAGAAAACTAAGCGTTTTGGGATGGAATACAGTGTATTGTTAAATGTACTGCTATGTGTATTGATCGTATGCATAATAGTCCTGTGTGATTATTGATATGAATGAATGGATTCGTTGTTATGTAAAGCGGCGATAGCCACGCAGTGCAGCTAAACTCAATAGAGCAAGCAACCATAGCGTCCCGTCTATTGCGCCTGATTCAGACTGTAAGCTACAGCCGCCACCGCCACCGCTGCTGTCGCCACCGCCGCCGCCGCTGCCAGGTTGTTCTACCGCATCGGTAACTGTCACAACTAACTCCGCATAAGTGTGCGCACCTAAGGAATCACTGGTATGCAGCGTAAGCGTTGTGCTGCCCATATCACTGCCGCTGCGAATCATCAGGCTGTTGGTTGCCGTAGTCAATGTCAACAAATCTGCGCCACCAGACACTTGGAAAGAAAGAGAGCCTGTTTCATCTGTGTCCGTAGCGGTTACGCTGACAGAGCGATTAGCGTTCACCGGCAAAGAGAACGTTGCAGGCGCACTGATAGTAGGCAGGTTATTGCCCGTTTCAACTAACACAATCCGATGATTATTCTGATCAGCAATAAATACAGAACTTCCATCAGTTGATACCACAATCCCCGCAGGCGCATCTAATACCAAATCGCCTGTATCAGCAATCAACGTAGATACCGTAGAAGCACGCGCATCAATGAGGCGGACCACATCATTATTGCTATCTGCAACAAACACAGTACGACCAGCAATAAAAGCCGCCTGAGGTTGGTTAAATTGCGCCGAAGCAATCGCACCATCCACATACCCTGCATTCGCGCCAGCATAGTTAGCAACAGCAGTACCAGCAGCATTGATCACTGCAATACGGTTATTGTCGGTATCTGCTACAAATATACGACCATCTGCGGCAATACTAATATCGTTAGGTACAAACTGACCATCTCCATCAAAATAGGTAGAGACAGTACTGCCATTCGCATTGATAACACGAATCCGATTGCTGCCCACATCGCCAATAAATAAACGTCCATCCTCAGCAACGGCAAGGCTAACCGGCTCACTGAATTGCGCAGTAGCTAAACTATTGCCATTCTCAGAACCGGCATCACCGCTACCTGCATACACAGAAACGGTGGAGCCATCTGCACTGATAACCAAAATTTGCTGCGCGCCGCTATCTGCCACAAACACACGCCCGTCCACAGTAGCAGCAATATCTGCCAGTTGATTAAACGTACTGGTAGCACTGCTATCTGGGTACGTTGACACAGTAGCACCATCGGCACTAATCAAGCGGATAACGTTATTGCCTGAATCCACAATCAGGAGGCTACCATCTGCTCGTAATGCAAGCCCTTTAGGCGTGTCAAATCGTGCAGTAGAGGAGCTTCCATTGACTAAGGCATTATCCCCAACCTGTCCTGCATACACACTAATGCGCTGTGCTAACACACTATCAACCACGTCTAGCACAGTCAGCATAAAGGTTTGGGTTGACTGGCTGGTATCGCCGCCACCATCATCTTCTGCTATCACTGTAATGACTGCACTCCCAAATCCATTAGCGACACTGGTTATAGTAACCTCCCCTGTTTGCGCATCAATTGCTAAAGTAGCAAATCCGGTATTAGTAGAATTAATACGATAAGTAATCACTTGATCGCCATTGTCGCCATCATTTGCACTCACCACGCTAATACTCGTATTGGTTCCAAAATCCTCATTCAGTGTCAGCACAGCAGTTGACAGTGCAAAAACGGGTGGATCATTCACCTCATTAACTGTCAAAGTAAAGGTTTGTGTTGCCACATTATTGACAGCAGAGGTATCGTTCACAATGACCGTAATCACCGCTGAGCCAAAGCCATCGGCTATAGAATTGATGGTTACTACGCCAGATTGTCCGTCAATAGCCAGTGTAGCAAAGTCTGTTCTGAAAGGGGTAATGCCATAAATAAGTAGCTGGTTGGTGCCATCCCCATCATCGGGATTCACTACCACAATATCGGTATTAGTGCCGAAATCTTCATCTAATTCCAAAGTGCTGGTAGACAGGGCGAACGTGGGAGGCTCGTTCACCTCTTCCACTACGATGGTAAGGGTTACGGTGGCGCTGCCAGCAAGATCTTGTGCCTGGATAACCAGCGTGTTGCTCCCTATATGTGTATCGGTTAAACTGACTTCCAGCGTAACCCTGCCACTGGCTGCATCAATGGCAAATAAGCCGTCCGCATTACCAGAGAGAATGCTGAAGGTTAAGTCATTACCTTCTGCATCAAAAAATAGGTTTTGTGCACCAATAACGTGCGTTCCAGCCCCATGAAATCCAGCGCCTAAGGTAACAGAGCCAAAGTTTTCAGAAGTTGAGGAAACGACTTCAATCACGCGAATACGATGGCTACCTGAGTCAGTGAAAAAGAGGCGTCCATCCGGCGCAAGAGTCATTCTTCGCGGAGCGCTTAAATCTATATCAACAGCGGCTTGTAATTCTAGTTGAGGCGCATTAAATTGGCCAGCTATACCACTACCTGCATAGGTAGAGACAGAGGCACCATCGGCACTAATCACGCGAATCCGACTGTTATTTATGTCAGCAACAAACAGCCGACCATCGGAGGCAACTACAAGATCGGTTGGGTTATCAAACTGAGCGGTGGTCGTGCTGCCATCTGCAAAGCCACCGCCGAAAGTTCCCGTATTACCACTGCCCGCATAGGTAGAGACGGTAGCACCATCGGCACTAATGACGCGAATGCGGTGATTCAGAGTATCTGCAACAAAGACGCGACCATCGGTTGTCAGGGCAACGCCGCTTGGAGAAAGAAAGCGTGCGGTGCTGGTGCTGCCATTGGCGAAGCCAAAACCACTGCCTGCATAAGTAGAGACGGTAGCACCATCGGCACTGATGACGCGAATACGGTGATTGAAAGTATCTGCAACAAAGAGGCGTCCATCGGCTGCCACGGCAACGCCGCTTGGAAGACCAAAGCGTGCCGTGCTGGTGCTGCTGCCATCGGCTACGCCAAAACCAATGCCTGCATAAGTGGAAACAGTCGCACCATCGGCACTAATGACGCGAATACGGTTATTGAGACTATCTGCAACAAAGAGGCGTCCATCGGCTGCCAGGGCAACGCCTTGAGGTTGGGCAAAGCTTGCCGTGCTGGTGCTGCCATCTGCAAAGGCCGCAACGCCATCACCTGCATAAGTGGAAACCGTCGCACCATCGGCACTGATTACTCGGATGCGGTGATTGAGACTATCTGCAACAAAGAGGCGTCCATCGGTTGCCCGAGCAATACCGCCTGGAGCGTTGAATTGTGCTGTCAGGGCGCTACCCTCTGCAAAATCGTTAACGCCGCTGCCTGCATAGGTGCGCACAATGCGCAGGCTTGGAGCTACCACAGGCGGGCTGTTATTCACTTGGGTTACAGTGAGGGCAAAGCTTTGTTCGGACTCACTATGGCTTAAAGCAACTGGTGCAGCTGCACTTGCTGTCATTGACCACAGCGATGCCGACACCAATGCCGATACTATGCAGAGCAACAAAACTAAGCGTTTTTGGATGGAATACAGTGTATTGTTAAATGTACTGCTATGTATATTGATCGTATGCATAATAGTCCTCTGTGATTATTGATATGAATGAATGGATTCGTTGTTATATAGATGTATATATTAAGAGGATTGTAACACAACCATACGATACTATTCGCTGCGAACAGTTAGGAAAACGTGTCGCAGCAAACATTGCAGCCATCCATTCAGGCTGCTTTTGAGCATGAATGGCAATTGTGTCACATAAAACAGCATTTCTGCCTTTCATCTAAGATACCCTGCGGCGATAGCCACGCAGTGCAGCTAAACTCAATAGAGCAAGCAACCATAGCGTCCCGTCTATTGCGCCTGATTCAGACTGTAGGCTACAGCCGCCACCACCCCCGCCGCCACTGCTGGCAGGCTGTGACACACTATCAACCACATCCAGCACAGTCAGCATAAAGGTTTGGGTTGACTGGTTGCTATCGCCGCCACCATCATCTTCTGCTATCACTGTAATGACTGCACTCCCAAATCCATTAGCGACACTGCTTATAGTAACCTCCCCTGTTTGCGCATCAATTGCTAAAGTAGCAAATTCGGTATTAGTAGGATTAATACTATAAGTAATCACTTGATCGCCATTGTCGCCATCATTTGGACTCACCACGCTAATATCCGTATTGGTTCCAAAATCCTCATCCAGCGTCAACGCCGTTCGTGATAAGGTAAAAGTTGGCACATCGTTCACAGAACGTGCCCTAACAACAACCTGTATGATTGAAAGATTATCCTCAGGAGCAGAGTCATCCACCGTCACAAACAAAGTGGCTTGCCCAAATTGGTTATCGACACTACTCAGGGTTATAGCGCCTGAGTTGCTATCAATAGAAATCATTGCAAAACCGATATTAGTGGTGCTTATACTATAAGTCAAAGGTTGATTGGTGTCATCCCCGTCATCGCTTCTCACCACAGTTATAGAAGCACTGCCAAAATCTTCATTCAGCGTGAGCACAGCAGTTGACAGCACAACATTAGGCGGGTCATTCCTCCCTGGGTCATCCACAGGCTCAATCTCAAGGGTAAATGACTGCGAGAATAGATTATTGACCGCGCCACCATCATTCGCAGTTATTTCAAACAGAATCGGGTTAATGCTATTGGCATCGGCAACGCTATTGAGAATTACTTGACCTGAATTGGCATCAAAGCTTATACCAACCACCTCTAAACTAACCGGTGATATGCTATAGGTTAAAGTTTGCTCCATGCCATCACCATCACCATCACCATCAACATCATTTGGGTTCACCACCGATACAGTTATTGCTTGAGCAAAGTCCTCAGTGACCCTCAGTGTGGTCGTAGAGAGGGAAAAGGCAGGCGGGTCATTCACGGGGAGTACTCGTAATCTAAGGGTTTGGGTTGCCTCATTGTTGGTAGCAGAAGAGTCAGTCACCGTTATGGTAAGGGTTGCCTCACCAAAAGCATCCGCTATACTGGTCAGGGTAAGTGTCCCTGATTGAGCATTGATAGTCAGTGTGGTAAAGCCGACATTGTTGGTGCTCACGCTATAAGTCAGTATTTGCTCAATCGCAGCGTCCCCATCATCGGGATTCACTACCACAATATCGGTATTGGTGCCGAAATCTTCATCTAATTCCAATGTGCTGGAAGACAGGGCGAACGTGGGAGGATCGTTCACCTCTTCCACTACGATGGTAAGGGTTACGGTGGCGCTGCCAGCAAGATCTTGTGCCTGGATAACCAGCGTGTTGATCCCTGTTTGTCTATCGGTTAAACTGCCTGTCAGCGTAACCCTGCCACTGGCTGCATCGATGGCAAATAAGCCGTCCTCATTACCAGAGAGAATGCTGAAGGTTAAGTCACTACCTTCTGCATCAAAAAATAGGTTTTGTGCGTTAATAACGCGCGTTCCAGCCCCTTGAAGTCCAGCGCCTAAGGTAACAGAGCCAAAGTTTTCAGAAGTTGAGGAAACGACTTCAATCACGCGAATACGATTGCTATTTGTGTCAGTGAAAAAGAGGCTTCCATCCGGCGCAAGAGTCATTCTTCGCGGTTCGCTTAAATCTATATCAAAAGCGGTTTGTGATTCTTGAGGCTCATTGGTTTGGGCAGCTGCACCACTACCTGCATAGGTAGAGACAGCGGCACCATCGGCACTAATGACGCGAATCCGATTGTTATTTGTGTCAGCAACAAAGACGCGCCCATCGGAGGTAACTACAAGATCGGTTGGGCTATCAAATCGAGCGGTGCTCGTGCTGCCATCTGCAAAGTTCTGAACGCCATCACCTGCATAAGTGGAAACAGTCGCACCATCGGCACTAATGACGCGGATGCGGTGATTGTCCGTATCTGCAATAAAGACGCGCCCATCGGCTGCCACGGCAACGCCTCGAGGTTGGGCAAAGCGTGCGGTGCTGGTGCTGCCATTGGCGAAGCCGGCACCACTGCCTGCATAGGTAGAGACGGTAGCACCATCGGCACTAATGACGCGAATACGCTGATTGTCAGTATCTGCAACAAAGACGCGCCCATCGGCTGCCACGGCAACGCCGCGTGGCGTAGCAAAGCGGGCGCTGGTGGTGCTGCCATCCGCAAAAGCCGCAGCGTCATCACCTGCATAAGTGGAAACCGTTGTGCCATCGTCACTGATGACCCGAATACGGTTATTGAAACTATCTGCAACAAAGAGGCGTCCATCGGCTGCCACGGCAATGCCTTGAGGTTGGGAAAAGCGTGCTGTGCTGGTGCTGCCATCTGCAAAGTTCTCAACGCCATCACCTGCATAAGTGGAAACAGTCGCACCATCGGCACTGATTACTGGATGCGGTTATTGAAACTATCTGCAACAAAGAGGCGTCCATCGGCTGCCCGAGCAATACCGCTTGGACGGTTGAATTGTGCTGTCAGGGCGCTACCATCTGCAAAATCGTTACCGCCGCTGCCTGCATAGGTGCGCACAGTGCGCAGGCTTGGAGCTACCACAGGCGGGGTGTTATTCACTTGGGTTACAGTGAGGGTAAAGCTTTGTTCGGACGCACTATGGCTGTTACTGCCATCATCAGCAATAACCCGAACGGTTATATTGCCAAACGCGCCTGCGCCGCTGATACTAGTAATGGTGATTGTGCCTGATTGTGGGTCAATCGCAAATGTTGCAAAAGGCGCCGATAAGTCATTAGGGGCTATGCGCAGGCTGTATGTAATCGGCTGCTCTATACCGTCCGTATCCCCATCATCTGGGTCATTGATGGTAATGGTTATGGGGGCTGCAAACCCTTCTGCGCGCGTGAGAGCACTGGTGGATAAACCAAACTGGGGCGGGTAGTTGCTCAAAGGTTCAGAAATAACCGTCAGACGGGAAGTAGCTGTGCCTTGCTCATCACTGGCGGCAATCACCAGTGTTTGCGTATTAGCCAGCGCCTCTGTGGGCTGAAGGTAGGTGATAGCGCCACTGACGCTATCAATGGCAAAGGATACAGCCGTCGCCGAACTGGTTTCAACCAAGCTGTAGCTTAAGGTGCTCCCATCCGCATCGCTAAATAGGGATTGCACCACGCCAGCGCTAAAGAGCCTTGCTCCGCGTACTTGCTGTGCAGCGCTTAATTGCGCAGGGGGGATATCTGCCACTGCCAAACTGGGGGCAATAACGCTCACTAAGTTAAAAGCGAGATTGGCGACAAATACCCGCCCAGTCGCGTCAATAGCGATGCCTTGAGGGATTCTAAAACCGGCGTCTGCAGCAGGAAGACCTTCATTTAAGGGGTTAGTGGCAAAGCCTGGTCTTATGTTGCCAGGGGCGATATCATTAGCGCCTGCATACACAGATATACGGCTGCCATCCGCGCTGATGACCCGAATATTATGAGAGCCATCATCGCTGACTAGAATGCGCCCATCGGTGGTAATAGCAATATAGGCAACATCAAAAAAATCGATGCTATCAGCGGGCGGGAATGGTGAATCTTCTCCTGTTTCGCCAATGGCACCGCGACCGGCGTAGGTGGAAACCGTATTGCCATCGGCACTAATCACTCGAATGCGGCGGTTGTTGCCATCGCCGACAAAGAGGCGCCCATCGGTAGCAAATGCCAGGCTGACAGGGCCATTAAACTCAGCCGCATCCGCATCGCCATCAACCAATCCTGGATTGCCATTGCCTGCATAGGTAGAAACGGTGGCGCCATCCGCGCTGATGACGCGAATGCGATGGTTTTCTGTATCGGCAATGAAAAGCCGTCCATCAGAGCGAAGTGCCATCCCCAAAGGTTGGTTAAAACGCGCAGTGGTAGTGCTGGCACCATCTGCAAAACTGCCAACAGAGTCACCAAATATTCCCCCGCCCGCATAGACAGAGGCGGTGCTGCCAGTTGGGTCAATAACATATACGCGATGCCCAGAGGAGAAGCCTCCATCTAAAACAAACACGCGTCCATCGGGGTGAATGGCTACGTCTCGGAGTCTGCGAAAACGAATATTGGAGGTGCTGGCGCTATCTACATCCACGATGCCGCCACCAGCGTAGGTGGATACCGTGCTGCCATCCGCGCTCACCACGCGTAAGCGCTCACTGTCCGTGACAAAAAGGCGCCCATCCGGTGCTACTCTAAGCCCAGTGGGTATATCAAACCGCGCGGTTTTGGTGCTGTTGCCATCGGAGGTGTTGGCTGGGCCATTCCCACCCCCTGCGTAGGTTTGTACAGACAAAATATGGCTTAAAGCAACTGGCGCAGCTGCACTTGCTGTCATTGACCACAGCGATGCCGACACCAATGCCGATACTATGCAGAGCAAGAAAACTAAGCGTTTTTGGATGGAATACAGTGTATTGTTAAATGTATTGCTATGAGAATTGCTATGTGTATTGGTCGTATGCATAATAGTTCTGTGTGATTATTGATATGAATGAATGGATTCGTTGTTCTATAAATATATATATATTAAGAGGATTGTAACACAACTATACGATACTATTTGCTGCGAACAGTTAGAAAAACGTGTCCCAGCAAACATTGCAGCCATCCATTCAGGCTGCTTTTGAGCATGAATGGCAATTGTGTCACATAAAACGGCATTTCTGCCTTTTTCATCTAAATCGCTGGTTATTAACCGTTACTTTGCCGAAGCACAAAAAGCGATTGACCATGAGAATAAAAGAATTAGCTGAGCGCTATGAAAGGACCATGCCTAAACAATCCGAAAAAGTGACTGAACTTGAAAATGCGGTGAATAAGCACTTAGAAAAAATGGGATTTAAAATGGATTATAAGAATTTATAAAGCAATTTGAGCGAGCATGATTGATTATGAAAACTTATAAAGTGATTTGGGTCAATAAAATGGATTATAATTCCCTATAAGATGATTTGATCAATTAAAATTTCTCACAACAGTAGCATGTATAACATAAGTGATTTACACGATGAATTTCCTGGTGGATACAGAAAATCCCCAAATAATTATCAATATTACATGGTAGGTGATATTTTTCTAGCACAACAGTTAAATATCAATCTATCAATTTCCAGCCAGTTAGAAAAAGCCAGTATAGCCTTAGGAAAATTTTCTGCTCAAATAGAAAAGATACCTAACCCAAATGGTTACATTAGAGCATTCACTAACAGTGAAGCCAATCAATCCAGCCGAATAGAAGGCACCCAAACCAATATAGAAGACGCTTATAAAAAAGAAGAAGATATTAGCGTAGAGAAAAAAGATGACTGGCAAGAGGTGCAAAGCTATATTCAAGCACTCAACCACGGCATTATACAGCTGGAACAACTCCCTTTATGCAATCGCCTAATCAAACAAACGCACAAGATCCTTTTATCTCAAGTGAGAGGCAAAAACAAATTGCCAGGTGCAATTTAGAGAAAGCCAAAACTGGATAGGCGGTAGCCGCCCTGACAATGCCCATTTTGTGCCTCCATCAGCAGAATATGTAGCCGATGCCATGTCCAACTTAGAAAAATTTATCCAAGATGAGCAGACTGCCATGCCTCATTTAATAAAGGTGGCACTCATCCATTACCAATTTGAAACCATTCATCCCTTCTTAGATGGTAATGGCAGAATAGGTAGAATGCTTATTTCCCTCTATCTATTAGAAAAAGGCATACTACAACATCCTATTCTATACATTTCCCAGTTTTTTGAAAGTAACCGCAAGGACTACTACTCTATGTTAGACAACGCCAGAAAAAATCAAGCAGGCGTGATTAAATGGATTTCTTTTTTCTTGGATGGGGTAATACAAACAGCCGAACAAGGCATACAAAAAACCGAATCCCTCATTGCATTAAAAGCAGAACTAAGCCAAAAAATCATCGGTTTGGGCGGAAGAGCAAAAAATGCCCAAAAACTATTAGACCTACTATTTGAACAGCCAATAGTAAGAAGTAAAGATTTAACTGAAGCATTGGAAATTAGTACGCAGTCATGCCAAACTTTAGTACGTGAATTTGTCAAAATGAAAATACTCCGCGAAATCACCGGTTATAAAAGAAACCGCATTTTTATATTTGCAAGCTACCTAGATCTGTTATACCTCAATGATTAAAAACAAGTACCCAAAGACAATAAACAATCAGGTGGGCATGGTCGCAACCAGTGGTTCATGCTCAAATGAGACGCGACCCAACGCTGCTGGCGTTGAGACAATAACTGTCATGCTGCGCGAAGTCGCAGCATCTGTACAACTAGCTCGTTAGCCTACGGGCTGTCGCGTGGGCTTACCGGAACTATCGGTATGCGTGCCGACACGAAACACCGACACCCAGTCGGCTAAACTAAAACTATTAGAATTGTTTTTTTGATTTTTTGACATACCACTCCGCTGTTTAATTCAACCAATGGTCGCATTAAACAGGGAAACCACATATAGAAAAACCCGACAACTGTCGGGTTAATATGGCGGATACAAAAAAAGCGAGCGCCCCGTCTATGTACAGACTACATAATTCAAACTTGGATTATCAATGGAGTACGCGCAACGTTAGCATAAAACGCCTAGCTGCGAGAAACAGGCAGTACAAGGCAAATATACTCCACCCTAACGCTAAAGGTGCTATCATTGGAAACAGCACTACTAGTGCAGACAAGAGCGAAGATGAAAGAATAACCCAGAAAGCCACCATGAAATTGTTAAGCAATATATCGTAGCGCCCATCCTTTTTCATTTTTTGAATTAAAATTTTATCTATAAAACCAACATAGATAGCGATCGCGGTAAGAACAAAACCTGCTAATGTTGCGTAAGGGTCAACCAACGTTTCACATAGTTTCTCTAATCTGTCCAGAGGTAAATGGGGCCAGTACCCGTAAAGCGTGAGCGTTACCAAACCCGACAAAGCCAATGGTATCAAATATCGCTTAGCCCACTTGCTACTCACTGGCTGAACAGTTGACCTAGTTCCTCTTTCCGTTCTGTATAGCATTCGTTCATTCTATTAAATATCTCATTCTCATTACACACTTCAACGTGGTCAATCATCCGATCCGCAACCAGATCTATAGGATAGATCTTACCATTCTCATCCAGTTCTATTTTCGCGGATACCAAATTTGGGCTACAAAGGGTCTTTTTTATTTTCTGAAGGATTGAGGGGTTTATGGATCTGCGACTTGTTCCTTCTGAAAGTTTATAATCACCTGAAACTGATATGCCCACAGTATTGCCGCCGTCATCTAGCAATTTCATTAGATCATTGGTAAACATGTCATCTGGGTCATCTTTGATTGCATCATGCGAGGGTGCAGCAATACGAAAATATATGTTTTTAATTTGACCTTTGTGGTTGAATAAGCGTTGCAACGATCCTTTCAATAGAACCGGATAGAGGGTGATTGTTTTGTTTAATTGGTTTGTATATGTCCGCGACAATACTGTATCACCGCCTGCATATCTATTTTGGTGAATCAAAACTATTTCATGCTCCTTATAAACAATAAAGCGCGACCGCTCTATAACACCTTCATCTGCCGTTAAATTTAACTCCTTATCTTCCTCGCCAATTTTTCCTATACTGGGTAAATTATCACGTCTATGCTTTCGGATATAGCCCTCGAATCTATCTGGTTTTTTTTTGACATCATACAACTCTATAGTATGTTGCCTCTCACGCAATGTAATGCTTTCGTCCTCCACATGTAAATCCGCCAGCTCTCCATACAAAGATTGCCCATTAGGCAGATTTTCAGTGGTTGCCTTAAAATATTTTATCGCTATCTTTTTTTTAGTCATGCTCTAACATCAATACCCAAATACTGCCCACAATCATGTTGCAGGACCATCATAGAAACCCTATTTTATCATAGCGAACCATAGCTTGAACAAATTGGTTGGTCGCTTCATTGTACGCTGACGCAGGCGGGCAGAACTCGGCATAAGCAATGCTGCCATATGGCTGCCACCCGTCATTAATCAGTGTGCATACCTTCTTAGACAATTCATTAGCGCAAGATGAATGTATAACTTTATATTCTGAAACTACCTTCTGCATCATACAGCCCCCTTCGTCCTAAATGCCACTCGCAACCGTGTTGCAAAGTCGTTGCAACGCGTTGCTTTTTGTTGCAGAAATTTTATCTACACCAACCCTAAGGGTCAATCCTTTTAATCGCCTTGCGGCATTTTTACCGCGAACGGTGGCACTTATACAACCCAGTTTCGGGATCGATATAATCTCGCGCGGTCTTGGTGAGCCAAGCGTGCCTTGTACGACTAGTCGTTAGCCTACGGGCTGTCGCGTGGGCTTGATCGCAACCAGCGGTTCAAGCTCAAATGAGACGCGACCCAACGCTGTTGGTGTTAAGACAATAACTGTCATGCTGCGAAACAAAAAACTGTCCACTAAACTCAGGCCTTACCACACATCTGCTCGCCAAGAATTAGCGCGTTTTTGAAAATGAAGCCATTTTTAAGAACGCTAATAAAAAAATAAAGCACAATGAAAAATCAAGGAATAAGGTAAAATTAACCTTGTTGTCAATGTATATCTAAACTGGTTTTTTTGGTGCAAAAATGGTGGATTTTTTAGCGGGAAAACGCTTATAAATGAGCCGGCTTGAACGCCAACGAATAATAATCAACAGTGATATACAATTGATATTACCAACAAAAAATACTCCAAAGGCTTTGGGCGAAAATCAAAAAATCGCTCACCTTAAGGTACTATCATATTGTGGCTATATAGCTCAGCTGGTTAGAGCGCATCACTCATAATGATGAGGTCCCTGGTTCAAGCCCAGGTATAGCCACCATCCGTAACCATTCACACACTTGCCACAGCACTATAAAAAAGCACCCCGAATGCTTTAAGGCTATATACTACTGAGCTCTGCAGCTCTGGCATTATCTATTCCATATACTTATAATAGTGCCACCAATAAACAGAACAGACGACTTATGTACGAAGCAGCATTCAAAAATATTGATGATACGCTATGGAAAGACGCTGGATGCAGCAGCGAGCTTGATTATATTGAGCAAACCAGCTGGATACTGTTCCTCAAATATTTGGATGATTTTGAGTCTGATAAGGAAACAGCAGCACAACTTGACAGTAAAGCCTATAACCGTATTATTGATGGTGAATTTCGTTGGGCTGAGTGGGCTGCACCAAAACGAGCTGACGGTGCATTAGATTACAACACCGCAATGACGGGCGATGATTTGCGGGATTTTGTGAATTTTAAGTTATTTCCGCATTTAGCCAGCTTCAAACAGACTGCGGAAAATCCCCGTAGCATCACCTACAAAATTGGTGAGATATTTGGGGAAGTTCGCAACAAACTTCAAAGTGGCTATGCTCTGCGTGATGTCATCAATAAAGTGGATGAGTTACAGTTTCTTAGCAATGAGGACAAGCACGAACTCAGCAGTCTGTATGAAGATAAGATTAAAAATATGGGCAATGCCGGACGTAACGGCGGTGAGTATTACACGCCACGCCCCCTCATTAAAAGCATCGTAAAAGTCACTAACCCACAGATTGGCGAGACTGTTTACGATGGTGCGGTGGGTAGTGCTGGCTTTCTGTGTGAGGCTTATGCGTGGATGCGTGGGCAAGGTGTGCTGAGTGCCGCTGACTACGAACAGCTGCAACACAGCACTTTCATTGGCAAAGAGAAAAAGTCACTCGCCTACGTGATTGGTATTATGAATATGATACTGCACGGGGTTGAGGCACCCAATATCGTGCATAGCAACACATTGGCAGAAAATATTGCAGACATTCAGCAAAAGGACAGAGTGGATGTAGTGCTGGCTAATCCGCCTTTTGGCGGTAAGGAGCGGGCAGAAATTCAGCAGAACTTTCCCCATCAAAACCAGTGAAACCGCTTATCTGTTCTTACAGCATTTCATCAAAATTCTTAAAAGTGGTGGACGCTGTGGTGTGGTTATCAAAAACACCTTCCTCAGCAACACAGACAACGCCAGCATAGCCCTGCGTAAACAGTTATTAGAGGAGTGTAATCTTTTTGCAGTGCTGGATTTGCCAGGCGGTGCTTTTATTGGTACGGGCGTTAAAACTGTGGTGCTGTTTTTTGAAAAGGGCAAGCCAACAAACAAGGTTTGGTATTACCAACTGAACGTTGGCAGAAATATGGGTAAAACTAATCCGCTGAATGAAAAAGATTTGGCTGAATTTGTTGAGATGTCTAAAACGCAGGAGCTTAGCGATAATAGCTGGCTGGTGAACTATTGCAGATATCAACACAGACACATGGGATTTGACGGTCAATAACCCCAATCGGGTTGAGGAAGTGGATGATCGCACCCCAGCAGAAATCATTGCGGAGATTGAAGAATTGGACGCACAAGCTGCTCAAGCATTACAGGCCATTAAGGCGTTGTTATGAACAAAGATGTGCGTTGGCAACAACGGTTTAATAATTATGTTAAGGCTCTGAGGCTTCTGGAAAGGGTGTCAGAAGATGTCTCCATAGCAGAAGAAACAGGCATGCTCGCTACCATTCAGGCTTTTGAAATGGTGTTGGAATTGAGCTGGAATTTGCTTAAAGATAAAATGTCACACGATGGCTTAACTTTTCAGCCCGTGCCTAAAACCGTGTATCGAGAAGCCTTTAATAAAGGATATATAGATGATGCTCAGGTATGGCTGGCTGCCATTGAAAAGCGGAACCTCAGTTCACACACCTATAACAAAGAGGTCGCAAAAGAGCTATTGGATAATATATTGGACATGTTTTTACCTGCCTTTCAACACTTACAACAAGCGGCGAATCAGTGGCTTGCAGAGGAAACAGAATGAGCCGATCCTTTGGTTTGCCCCAGAGTACGCTGGATGAGATGCGGGCAATTTTTGCCAGGCACAACAAGGTAACAAAGGTTGTTGTCTATGGTTCCCGTGCCAAAGGCAATTACAGAAATGGATCCGATATAGATCTGACCATGTTCGGTAAGGATCTCACATTTCAGGATTTGAGCACTATACATAATGCATTAGATGACTCCAGTAATCCTTACTTGGTCAATCTATCTATTTATAACCACTTGGATAATGCCAAATTGCGTGAACATATCGACAGGGTAGGGCAGGTATTTTATCAAAACCCATCCGCTGTGATGTGGAAGCAAAGTAAAGCTTGGTGCGATGCAAAATGTGAATCTAGCACAGATGGTGAAAGGATTCAGACAAAAGAGATCAGTCTAGAGGATGGTGAATACGTTGTCATTTGGACTGCAAATGGAATTAACAGGCAGCTTTTCAAACAGAAAATAAAGCCCGTTTATTACCACGCTGAACCAAGCAACTTGTTAACCGTGTAGATTGCAAAGGTTCCACATGCGGCGAGATACTTGAATCACGTTTACCTGATCCGTTTAGTTGCGTGTTAATGTGCAATGCTTGAATAGAGTTATCACAACCGTGATTGCTCTAGATAAGATTTCATCTGAAATAATATGCCTAAATTTGCTGTTTTATATGCTAATCTCCATCCTGATTTACCTGAGGTTAATGGCACGTGTAACTGGTGCAGCACAGGCATTAGATTATCAATGACAGTTTAGGTGAACCAATTGAATTTTTCCAATCCCCCCACTCGCAGAGCAGCAACGCATCGTCGCCAAACTGGATGCCGCCTTTGCTGAGATTGATAAAGCGAATTCGAGATAGCTGAACTTAAAAGTATGACGAAAAAGAAAATTTAAGGGAGTTCATTACTAATCAATTTGCCTTTAGAAAAATGCTTGAATGTGGGAAACATTGAAGCTCCTTAAGAAGCATCGCAACGAAGTTGGCTCTCAGTAAAAGCGTTTTGAAAGTCAAAACATCGCCCCCGTGAAATGATAAGTGCTTTTTATGGGGGGGATATAATGACAGCATGGTTCTCAAACAGGTGAACTTTCAGTTCGATAGTAATATTTATTCAATTCAAAAACGAGATTACAGCTGAACTTTGGTCTAAAAAACTGCTAGACGCCCTCAAACTGGCCATAAGGGTACAGTTACTGCAATTGGTACGATAGCTGCTAATACCTGCATAGTTGGCAATTTTGGAAATGATAGCTTTTATTTCAAAAGATGCTAGCGTTTTAATGCAAGCCTGAAGTTGATGTAAGCGATTCCAGCCCAGTAAATCTGTTGATTATCTGGTTCAAATCCGCCATTTTGTACGCAACAACTACCTAAAGCCTGGCAAATGACTGTTAGAACGAAGGGGTACTTTATCGCATCAGCAAAACATTAATGACATGGAAAATTCGCAGATGAACTATTCCCTTTCCAATCTGTTCAGAACAGCAACGCATCGTAGCTAGTTGATGCCATTTAGTCTCCGAAATTGATAAAGCATAAGAAATTCGCAAAATTTTGCATCATTAAAAAAAGGAAACTTTGCATAGCGCTTAAAATCCGCCATCCTCGCACAACAACTACAAGGCGAGGCAACATGAACGAAGCGAACTCGTGTAATGGATAAGAAAATTAAGCCGTTGCATAATACAGTGTTTATAATAGAATTTGCTATACGTTAACGACAGAAACACAAAGACTAACTAATATGACTACTGAAGATCTTTTAAAATTTGAGCAAGAATTAATTGCAGCAGGTGTAATTAAACAGATCACGGAAAAAGACACGCGATATCGTAAGGGCTTGAATGGTTTGCGACAAGTTATCAAAGCGGCTGGTGATTCCGTGCGCGAAAAAAATCGTCAAATCAAAAAAACGTCCAAAAAACCATCCCTTTAGATTTGCAAAAATCTAAGAAAAAGCACGAGCTTCTTATTATTGCGGGTCCAAACGGATCAGGCAAAACTACCATAACTAAACAATTGCTTGCCCACGATTGGATGAGCGGTAAGCAGTACATCAACCCAGATGAAATTGCAAATTATCTTGGCGACTGGAACAACCCAGAAAAGGTATTGCAAGCAGCACAAACGGCTACTTCGCTACGCAACCATTATCTCAGAAATAATCAATCTTTCGCCTTTGAAACGGTATTTTCCACCCAGGAAAAAGTCAATTTTCTAAAGCAAGCTAAAGCTGCTGATTTTTTTATATCTGTACCGATGATCCCAAAATTAATATTGAACGGATTAGAAAGCGTGTACTTCAAAATAAACATGCTGTCCCTGAAGATAAAGTGATTAAGCGTTATCACCGCTCACTAAGGAAAGTAAAATGCATTTTTGACTTTGCAGATTGTTGCTATTTTTACGATAATTCGCATGAAAATAAAAATGTACGATTACTCTTTCGCACAAATAAAAGGGTAATAGAAAAAACATACATTGAAAAAACGCAACAGCCCGAATGGGCCAAATTGGTATATGAAGTACTTGTACAACCACCTAAAAAATGAACGAAGCAGATACTCGTGCAGAATTTATAGATAAGCAGCTTGAAGCCGCTGGTTGGATTACCAGTGCTGAAACGGGTGTGCGGCTTAGGCGTGAATACAATATCAACGCGGGTGAAATCCGCGCCAGTGGCATCCGTACGGGACAGCTTAAAGCGGATTACATATTAGAATACAAAAACACTAAGCTTGCCGTGGTAGAAGCCAAAAGCAATGAGCTGGAAGTGACTGAGGGTGTGGCACAAGCCAAGTTGTATGCGCAAAAACTGCGCCTGCAAACCAGCTTTGCTGCGAACGGCAACGCCATCTATGAAATCAATCACGCCACTGGCACAGAAGGTGAAGTAGAGGCTTTCCCGTCGCCAGAGGAGCTGTGGCAGCGTGTTTATGGCAGCGGTAATGAGTGGCTTGATACGTTTAGCAATGTGCCATTTGAAGATTTCAACGGCACACGACAGCCACGCTATTATCAGCAATTGGCTGTGGGCAACGCCGTTCAAGCGATTGCAGAAGAAAAGCAACGTGTGTTGCTTACGCTTGCTACAGGTACGGGCAAAACCTTCATTGCCTTTCAAATTGCTTGGAAGCTGTTCAAAAGCCGCTGGACGTTGCAGCGTGATGGCAAGCGTCAGCCTCGTATTTTGTTCCTTGCAGATAGAAACATTTTAGCCAACCAAGCTTATTTGGATTTTGGGGCATTTGATGATGCAGCATTAGTTCGCATCACACCCGATGATATAGCCAAACGTGGTGAAGTCCCCAAAAATGGCAGCGTCTTTTTCACCATCTTTCAGAGCTTTATGAGTGGCAAAGGCGATGAGCCCTGTTTTGGTGAATATGAGCCGGATTTTTTTGATTTAATCATCATTGATGAGTGCCATAGAGGTGGTGCCAATAATGAAAGCAGCTGGCGTGATATCCTCAATTACTTCTCAGATGCTGTTCATTTAGGGCTAACAGCCACCCCAAAACGCAAAGATAACGCAGACACCTACGCCTATTTTGGCGAGCCTGTTTTTACCTACAGCCTTAAAGAGGGGATACAGGATGGCTTTCTTACTCCCTTCAAAGTCAAACGCATTCAAACAACGATTGATGAATATATCTACACAGCTGAAGATGAAGTGATTGAGGGTGAGGTGAACGAATGGACAGGTTTACACAGAAAAAGATTTTAACAAGACTATCATCATACAAGAGCGCGAAAAAAAGCGTGTTGAAGAGATGCTTGCTGCCATCAATCCAAATGAAAAGACATTAGTATTCTGCGCCAATCAAGCTCATGCAGGGATGGTACGAGATTTAATCAATCAGACGGCAGACCACCCCAGCGTTGATTACTGTGTGCGGGTAACGGCAAATGATGGGGCGATTGGTGATACCTATTTGAACCAGTTCAAAGATAACGACAAAACCATACCCACAATTCTTACCACCAGCCAGAAGCTGACAACAGGCGTGGATGCCCGCAATGTGCGTAATATTGTGTTGATGCGCCCTGTGAACAGCATGATTGAGTTCAAGCAAATCATTGGACGTGGCACACGTCTATTTGAGGGCAAGCACTATTTCACCATCATTGATTTTGTGAGCGCCTATCTCCTGTTCAATGATGCTGAATGGGATGGCGAACCAGTTGATTCAGAAGGTGGTGAAGGTGGCGACACTGGCGGCGGCGATGGAGACAATAGTGGCGGTGGTGGCACTGGCGGCGGTGAAGATGATCCACCAAAAACCAAACTAAGAATCAAGCTTAGCGATGGCAAAGTGCGTGAGCTTCAAAGTATGAGCAGCACCTACTTCTATGTTGATGGTAAGCCAATCAGTGCTGGGGCGTTTCTAAAGCGTCTCTTTGATGTGCTCAAATTGCCAGAATTACTGGAAAGTGAAGCACGTTTGCGTGAACTATGGGCACATCCAATGACACGCAGGGAGTTGCTGAAAAAGTTAGAAGATGCAGGCTGTCACAAAGATGATTTGGAAAAGTTGCAGGAGCTGATAGAAGCACAGGACAGCGATTTGTTTGATGTGTTGGAATATATCGCCTATGCCAAGTCACCTATTTCTCGTGCAGCACGCGTGGAAACTAACAAAGATAATATTTATAATCTGTTGAATGACGCGCAACGCGAATTTGTGGAGTATGTATTGCGGAGCTATGTTGATGTTGGCGTGGATGAGCTGGATGACAGCAAACTAAGTACAGTGTTACTTGCTAAGTACGGTAGTATCCACGAAGCTCAGCAAAAACTTGGTACACTACAGGAAATACAGCAGACATTCATAGCGTTTCAAGAGAATCTCTATAAAGAAGCGGTTTAATCGTCTTGTGTTATAGGGTTGGCTGTGTGCTTATTCCCATTCAATGGTGGCAGGGGGTTTGCTGGATACATCATATACCACTCTGGAAATGTCGGGGATTTCATTGATGATGCGGTTGGATACGGTAGCAATTAGGGCGGTAGGCAAGTCTGCCCAGTTGGCAGTCATAAAATCAGTGGTGGTTACAGCACGCAGTGCAACTACATAGCCGTAACGGCGCTGATCGCCAACAACACCAACGGATTTCACGGGTAAAAATACGACAAATGCTTGGGCTAATTTGGTGTAGTATTCTGCTCGGTGCAGTTCTTCAATAAAGATGGCATCTGCTTTTCTGAGAATATCTGCATATTCTGCTTTGATTGCGCCCAGTATGCGCACACCCAGCCCGGGACCCGGGAAGGGGTGGCGATAGAGCATCGTTTTACTCAGCCCTAAGTGTAGCCCAATCTTACGTACTTCGTCTTTGAATAGTTCGCGCAGGGGTTCTACTAAGTCTAAACCAAGCGTTTCAGGCAGACCGCCGACATTGTGGTGCGATTTTATCACTTGTGCTTTGCCATGCTTGCTGGCGGCAGATTCAATTACATCAGGGTAAATAGTGCCTTGCGCTAAATACTGGGGGGGCTGCTTGTGTGATTTTGCTACTTCTTCAAATACATTGATAAAGGCATGCCCGATTATTTTGCGCTTTTCTTCAGGGTTTTCTGCTTGACCGAGCGCGTCTAAAAAGCGATTTTGGGCATTTACCCGCTGCACCTGAAGACCCAGATGATCTGAGAATAGCATCATGACATCGTCACCTTCATTGAGCCGAAGTAAGCCGTTATCCACAAAAACACAGTGTAATTGTTCACCAATAGCTTTGTGCAGTAGCAGCGCGGCTACTGATGAATCTACACCGCCTGATAGGGCTAACAGCACCCGCTTTTTGCCTATTTTTTGACGCAGTTTTTCAATAATACTGTCTGTGATATGTGCTGTTTGCCACTGAATGCGACAGCCACAAATATCTACTACAAATCGACGAATAATCGCCTCTCCTTGTTTTGTATGGGTTACTTCAGGGTGAAATTGAATGGCGTATATTTTTTGGTCGATGTTTGCCATGCCAGCAATGGGGCAGTTATCGGTTGATGCCATAAGACAAAATCCCTCTGGAAGTGAGGCTACTTGATCACCGTGGCTCATCCATACGTCTAATAGGCCATGCCCTTGAGCGTTTTCACGGTCCATAATGCCGTTTAGCAGGGGCGTGTGCCCGCGCGCACGGATTTGTGCATAGCCGTATTCGTGCTGTGTTGCGGCGTGTACTTCTGCACCGAGTGCAGAGGCTAAGGCCTGCATACCATAGCAAATGGCTAAAATGGGATAGTCTGCGTCTAATAGCCCTTCTGGAAGAGTCAAAGCATCGGGCGCATAGACGGAGTTAGGGCCGCCTGATAGCACTATGCCTGTGGGGGCAAAGGCTTCTATGTCTTGTAGGCTGATGTCACACGAATAAATTTCACTATATACACCGATTTCTCGGATGCGGCGCGCAATAAGTTGTGTAAACTGAGAACCAAAATCTAAAATGAGGATTCGGTCTGTATATAGACTGCTCATATACGATAGTTAGGTGCTTGCTTCGTTATAGAAACGTCGTGTACGTGGCTTTCTGTGATGCCTGCTGTAGTGATTTGTACAAACTGTGCGTTGCGAAAGCTTTGTAGATTTTCGCTGCCTGTATAGCCCATTGAGGAACGCAGTCCTCCGCAAAATTGGTGTACGATGGGTGCAATAGAGCCTTTGTAGGGTACACGCCCTTCAACGCCTTCTGGAACCAGTTTATCCGCTTCTGCTTCACTCTGAAAATAACGGTCGCTGGAGCCGTGTTGAGCACGCATTGCCCCCAAAGAGCCCATGCCACGATAGGATTTATAGGCTCTGCCTTGGTAGTATTCTATTTCACCGGGTGCTTCATCTGTTCCTGCAAATATGCTGCCAAGCATTACACTATGTGCCCCTGCTACCAGTGCCTTTGCTAAATCACCTGAAAAGCGTATCCCTCCATCGGCAATAACGCGTACTGAAGAGCCTTTTAAGCTCTCTGCTACTTCCATAATCGCACTAATCTGTGGCACGCCAACACCAGATACAACTCGAGTAGTGCATATCGAGCCCGGACCAATGCCAACCTTAACTGCGTCGGCACCAGCATCTTTTAGCGCAAGCGCCGCTTCAACTGTAGCAATGTTACCCCCTATAACCTGCATGTCAGGATAGTGGGTCTTAATCCATTTAACTTTATCTAATACGCCACGCGCATGCCCATGCGCAGTATCAACTGCCAGAATATCTACGCCCGCTGCTACTAAGGCGGCAATCCTGTCTTCTGAATCGTGACCGACACCAACTGCCGCACCAACTAATAGCCGCTCTGAGCTATCCTTGCTCGCGTTGGGGTGCTCAGTCGCTTTGCTCATGTCCTTAACGGTAATCATTCCACGTAGCCTAAAAGCGTTATCAACTACTAACAGGCGTTCTAAGCGGTGTACCTGTAATAGTTTAGTCACTTCATCGGTTTGAACGTCCTTTTCTAAAACAGTAATCAGCCGATTTTTAGGCGTCATAACTTGCTCAACAGGCACGCTGGTATCGCGAATAAAGCGTAAATCGCGACTGGTAACAATTCCAACTAATTGCTCACCCTCTACAACTGGCATGGCAGATATGCCCGCTTCCTTACCACGCTGTATTACTTCACTAATTTGTGTTTGTGGTGTTGTGGTTATTGGATCAGGGATCACCCCATTTTCATATTTTTTTACCCGCTCTACCTCCTTTGCTTGCTGCTGAATGGATAGGTTTTTGTGAATGATACCAATACCACCTTCTTCTGCCAGCGCAATAGCCAATCGGCTTTCTGTAACGGTATCCATTGCAGCAGAGAGCAATGGCGTATTCAAGGATAATGACTCTGTGAGCTGTGTCTTCAATGACACTTCCCTTGGAAGGATTGTTGAATGTGCGGGAACGATGAGCACATCATCAAAGGTTAGTGCTCTGTAGCGAATTTTGTCCATAATCGTAAATTTCTATAGTAATCTGTGTAGCCTGCACATTATAAAGCCCACCGCCTTTTATTGTTATGCTGTAGTTTTTATTATGCTGGTCTCGCTTATTACACGTAGTTCTGTTTCATATTGCCAATCAGGTGGAGTGCAGCAGGGCAGTTGTCTATAAAAAATTAGAGAACCTTGACCTACAGGCACTATTTGATTTAGAATGCAGTGCAGCATTTTTATTTTTTTAGGTTGGAATATTCAAAATAATTCGTTATGATTCGCTCATTTTTACACGCCAAACTTCATCGCGTCACAGTAACGCATTGCGAACTGGATTATGAAGGTTCCTGCGCTATAGATAGCCTGCTTCTTCAAGCAAGCGGTATATTAGAGTATGAGCGTATAGATGTCTATAATGTGACGAATGGCAATCGCTTTACAACCTATGCCATTGCGGCAGAGCCAGCAAGCGAAATCATTTCAGTCAATGGAGCGGCAGCTCATAAAGCAAGCGTTGGTGATATTCTGATTATTGCAACTTTTGCAGGCCTAACGCCTGCTGAAGTAGCGAAGCATAGACCTCAATTAGTGTATTTTCATCCACATACTAATCGCATTATGCAAACAAAAAGCGCCATTGCAATGCAAATGGCGTAAGGTTAAAAAACAACGCTGATTCAGCGCGTTAATCTATAGATGCTTTGGTGGTTATGGAGAACTAACGACGGCGTGTGCCGCCTAAGGCGCTACGTTCACGTAGCAAGCGAATAAATAACCTTTTCTTTGCTGTAGCTTTGGCTCTTTTACGCGCCCATGTTGGCTTTTCGTAAAATTCTCTGTCGCGAACTTCTGCAACAATACCTGCACGATCGCAGGCTCTCTTAAAATGGTGCAATGCTGACTCAAATGAGTCGTTATCTCTGATTTTAATGCTTGGCATATTTAACTATTCAACCTTTGTACTTAACTTCTGTTCATCCCTAACAAGGATCCATCTGAACCCTTAATGCTGTCCCTATCTTCAAAGGGCGGCGTATTATACCCTCAGGCAAATTTTTTTTGGTTACAATTAGGCAAAAGCAGTCTGAAGTGCTGACTGCTTTTTATAGTCAATGGGCATGCGTATGGAATATAATTTGGCATACACATTGTATTAAGCCCTTTAATTTATCTTCGGAGATTCTTCTATGCCTATATTAACAAAGCTAATCATTGCTTTATTTGCTATCCTACTATCTTTAAGTGCTGCTGCTGACATCGCTTATACGTGTACACATGGTGCACAAACACGGATTATATCGGTGGTTTATGAAACACCTGGGCAGTCTGTACCCTGTGCTGTTACTTATACTAAACAAGGAACTACAAAAACGCTTTGGAGTGCTCAAAATCAATTGGGATTTTGTGAGGATAAAGCGGATTTATTTGTTGAAAAACAGCGCGGGTGGGGCTGGAACTGCGAATAATCTCTTAGGATAACAGACAAGAATACAAAAGCCCAATAAACATTGGGCTTTTTTTATATTAAAAATTCTAATAGCGCTTTTTGTGCATGCAGTCTATTTTCGGCTTGTAGCCAAACTTGAGAGGCATTACCATCAATTACAGAGGCACTAACTTCTTCTCCGCGATGTGCCGGTAGGCAGTGTAGGAAAATGGCGTCATCGTGAGCTCGAGCCATCGCTTCATCCCCCACCTGATAGGGCTGAAAAATGGTACTGCGTTGCGCTTGTTCCTGCTCTTGTCCCATGCTTGCCCAAACATCTGTGGTTACTACATGCGCACCAGATACTGCTTCTTCAATCCGATCTACCCAGCGTACATTGTCTCTGGCGCTAAAGTCGTCTAACATCGCCTGCGGCACACAAACGCGCAACTCAAAGCCTAAACGCTCGGCTGCTGCTTCATAGGTTCTGCACATGTTGTTGTAGTCACCTAACCATGCAACAATTAAACCCTCTATGCGCCCAAAGCACATTTGAATTGTCTGCAAGTCTGCCAGTAGTTGGCACGGATGATAACGATCCGTCAAGCCATTTATTACTGGAACAGTAGCAGCCTCTGCCAGGGCAACAACATCCTCATGCTGGTGGGCACGTATCATAATTGCGTCTGTCATTTTGCTGATAACACGAGCCGTATCTGCTATCGGCTCTCCTCGACTGAGTTGAGAGTCCGCAGCATTAAGATATATCGCCTGCCCGCCTAATTGCAGCATCCCTGCCTCAAAAGATAGCCGTGTTCGTGTAGATTTGTGCTCAAAAATCATGGTCAATATTTTGTTTTGCAGTGGCGTATGCTGCTTGCCTTGATCACGCATCGCTTTTAGCTCAATAGCTCGATTGATTACAGTCAGTAACTCGGACTGATCTAAATCATCCAATGAAAGAAAGTGCCTCAGTTGCTTCATGCACAAATCTCCACTATCAAATTGGTAACACGCTCTGCCAGCTCTTGTGTCTCTTCTTGCGTGATCGTAAGCGGTGGGAGTAGTCGCACCACATTACCTGCGGTCACATTTAATACGATGCCCGCATCTAAACCTTTTTGGACTAAATCGGCACATGGTTTTTTCAATTCCAAGCCTATAATCAGTCCTTTGCCACGAATAGAAACTAAATGCTTACTCAAATGCGCCTCAAAATAACTAAGTAACTGCGCGCCTCGCTCTGCCGCATTGCTCATTAGATCTTCTTTTTCCAGCACTTCTAACACTTTTAAGGCTACAGCGCAAGCCAAAGGATTGCCTCCAAATGTGGTTCCATGGTTCCCGGGCTGGAAGCCATCACGCATTACCCCAGATACCAAACAAGCCCCTATCGGGAATCCATTTCCCAGCCCCTTTGCCAACGTTAACACATCGGGCTTAATTTGAGCATGCTCTAGCGCACAAAAAGTCCCTGTACGTCCCATGCCTGACTGTATTTCATCTGCCATGAACAGCCAATTTTTAGATCGAGCAAGAGCATGCAATTGTTGCAAATACGATAAATCTAAGACATTGACGCCGCCTTCTCCCTGTATAGGCTCTAAGAGCACTGCAACAATATTGGGATATTTTTGAGCAACTTCACGAATAGCAGCAATATCATTGATCGGCACACGCACAAAATGCTCGACCAATGGCTCAAAACCCTGATGAACTTTAGGGTTGCCGGTCGCGGAAAGCGTTGCCAGCGTCCGCCCATGAAAAGCATGCTCAAACACCACGATTGCAGGGACTGCAATGCCTTTACTATTCCCGTAGCGTTTTGCTAACTTGAGTGCTGATTCATTGGCCTCAGCACCTGAATTTGCGAAAAAAACTTGATCCATCCCAGCCATTATGCAAAGCTTTTCTGCTAATTGCTGCTGTAAAGGAATTTCAAAAAGATTAGAGCAATGCCACAGCCGCTGCGCTTGAGCCGTTAGTGCTTCTACCAATTTAGGGTGCGCATGACCAAGCCCGCAGACAGCAATGCCGCTTAGGGCGTCCATATAACGCTTGCCTGTACTATCCCATAGCCAGATGCCTTCACCCTTCTCAAAGGCAACCGATAGTCTGTTATAAGCTGGTAATAAATGATTCATAAAATAAAAAAGCACTGCTGCCAGTGCTTGATATAAAAAGTTAAACTGTAAGTATTCTATCTCGCAACTATTTGTTGTGATAAGAACGCGCCTATTAGTTTATCACACGGTGATTTATTTGTAGTGACGAACGGCACATTATAACCTTTATGCCTTACGTTGCTGTTTATATAATACCCCCCTCATCTTGTGTGATATTATAGCTCTAATACCAATGCTAAGCATTATATCAACCACCACACGCTCGCTCCGTATAAGCCATGCTGAAAGATTAAATACTCAAAACAGATTGCTATACAGCCGCTATGCCTATGTCGTGGAACGGACTATGCAAACTGGTTTGTAGTGCGGAAGCTGGCATGAAAAAGGGTTTCGATATGTTGTTGGATAGTACCAGAGAAATATCTGGTGGGTCTGGGAGGACTTGAACCTCCGACCTCACCCTTATCAGGGGTGCGCTCTAACCAGCTGAGCTACAGACCCGTTGTCAACGAGACAAGGGATTGTTTTACCTGTTATTATATCGCGAGACGAATTAAAAAACGTAGCCTAACTCTAATTCTAATCCGGTCAGGTCAAGATCTAAATCTACATCGGTATCAAGACCTGCTACATCTACGTTATCTTCCGCTTTAACAGAGTAGGTGCTAAAGAAAAATCCTGCTTGCCAGCCACTGGAATCAATGACGCTATAGCCAAGAGCGATACGTGTTGCTGTGCCGCTTGCTGACAAATCTTCTTGATCGTATTGACCGTTGCC
>CBDCOD010000024.1:0-107500 GCA_965219665.1 Gammaproteobacteria bacterium | reverse complement strand
TGTTTTTAATCAAACAATCAAGTATTGACTTGATTCAATACATCAGCCTACCTAAATAAACCAATACATCAAATCCAGGCTAATTACAATACCATACCATCAGATCATATAAATATAAACCAACAGTACAGCGTAATTGCGCCTCGTTTTGTCGTTCCTAATAAATTAGAAACAACTCAAAAGCGCCCAATAATAAGTGTTTCCATATTCTTAAATAACACCCGAAAAATCCTAATCATCTTAGCTAAAAAATAAATAGAACCTCTCAGAAGGGCGCGCATTATAACCCGCTTTTATAAATTTGCAGATAAAAGATATAATAATATATATTTTGGGTAGGACGTAGCCGCAGCATCTATGCCTCTGTTACTCTACAAGCGCATGCCTGATGCCGAACGGATCCGTTCGGCGCTCCTCTTTACAAAACAACTATGTTCATGACATAATCAACGCATAGCGCATAGAGTGATGCCTTATTAGCTTAACTTTGTATCAATATAAAACCATGTCTACAATAACTTTTTTGTCTTATCTCATCCCTCTGTCTCTCTTTCTTGGAGTAGTCGCTACTGCTTATGTGGTTTGGTCCCTAAAAAATCAGCCCCTGAGCCCTTTGGATGATGCTGTTCACGATCCAGCAAGATCTTTCTGGATAGATAACGATCACTCCAATGATGCCTTATAGCACATGTCAAATTTGAGCAAAGTCCTATGCTGCAATGCCGCATCAAAAAAAACGCTTCATAATAAAAAACATGATATAAAGACGCCCCCGTATTTCGGAGAGGCAATCAATTGACTGCTATTTTTGAAATACATTAGTAATTAACTTTTATATTTTACGAGGATGATTCCATGACATTCATACGGAAAACAGTACTGGCATCGTTGCTGCTCACTTTTGCAACTGGCGCGATGGCACTTAAAGAACTTAACGTGGCTTATTTCTTAGAATGGCCAACTCCTAATCAGATAGCTGATGTGGAGAAAACTTTTGAAAAACGAATGGGCATTAAAGTGAACTGGAAAGCTTTTGACAATGGCAATGCCATGACAAATGCTATGGTTGCTGGCGATATTGATATTGCCTACTCTCAAGGCTTTGTTCCTTTTGTCGTTGCGGTAAGTAAGGGCGTTGATCTCAAGTTGGTTGGCGTGGCTATGACTTATGCAGAAAATGATAACTGTGTGGTCAGAAATGGCACCAATATTACCAAGGCGAATGCCAAGGCATTAGAAGGTAAAACCATTGGCTCTCCTATTGGTAACGTGACCCACTATAAATTGCTCAGCACACTTGAACACTTAGGTGTTGATAGGAAAAAAGTGAAAATTTTGAGCATGCAAAATAGTGATGTGCCTGCTGCTCTAGCTCGTGGCGATATTGATATGGGCTGTGGCTTTGGTGGCTCTTTAGTTCGCATGAAGCAACATGGCTCAGTCCTCATGACAGGTGCTGAGCAAGAAGCTATTGGTCTAAAAGTATTTGATATCGTATCAGTTCCTGGAAAGTTCTTGAAAGAGAATCGAAAGGTTGTTGAGCAGTTTATGGAAATCACTGAAGACGCTAACCTAAACTACAATCGCTCTCCTGAACGTTTTTACAATGTATTAGCTAAAGCTTCTGGCATGGATAAAGGCGCAACTATTGACACCTTGAATAAATTTGGATTCTTGTCACGTAGTGAGCAGTTAACTGGCAAATGGATGCTTGGTGGTGTACAGCGCTTTACCAAAGAGGTGGCTGAATTTTTTGTAGAAAATAAAGTAATCCCCAGCGCACGCTCTCAGGAACACTACAATTCAACTGTTGATACGAGCGTTCTTGCTAACATTAAGTAGCAGTTACAACATAACAAAAACACCCATGAAAACGAGCGCGGCTCCCTCTTAAAGGAGTCGCGCTTTCTTTCTACATACAAAATACAGTAATATTTATATGGTTGGTTTAAGCGTTAATAATGTATCAATGATATACGACTTACCTCAGGGTGATAAGGTAAACGCCCTTAGTAACGTATCATTTAATTTGGTTCCAGGAGAGTTGTTGACTGTGCTCGGCCCCTCTGGCTGCGGCAAAACAACTTTACTCAATATCTTGGCAGGATTTTTAGCACCTACCCAAGGTGACATCTCCTTTAATGGCACTGCGGTACGAGGGCCTAACCCTCAAAGAGGTATGGTTTTTCAACAGGGCGCATTGTTTGAGTGGATGTCTGTTGCTCAAAATGTAGGCTTTGGTCCCAAAATGGCGAATATGCCTCAAAAGGAGATTAATGAAATAGTAGCACATTGGCTACAAGTGGTAGGGTTAGCAGATTTTGGCTCTAAGGCAGTGTATGAATTATCCGGCGGTATGCAACAACGGGTAGCACTAGCACGCTGTTTAGCAAATGACCCTGAACTTATTTTGATGGATGAGCCGCTTGGCGCATTAGATGCCTTAACGCGTGAAAAAATGCAAGGCTTGATTCTAAAGTTGTGGAAAGAAACTGGCAAAACCGTTGTCCTGATTACACACAGCGTTGAGGAGGCTTTGATTCTCGGAAACCGAGTGTTCGTGATGGCGCCCCGACCTGGTAGATTAGAAAAAGACTACAGTTTACCCTTTGCAGAGCACGGACTAACTGAAAATACCCGCTCCATCAAAAAAACGCAGGAATTTGTAAATGTGCGTGAAGAAATTCTGGAGTTTATATGGGATATGGAAGAAGAAATTATGGGTAAAAGCGATGGATAATTTACTAATTAAACTTGGATTTAAAGACCCCAATGCTGAGCGAAAAACCGTTACGTTTGGTGACGCTGCGGTGGTATCTGCTAAAGGAGGACGGGGCTGGACATTTTTAACTATCTTCTTACTCCTGTCTCTTTGGTATTTGACCGATTATTTTGAATGGGTTGAGCCTATTTTTTGGCCTACTATGGCATCGGTATGGCAACAGTTTAGCCTCATAACAGATGAGGGATTCAGGGGCTTCACCTTATATGAGCATTTGGGAATAAGTTTATATCGGGTACTGATGGGCTTCCTTATTGGCTGCCTGGTTGGTATTCCATTAGGCTTTTCGCTTGCTTTATCACGGGTTATCAATCGACTTTTTGATCCAATCGTGGAGTTTTTCCGCCCTATGCCTCCTTTGGCTTTGATTCCTTTAGTTATCTTATGGCTAGGGATTGGAGAGTCTGCAAAAATATTCTTACTCTTCCTTGCAGCCATTTGGATTATGGCACTGGCAACCAGATCAGGCGCGCTCGCCACTAATATATCAAAAATTCACGCTGCGTACACTCTAAATGCCAGTAAAACGCAGATACTATTCCGCGTTATTCTTCCTAATGCCATGCCCGAAATTTTTACCGGTATGCGTGTTTGTATGGGTGTCTGCTGGGGTACCGTAGTTGCCGCAGAACTGGTTGCAGCCGAAGCGGGTGTTGGTATGATGATTATGGTGGCTAGTAAATTTCTATCTACCGACATTGTAGTATTAGGCATTATCCTCATTAGCATTGTTGCCTATGCTATTGATTTGATTATGCGCTATTTGGAGCATAAGCTCATCCCGTGGCGTGGCAAATAAAGCACATTAACACTAAAAAAAATAAAGGACTAACAACATGAACGATTATGTGAAATTAATGGAAGATTTTGGCGAAGCTTTTAACCGACATGATGAGGACGCTCTGGCTTCAATGATGACTGATAACTGTATTTTTTATACCTTAGCAGGCGAAAACACCTTTGGTAATGCCATAGAAGGAAATGCAACCGTAAAGGCGGCTTTTGCCAATGTATGGAAAACACTACCTGATGCACACTGGAAGTCTTTAGGTGTATTTGCCAGTGGAAATCATGGATTGTCTCACTGGCTGTTCAGTGGAACAAATGCCGATGGCTCACGCATAGAAGCAGAAGGCTGTGATATATTTACCTTCCAAGAAGGCAAAATCCATACTAAAAACGCATTCCGTAAACAAGTTACTGGCTAAGAAGTCCATTGAAAAACTACAATCCTCTATATGACCCCCTTGTAGATAATACACCGGGGTCTAATCAAAACTATGCCCCCACTTACTGGATTGCCAGCGCTGGTGAGCCACCTGCAATCGAGCAGCCACTTGATGGTGATATAGAAGCTGATGTCGCTATTATTGGTTCTGGCTTTACTGGGCTAGCGACCGCTTTATTCTTAGCGCAAGAGCATAATATCAAAGCAGTTATTTTAGAAGCTAACCAATTATCATGGGGCTGCACCAGTCGTAATGGTGGACAAGGTCAGCTGGCTTGCGGACGCTTAGGGTTGGGACAATGGGTATCACGTTGGGGCGAAAAAACCGCGCAAGCATTACATGCCGATATCTATGAGGGCTTTGAGCGCTTTCGTACCTTAGTGAATGATCCTGAAATAGAATGTGATCCACAGGGCGATGGGCATTTGTACTTGGCGCATCGAGCGTCTCTCATGCGCAAACTAGAGCAAGATGTTGCCATTAAAAACAAGGTGTTTAACTACCCTGCTAAACTACTGACTACCGATGAGTTAAAAGAGCGCTATGTTGACTGTGCAAATACTTTTGGAGGTCTCTTAGATCCAGAAGGCATAGGAGTACATCCAGTTAAGCTTGCTTTTGGTTACACTAAGAAACTCCAAAAATTAGGCGTGCGTACCTATCCAGGATCACCTGTCACTTCTTGGACGACCAAAGAAAATGGTCAGCATCAATTAAATACACCAAACGGCATGGTTACTTGCCAGAAAGTTGTGGTTGCAACTGGTGGTTATACCAGTGCTGCCCTACACCCCTCTTTAGCCTATCGCTACATGCCTATCCTCTCTAACTCTATTGTCACTCGACCTTTAACTGCTAGTGAAAAAGAGGCTTGCGGGTTCAAAACCAATATAGTAATTACTGACTCGCGCTTTTTACGCTTTTACTTTAGGCTGCTGCCTGATGACCGCTTACAAATAGGTACGCGCAGTGCAATTAGCGGTTCTGATGCAGCAAATAACAAGCACTATAAACTATTGTTTAATGGATTGGTTGAAAAATTTCCTGCATTATCTAGTATCCAAATCGACTATTCATGGTGGGGTTGGGTAGACGTTAGCCACGATATGATGCCGCGCATTTTTTGCGCAGATGGCGATAAACAAAGCCTATTCTATTCCATTGGCTACGGTGGCAATGGCGTTTCCTTTTCTGTGCACGCTGGTGCACGCCTTGCTAACATGGTCGCAGGTAAAGGAGCTCCTGACCTGCCCATTTATACCTCTCCGTTACCCAAGCACTTATTTACGCCGTTTCGCCGTATTGGGCAGCAACTCTTTTACCATTATTATCATTTCTTAGATACGCTCCCATAAGCACTTACTAAATGCTCAAGCACTACAGAGTGGATGCATGCTTATCCTTGCTCCACTTTGTGCGGCGTGTGATAGGTGACTTTGTGTGAGGAGAATACTGCTTACAATGTTATGTTGTCGCCTCAGCTGATGCTGATCTATTGTTTAGGCAAGCCCCGTACTGTGTTCAAAATGACAGCAAGTGAACTAATTGGCATAGTAACTGCGGCTAACAACGGGCTAACCCATCCTGCCATCGCCAAAGGCACCATGATAAGGTTGTAGCCTAAAGCAAGCGTTAAATTTTGCTTGATTGTACGATTGACCGCTGCTGACATGCGATCAATTACAAACCAATCACACAGCTGATTACCTACAAGTACCACAGAGGCACTGCGCGCAGAAATACCACTACCTGCTGCCATCGTAATCCCAATATCTGCGCTGCTCAATGCTACTGCATCGTTAATTCCATCCCCAATAAAGGCACATACATCCTTTGCTTTAGCCGTGTTCACTAACTGAGCCTTTTGTTGTGGGTTACACTGTGCATGCACAGCTGACTCTGGTAAATTTAACTGTTTTGCTACTGTCTGACAGACTGATGAGCTATCACCGCTTGCCATTTGTAAGTATATCCCTTTTTCTTTTAAGGCTTGGCTAAAGGCTTGTGCATCAGGACGCAAGCTATCACTTGCTGCAAACAGTGCAAGTAGGCGCTTTTCATCTGCAAAAGCAATCAGACTGTATTGTGCTGGTAATTGGTGCAACCATTTTTTATGCGCCTCATTCAACCCAAACGGAGCTGCCCATTTTATTTTCCCTAAGCGGTACGTTATACGCTTCCCCGCAATTTGCACCTCCCCTTCAATACCACTCCCAGGAATGGACCGTGTCTGTTGCCATACCGTATCATCTGAATCCTCTTGTATATAACGCACAATCGCACCAGATAGCGGATGAGAGCTATGCCTTGCTAAGTCTGCTATGTAAGTAACTGGACAGGTCGAGCTATACCAGTGCTGCTGAATTTGTGGTAATCCCTCCGTTAGCGTGCCTGTTTTATCCGCAATAACGTGTTTAATTTTAGGGAAGATCTCAAATAATTTAACATCTTTAAGCAGAATGTTTTGATGAATGAGACGGTGAACAGAAAGAGCAGAAACTAATGGAACGGATAGACCTAAGGCACACGGGCACGTAATCACTAATACCGCGGTTGCATTAAACCATGCTTGATCGATGCCCTGTGGTAGCCACCATACAAAAGTAATTGCAGCCAGTAAGAGAATTGCAGCAATAAAGTAGGGAAGGATGCGGTCTGTTATATTCTGTACGGCTAGTTTTGCATGCTGTGCTTTCAATGCCTGCTGTTGTATGGTTTGCAAAAAACTGTCTGCTGCTGCTGTTGTCGCTTCAATAACGACTGAGCCAGTTAAATTGATACTACCACTAACAACTGTATCACCTACCGCTTTAGTCAGCGGCATAGATTCACCGGTTACAACGGATTCATCAATATCACTTGTCCCATCACAAATAATGCCATCTGCCGGAATGACTTCACCAGCACGAATAAATAGACGGTCGCCAATTTTTATAGATTGAATTGATACCCATTCTTGTTTGCCATCCTGTATTTTTAATACTAATTCAGGCAGGTAGTGCAGTTTGCGCTCACTAAAACGCAGTGCTCTATCACGCACCTGCTTTTCAATAAATCTTCCTGCCAATAATAAAAAAATCAAGTTTGTAACCGTATCGAAATAGGGCTCACCTGCACCTGGATTAAGCAAGGTATAACATGACCATACCCACGCAAAACTTACCCCAACTGCCACAGGGGTATTCATGCCTAATCGCCAGTTCTTAATCTCATGAAAGCAGCCTGATAAAAAGCTATAGCCGCTATAGAACAAAGTGGGGGTGGCTAACAGGCACTGTATCCATAAAAAATAGTGCTGTAGTACGCCGTCTGCCCCTGCATATAGGGAAACAGAAAGCCATAGCGTGTTCATCATAGTAAAGCCAGCAAATGCTAAACGATATAACGCTTGACTATCTGCCGCTCGTTTATGGGTCGTCTTAAAAGGGATTGCAGGAAAACCTAATCGCTCAAAATCTGTAAATATTTGAGCAGGAGATAGCATAGTGTCATTCCATGTAATATCTGCCCAATTTTCTGAGATATGCACCTGAATGGCATGCACACCTTTGAGAGACCGAAAGTGCTTTTCTATTTTTTGTACACAATTAATGCAGTGGACATTTTCTAATAAGACACGTAGTCGCGATAAGCCTTGCGAAACTTGGAGATATTGTTCCTGAAAATGTTCTGAGTTCGTCCAGTCATATACCTTTGAAGTCATCAACTCTGTACCCCTCTAAAGTACAACCTCCGCATGATGACTTAAAAATGCCTGCATGAGGTTATTTGGCGCCGTGCAGTATTTCAGTAATCTCAATGCACAAAGTCCTGACGGCGCGATAATTGCGAAACATAGATTGCTAAACGCTTGATTTCCGAATCGCTCAAAACACCTTTGAAAGAAGGCATAATTGCTTTACGGGACTGTTCGTTTGGCTGATTGACACCGAAAGTGATTGTGCGCCTTAATGCTGCTTTTAAGTCGTCACCATCTGAGAATCGCCATATAGAGTCAGATAAGTTGGCTGCCCCAATTGGCGCAATGGGCAAACCCTGTGCTCCATGACAAACCATACATTGCCCTTTTGCATAAGCATCTCGACCAGCCTGATACGCATCGATACCGCCAGTACCAATTGATAAAGCAACTACATATTCCACTACTGCATCAATCTCGGCGTCGGTTAGATTACCTGATAAGCCCCGTGCTGGCATATTGCCTCGTCGCCCATCACGGATAGTATGATAAATTTGCTCAATACTATTCCCCCAAAGCCAATCATCATCACGCAAAGAAGGAAAGTAAGCGTTGCCCACTGCTTGTGGACTATGGCAGCCAGCGCAATTATCGCCAAACAGTTCTTCACTTTCTGTCATCGCATAGCGCACTAAGCCAGCATCTAAATAAACCTCTTTAATGCTCTTATTTCGCAATGCTTGTTCACGTAAACTAATGATGGTTTTATGGCTTTTCTCCAACTCATCTTGTTGGGCTCTCATCTCTTTGATAGAGGAATAGCCAACTACTCCTTTAGTATATGAGCTCAATAAAGGAATTGATGGATAAATGACAAAATAGCCGATAACGAATAGTACACTGGCAACCAGACCCCAAGACCACCACTTGGGCGGTTCGTTATCCAGTTCACGCAAATTGTCGTCCCAAATGTGTCCTGTATGCTGCTCCTCAGGAAATGGGTTCGTATGCTTGTCTTGCTTACTCATAATTATTTCTCCTCAAAAGGAATATGCTTGTTTTTTTCCAATGATTTACCTTCGGGCAAAAATACCTTCAAAAAGGTAATCGCCATAGCAATAAAGGCAACGACTGTAATAATCGTTCCAATCCAGTCTGAAATAGATGTGGGCATTTTTTTAGTTCCTATAATCGACATTGGGGTCTAACTTTGCCATATTCCCCAAGGATTGCAGAAAAGCAACAATGGCGTCCATTTCTGTTTTACCTTCTAACATTTTATTAGCGTTATCTACTTCAATTTGCGTGTAGGGAACACCTAAGGTACGCAAGGCACTCAGACGGTTTGTCATGTCCCGCTTTATTCCGTAAACATCATCTGAGGCGGCACGCTCTTCTAACCACGGATATTGAGGCATAACTGATTCTGGTATAACACTTTGTGGGTTACGCAAGTGAATGATGTGCCAAAAATCCGAGTATTTTCCACCAACCCGAGCCAAATCGGGACCGGTACGCTTAGAGCCCCACAAGTGTGGATGGTTGTACTGTGACTCTGCTGCCAGAGAGTAATGGCCATAGCGTATTTGTTCATCATGCAGGGTACGAATCTGTAGGGAATGACACGCCATACAGCCTTCACGCTGATAAACATCTCGACCAGCCAGCTCCAACGGATTTAAGGGGCGAATACCATCCCCTGGCTTCCAATCACTTGCCCAGCTTCCATTTGCGGCTTGATAGTATAAACGCTTGTCTGATTTACCTTCCTCAATCGTACGCTGCCACATCAATTCAGGAAAGCGCGCATTACCTGCGGTGTCTACCCGCTCATTTTCTAAAGTGTCTTTAAGATAAAACAACGGCACAATTTCGACAATGCCGCCTATGCTTAACACAAATGCAATCATAAGCAGTAAAGCGCCTAAGTGCCTTTCTAAACGCTCTTGTAAACGATAAAAAGCCGACTGGTTTTTTTTCTCTGACATATAGCCTCCTTATGCTCTTTGTAGTTGGGGTATGTTTTCAGTTTCATATGACCGAACCGTCTTCCATGTGTTGTAGCACATCAATAAAGCACCGATCCAAAACAGCATGCCACCTGCAGCACGCATAACATACCACGGCTTAACTGCAATAACTGACTCCAAGAATGAGTATTTCAGTTGCCCATTTTCATTAAAGGCTTGCCACATAAGACCTTGGTCAACACCTGAAATCCACATAGCAATCATATAAATAATCGTACCTACAATAGACAGCCAAAAATGAGCCGCTATCAATCTATTAGAATACATCCTACCATTGCCCCAAAATTGCATAATGAGATAGTATAGGGATCCAAAGGTAACCATAGCTACCCAACCCAGTGCGCCCGAGTGGACGTGTCCTACTGTCCAGTCGGTATAGTGTGATAACTGATTAACTGTTTTGATAGACATCAAGGGTCCCTCAAAGGTTGCCAGACCGTAGAACAACACTGATGCCAGCAAGAAACGTAGCACATAATCACTACTCAATCGTTCCTTAACCTGCATAATAGTGAGCGTTGCGTTGACAGCCCCTCCCCAAGAAGGAATAATCAAGCCAATAGAAATCGCAGCACCTAAGGTTGCTGTCCAATCAGGTAAGGATGTGTAATGCAGGTGATGCGTCCCCACCCATACATAACCAAAAATCAATGTCCAAAAATGCAAAACAGATAACCGATAAGAATATACTGGTGCTCGTGCCTGCTTAGGAACGAAATAGTACATCATTCCCAAAAAGCCTGCTGTCAACAAGAAGCCTACCGCATTATGCCCCCACCACCACTGAATCATAGCATCTTGAACACCCGAAAAAATCGAGTAAGACTTTGTCCAACTCACAGGAATAGATAGGTTATTGACAACATGCAAATAAGTAATCATGACCATCATCGCCAAATAAAACCAGTTCGCCACATAGATGTGATTATGAGTTGTCTTATCTCGTGAGGAGATAGTCATAACAAATACAAATGTGTAGAGCAACCATGACACCGCAATTATGATGTCTAAAAACCACTCTGGCTCTGCATATTCCTTACTTTGGGTCATACCAAATGGCACCGTCAACAGCACACCCACTAAACAGGTTATCCATAAGCCATATTGCCACCATGCTAAACGGCTAGACCATAATCTAACGCCACAAGTGCGTTGGACAACATAATAGCCTGTACCCATTAAGGCAGAGCCTGCAAAACCATAAATGATGACCAGTGTATGTATTACACGCATGCGACCAAAACTAATTTCAGCAATCCCTGCATTCAGGCTAGGCCATGCTAATTCAGCTGCCGCGTATAGTCCCGCTAGCCCCCCTAAAACAAATAAGGCTAATGCAGTAAAAATATACGCTTTAACGACTCCATAATGGTACACTACTGTTTGATTTGATTCCATAATAACCTCTTTATAATAAATTCTTTAATGGATGTTGTTTTATACCTAATCCCAGCCTCTTTACTCGTTGGTATCATTGCGGTTGGATGTATTATTTGGTTTGCCAGAACTGGTCAGTTCGATGACTTAGATGGTCAAGCGCACCGCATTCTTATGGAGGAGGAGGATGATCACCTAACAAACAATAACAAGACCTAAATGAATTGTTGCAATGCAGTATAACATTCTGCTTACACAAAGGCAACTAAAAAATGATTTTTGTATATTCCTATGCCAAAACTAGATGTTTTTGGATGCGATTATGGGCGGGGTAGACATTCTTGAATATCATAATTAAGAGGCTTGTTGTGCTACGCTCAGCGGTCATATTCTAAGTATCACCGAATAAAGTGGATTCTACAATAGCGCTTTTCTAACACTGGGAAGTGCGCTACGCACAAGGGCTGCTCTACACGGTACAATATGTTTTTTCTTCCTGAACCAAAAAGAACATAGCTATGACTGATAAAAGTATTTTTTCCAAAATCATTGATCGTGAGATCCCCGCAGAGATTGTCCATGAGGATGATATGTGTATTGTGATAAAAGACCTTTACCCAAAGACACCTATACACCTGCTCATTATCCCTAAAAAGCCTATCATATCTCTGGCGCACATTAAAACGGCTGAGGATGCTATTATCTTAGCGCATATGATGCAACAACTGAATCACTTAGCAGAAAGCCTTGGGGTTGCTGGGCACTATAAAACGATGATAAATACTGGGAGTGGCGGCGGTCAAGAAGTCTTTCACCTGCACATCCATTTCATGGCAGACCCCAGTAAAATTCTCTAAAATGAACAGTCAGCATTGCTTGGTTTTGGTGGATGGTTCTTCCTTTCTGCATCGCTCCTACCATGCACCAGATTTAGCACACCTAACGACTCCCGATGGGTTTCCAACTGGTGCTATATTTGGGGTTAATCGCATGCTGGATCAGTTATTACGCCTGTACCCAAGCTCTCATTTTGCGGTAATTTTTGATCCACGTGGAAAAACACGCCGTCATAACTGGATGCCTTCTTACAAAGCAAACCGCAAGCCTACACCCGAAAACCTATCCATTCAGTTTGAGCCGCTCAAAGAAGTCATTGCCGCACGTGGAATTCCCTGCATCACTGAAGAGGGGGAGGAGGCAGATGATGTCATTGGAACACTGACCAAGCTCGGGCAAGATCACAATTTGCCTGTTTATATAGCCACCGGCGACAAAGATCTGGCACAGTTAGTCAACACATCTACTCGCCTTATTAATACGATTAAAAACCGAGTAGAAGAAATGGATACTGCCAAAGTTGTCCAGAAATTTGGCGTTAATCCAGAGCAAATTGCAGACTATTTGGCACTATGCGGGGATGCTGTTGATAATATTCCTGGGGTCCCTGGAATAGGCAGCAAGCGTGCTGCTGCATTATTAAAAGAATACGACTCTTTATCAAACTTACAAAACCATTTAGATGTATTTACCGGCAAGATGGGTGAAAATTTGCGCAATAGTGCTAAAGATTTTGATTTTTTGAGAAAAATGACGACCATTATTTGTGATTTGCCTCTATCGTATAGCTTAGAGGATCTCACCCCTAAACAACCTGATATTGAGGCTTTAAAGTCCCTCTATCGCCAATACCATTTTGTTGCATCGCTGCGCGCCTTAGAGACTGCCCAAAACATGCACAAATCTCCTAATAAACACTGCACAATATTTACACCCGACAATGTGGATTATTGGCTTGAGCAATGCGCAGGGGCGTACTGGATTAGCGGGGTCTTCGGTAGTTCTAAGCAGCCAACCAACTCGGGACAGTTATATGCATTGATTGTTGGCAATGATTCGCGGCAAGGCGCTCTATTGTTGCACAACGAGACAAATGCTAAAGTATTAGTTCAAAAACTGGTTCAAAAACTCTACAAAAAAACAACGCTGTACTGCCATGACTGTAAACAGATACTCCATGCTTTAGGCTTCAACCCCTTTGAGCAGCCACCGCTTGATTTGCTACTCGCTGCCTACGTTACTCGCCCTAAATACCGTGACTTTTGGTCTGCTACTGCAGGTAGTGCCCCCCAACTAAAGTCCCTATGGGATGGTATCTTAACCTCAGCCAAGAGCAATGGAGCAGCCAACATCCCTGTGCAGCAATGGCATGAGCTAGCAGGACAGTTATCCTCCGCTCTGCCTCCCCTTTACCAGCAACTCAAAGAGATATTGGCTTCTATGCCTGAGCAAGAGAATCTGTTAACCAGTTTGGAGCAGCCTCTAACAACTGTTCTCTGGCACATAGAGCGCACAGGCGTGGGTATCGATGCCGTCATGCTTGCACAGTTTAGTAAAGAGCTAAGCACAGAAATTAGTAGCTTAGAGGCCAATATTTTTGATTTAGCAGGTGAGCCCTTCAATGTTGACTCTCCCAAGCAGGTAGCTACTATTTTATTTGAACGATTAGGGCTGCCTATCACCAAAAAAACGAGTACAGGCGAGGCATCTACCAATGAATCTGTATTGGCATATTTAGCAGAAAATGGGCATATCATCAGCGAATATATTCTTGAGCGCCGCCAGCTCTCTAAGCTCAAATCAACATATACGGATGCGCTGCCCCGCCATATTGATCCATCAGATAATCGTATTCACTGTCGCCTGAACCAAGCAGTAGCAAATACAGGTCGCCTTTCCAGTAGTGATCCTAATCTCCAAAACATTCCCATTCGCGGAGAACATGGTCGACGCATGCGCGCTGCCTTCATCGCACCACCGCAGCACAGCATTCTGGCAGCAGATTATTCGCAAATTGAATTACGCATCCTGGCACACACTTGTGATGACGAACACATGCAACAAATTTTTGCTGAAAATGGCGATATACACCAAGCCACTGCTGCTGAAATTCTGCATAAAAAAACGCAATCTGTCACTCCTGATGAGCGCCGCTACGCCAAAACGATCAACTTTGGGTTGATTTATGGCATGGGCGCTTTCAGCCTTGCAAAGCAATTACATATTTCCCGTAATGAGGCAGAAACCTATATTGCACGCTACTTTGAACGCTACCCTAAAGTACAAGCATATATGGAAGAAAATAAGCAATTTGCGCGTCAGCATGGCTATGTGGAAACGCTCTATGGCAGGCGGGTATTCTTGCCTGACATTCAATCTAAAAATGCTGCCATGCGCAGTTACGCAGAACGTGCTGCTATCAATGCACCTATTCAAGGCAGTGCTGCAGATATTATTAAAAAAGCTATGCTTAACGTACATGAACTAACCCAATCTGCTCAAGATATCCGTATGATTTTACAAATTCATGATGAGCTGCTGTTTGAAGTTGAAACAACTGCCATTGGACGCTGGGCAGAAGCTATTACTATCATTATGGAATCCATTACATCGTTAAAAACACCCCTCAAGGTAGATATTGGTAGCGGTAAAAATTGGGCTGAAGCTCACTAATTACTGACTGGTTTAGGACAAATATTGATAAAGCTTTTGATAGATGGCGCTTTCTTATTTCTTAGTTGCCTGCTTAGGTGTATTTATTCTTGGGCTTTCAAAAGGTGGATTTGGCGGCAGCCTTGGTGCAATAGGCACTCCGCTCCTTGCTTTGAGCATTGATCCTAGCATTGCCATTGCAATTATGCTCCCTGTTTTAATCTTTATGGACTCAATCGCAATGAAGCGCTATTGGCGCCAATGGAATTATGCAGCAATTCGAACCATGCTCCCTGCTGCGCTAATAGGCATCGCGGCAGGTTTTATAACTTTTAACTGGTTAAACTCTGACGCCATACGCCTTCTGGTCGGAGTTATTGCCGTTATTTTTGTGCTTGGTTTCCGCTCCATCCACTTAGAAAAGCCGAGCAAACTATGGGGCGGATTTTGGGGCTCTATTTCAGGGTTTACCAGTTTTGTATCGCATACAGGCGGACCTCCTATGCATGTATATCTGCTCTCGCTCCGTATGGATAAGACCCAGTACCAAGCAACCAGCGTTTTGCTGTTTACCTGTATCAATCTATCTAAAATAATACCCTATAGCCTGCTCAATCTGTTTTCGCTAGATATATTTTTACAATCTTTGCTACTGCTTCCTGTCGCGCTCTGTGGAGTGTTTTCTGGTATCTGGGCACATAAAAGAATTTCACAGCAGCTTTTCTTTACCTTTGCCAACATATTATTGGCTGTCACGGGCTGTAAACTCATATTTGATGGTATTGTTGGGTTAACATGAGCACAGAAATTCTTGCCATTCTCTCGCCGGTTTTCGGTGTCATTCTTATTGGCTTTGTCTCTGCTTCTTTCTATGATTGGCGCGCTGAGGCACTCAAGCCCGTTAATAACATTAACCTGAATATCTTGCTCCCGATTTTTATTTTTTCTTCGCTGCAGTCTAGCCCTATTGATCTAAATAATGCCCTGACTTTGGGCTCGTTGGGCGCGCTGATTATGGTTCTACGTGGCATCATCACTCTACCTCTGTTGCGTTTTTTTGGCCAAGCTAAGCTGGTTATGCCACCTATTATGTTTAATAACTCAGGCAATATGGGCATACCTATTTCTTTACTGGCTTTTGGAGATAAAGCGCTTGTTGGTGTTATTATTCTATTCTTGGTAGAGAACACTTTACACTTTTCTATTGGTCGTAGTATTATGCAAGGAAGTATTAAATGGCGTGATACATTTCTCAATCCTATGATAGTTGCTGCTTTTTTGGGAGGCGTATTCAATCTAAGTGAACTAACATTACCTGCCATTGCTCAGCATCCTTTGGATTTGGCAGGACAAACTGCTATCCCCTTACTTTTATTTACGCTTGGTGTTAAGATGCGCGACTTGCGCTTAGACTTTGCGACTACAGCTATTGCTTTTGGCATCTGGGTGCCTATTGCTGGGTTGTTGTCGCTGCTCATTATTAAGCAGCTACCAGTCAGTGCTACGCATTTAGATTGGCAGTTGCTAACTGTCTTCGCCTTATTACCTCCCGCCCTACTAAACTATTTGATGGCAGAACAACTACAGGTTAGCCCCTCTAAAATGGCTGCCTTAGTGCTTTACGCTAATCTGATAGCTCCAGTGCCACTAGCCATTGCATTTTACTATATTCTGTAACTGTACAGGTTCAGATGCCTGAGCTAGAATGGGGTATTTATAATCTGGCACCGTTATTCGATCCGAGCAAGGGATAAAAATTGATTACCAGGGCACCATTTGGCAATTGCCCCACCACAGCCGAAAAACATACACTCAGGGGATATCGTGATTATTAAAGATATGAAGAACAATCTAGTTATCCTATGATGGGTTTTTGCCTCAGGCTACTTTCTATTAGGGAAACAACACTATTTATCTAATATTCGATTTAGATACATGGGTTAAGCACGCCTCAAAGATCAGCGGGATAATAGTCATCCTTACTTCCGGCTGGAGGCGCATCGGGATTATGTATTGGGTTGCTAAATTTTGAGAATTTACCTTCAAATCGCAATGCTATATCGCCAGTATCTCCATTACGCTGCTTGGCAACGATTAGAGATGCCTTACCTTTGACCTCTGGTTTGTCTGGTGAGAATACTTCTTCACGGTGTACAAACATAATAATGTCTGCATCTTGCTCAATAGAACCTGATTCCCGCAAGTCAGACATGTAAGGCCGCTTGTTATCTCGTTTTTCTACGCTACGGTTTAACTGAGAGAGTACCACAACCGGAATTTCTAGCTCCCGTGCCATCTCTTTTAGCAGGCGTGATATTTGTGTTATTTCTGCTACTCTATTTTCATTTTTTGAGTCACCGTTTAATAACTGCAAGTAGTCCACAACAATTAAAGATAGCGTAGGATGGGCCGCCTTAAGCCTGCGCGCGCGCGCGCGGAGTTCAAAAGCAGTCAAACCAGATGAGTGATCTATATGAATATTAAGTGCACGCAGTGTTTCACAAGCTGCAAAAAAAGTGGAAAATTCATCAGACGATAGCTGGCCAGTACGAATATTGCGCAGAGGAATGTTGCCAACAGAAGAAACTAAGCGCATAACCAATTGCTCATCGCTCATTTCCATACTAAAAACACCTATGCTGGCGGGAAGAGGCGTTTGGTCAGAGGTCTTAATGGTGTGATAGCGTGCTGCATGCTCCACGAAATTCATCGCCAACGTTGTCTTTCCCATAGAAGGGCGGCCCGCCAAAATAATTAAATCACCATTCTGCAAGCCTGATGTCATACTATCTAATTGATTAAAGCCCGTTGACACCCCTGTAATCTCTCCACCTGTTTCGCCTAACTCTGTAACCGTGTCCACCACATCCCTAAGCACCTCTGCTGTTAGCCGAAAGGTGCTGGTCCTCATGTGTTTGTTGGCTAATTCAAAGATTGATTGCTCTGCTTCCTCCGTCAGTTCACGAACACTTCTCCCATTAGGGTTATACCCCATTTTAGATATTTTTAATCCTACCGCAATTAGTGCGCGTGTTAGCGCGCGTTCGCGTACGATATTTGCATAATGATGGATATTAGCAGCAGATAATGCTATTTGCGTCAAATCAACTAAGTAGGCAGATCCACCTACATCTTGTAAATGCTTTATGCGCTCTAACTGCTCGCTAACCGTAATGACATCAACTGGCTGACGCTCTGATGCCAATCGCACCATGGCTTCAAAAATCATCTGGTGTGAACGAAGATAAAAGTCGCTACTGCTTATCAGACCTAAAACAGAATCTACAGCTTCATTATCAATCAGGAGACTGCCCAAAACAGATTGCTCTGCTTCTGTGGACTGGGGGGGTATTGCCGACCGATCTAGCGCATTTTCATCCATAAGCCCCGCTGTTCTCTATATATGCACCATATGTGCGGAATACGCAAACTACTACTCTTCTGGAGAAATAACCAAGGTGATGTCTATAGATACTTCCGCATGCAGGCTGAGTGCAACTGGGAATTCTCCTGTCGTCTGAAGGGCACCTTCAGGCAAAATCACTTGGCGGCGCTCCACTTCAAAACCTTGTTCTTGCAAAGCAGCTACGATCTCCTGCGAGCCAACAGATCCATATAATTGCCCCTCATCATGCTCTTTGCATTGAATTTCTAAGCGTAACCCCTGTAATTTTTCCCCAAGAAATTGAGCTTGTGCAAGCACATCCTGCGCCTGCTTTGCTAGTTCTTCTTTGCGCAGCTCAAATGCAGCGATAGCTTCCTCAGTTGCCATCTCGGCTTTGCCAAATGGCAATAGAAAATTACGAGCATACCCTGCTTTAACGTTAACAATGCTGCCCAGCGGCCCTAAATTCTGAATTTTTTCTAATAAAATAACTTTCATTGTGTGTTCTCTTGTTTAATAAATTTTCGGAAATTAAACCAATTATCAATAAGCCCCACGACCGCAACAACTAAGAAAAATTCTCGCAGTAGAAGCAATGAATAAAATGCAAACAGCCATGCACGGGATGCTTGTTTTGCCTTGACCCAATAATGTACCAAACCAATACCTTGCAAAACACAAAGCGCAACAATAACGCCTAACAAACTAATGGCTAGTGTGTTGTCTAACAGTGCTGCCGCCATGATAGCAACCATACCCACCGCTGGAAAACGCCCAACTTGCATGTCACCAAATTCTGGGGCAGCAGCCGCATCAACCAGTCGGGTCCAACGCAGTGCCAGTAGCATGCTGCTAACACTCAAAAAAACCACCAACATGCCCACAAAACTATTCATAAGCTGTGCCAGCGCAGACAGTTGCTGCGTATCTAACTGCATCGCAAGCTGCTGGCTAATCGCCTCTAAAAGATTTAGCCATACTGCATTTGAAATAACAGCGCCTAAGCCAATGACTAGCACTGCAGACCACATTCCATGCACTAAGAGCATCCCGCCTATTACGCTACTGTGTCTTAACACAGCAACAGATAAAAAGCCTGGCACTATGAAAACTGCCAGAAGAAACAGAATATGACTGAAATGTACAAAATCTAATAGCGCATTTAACCCCCAAAGTGCCAATGTAACTGTCGCACTGAGTATAAGTGCCTCCTGCATCCCTATAGACAATGCAATAAAAGACACCGCTGCCCCCAACAGAATGCCAACAGGCTTAAACACAATGCTCAATGCTGCAAGCAACAGCACAACTGCATATGCTTGCGCTTTAGAGTGCAAAATACGTCTGGCAAGGAAGACCATTTTCTGGCTATGATGCGTGGAAGACTATTTAACTGCGTGCCGATCGGTGTACGCCAGCAGCGCCATTTGTCGAGCTTGCTTAATAGCACGGCTCAGTCGCCGTTGCTGTTTAATATTAATACCTGTGTTGCGTGCGGGAACAATTTTTCCTGTATCAGTCAAAAATTGCTTAAGCAGTGCTACATCTTTATAGTCAATATTCCCACTTTCTAAGCGGTTTTGCTTTCTATTATTTCGAATCATGTTATTCTCCTTGGTTACCGTTGCTACTACGATGCGTTCTCGGATCTACTGTGGTTAGGTCTGCCTGTACGCTCTCGTTCATCTTCTTTTGGCTCTTTGGGTTGCTGAACAATAGAAGGGGTTGTGATTGCTTTTGCCTGACTGGTCACTAGGTGACGCATGATGGTATCATTGAAACGAAAGGCAGTGAGCACTTCTTCCAACGCTTCTTGTCCGACTTCAACATTCATCAGAACATAATGCGCTTTATGCACGTGGTTAATGGGATAGGCTAACTGCCTACGCCCCCAGTCTTCTAATCGGTGTACCTGCCCTCCATCCTGCTTGATGATTTGGGTGTAGCGCTCAATAAGTTGGGGTACTTGATCACTGTGATCAGGCTGCACCATGAATAAGATTTCATAATGTCGCATATATCTCCTTATGAATTGATGAGTAACAGCCTGTACAACGACAGAACGCACTCACAGATTTCAGCCAATAGGCTGTAAATCAAGGTTTAAAAACTAACAGACTATACTATCTGCTACAGAAAAGGGCGAGCATTGTACCACCAATGCTACACATGCGTAACTGTGGCGTACTGTAATCGAGATTTATGCTAAAGCAGTCAATAGCGCTTGTAGAAGTTCATCAACCTTTTGTTGTGTCTTTTCCCCAATCACGTCTCCCTGCTCGTTAAAGTCGCCTTCAAAGGCGTTTACAAATACTTCTGGCGAGTTAAGAAAGCGCAGGTCTGTGCACACCCCAACCTGACGAAGTTGGTACTGCGCTCTGGATCCGCCCATACCTGCCGCTGCACTTAGTAAAGCAGCTGGCTTTGCTGCCAGTGCGGCATTGTCTGGCTCCCTTGATAGCCAATCAATAGCATTTTTTAGAGCAGGGGCTATGGAGTAGTTATACTCAGGACAGGCAAATAAAAAACCTTCTGCTGCCAGCGCCTGATCACACAGACGCTTGACAGATGCTGGTTTATTTCCCTCTAAATCACTGTTATAAAATGGTATATCACTCAAGTCAGCTATAGTGATAGCCACCTGATTTGGGGCATTTTTTTGAGCTGCCCGAAGTAATCCTGTGTTTGTGGATGCCTTACGCAAACTTCCGCTAATAGCTAATATATTTTTCACTGTCTTATCCCCTCAATATGCAAGTCTAAAAACACCTCTGTTGAGGCAGGTCCCAATTGTTTTACTACATTAAAATCTTTTAGTTTGAATTGCGTTGTGCCTGAAAATCCAACACGATAACCGCCCCATGGGTCTTTGCCTTCACCGATTTTTTGAGTTTGTATTGTAATAGGCTTTGTTACACCATTAAAAGAGAAAGTGCCTTTAAGCACACCGGTGCCATCTGCGTTTTCCTGATAGGAAGAGCTAACGAATGAGGCAACTGGATAGGCGGAAACATTGACCACATCCTTGGCACGCAAATGCTTGTCACGCAGAGCGTGATTTGTATCAATGCTACTGGTGTCAATAGTTACTTTAATGGTGGCTGCATTGGGGTTTTTACTATCGTAAGTAAAGCTACCATCAAAAGAGCGGAACTGACCGAGTAGCCAACTATATCCTAAATGTTTTACCTTAAAGTGTATGAAGGCGTGCTGCCCCTTTATGTCCAAAATGTAGTTTGCCGCATGTGCGGGAATCACTACAATAAATAACAGTGCCGAAATGGCGAGAAAATACTTCTTTTTCATTAAATAACCCCTTAAAAATAAACAAAACCTAAATCATACGTCTTAATGTATCATCTTTCTTAAAAAAATGGTGCCATAGCGCTGCTGCAATATGCAGCAGTACTACAATTGCTAATATGTATGCAACCCACTCATGTAGAGCGCCTATAACCTGAGCCTGATTTGCAAATACAACCAGTTCTGGTAAACTAAATAATCCAAAGATGGAAACCGATCCACCCTCACTAGAAATCAAATAACCACTGATAAACAGGATGCTGAGCAAACTATATATCAGAAGATATACGTGTCTTACGCCCATCAAGTGCTTAAATTTGGGCTGTTGCCTGCGGGAAGCAAAGCGGATAATTGTCAACGGCACCAGTAATAACCCAAAACCAATATGCAGCATGGGCAAGCGCTGATACCAACTGCTGTAATAACTTAGACCCTCTATAAAAAGCCCGCTAATAAACAGTCCTATAAGCATGGCAGCACTTAGCCAGTGCATCATCCGAAAAGAAAGTCTGTATGTCGTGCTCATGGGTAGGATTATAGTGGTAGAAGCAAATGGAAACACTGCAATAAAAAACAAATGATTGTTGCATAACATACAATAATACCATTATGCGTGTGGTGTGGTTAAAAAGTTTTGTTACGCTGGTAAATACAGAAAGTTTTGCCGCTGCCGCCCGCCAGATGAATATATCAACCTCTCAATTAAGTCGTAATATATCTGCTCTTGAGCAGGAACTGGGCGCACGTCTGTTAGAGCGCAACACGAGACAAAATATACTTACGTCCGCGGGGGACTCGTATTATCAAGAGGTAAAGAAGATACTCTCTTTGTTACAGAATGCTGAAGATAATGTCCACCAAAATATCGGTCAAGTTTGCGGAAAATTACGCATCTCTGTACCGTACTCTTGGGGGGAGTCTTTTCTCATGCCACAATTACATAAATTCATGGACAAGCACCCGCTTATAGAGTTAGATGTAGGTTTTGATGATAGCTATGTTGATATGCAAAAAGAGAGCCTGGATTTGGCTATTCGTATAGGTACTATAGAGAACAGAGTTCCCGACTTAATCTATAAGCCTATTTTGGAAGACCATAGGCATATTTGTGCAGCACCTGCACTGCTTGCACGCTTAAGTCCTATTAACACGATTGAAGACCTACAGCATGTACCCTGTATTGTGCACAGCACTCGAACAGACTGGCCGTTCTATGGAGATGATGGTTCCTTAGTGCGGATTAAACCATCCCCTATAGCACGAACCAATAATGGACGCTGCATGACCTTATGGGCAATTCAAGGAAGAGGTGTTATCTACATGCCCTCTTTTTTTGTGAATGAAGCGTTGCGTAGTGGGGCATTAACAGAGTTATTGCCCAAGGTTGCTCGACAGCCGCTTATTATTTGGACTATCTATTCTTCTGAAAAACGAGGACTGGCACGCATTCAGGCTTTTAATCGCTGGTTAATTGATTTGACTTCTTCCTAGCCTCCACGTAAAAAAGAGAGCAGATGTACACAGAAAACTTCTTAATACATCTCATCTTCTAAAGTACTACTGGAACTGCTGAGCACGTGGTTTATAACCTTATGATCAAAGCCTCTTTGCAATAGAAACTGATGTTGCTTTGCTTTTTCCTTGATGTTTTTAGCAGGCTGTGTATGCTTGCCTACGTGCACATCAATACAGCGCTGCACCCACTGTTGATGACTATACTGGTCTAATGCCTGTGCAATACACTCTGAGCTTAGTCCTTGTCTTTTGAGTTCCTGTTGAATATATAGAGGACCCTTCCCTGCACGATAGCGTACCCTCACTATGCTCTCTGCATAACGCTGATCAGATTGCCAACCCTTAATAATAAAGTCTTCTAATAGCGCATCCACAACAGCAACTGGAAAGCCTTTGCTTTTCTGGACTAATTCTTGTTGGGAATGCTCTCTCCGAGCCAAACAACGGAGCCATCGATCGGTTAATTGCTGTCGATCACTCACTATTTAGTGACTGGGGCAAGAGTTTCTCACGAATTTGAGCTTCGATTGCAAGCGCTTGCTCAGGATTCTCTCGCAACCATTTCTTTGCATTGTCCTTCCCTTGTGCAAAACGATTTCCCTCGTAACCATACCATGCTCCGGACTTGTCTAAAATATCCAACTCAACACCTAAAGAAATTAAATCACCTTCTCGTGAGATACCCTCGCCATATAAAATTTCTATCTCTACCTGCTTAAAGGGCGGTGCCAATTTATTTTTGACTACTTTAATTCGAGTCTCATTGCCCAAAATCGCATCACCTTTTTTTATGGCACCTATGCGACGTATATCTAAACGAATAGAGGCATAAAATTTGAGTGCATTTCCTCCAGTAGTTGTTTCTGGATTACCGAACATAACTCCTATTTTCATCCGAATTTGATTGATGAAAATAACAATGGTATTCGTGCGTTTTATATTGCCTGTTAGTTTACGTAAAGCCTGACTCATAAGGCGTGCTTGAAGCCCCATATGAGAGTCTCCCATCTCTCCCTCAATCTCCGCCTTCGGTGTCAATGCGGCAACCGAGTCAACTATGATAATATCTACCCCACCTGAGCGCACTAAGGTGTCCGTAATCTCTAATGCTTGTTCGCCAGTATCTGGTTGCGATACAAGCAGATCTTTTATTTGTACGCCAACTTTCTCTGCGTAGAGCGGATCTAAGGCATGTTCTGCATCTATAAAGGCTGCAGTCCCGCCTGTTTTTTGAGCTTCAGCAACCGCATGCAAAGCAAGTGTCGTTTTCCCTGATGACTCAGGGCCGTAAATCTCTATAACGCGCCCACAAGGGTAGCCACCAATACCTAAAGCCACATCCAAACAAATAGATCCTGAAGAGACAACTTTAAGGTCTTTATTAACCCCTTCGTCTCCCATGCGCAGGATAGACCCTGAGCCAAACTGCTTTTCAATATGTTTAAGTGCGGCCTCTAAAGCCTTCTTTTTTTCTTCGTTCATAACTACACCAATATTTGTTTAAGACCGCTTAATGCGTAAAAAACTGACTGCAGGCGCACTTCTACTCGACTGCCCTCAAAATAAGCTGTTGATGAGCAAACATCTTGATCAACTCTTTGCCATGAAAAACAAACCATACCAACTGGCTTTTCCTTTGTTCCACCTTCAGGTCCAGCAATGCCACTAATAGCAACACCAACTTGAGCCTGAGATTTGAGCAACAGAGCGGAAACCATGGCTTCTGTTATGGGCTCGCTCACTGCGCCATGTTGCCCAATTATGTCTTGAGGAATCCCCAAAAACTGATTTTTTGAGCGATTGCTGTAGCAGAGTATGCCCCCATCAAACCATGCAGAACTACCAGGCTGATCGGTACATATTTTTGCAACCCATCCTCCAGTACATGACTCAGCAGTAGTCAGCATCCAATGTTTTTGCAATAGCTGTTGAGAAACCACCTGTGTGTACTCAACACATTTTTTACTTAAAGCGCGTAAGTCACTCACCCAGTTATCATGTAATAGTAACACATTTTCTGAATCCGTGCCTGCTAACGACTAGTTTTGAAGTAAGGTAACAGCTCACCAGTCAAGTTCAGAATACTATAGCGTGTTGCTTGATCATCTTGCTGATTCGTAAGTAATCGAATACGAGAATCGGTCACCCGCTCCTGTGCTGTAACTAAATCTAAAACACGTACTTGTCCTATATTTTGCTGCTCTAATTGCGCTGATAACACTTTTTCATTTGCTTGTATTTCAAGCCGAAGCGCACGCAATACCCGCTTGAATGACTGGTAGTTTGAGTATTGTGTTTGCAGGTCTGCTTCAATATCTCGAATAAGCAAACGCCTCAACAACGCCAACTCCTTGCTGCGCTCCTGGCTTCTGTCAACTGCAGAGCCAGCAACTCCACCAAAGTTGTATGAATAATTTATATTCAGCAGAATGCCTGCGTCTAAAATAGAGCCCTGACCTCCCGCTAAACTATCAGAATGCTGAGCAAAAGTCTGTACTTCAAAAGCCGGCCAGTAGGCGGCTTTAGCCACATTAATTGCGGCTAATGCAGATCGGCGACTAAAGCGAGCTTGTTGTAAGCTGGAGTTTTTAGTGCGCACTTTCTCTAACAAAAGATTATAGTTCTCAAAAAAGAAATCCGACACCTCAAAAGGAATACTCATATCGTTTTCGACTGGTCCAACCAAGCGCGTATAAGCATACTCTGATTCTGCCAAATTCAGCTGCGCTCTGCTTAGTGCCGCTTCAGCACTAACCACACGAGCCTTGACTTGCTGAGCGTCTGCCCCAGCCAATGCCCCCCCCGCTGCGCGTGCGCTTACTCGTGACTCTATACGCTGAAAGGCCTTCAAGTTATTGCGCTGAATACGTACAATTTCTCGGTTAAAAACGACATCTAAATAGCTACTAACAACATCAATAACAACTGACTCCAGGACTGACCGAGCCTGAAATTCACTCCCTTTTAGATCAAGCTTGGTGCCCTCTAATAAGAATTTTCTACTTTCTCCGTCCAGTAAATGTTGTTCAACAGAAACACGTGTTAGATAGCCAAAAAACAAATCGTCTACCTCATTGGAAAAACCTGGCTTACGATACTGAGGTCCCAGTTGTACCCTTGCTGATAGAACGGGATAGAACGCCGATTGTGCTTCACTTACTCTATACTGTCCCTGCCGGATTTGGGAAGCCGCTATCTTAGATTCCTCAACACGCGCTAATGCAGTCAATACGGACTGTCTTAAGTCCAGTGCATAGGTTGATGTAGCCCATACAACCCCAGCTACAAACATAAACATTGCTCGCAGTACGTTCTGTATCACTATTTACTTCTTAGAAAAGATATAAATCCAGCCATAACGCTCTTCTTTTAACGCCTCCGGCACTACGGCAGCTTCCCGCAAGCTCATCTTTTGCTGACCTCTTACTGTTTTAATCACATCACGCAAATAAATCACTCGAGCCAACCCATCTTTCTTGGCTATTGTTCCGTGTGCCACCTGCGCAGGGTGTACTTCTAATTGAAGAGTGGCAGTAGCCGGAATTTTTTCTAACCACTTACTTACTTCAAAACGCATTTCATTATAAATTCCTTCACTTGGTTTTATACTAGATACATTTGCAAACTGTACTAACAAACCATTACTAAAGGATCGTACCGTCCAGTTTTCATCAACTGGCGGAATCGAATTATTTACTACAGACCCTTCTGTTACATTCCCTGGGAAGGCTAAAAAGGACTCCCTACTCCCTTGAGGAGGTGAGCTTAATTCTCTGACTTTATTCTCTAAAAAATTAATCTCTTGAGTAATACGTCTCTTTAAGTCTGGATACTCATTTCGAACAACATGCGTTCTCTCAGCAATATCCTCCAACTCTTGTTGCGCTGTTTGAATCAGCACTTGTAACTCATTACCCCGCCTTGCCTTCTCAATAATATCAAATTGTGCTTCCTGTAATAATGGAGATTTCTCTAAAACAGCAAGAATATATTTATAAATCTTTTTTTCTTCCTCTGTGATTTGAACCGTAGCGTTTACTTTAAAGATGAGCGCAATAATGATACCAGCAACTAATACCAAAAAACTTAGCGCCAAGATAATGCCTGATAAAATATCAACAAAACCCGGCCAGAAGTCCCCTTCGTAGTCGTGTGCTTTTAGAAATTCTTCAGCCTGACTTGACATAATAGCTATGGAGTAACCTGAATCTCTACCCCTCCAAACGGGAGCTCAGCCTTACTATCTCGTTTAATGATGCGTATCTGCTCTTTATTTATCCCCAACTGTTCTAACATGTCACGCAAAGCAAATGCACGAGCAACCACTTGTCTACTGCGCAGAGAAAGATTAGCAACACTAATGCTCTGAAATCCCTCAATGACGATAGTTCTACGACTTGCTTGATTCGCTATTGTTTGCAACGCTTTAACAAGAGATTTTTTCGTTTCTGCATTTGGCAGGCTGCTATTATCTTGAAAGCTAATCCGTATGCCATTAGTTACGACATTTACATTCCATTTTCCTTCATAGTTTACCAACTCTCGTGATAAAACAGCCATTGTATCAATGCTTTCTGTCAAACTTTGTGGCTTATATCCAGGATAACCCAACTGGTGGACTTTTTCTACCAACTTGTCCCGCCTATTAATTAAACTTTTTACCTCTTTAACTCGCTCAGGAGAAGTTGAAACGATTAAGTCTTCTATGCGCACAATAAGTTCATCTAAATTACGCTTTTGTACCTGCGAGCGCTTTACTGCGTTTTCGCCAATAAAAGGACTAACTGGTTCATAAAGTGTTTGGTAAGTAACAACTACTGAACGAACACGTTGGCTTATCTCTATTTGTGTAAGGTAATATGCCAAAATAATAAAAACCAACAAAAAAAAGAATGCCATCGTCACAACGACTTGCCCAAAAATATCTACGCAACTAGGCCAAACTACTTTGCTAAGATCTTCAGCCTGCATGTTAAGACCTCAACCCCCAAACACTAAAAGTCGTTTTGCTTTAATCATAGGGTGCCACCTACTTTCTATCATCTTGCTCTGACTCAAATCGTTGAGCCTGTATAGACGCTGTATAGTCGGAGTCACCGATACTTTTAATAGTTTGATCGCTTGGCTGCTGTGCTTCTGGTTGATTTTTGGGGTGCTGGCTCGCAACCTCCGAACGCTTAAGTTCGTTAAAAAGTTGTGTATTTGATTGGCGAATATCTCCCAGTAGCCGCTCAAAGGAGCGATGAAAATGTGAAGCCAACGCTCTAAACTCTTCTCGATCCGTATTGCTATACGCTGCCTCAACCAGTTGGTTAAGAATCTGTATATGCTGTCCTCCTTGTTGCTGAATAGCGCTGAGTGCCACCGAGGATTGTTGTTGATAATTTGCAATATCAGCAAGTCGTTTCTGCTCAAGCGCTAAATTTTCTCCCAGTTTAAGCGCTGCCTGTGCTAATAACGCATTTTTCTCTACCGCATCTCTAGACACAGACTCTAATCTACTCAGAACTTCCCCCAACTCATTGCCATCCAAAGAACCTGTAAACTGACCTGTACCATCAAAAGATCCCTTAACCGAGCCAACAACGGATCCCTGGCCTCCAGCACCCCCCCCTAAGGAGCGAACATCTGATCGTTGATTCCCCCGAGAAACTAAAGAACCCATCAGACCACCTGAGCGCAAGGGCATAAGGGCTTCCTTGCCTCGATCTAAAAGCGTTCTATCTTCTTCTTTTGTTTTGCTTCGCAGCCAATCAAAAAGCGCAAACAAAAAGAATGCCTGACTACGTGAGGACGCAAACGCTAACACACCAACAGATAGTGATCCCGAAAGCCCAAATAGGGACGAGGAGAACGCAATGCCCATTCCTGCAAGAGGCTTGGCAATCGCATCAAAGAAAGCCAACACTTCTTCACCTCCAGCAGCGCCTCCCCCCTCCTTGTCTCCAACCAAAAATCGTAAAGATGGTCCACTAAACACTTCGGCAATTGCCTTAATTGTTTCTAACAGCCCTAAGAAGGTGCCTAGCAGGCCTAAAATAATCAAAACACCAGAAAAATAGTTAGCAAAATTACGTACTTCTGCGATACGCAAACGAACGCCACTAAGTATGTCATCTACAATTTCAGCTCCAAAAGGTTGCCCTGGACTCCAGTTTGCCACTGCATCTATCTCTTTTTCTGCCATTAAAAAACATAGTTTGCGACGAGCCGATTTTGTTTTTAAGACCGCTTGATAATCCGCCCCCGACTTGCTCGCTTTCTTAAGTAGGGCAATAACTCGCCCGAGCTTGTAAGAGGCGTTAACAATATACAAAACACCCACCATCATAATAGCAACAATAAAGCCATTTAAGTAGGGGTTAGAGCTGAAGAATTCTTGCAGTTTCTCTTCACCCAGTAAGGCAGCAGCGGCAAAACATAGAACGATAATAACAATATTTCTAAAAGGCGTTACATTCATAGTACTGTTCCCTAAACTGAAGACAACCTATTTTATAGATTGTGTTTTCAATAATGTAATAGCTTGTGACAATTCAAAATCACTTTCTAATAAGGATTCCGCTGATTTCAAAGAAACTGTAGAAGACGAGGTTGTCTTCTTTGGGTTATCTGCTTTGTTTTCTGTATTTTCAAGATGTCCCGTCAAGTCCTCCTCCTTGGTCCGCTGTACAGTAGGAGAAATCATTTGAACCTTCACCTGCGGAATATAAACGTCTGGCTGAATCCCCTTCGCCTGTATAGAGCGATCTGACGGCGTGTAGTATCTAGCCGTTGTCAGTTTCATAGCATAATCATCGGAGAGCTCCAGAACGGTTTGCACAGACCCTTTTCCAAAACTTTTTCTTCCAGCAATAATCGCTCTACCATGATCTTGCAGTGCTCCTGCAACAATTTCCGATGCTGAGGCAGAACCCTCATTTATCAAGACAATAATTGGAACACCAGGAATCAACTCGCCCTTTTTTGCATAAAAAATTTCGTTACTATTTCGTATACGACCTTTTGTTGAAACCACTACTTTCTTTTCTCCAGCAGTATCTATAAACGCATCTGCAACAGCAACAGCCGAACTTAATAGCCCTCCCGGATTGTTTCGTAAGTCTAGCACCAAGCCTTTCAGTGGGGCGGCTTCATTCATTGTAATCAATTTCTTCTTCATTTGGCTATATGTGGGGTCCTGAAAATGCGAAATACGCAAATACCCTATATCGCTATCTAAACGCTCTGAGCGAACACTGGTTATTTGAATAATATCTCGGGTTATTTTCACCTTCAAGGGCGCATCCAAACCCTCGCGAACAATAGTCAATACAATGTCTGTACCCACTTCCCCTCGCATAAGATTTACAGCATCTCTTAAGGTCAGTCCTTTAACAGGCTTATCATCTAGACGGATAATCACATCCCCCGCCTGTACACCGGCGCGTGCGGCAGGTGTGTCATCTATAGGTGTGATTATCTTAACAAACCCTCCCTCCATAGTGACCTCAATCCCTAAACCACCAAACTTGCCCTGCGTAGATGTCTTTAAATCCGTAAATGCTTTTGGTTCCAGATACGATGAATGAGGATCTAACGAATGAATCATTCCCCGAATAGCATCATTGAGTAACTCCCTATCCGCCTTTTCATCAACATATGCCGCCTTGATTCGCTCAAATACTGCATTAAGACGCTGAATTTCAGCAAAGGGCAATTTAGGAGCCTGTGCGCCACCACTAAGAGCAACGGTTATCATCACCCCAAAAAACAAACCGAAGAGCATACCCCCCAGTGTTGAGAGCCTCTTTTTTTGAACTAATAAGAACGAAAGCATTAGGTGCATCCACACATTATAAACCAACCAAGCCCATCTCTACCTAAACGTATTAACCATATTTATTTTTCATGCCCCAATTAAAGTTGGCTTTGCAGTGCATCACTTTTTGCAGCGATAAGTTCACGGTTTTGCTCGCGCTCTCTTTCTAATGCCTCAGCCAAACTAGCATCACTTGTCGCCAATATCTGTACTGCGAGATATGCCGCATTTTTAGCCCCAGGAGAGCCGACTGCAACTGTGGCAACTGGAATTCCTCCAGGCATCTGAACAGTGGAAAGCAACGCGTCTAAACCACCTAAAGACCCTGCATCTAAGGGAACTCCGATAACTGGGCGCACCGTCATTGCAGAAACAGCTCCTGCCAAATGCGCGGCCAATCCGGCCGCCGCAATAAAAACACCTGCTCCACGCTGTTCGGCATCCTTAATATAGGCATGTGTTTGCGCAGGAGTGCGATGCGCAGAAGTCACACGCACCTCCAATGGTACGGCGAATTTTTTTAGCACATCCACTGTTTTCTGCATAACCTGCCAATCTGAGTCTGAGCCCATTACAATTGAAACAAACGTTTCTTTCACTTTTTCTTACTCCTGGTTTTTTGAGTTGATTTGGAATTGATGATTTTCTCTATATCTTCTGAGGTTAAATTATACGGATCAAAATCTTTTGATATCTTGTGATTTTTTCTGCCAACTTTTAGATATATACCATAAGGTCCTTTTTTAACAACCTTATCACCATAAGCGGCAATCCAATTTTTCGCATCCTTCTCAACCTTATCCTCAATCAAAGTTAATGCCTGATCCATCAAAATGGACTCTGGTGGCGGATCTGTTTTTTTGAGAGAAACATATTGCTTTGATCCATATTGCAAATAAGGTCCAAAGCGCCCCTTGTTCGCAATGACCTCACTATCTGCTTTCGCCTGAAATATCGTTCCATCCGATGCAGTATATTGTATATCTTTTTTCAGCACCCCAACAGTTCTTGGCAGTTTGAGCAACTTAAGAGCCTCTTCAAGCTCTATCGTATCTATATTTTGATTGGCATCCAAACTAGCATATTGTGGTTTTTCCTGCCCTTCTTGCGCATCTTCTCCCAATTGAACAAATGCCCCATATCGACCCATTTTGACATATACAGGTTTTCCATGTAGACCGTCACCCAGATACCGTGCGAAGGCTTGAGCGGGTCTAGGCGCTTTTTCTGCTTCCTCTATCAGTGGATGGAATGACCCATAAAAATCCCCAACCATTGCATTCCATTGTGTATTACCTTGTGCAATGGCATCAAAAGCCCCTTCAAGCTTGGCAGTAAAGTGATAGTCTACTATATCAGAAAAATGCTCCTGTAGAAAAACTGTAACCAACTCTGCTATAGGGGTTGGAGCCATGCGTGCCCTTTCTCCACCAAATCGCTCCCTCTCTGTGCTCTCTTGGATATTGGCCCCGTCTTTTTTCAGCACTTCAACCACACGCTCTTGAGGATCTATGTCGCGTATGACCACATACCCTCTTTCTTGTATAGTGGATATGGTTGGAGCATACGTAGATGGACGACCAATACCCAACTCTTCCAGTTTTTGAACCAATTTTGCTTCAGAATAGCGGGCAGGTGGACGGCTAAATCCCTGTCTAGCAACCACTTGTTGAGGCTCCAGCAACTGACCTTCTACTAAGTTGGGCAATAAAGTGTTTTTTTCTCCCTTGCCTGTAACCTGTAAGAAGCCCAGATTAATAATTTCTTCTCCTCGCGCTGTGAATAACTCATCGCCAGCCATAATGGATACAGTGGTTTTACTAATAGTGGCTTTTTCCATTTGAGACGCGACCGTTCGCTTAAAAATCAAAGAATACAACCGCCCCTCATCAGGGTCAACGCCTTGTAGAGCCTCTTTGAAGTGGACTGGACGAATGGCTTCATGGGCCTCTTGAGCAGAAGCAGATTTAACCTTAAACGCTCTTTTGAAGTACATAGCAGCACCAAACTTGTTTTCAACAAATTGTTTTATTTGCCCCTGCGCTCTTTCAGACAAATGCACTGAATCCGTTCGCATATATGAGATATGACCCGCTTCATATAACCTCTGAGCCAGCGACATGGTACGCTTAACAGAAAACCCCAGCTGGCTAGATGCTAACTGCTGTAATGAAGAGGTGGTCAGAGGAGGAGGGGGAGTGCGGAAAATTTCTTTACGCTCTATAGATTGAACGCGCCAGCCGCTGAGAGGTATTTGCTCTAAAAGGCGCTTTACTTGATCTTTTTGGGCTATTTTTTTAGGAATAACGGCTTCGAAAAGTTCTTTTCCATCATAAAGTTGAGCTCGAACCTCAAAACTGCTTTCGGAGGTAAACTGCTCTATTTCTTTCTCACGCTCCATAACTAAACGAACAGCCACTGACTGCACGCGACCAGCCGAAAGCCCTGTGCGAACCTTTCGCCACAGCACAGGAGATAATTCGAAGCCAACTAAACGGTCAATTACCCGCCGAGCCTGCTGCGCGTTGACCAAGTTGGTGTTTATAGCACGCGGATTGTCAACTGCATACAAAACGGCTGACTTAGTAATTTCGTTAAAGGTAATGCGGCGAGTTTTTTCTGGCGTCAACTTGAGTTCATCATATAGATGCCATGCAATCGCCTCCCCTTCACGATCTTCATCTGTTGCGAGCCAAACCAAATTGCTAGTTTTAACTAATTTTTTGAGTGCGACAACTTGTTTTTTACTGCCCGCAGACACCTCATAAATAGGCTGAAAACCGTTTTCTTTATCAACGCCCATTTCTTTTTTCTGCAAATCTCGAATATGCCCGAATGAAGAGGCAACCTTAAATCCCTTTCCGAGATAGCCCTCTATTGTTTTTGCCTTGGCTGGAGATTCTACGATAACTAAATCTGTCATGTATGTGAATTCAAAGTGCGTAAACGTTCAAATAAAAGCAGATTATTATAGAGCATATTCCAGAACAACCTGACCCAATACATGACAAATAACTTGAATGACGCATGAAACCGTTTTTATTATCACAATATTGTATTACACGCAAATCAATTATACAGGCTCCTACACCCTCTCTCTTTCTATACGTTAGAATAACTATGTCTTATATTTATTCTATTAACTATAAAGGAGGCAACTGTTATGACAAGGCTTGTTCATGCGGATGCGCGCATCCAAATTCTGATCAAAGAAAACATCGCCCGCCAAAACCTGTGTTCAACCGTTCTAGCTGAGACCGCCATTCAAAACGGTGAGGCCTCATTCTCTTCCTGTGGCGCAGTTGTGGCCGATACAGGAATCTTCACAGGGCGCTCGCCAAAGGATCGCTTTGTGGTGCACAACGATATCACTGCATCATCTGTAGACTGGGGGACGGTTAACCAGCCTCTCAGCCAACACCACTTCGATAACTTGTTTAGTGACATGTGCGCCTATGCTAGAGCCTGCAGGCTCTATGGGCAGCAACTATACGTAGGCAGAGATAAGCGAGAACGTAAGGCCGTCTTTGTACTCACAGAATATGCATGGCATAATCTGTTTGCCAAAAACCTCTTTGTGCGCGATGCTTGGGAAGAGGTATCAACGTATTGGACAGTGATTAACCTACCCTCCTTTAAGGCGGATCCTAAGCGACATGGCAGCAAAAGCAGCACTATTATTGCTTTGGACTTTAAACGCCGTGTGGTGCTAATTGCTAACACAGCGTACGCTGGTGAAATCAAAAAAAGCCTCTTCGCAGTTATGAATTTTGAGCTTCCTTTACACGGTATACTACCAATGCATTGTTCTGCAAACCATGATCACTATGGCAATACAGCGCTTTTTTTTGGTTTGTCAGGCACAGGAAAAACAACCCTTTCGGCAGATGCTGACCACACGCTTGTTGGAGATGATGAGCACGGCTGGGGCAAGTCTGGCGTATTCAATTTTGAGGGGGGGTGTTATGCAAAAACAATTAACCTATCAGAAGAGGGTGAGCCGTTGATTTATGCAGCATCCAATCTTTTCGGCACTGTGTTAGAAAATGTTGTCTTAGATTCCTCAAGACGCCCTAACTTTGATGATACATCAAGAACTGAAAACACTCGCTCAGCGTATCCTTTAGATTTTATCAGTAATGCAAGCAAAACCGGACAAGCAAAAGCACCCCAGCACATCTTTTTCTTAACCGCTGATGCCTCTGGTGTTCTCCCACCGCTTTCTCGACTGTCTACCAAGGCGGCCATGTACCACTTCTTGTCTGGATATACATCGAAACTAGCAGGCACGGAGCGCGGTGTTACAGTGCCAGAAGCCACCTTTAGCACTTGTTTTGGTGGACCGTTTCTTCCTCTACCCGCCGGGAAGTATGCAAAACTGCTTGAACAAAAAATAAAGCGGCAGAACCCCTTTGTTTGGTTAGTAAATACTGGATGGCATGGTGGTTCTTATGGTACAGGGAAACGCATCCGGTTAAACTGGACACGAGCAATGATCGCTGCTGCACGCTCTGGTGAGCTCTTAGAGGCGCCTCTGAGAAAACACCCTATATTCAATTTGGATATGGTTGTACATTGTCCTAATGTTCCAGACGAGGTTTTAGATCCAGTAAAAACATGGAAAAACAGCACCAAATACGAAAAGCAAGCCCAAATTTTAGCGCAGCAGTTTGTAGAAAACTTCAAGCAATTTGAGAGTCAAGTGGATCCCTCTGTAACCGCTTCTGGTCCAACTATAGAATAAATATACATTACATATTCACGCGCTGTACTGAAAAAAAACGCCATAAACCTACAAACAGAAGGGTAACAGGCAGAACGCTTGCAGCAATTGCGGGGGGCCAGCTGTAGGCTGTAACCGTGTACTGGCTGGCTTGTAGTAGTATGAAATAAGGAACCCCTATTACCAGCCCCAAGAACACGCGCTCGCCCACTCCCGTATGACGCGGGGAACCTATAAAAACAGGAAGCAGCAAAAAGATAAAGCCTGCAACGGAAAGTGGAGATAAGACACGATACCAAAAGCTTATCTCATACTCTATATTATCAATATTTAAGCGCTTTAATTGGTGAATCTGCGCAAACAAATCCCACAAAAAAATACGGGTTGGCGGTAAAGTTGAAAACTGCACCTGTGAGTCACTCAAAACATTTTTAAGCACGATTTTTTCCTGTATCTGGCGATTTATTTGCATTTTTGTAGGGCTGTCTCCATACAAGATATTTGTTTGTTTTGCTTGGATTAGCACCCATTCTCCATTTATACGATGTGCAAAATCCCCCCTTACATGACCTTGCAAGCGCCCTTTATCATCTAACTCATAATAAACAACCCCCTGCAACTTATCTGAGTGAAGTACCTTTTTTACAAAAACAAAACCGCTCACATCTTTTACCCAAACATTCTCTCCGGTAAGGCGGCGCTCATTAAGCGCTGTGCTTTTTATTTGATCACCTACAGCACCTCCCAGCGGCATCATGATTTCGTTTAGTGCCAACAAAAGACAAAACAATAAAAAAAACGTAGAAAAAACCTGTAAAACCAAACCTCTATAAGACATTCCACCAGCCTGAATCGCGATTATTTCTGACCCACTAGCGAAGCTACCCATAGTAATAAGAAGAGAAAATAGCCCAATAATCGGCAAAACCAAAGAAATAAGCCCACCGCTATTGACAACCACATAAATTAAGGCCTGTAGAAGCGTATAATTGCCCTTAACCGCCTGAACCTCTGTTGCAAAACCAATGATGATAAACAACACAAAAAAGACAAGCAATACCAATAATAAAACTTGAAGGTTGCGCTTGAACAGGTAAAAACCAAAAGTCACCACTCTAACCTCTCAAATGTTTAAACATCAATAATACCAATATAACAATCTGCCCAAAATAAACCGATCCAAACGCCAAGTCAACGGCTATTTTTCCATCTGTGGCTGCATGCTTCATGCTAGTAAGTAGTGTTGCAAAAATGACAAAAACAAGCAAACCAACCCCAACGAAGGCAAAGCGGTTGCTCCGTGGTCTATATGGAACCAAGAACACAGCAATATATGCCATAAGAACAGCCGTCAATACAACAGCAAAACGCCAATGTAACTCCACTCGGTGTTTATTCTCAGCACGATTTTCCAATAATTCTCCTACTGATTTATAGTCCACCCGATTTGTCTTCTGCACTTTTGTTCCTCCAAGAGATATCGCTGTTTCCATTCTGCCAAAGCGTAAAATAGAAACAGGCTCATCAAGCGCACTGCCTTCTTGTATTTGGTAGCCGTCATGTAGCTTTAATAGCACCACACCCTCTTGAAAATCGATATTGGCTTTATCAGCAGTTATCAATGTATATGCATCCTCTTTTTTATAGCGGAGAAAAAACAGTCCCAAAACACCACGGTCTTCAGTTTGAGCAAAAAAAGTGTGATTACCAAAGTGTTGAAAGCTTTTGGGGACGGGTTTAATGTTGGGGTTATTTTGGGTTTGTATAAAAAGGCGCTTTCCCTCCCATTTTGTTACAGGAGAATAATATAGAGAAACCCATAACATAACAGGAACAACCATTATCATAAAGAGACTAACCGTTCTTATAATGAGTAGTTTAGATAAACCAAAACTGTATATGACTGGTGTTTCTGAGTATGCACTCATGTTGGTAAGCAATAAAATAACACTCAAGAACAGCGACAAACCAAAAACCACCAAGATGCCCTCAGGCACAAGGCCCCAAAAAACCCAAAAGGCGTTATCAAGCGGCAGCCCTCGGCTAATAAAACCAGACAGCACATCGACAAAGCGCGATGATAGGGTCACTACAACTAAGATGGCAGAAATAATCAGAAAATAAACCACCAAACGCTGCAGTAGGTGTTTTTGTAATTGGCTAATCAGCATACTCTAACCTAGTTTACATCAATAGATAAATTGTCTCCAAAGTGGCCTCGCAACTTAACCCAGCTTTCGTCATCACCTGGTATATGACGCGAGCTGTTAAACCGTGCTGTCGCCCTATCGCTTTGGTACTCAACAGTAAGCGGAACCCCTTGATGTTGACAGATTCCACTCAAAAAATTCACCTGCTGTGTATTCTGTTCTCCTTGTTTCAGCTTAACAATAACGCGCTTAAAAAAGCGTTCTCTAAACTGCTTTATGGAAAGCACCTCTTCTGCATATCTGCGCCACTCATACTGCCTTGTGTTATAGCGGCAAGAGCAGCTCATGATAACCAAAGCTCCCGTATTGAGCAAACCCGCATTCTCTTGCAGCACTTCATCATAAAACTCTATTTCCCTAAACCCACGCCCATCGCCACAACGAACCGAAGCATAAACCCCGCCCCTTCGGGTGCGCCGCTCTCTCTTTTGAAGGATTTCGGCAGCAACCCAAAAACTGCTGCCGTTATGCTCGTCACTTCTTCCTCCGAAAGAGTCTAGATCGTCTGGCAGAGCAGACACGCCTTGAACCTTGCATTGTTGCAGGTCTTGAGCAAAAACCTGCAGCGGGTGTTGCGAAATATACAAACCCAAGCGCATTTTCTCTAACCGCAGCTGCTCTAAGGGGTTTGTCGGGCTTGCTGGGGTGTAATTTGGTTGTACTGACACCTGCTCATCGAACAAACCGCCCTGCCCTTGTATACTATCATTGAAGTGGTTCACCGCCTGATTAAAGGCACTTTCTAACGAGGCCGTTAGAACCCCCCTGCTTTCACCAAAACAGTCCATTGCTCCAGAAAAAACCAAGAACTCCAACCCTCGTCGTCCTATTTCCTTCACGGGAACTCTTTGACAAAACTCAAAAAGATTAGCAAATGGCTTGCTTGTCTGTGCTTCCTCTATCATGAGAGCTGCTGCTGATCCCAAGCCCTTAATGGCAGATAATCCCCAAATGGGTTGGTTTTTCTCGTTGATTGAGAAAAGGGACTTACTATCCTGAACACTAACCGGCAAGAAAACCACACCAGCTTTTTTGGCGTCCAAAATAATGGGAGCAAACCGATCAGGGTTGTTTATTTCTGCATTAAGTACGGCAACAAAGAACTCAGCAGGAAAATGCACCTTAAGCCACGCCGTCTGATAAGTAACCAAGGCATATGCAGCAGAGTGGGATTTGTTGAATCCGTACTCAGCAAACTCAGCCATTAAGTCAAAAATACGACTAGCAAGCGCACCGTCTACTCCTTTTTGTGTCGCCCTCTTGACAAAAATGGATTGCTGTTTCTCCATCTCCTCTGGTTTTTTCTTCCCCATTGCCCGCCTAAGCAAGTCCGCCTCTCCGAGAGAATAATCAGCAAGCCGCTGTGCGCATTGCATAACCTGTTCCTGATAAAGAAAAACACCATATGTTTCCTGAAGCACCTCTTTCAGGTCGGGGTGTAAGTAGTTAATTTCTTGCTTTCCGTGCTTTCCTTGAATGAAGGTATCCATCATATTTGACCCCAATGGACCTGGCCTATATAACGCAAGCAGAGCTATTATGTCCTCAAATGCGCCTGGCTCCATGCGCTTCATCCACTTTCGAATACCCAAAGACTCACACTGAAAAACACCAACTGTATCCGCCTTTTTTAGTAAACCAAAAACCTTAGCATCATCCAGAGGTATTTTTTTTACATCTACATCTGGATTTTTTTTTCTAATCTCCTGTTCTGCCCAATGGATAATGGTTAACGTTCTTAAACCCAGAAAATCAAACTTAACCAACCCCATTGATTCAACATCATCTTTGTCGAACTGTGTAATACTTCCTCCGCTTTCATCCCTATATAAGGGTGAAAACCGTGTAATTTTATCGGGAGCAATAACCACACCGCCTGCATGTTTTCCTGCATTGCGAACCAACCCTTCTAGCTGCTTTGCCAGGTCAATAATAGATCGGGTTTCATCTTCTCTGGCATATTTGTTTTGCAGCACATCAGACTCTTTAAGCGCCTGAGTTAAAGTTATCCCTAGCACATTGGGAATACTTTTAGCTATCCTATCTCCGACAACATGCGGATAAGCCAATACACGCGCGCTATCCCGAACAACCGCCTTTGCTGACATTGTGCCGAAGGTAATAATTTGAGAAACCCGCTCTTCCCCATACTTTTGAGCCACATATTGAATAACCTCATCTCGACGCTCCATGCACATATCAACATCAAAATCAGGCATGGAAACCCGCTCTGGATTTAAAAACCGCTCAAAAAGAAGATTGTATTTAAGTGGATCCAACTCCGTAATTCCTAACACATAAGCCACTAAAGACCCAGCCCCCGATCCTCGACCGGGTCCAACAGGTATATCCTGTTGTTTTGCCCAGCCAATAAAGTCAGCGACAATCAAGAAATAGCCCGAAAAACCCATATTGACAATTGTGGTCAACTCTCTCTCTAGACGCTCGGCATGTTTTGGTTGCTTCTGTTTATCAATACCGCGTTGCTTCATGCCTTGCCATGCCTGCTTTATAAAATACTCATCTTCTTGTACGCTTGGGTCTTCTATTGCTCTGGGTAGCTGGGGCTTATCCATATCCAACTCAACATTGCACTGCTGTGCTATTTTCCAAGTATTCTCAAGTGCCTGAGGAATATCTGCAAACAGAACATTCATTTGCTCTACCGACCGAAAAAACTGACAGGAGCTATAGCGGTTTTTTAGACTTTCATCTGTTGTATCCACCCCTTCGTTTATCCCAATACGCGCTTGATGTGCCTCAAAGGCGGTCGAGGTTTCTTCTAAGAAGCGTACCGCATTGGTTGCTACAACAGGAATAGACAACAGTTGTGCTTGTTGAATGACCAAACTATTGAGATCGTTTTCTCCTCGTACATCTACACGCTCAATTTGTAAGTAGAGGTTTTCTTTGAATTCATCACGCCATACAGCAACCGTATCCTCCAAATTGCTTGCTGGCTGTCGCTGTAAAAAACTACCATTACCCCCCACCAAGGCAATCAAATTTTCTTTATATTCAAAAATGGTTGCTGGAGGCACAGCTGCCTTGCCCTCTACTTTTGGTAGTAACCAACCCTTAGAGATAATTTCTGATAAATTGTAGAAACCACCTTTATTTTTTGCCAACAGGGTCACTTTTCCAAGCATCAGACCTGCTTCCTGAATAAAAACCTCAGCCCCAATAATGGGTTTCACTCCTGCTCGACGAGCTGATGTATAGAACTTAACCATTGCAAACAAATTCATTTCATCAGTTAATGCTACAGCGGGCATGCCCTTTTCTACACAGCTCTGTACCAAACCTTTAATACGAATTGTGCTATCTACAATGGAGTATTCAGAATGTGTGTTAAGGTGAACAAATGGGTGCATATTCGGCTAAGCCTGTAGGCGTTTTTTTAACTCTTTAAGTAATTTTTGACGATCTTCCTTGCTCATTGGTTGAGGTGTTTCAGGTTCTACTTCTCTTAAAAATCGGCTAGGCTGGGAGGCTACATTACCCTTTGCTGTTTTTCTTGTCTGAGAACGGCTGAGTGTCAATTGGTATTTGGCTCGAGTAATTGCAACATACATCAAGCGGCGCTCCTCTTCGATAGAACCACCTTCAATACTATTTTTGTGCGGAAGCAGCCCCTCTTCCAGACCGGTAATAAAAACAAACGGAAATTCTAGCCCTTTTGCAGCATGGATGGTCATGAGCCTTATGCCCTCTTTTTGGTTTTGATCTTCTATTTTCTCACTAATATGCATATACATAAGTACTGCTGCAACATCTAAGCCCTGATGTTTTTCTGTTATGTTTTTTATCCACCCTATAAGCGAATGTACTCGTCTTTCACGGGACTCAAACTGTTTGGTTGAGTCTGATGTGTTTTGTAAAAACATCATATAGTCAATATCTTTCAACAACTGATGGACTAATTCTACTATATCTGAAAAACGAGCCAACGTAACCACCCAGTCGTAGAACCCCCTAAACAATAAGTAAGGTACTCTTCCCACACTGTATGACAAATTAGGGTGATTACATCCTTCCATCAGGCTGATGTCGTGTTCAGAACAAAAAGATGCCAGCTTTTGCAGTGCCTTTTCCCCTATTTTGCGACTTGGCTTATTAATAATCCGTAGAAAGGCTTGATCATTATTAAAGTTAGCAATCAACTGTAAGTAAGCAATAACATCCTTTACTTCTATCCTATCAAAAAATGATTTAGATCCGCTTACCTGATAGGGTATATCGTATTGCCTGAGTACTTGCTCAAAAATTTCTGACTGCCAATTTGATCGATATAAGATACAAAAATCTGACCAAGGTTGGTTATTTAAGAAGCGTTGAGTCCGGATTGACTCTAACACACGGTTTGCTTCTGTTTTGCTATCTTGGGCGGTTATAAACTGAACAGGGCTCCCACCCTCTATGTTCGACCATAGTTTTTTTTGGATACGCTTATCCTCACTTCCAGCAATAAGTTTGTTTGCCATACTGAGAATTTCGTTGGTTGACCGATAATTTTGGTCTAATACAATTGTCTTTAAATTGGAGAATCGGCTATCAAGCTCCAACATATTGCGAGAGCTTGCTCCGCGCCAAGCATACACAGACTGATCATCATCTCCAACTAATGTGAAAGGTTGGTTATTGCTAACTAACAACTCAAAGAAAGTATTCTGGCTACTGTTGGTGTCTTGGTATTCATCTACCAATACATGCTGAAAGTGCCTTTTCCACTTTGCAGCCGCCTCATTATTTGAGGACAACAACTGTACTGGATACAAGATTAGATCATTAAAATCCACACAATGAATACCCTGTTTTTTCTCTTCGTATTGAGCATACACGCCTGCTGCTATGTGCTCTATATCTTCTTTGGCTGTTGTTGAGGCCTCATGAGGAAGTATGAGTTGGTTTTTCCAATGATTTATAAGATAGACGGTTCCTTTAAGTGCCTCATGTCTCCTAGATCCTAGTATTTCTTTTAGTTGTTGCTGAAAATCCTGATCATCAAATAAAGAGAAAGAGGAGCGCAAACCAAAGTAATCGTGATGTTGGCGAATTATCTGTAAGCCTAATGCGTGAAAAGTTCCTATATTTAATTGACCAGCTGATTCTTCCCCCAACATTTTAGCGGACCTTTTCCGCATTTCATTCGCTGCCTTGTTTGTAAAAGTAATTGCAGCTATTCTGGAAAGAATAAACCTTTTTCTGGCTAATTCTGCTATTTTATTGACAATGACGGTTGTTTTGCCGCTTCCTGCTCCAGCGATAATTAATAAAGGAGACTCGCACTTGACTGCTTCTAATTGTTGCTGATTTAGTGTGCTAGAGCGTTGAACGTATGATTCGCTCATGTTGTTTTTTTAGGTCTTTTCCACTTTTTTTTGGTAGATTGTGGTTTTATGCTCAAGGTTAATTGATTATCAGGAGCGTTCTTTCTTATTGTTGATCCTGCTCCTATTGTTGCACCCTCTCCTATTTCTACTGGAGCAACCAGTTGCGTACCAGATCCAATAAAAGCGTCTGTCCCTATGATTGTTTGGTTTTTTCTAATACCATCGTAATTACAAGTAATTACTCCAGCCCCTACATTAACCCGCTCACCTATTTGAGAGTCCCCAATGTAACTTAAATGATTTACACTACTGTCTTTAGAGATCTTAGAGGCTTTAATCTCTACAAAATTACCTATACGTACCTGCTTAGATAAATGCGTTTTGGGTCTAACTCTTGCAAAAGGACCCACTGTACATCCATCTTCTATAATGCTATCTTCAACCAGTGTGTAGGGTTTTATGTGCACATTAGATGCAATTACACTATCCTTAATAATACACCCAGGTTCAATGACGCACCCTTCACCTATAGAAACATTTCCCTCAAAAACACAATTAACATCTACAACAGTGCCTCTTTTTATTTCAATTTTTCCTCTAAAATCCACTCGCGATAAGTCTTTTAGAATAACGCCCTTAGAAGCAATTTTTTTAGCATAGTTTAATTGATAAATCCGTTCTAGTTGGCTTAATTGTAAAGAGGTGTTTACACCTTGAATTTCTATTAGATTATCACACTTATTAGTTGCTATGCTTGCCCTTTCTAACTCTGCAAGCGCAAGTACATCTGTTAGATAAAACTCGCCCTGAGCGTTGTCGTTTTTTAATTGAGGTAGCCATTTTCTTAATTTATCTGTATGGGCTGCAACAATGCCTGTGTTGATTTCACACACTTTTTTTTGATCTGTAGTGGCATCTTTTTCTTCTACTATTGCTATCGGATTTCCAGCAAAATTCCTAATAATACGACCATAACCAGTTGGATTGGGCATATCCATAGTCAACAAAGCTAATTCATGCTCCTTAATTTGTTGTAAAAGCCTTTCTATTGTAGCGGGTTGGGTTAGGGGAACATCCCCATACAACACAACAACATAAGGGGTTTTCACGGCCCTTATTGCACACTCAACAGCGTGCCCCGTCCCTTTTTGCTCCTTCTGTAATATCAGTTGAGCCGATCGCCCTACTAATTTTTTCTCAATGAGTTCCCTCCCATACCCATAAACCACAATAGAGTGGCTGCTAATTTTCTCTGAGCAGTCCAGAACATACTCCAACATAGTTTGACCGCCAATTTCATTGAGTACTTTAGGCACATTCGTCCCCATTCTTGTTCCTTTTCCGGCTGCTAAAATAATGGTTGTTACATTCTCTTTCATACTACGACTTGCTTGGTTTAGGGGAACGCGGATTATACTGATTGTATGTTAAAATATGTGTTCAACTTTTGCGCCTGTAGCTCAGTTGGATAGAGCACCAGCCTCCGAAGCTGGGGGTCGGACGTTCGAATCGTCTCAGGCGCGCCATTTCGTGTTTATATACATATTATTTCTGTCATTATATGCATAGGGATTTAGATATCACCTAGTAACTCATCAAACGGATCTCTATTCTCTATTTTTTTGCATAAAATCGACATGCGACGTAAATAGTAAGCATTCTTGATAAAAGAGTATTTATCAGTTGCAATAGAATCTAAAATATCTAAACCTTCTCCTAAAGAATGGCGGCTATTGACAACATTTAATGCGGTGATTTCGATTGATTGTTGATATGAAAAAGGATTAAAATTAAAGTCAAATACTCTACCCACTGCCTCTCGTGCACTCATAGGTTCTGAGAACGGTAGAACCACATACGGCCCGCTATCAAAAGAGTAATAATGTAACGTCTGAGAAAAATCGTTGGTCTCATGGGGAATTCCTCCCGTTTTGGCAATATCTATAAGCCCTACAAAACCAAATATCCCATTGATAAAAATCCGCGATATGCTATTTGAAAATTTTTCTCCCCGCCCTTGTATTAAAAAATTAACTGAATACACAAACTCGTTTGCATAACCAAATACATTATTAACCCCTTTTTTTATGAACCCTGGAAATACCCAGTCATACCCCTGAGAGAGTGGTTTAAGAAAGTATTTATCCGCCTCTAAATTAAAAGAAAGTACAGAACGGTTAAGTGATTCATATGGGTCCCCCTGAGATAATAAACAAGTTTGTGCGCTTCCTGAAGAAAAAGAAGTAACATAAATAAATAATATAATTAATAATCTATAGTAGTGTTTTTTAAGAGGGCGATTTTTGTGTAAAAGCATGGTTTGTTTTGTAATATCAATATAAATACCTACAAGGTGTCATGTGGATAACCTATGGATTCAGAATCAAAAAATGTAGAGATAATAAAATATTTTGTTTCACGCAAAACCATCTATAGCAATACTATATGCCATCCTAACTAGGGTTTTAATTTTGTTGCTCTATGATTTATGCACTGGTTAGGTTGATTTTTTAAAATGTAAACTAGCAGAGTTTACACAGTAGCGTAGGCCTGTAGGTTGGGGCCCGTCTGGGAAGACATGTCCTAAATGAGAAGAGCATGCTGAGCAAAGGATTTCAGTGCGGGTCATCCCAAAACTTCTGTCTTGTTGGGTGCTAACCGCTTGATCACAGAACATATCATAAAAACTAGGCCATCCCGTTCCAGAGTCAAACTTGTGTTTGGATTTAAATAAAGGCGCTTCACAGCAAATACAACTGTAAACTCCATCCTCTTTATGGTTAAAATATTGATTTTTAAAGGCAGGCTCCGTCCCACCTAACTGGGTAACACGGTACTGCTCTGTAGTCAGTTTTTGTTGTAAATTTTTTTTGTCCATACAAACTCCCTTTATATTAATGAGCGCCCAGATTAGTTGGGAAGGGCTTGTTCCGTATTCTACAACCTATGGCGACATTTTTTTTAACCCAAAGAACGGTCGCCAAGAAAGCGAACATGTTTTTATTAAAGGAAATAACATTATAGATAGATTATCCGAAGAAAAAGGGGTGGTTATAGCAGAATTAGGTTTAGGATCCACCTTAAATCTTGCATTGACGCTTTATCATAAAAAACAAATCAACAAAAAAACACCTCTTTGGTATATAGCCTGCGAAAAGCACCCTTGGACAAAAAAAGACATAAAAAAAGCGCTATCTCCATGGAAAGATTTGAGCAATATTGCATCGCACTATACACCCCATCTCCCTCCGCTATACGCAGGGTTCTTTCTCATACAGATTCCAGAGATAAACACTCAAATTCTTATTTTACAAGGTGATGCGCAGAAAAATCTAGAGGAGTTAGATGCCCAAATAGATGCGTGGTACTTAGATGGGTTTAACCCAAAAATGAAAGATGGGCTATGGGAAAAGCCGCTATTTAACCAGATAAATCGCTTATCTCACAACCAAACCACTTTGGCGACCTACTCGTGCAGCAGGGTAGTTAAAAACCTTTTCTTAGAGCAGGGTGTGTACCCTCAGAAACGTAAGGGGTGTTTAGGAAAAAGGGAGGTTTTGTATGGTGTTTTTAGTAATCATCCGGTTACTAAAACAAAAAAAGAAAGAGTATATATACGTATAGAAGGGATGGGTATTGCAGGAAGCAGTGTTGCGCGGAGCGCCCAAAGAAGAGGGATTTTTGTACAAATCAATGATAAAGAAGACCAGATTGCAACCAAAGCATCATCAAATCCCTTAGGGTTGTTTCACTCAAAAATAAAACCCAACTATAGCGGCCACTCTCAACTATCTTTACAAGGGAAATGTTTTACTGAACAACTCTTAAAAAATATGGACGCATCTATATACCAAAAAGCTCCCATTATTTTTTCTGGCGAAAATCATAATCGAATCACCAGTTTTTCTGAAAATCAGTTAGGAGGAATGGTAGATATAAAGGAACTATGTGTACGTCTTTTGGGAGATATAGACCGTGGAGGAGAAAAAAACACAAAGGCGACCCATACAGTACTCTGCCATGGAGCAGAATATATGCATCCACAATTTACTACACATACCGGTGCATTGCTGACTATTGACTACAAAGAACCTCATAAGATAAACGCTATACTCATTGATGATTTTGGGTACTGTTTGCCCAAAAACCCTTATACGCTCGTTGTAGGATCTACTTATGATAAAAAGCAAAGATTACCAGAAGATCTGATAAAAGAGCTGCTTAAAAAAGCGCATCAGTTTGGGGTTGATCGGGAAATATATCGTTACAATCTATGGCAGGGTAATAGAGTTGTATCAAAAAACAAACTACCAAAAATAATCAGAGAGAAGCATAATACATGGGTATTAAATGGGCTTGGATCTAAATCTTTGCTGTATGCTCCTCTATTGGCTGAGCAGATTGTGAGTGAAATCTTGGGAGAACCTCAGCCTATAATGAAATCTGTACAAAAACTTATCAGAGGGTAAATTATGCAACATTTTGACTTGGTAGCTTTGGGTGGTGGCAGCGGTGGAATATCTGCCGTGGAGTATGCAGCAGAACTTGGAAAGCGTTGTGCCATTATAGAGGACAGACATTTGGGAGGGACTTGCGTGAATATTGGCTGTGTTCCCAAAAAACTATTATGGCAAGCAGCAAATATGCGGCGCAGTATTGACTTTTTGGGTGGCTTTGGACTCCCTCAATCTTCAAAATCCTTTTCTTGGGAACATTTTAAGGAACAACGGGATCAAGCAATATCAGGTATTCGTAACTGGTACGAAGGCCATTTAGACTCAATGAGTGTGCAGGTTTTTACAGGAAGGGGCTGTTTTGTTGATAGTAAGACAATAGAGATAAATGGTAAAAAAATAACAGCAGATCATATAGTTATATCCACTGGATCCTTACCTATTGTTCCGAATATACCTGGAAAAGAGTTGGGAATGATATCTGACGATATATTTGCCTTACAAACACAACCTAAATCAATGGTTATTGTTGGATCGGGGTATATTGCTCTTGAGTTTGCCTGTATTCTACAAAATTTGGGTACACAAGTTTATTTGGTGGTGCGTGGAGAAACAGTTCTACGAGATCAAGAGCCTGAAATCCAAAAAGAATTACTTAAAAATATGGAAAAAATGGGTATAAAAGTGCTTCTAAAAAGTGAAGTAAGCTGTTTAGAAAACAAAACCCAGGGCGTATCAGTTACCCTTAAATCAGGAGATTCATTATTAGTAGATAAGTTACTTTGGGCAGTGGGAAGATCTCCTAACACACACCAAATGGGTTTAGAGAATGCGGGAATTGACTCTCAAGCAGGATACATACTAACGGACAGGTACAGCAACACTAACATCAGCGGTATATACGCGCTTGGAGACGTTGTAGATGCTCCTAAATTAACCCCTGTTGCCATTCAAACAGCCAGAAGGTTAATGATGCGACTCTTTAATAACAAACAAGATGAATCTATAGATCTTGGTTGTGTTCCCACGGTTGTTTTTACACAACCTCCAGTTGCAACAGTTGGTATGACACAGAAAGCAGCTGAAAAGAAGTGGGGGAAGCACGCAGTGCTAACCTCTACATCTGTGTTTAGTCCGCTCATCAATGAGGTGATTGGCAAAAACGAGCGGTCTCTTTTTAAATTGATATATAAAAAAGAAGACGGTTGTGTGGTAGGTTTGCACATGATAGGTGAAAATGTTGATGAAATTCTACAGGGGTTTGCTGTTGCTATTCGCGCAAAGCTTACTAAACAGGATTTTGATCGCACGATAGCCATCCACCCATCGGCAGCAGAGGAAGTGGTTACACTACGACCGTTATATTAGATTAAAGATTTCACGTGAAACATTCTTTTTTTCGCTTAAAACTATAAAGAACAGGAGTATATTATGTCAAGTCATAAAAAAATAATTAAAACATCTTTAGCGCCAGCTGCTATAGGATCATATAGCCAAGCAATAGATGTTGGGAATACGGTTTATTTTTCAGGACAGATTCCGCTAGACCCCAAAACTATGGAGATGATAGGTCCCGAGTTTGAGCAGCAGGCACATCAGGTCTTCAAAAACCTTTCTGCCCTAGCAGAGGCATCTGGGGGTTCCTTAGAAAGTTTAGTGAAATTGACTGTTTACTTAACCAATTTAGAAAATTTTGGGAAGCTCAATGAGGTTATGGCGCACTACTTTGAGAGTCCGGTTTCCGTAGCAAGAGCAGCAGTTCAAGTTTCAGCCCTGCCTAAGGGATCCTTGGTTGAGATAGATGGTGTTATGGTGAAGTAGCATGGGGCACTCAGGTTGAGCTTGGCTGGTGTATGTGTTTGGTTATGGTGGGGTTGAATCAGAAGATTAATTTGCTAAAAGGGGTTGGATCTCAAACAGAAAAACTCCTTAAAAAAACAGGAATCACTACGCTTTTAGACTTGTTGCTTCATTTGCCCGTTCGCTACGAAAATCGTAGTAAAGTATTATCAACCGATCAAGCTAAACAGGGAGAGCACGGGTTGTTTGAGGGGGTGGTGATAGATGCTAGATTGAGCGGGAGAGGGAAGGCTTTTAAGGTAACGGTGCGTAGTGACTGTGGTGGGCTTTTGGTTCTGGTGCTCTTTCACTTCAAGAACTTAGCACAGAGTTTTCGTATAGGCAGAAAGGGGCGTTTTTGGGGGAGGTGCCGCCAGAGAGAGGATCTTTGTACGATTGAAATAGCGCATCCTCAAACTACATGGCTAGATACAGGTTACGTTAAGCCCTCTCCGTATTTTTATCCAATATATCCAGCCATAGCAGGTATTCATGCCAATAAAATAAGCTCTTTAATCAGTCAGGCCCTGGAGCAACTCTCTAAAGAAAACGCAGGGGAATTGGATGATGTTTTAGGTTTAAGTTTTGAGGAGGCGGTACGAAATATTCATTTTTTATCGTTAGAAAAACCGTTAGAAATTTATGAGCAAAAAACATCAAAAGAGCACGAGAGAATAAAAATAGAAGAGCTGGTTGCTCATCGTTTGGGGTTTTTATGGATGCGCTCTTTAAGGCAGCAAAATGCAAAAAAATCACTGGTTTGTAGAGAGGTTAAATTAATTGATAAACTTATCTCAACACTACCCTTTCAGTTAAGCGATGATCAAAATCAGGTGATTAAAGAAATTGGGCAAGATATGTCGCAGAGCACTCCAATGTTGCGGCTACTACAAGGGGATGTTGGCTGTGGCAAGACTGTAGTTGCCATTGCTGCTATGTTACAAGCTTGTGGATCTGGGTATCAAGCCGCCTTGATGGTTCCTATAGAGGTTTTGGCTGAGCAGCATTACCAAAGCATATATCCTGTAGCAGAGCAACTCGGAGTTAGTGTTCAACTCATTATAGGGGGAAGCAAACGGGCAAAAACACCGTTTGATGCGGACATTTTGATTGGAACACACGCTTTGTTTCACATGAAACAAAACCTAAACAAATTAGCATTAATAGTGGTTGATGAGCAGCATCGCTTTGGTGTTGAGCAGCGACTTGCTTTATTAAAATTATCAGAAAAACATACACCTCACCAACTTATGATGAGTGCGACCCCCATTCCAAGAACGCAAGCAATGACCATGTATGGAGATCTTGAGTGCTCTACTATTAGAAAAAGACCCTCTCAAAGAAAACCAATTAAAACGGTAGTTACCTCTAACGTAAAAAGTCAAAGTGTTATGGATTCTGTGCTTAAGCAGTGCACAGAAGGGCATCAGGCATACTGGGTCTGTCCAACTATAGAAGATTCTGAAAAAATGCAGTTACAGTCAGCAGAGACGCGGTTTAAGCTTTTGATGGATCGGTGTGGTCAGAGTAAGGTATCTATTGGACTATTGCACGGTAGAATGAAAAACACAGAAAAACAAGCTACCATGGCTTGCTTTAAGCGGGGAGAAATTCAGTTGTTGGTTGCGACTACTGTAATAGAGGTAGGAGTAGATGTAAGCAATGCAACAATTATGGTAATAGAGCACGCGGAGTGCTTTGGTTTGGCTCAGGTACATCAGTTAAGAGGACGCGTAGGCAGGGGAGATGAGCAAAGTTATTGTGTCTTGTTATATGGTTCTCCTTTAGCGGAAACAGCGCGAAAAAGACTATCTTTTTTACGAGATAGTGATGATGGTTTTTATCTGGCAGAGCAAGACTTAAAGCTGCGCGGGTCAGGAGAAATATTAGGAACCCAGCAAAGTGGTCACTGGTCTTTTCGGGTGGCGGATATAGTTTATGATGAGGACTGTATTGCAGAAGCAGAAAAAATAAGTGTTGAAATGTTGCAAAAAAGCCCACAAAAAGCCCTTAAAATAATAGAAAAATGGCATCCAATAGATATTTACAACGTACAGGCTTGATGAAAGGTTCGGTTTCTCCGACCTGCTTAGATCCTGTATGGCGAAAAACACTAAAACAAAAAAAATCGCTTACAAGCAAGCTGCATTTAATACAAACAGCTTCAACCCCTTTTTTTTTATATCTTTTGCACGAAAGGTGGGCGCCGACCCCTCCGATATACCGGCAACACATCCCATGCCGTCGCTCCATGCAGCGTGTTATTGAAATGGGTCTGGGGGAGGATACATATATCCAAGCATGTAGCTATATCCCAACAAAGACCTGGCTACATAATAAGGCTCTTCTTCAAAAATTAGGGAATCAATCTTTGGGGCAGTTACTGTTCTCGCATCCTCAGAGTTACAGAAAAGACATGTGGTTTGGTTATAATTCCGACAAGAGACCCCTGCGCGTGTCTTTGTTTTTTTTATACTCTAAACCTCTGGTTGTTGAGGAGTGTTTTGTGCGAAAAATAGATTAAAATAGAGACTGGTTTGTTGTCGTTTTTTTGATGTGTCGCTGTTAAGATTGTTTTGAGCACACATTGAGCTGTATTGATAAAAAACCGCCCTCACTGCATAAAAGGAGTTTCTTAATAAACCATGAAAGCAAGTCAGTTTTATTTCAAAACATACAAAGAAGACCCAACAGAGGCGGTTGTTCCTAGCCACAAATTGTTGTTGCGCTCAGGTGCTATTGTCCGATTGGCATCTGGGTTGTACACTTGGAGTCCTTTGGGTTATCGCATGTTAAGTAAGGTGGAGCGGGTTGTAAGAGAGGAAATGAACGCCGCTGGAGCCTTAGAGTTAGAAATGCCCGTGATACAGCCTGCTGATCTATGGCAAGAGAGTGGTCGTTGGGGCGACTACGGAGCGGAGCTTTTACGCTTTAAAGATAGGCACGGTAGAGACTGCTGTGCAGGGCCAACCCATGAGGAGGTTATAACCGATTTTGTGCGAAAAACCCTGAGTAGTTATAAACAATTACCTTTCAATTTATATCAGATACAAACCAAAATTCGTGACGAAATTAGACCGCGCTTTGGTATTTTGCGTGCACGTGAGTTTATCATGAAGGATGCATACTCTTTTCATATGGAGAAAACCAGCCTGAAAAAAACATATCAATGTATGTATGCTGCATACGCGACTATTCTAAAAAGGTTGGGCTTGGATTACCGAGCGGTTGAGGCAGATGGTGGATCGATTGGAGGTGCATATTCACACGAATTTCATGTTCTGGCTGAGCATGGTGAAGATGCCTTGGTTTACACAGAAGAGGAGAATTTTGCTGCGAATATTGAGGTGGCTCCTTGCCAGCCACCCAACGCTAAACGGTTAGAGCCGCAGCAAGCATTAGAGCTGTTTGATACCCCGAATCAGAAAACCATAAAAGCGTTAGTTGAACAGCATAATATTCCAATTGAGAAAACGGTAAAAACGCTTATTGTTGAAGGGAGGGAGCAAGGACAACTGGTTGCTTTGATGGTCAGGGGAGATCATACTCTTAACGAAGTTAAGGCGACTAAGTTAAATCAGGTTGCTAGCCCACTCAAATTTGCAGAGGAAGGCGAGGTTCGGCAGGCGGTGGGTGCCGGTTTTGGATCACTTGGTCCGGTTGGGCTTCCTATGGATATTATTGTGGATTCAGAGGTGGCCGTTCTAAATGATTTTTCAGCTGGTGCTAATGAGGATGGTAAGCACTATCGGGGAATAAACTGGGGTCGTGATGCCCACTTTGGTTTTTGTACAGATATTCGGAATATTGAGGAGGGCGATTTAAGCCCACAAGGTTTTCCCGTAAAATTGTGTCGAGGCATTGAGGTGGGGCATGTTTTTCAGTTGGGCGATAAGTACTCTAAAGAGATGGGTTTAGAGGTTCTAGATGAGGGGGGTGCTGCCGTTACTTTGCAGATGGGGTGTTATGGTATAGGGATTTCACGCTTAGTAGCAGCTGCTATAGAGCAGCATCATGATGACAAAGGACTGGCATTGCCTATGGTTTTGGCGCCCTTTCAGGTCGCTCTGGTGGCTTTAGGGTCAGAAAAAGACAGTAGGGTTCAAAAAGTGGCACAAGACCTATATACCAGTCTTTTAGATCAAGGTGTTGAGGTTTTTTGGGATGATAGGCTAGAGCGCGCGGGCGTTAAATTTTCTGATATAGATTTGATTGGTTTTCCGCTGCGTGTGGTGGTTAGCTCAAGGGGGTTGGATTCTGATCAGATTGAGGTGAAACATCGCCAATCTGCGCATGTAGAGCAGGTTCCGCTTTCTAATATTTTAACGTATTTGAAGTCATGTCTCGATCAGCAATAATTATTCCTGCTCGCTATAACTCAAGCCGCCTTCCCGGTAAAATGCTTTTACCGCTTGGAGGGAAACCTGTTGTTTTGCATGCTGTAGATAGAGCTCGTGAAGCAAATATTGGAGCCGTTTATGTGGCAACGGATAGTGAAAAGATATACCAATCCGTAAAAGGAGAGGTTGACGTGTTGTTTACAGGGGAGCATTCTTCAGGGACCAGTCGAGTAGCGGAAGCAGCGAGGCAAGTTTCTGCTGATTTTATTATAAATGTGCAAGGGGATGAGCCTACCATAGAGCCCACCATCATTCAGGCGCTTAATAAAAGCCTACAACAAGGGTTCGAGTGGGTTAGTGCTGCAAGCCCAATAAAAAGTATTGAAGACATGAACAACCCAAACGTGGTTAAAATAGTCTGTGATGCACAAGGGCGGGCATTGTATTTTTCCCGCAGTTCAATTCCTGCCTGTCGTGATTCAAGGCAGCCCAATATTTCGCGAGGATTACAACATATTGGGATATACGGTTATCACAGAAACTTCTTGTTGAATTGGGAGAATTTGCCACACTCATATTTGGAGGAAATGGAGTCACTGGAGCAGCTGCGTGCAATGAGCGAGGGACATCGCCCTAAAATCATAAAAACAGATGTTGTTGCAAAAGGCATTGATACAGAGGCGGACTATCAAGAAGCAAAAAAACACTACAACAACACGCCATAGCAGTGAAAGAAAAATAGACAAAATGCCACAAACCTTAGATTTTTTTATTAGGTTATAATGATCTTTTGCTTTAGGCCTTATTTTCGGTAAAAAACACATGGTTTTTTTTTCGCGGGCTATGTTGCTGGGTATGTTTGTAGGCAGTGTTGTCTTTGTTCCAACAAAATCCCACTCACTAGCACGACATTTCACTGTATACGGAGGTATAGGCACCCCTTTTGTTTCGCCCTCTTTTACTGTTACAGAAGAAAATCAACAATCTCCCGACTCCTCAGGGTTTGATGTAAGTAAGCCAGACAGCAGTGTAAATTTTGCACTTGAATTTGAATTGTATGGTTCTTTGTACGGTCTGTTTGAATACATAGACTACGGCAGATCTGAGGTGGTAACCCCAAATTCAGGAAGAGGTGATTTGGACTACATTGTAGTTTCTTCCCGGGGTGGACTGCAGTTCCCGTCTAAAACGTACGGATTTCATGTTTTTGTTGAATCAGGTATATCCACTATTCGTTTTGAGGGTTCGGCAAGACGGCTGACCAATAGTGCAGGGCAAAGGATTGTGCTGACAAGGGGAGAATCTCTTTTTGGGTTTGCTGGGGGGGTCAACTATTACTTTGAGAATGGTATAGGTATACAACTTGGATACAACCGCACCTCAAATGTGTATCAGAATATTGCCCTGAATATAGGGTATCGTTATAGTTTATTTGCTGAAGAAACTGTGGTTGTAGATAATGAAAGCGGTGTCAATTTGCGCTCACAATATGATGGAGCACAGAATGAGGTAGGGAATGCACCTAAATCCAAAACTCTTAACGTGGGGTCTGAGTTGATTGGGCGAGATAGCGATGATGATGGCGTTATTGATGAAGCAGATGCTTGTCCAGACACACCTATAGGTCAATTGGTTAATACACAAGGCTGTGTAGATTTAACGCCTGCTGAGCCTTTTGATGTGGAAATAGAAGGTAATTATCAACAAATACTCTCACGGCTGTTTCCAGATGAATCAGAGCTTAAAGATGGTTCAGGTCTTTTCGTTGATAGGACTATTAATTCACTGAGCGATATTCCCTACAGTTCAAGCAATGATATTATTCTCAAAGCGGAGTTTTCCAGTAGGTATTCAGGGGCTCTAGACTCTCCTGCCATAAATGGAGCCGGTCAGTCTCGCTCTGAGAAACCAACTCAGTTAGAACAGACTAATAATGAACCTGCTCATACAAGACCAACCCAACAAGATGGTGGAACCCCATATCAGGCACTTACTTCAGATAGCACTATTCCTTTAGGCTTGCCACACATAGGGGCACGTATCCCAGAGCATATCGTTGCTGCTTCAAAAAGAACAAACAATGGGAAGCGATCTCTACAGGATGAATCTGCTGGTTTGGCTGGGGAGGTGGTGCTATTTGACATCAACTCATCAGAGCTTAAGAAAGCGCAACGAGAAAAACTTAATCATTTAGGAAAGGAACTTCTGAATGACCCTAATAAGCGTATCCAACTCTCTGCCTACGCTGGCACACAGCCCACAGTAGCCTACAACCAGTGGCTTGCTAATCGTCGGGCTCTAAACGTTAAGGCGTACTTCTTACAAAGGGGTGTTGCAGAAAACCAAATAGTCTATCAGGCACAGGGTAGTGTTTCAAGTATATTGGTTGACGCCAGTCGCTCCAAAAGAGTGTTTATCCGTTTTCTTCCGTAAGTCTCTGTTCTTCCCCTCTGAACAAAATAACTTAAAAGAAACGCTCTTACAGGCTTATCAAAAAGCCATTGTAAAAATAGCGCCTGCGCTATAATTTAGCCTTTGCAAAATTTATATCAATATGCAGTTGTTTTTTAGCATTATCCTAGTTTCATTGTCATTTTCTATATCTGCACAAGTACGGGTTGCAACCAGTTTTAGCATACTTGCCGATATGGTAAGGCAAGTTGGAGGTGACGCTGTTTCGGTGCACTCTATAGTAAGAGTGGGTGTTGACATTCACAACTATCAACCAACCCCTAAAGATGTATTGCGTGCAAACCAGTCAGATGTGATTTTCTGGAACGGTTTAGGTCTAGAGCTATGGTTTGAGCGTTTTTTTCGCGACACACACAAAGCACAGCACTTCACGGTAAGTGAAGGGGTTACGCCACTGTCTATTCATGGAGGGGGGTACGATGGGAAGCCGAATGCTCACGCTTGGATGTCTATACACAATGCAATTATTTATATAGACAATATTGAAAAAGCGCTAAGTTCTGTAGACCCTGCCCAAGCAATATCTTACAAAAAAAATGCAGAAGCATACAAAGTTAAACTGCGATTAGTCCAGAGCAAGCTCATAAAAAAACTATCAACCATCCCTCCCCGCCAGCGTTATTTGGTTACTAGTGAGGGCGCTTTCAGTTACCTGGCTGCCTCAATAGGTTTCAAGGAGATCTATTTGTGGCCGACCAACGCAGATCAACAAGGAACGCCGCAACAAATGCGCCGAGCTATTGAGGCAGTTCGTCAAGCCAAAGTTCCAGTTGTTTTTAGTGAAAGTACGGTGTCTGACAGACCAGCAAAGCAATTGGCTCGAGAAACCAAGGCGCGTTATGGGGGGGTTCTATACGTTGACTCATTAAGCCGTTCTGATGGAAAGGCACCTCATTTTTTGGGTTTACTGCGCTTTAATGCAGAGGCAATTGTAAGGGGGTTTGGTCAATGACAGGCGCGTCTATTAAGTTGGAAAAAGTTAGTTTTTCTTATACCACACACGAACCAGTCCTACAAGCTATTTCTCTTGATTTGGCGGCGGGGTGTGTTTATGGGTTGGTAGGAATGAATGGTGCCGGAAAATCCACACTATTTAAGGCGATTATGGGGCTCATAGCGCCGCAACAAGGAAGCATTCGCATTGATGAAATGCCTGTAAAAAAAGCATTAAAACAAAACCGGATTGCTTATGTACCTCAAACAGAAGAAATTGATTGGAATTTTCCTGTTTTGGTAGAAGACGTTGTTATGATGGGTCGCTATGGTTATATGAACTGGTTACGCATTCCTAAGCCATGCGATTATGAAGCTGTTAATCAGGCTCTACAACAAGTCCAGCTCAACCCCTTGCGTAAGCGACATATTAGTGAGTTAAGTGGGGGGCAAAAAAAGCGAATGTTTGTTGCGCGAGCGCTCGCCCAAAATAGCCAGATTATCTTATTAGATGAGCCTTTTTCAGGTGTCGATATTAATACAGAAACACGTCTGATGAATTTATTTCAACATCTAGCAAATACCGGACATCTTCTATTGGTTTCTACGCATAACTTAGGGTCTGTGCCCGCTTTTTGTGATCAGGTTGTTCTCTTAAAGAACAAAATAATTGCCGAAGGTAAGACGCCCCATGTTCTAACAGAAAAGAATTTGGAGGTTGTGTTTGGCGGCGCGCTGCGACACTTAACAATGACAGGAGGTGATTTACATGAGGATGCCGATGAACGCGGGGTTACGGTGCTAACAGATGATGAGCGCCCGCTGGTTTTATATGGAAAGCAGCGTAGAAAAAAACGTATTTTTAGTAAAAAATAGAAGGTTTAAATAGGTGATTTTGGTCGAGCCTTTTTTTTATGAATACATGCGAACAGCACTGATAACTAGTGTTTTAGTTGGTGGAGTTTGTGCTTTTCTATCCGCTTATTTGGTGCTGAAGGGATGGTCGTTTATGGGGGATGCTTTAGGGCATGCTGTTGTGCCTGGTGTTGCGCTGAGTTATTTGCTTGCTCTTCCATATGTTGTAGGGGCGTTTGTTTCAGGACTGCTTGCGGCATTAGCAATGTATACAGTAAAAAAAACCACGAAACTGCCAGAAGATGTCTCCATTGGAATTGTCTTCACCGGTTTTTTGGCGGCGGGATTGCTTTTAGTCTCTCTAAACCCTATTTCTGTTGACTTACAAACCATCATGTTTGGCAACATTCTGGCAATATCTCCGCAAGAAGGGCACCAAATCATGATTATTTGTGCTGTTGCTTTTATCGTTCTTGTGGCGAAATGGCGCGATTTTATGCTGTTATTTTTTGATGCATCTTATGCGCAGGTTGCGGGAATACATGCTATTGCTCTGAATGTCGTGTTTTTTGCTACACTGGCGGCTGTGATTGTAGCGGCGCTACAAACGGTGGGGGCAGCATTAGTTGTCGCTATGGTCATCACACCAGGGGCAACGGCATATTTATTGACAGATCGTTTTCACCAGATGCTCATTTTTTCTGTATTTATTGGCATGTTTAGTTGCTTTATAGGGGTGTATGGGAGTTATTTTTGGGATATTCCTTCAGGACCATCAGCCGTGATCGTTCAGGTGCTTTTCTTTCTTTTTGTGCAGCTTTTCGCCCCTAAGTACGGTCTATTGTGTAAGAAACCAATATGACTACGTGGTTGGATGTGGCTTTTTGGATAGAGCCCTTTAGTGCTTCTTTTATGCATCGTGCTTTTATCGTTGCTTTTATCACAGGCTTGGTTTGCGCTTTATTTTCTTGTTTTTTAGTTTTAATGCGTTGGTCATTAGTGGGTGATGCGCTTTCTCATGCAGTGCTTCCTGGTGTGGGTGTGGCTTATTTGCTCGGTCTTCCTTTTGTTATAGGGGCTTTTGTTTCTGCTCTGTTGTGCTCGTATATAATGAACTATTTGCAGGCAAAGAGTCGAGTTAAAGCAGATGCCATTACTGGGATTGTTTTCTCAGGGTTTTTTGCTGTGGGTTTGGTTTTGGTTAGTCAGATACACTCAGATGTACACTTACTACATATTGTGTTTGGTAATGTGCTAGGTGTTGGTGAGCAAGATGTGTGGCTATCTGTTATCATAGGCGGCATTGTTGTGGGTGTAATAGTTCTAAAAAAACAAGATTTGTTGTTATATTGCTTCGATCGAGTACAGGTTTTGATTGTGGGACAAAACCAGAAAATACTACAGCAGTTGCTACTTGGCTTACTAACGCTAACCATAGTTGCTTCTATTAATACAGTTGGGGTGTTATTGGTGATTTCTCTGCTTATTACTCCAGGCGCAACTGGGCAGCTTCTCAGTAAGCAATTCAATGGAATGGTCTGTATAGCAATTGCTTCTGCAACCTTTTCTTGTTTAGGTGGAGTATGGCTCAGTTATCATATGGACGTAGGGACAGCACCTGTTATTGTGCTGCTCCAGATTTTATTGTTCTTGGGTTCATATATATTAAGTAAACTTCGAGTCGTATCAGCATGAGAAAAAAACAGTTAGAAAGCGTGGCCACTCAAGCGAGCTGGTTTGCAAAAGTTAGACAAGTACACAGTCGAGAGCTAACGGAAGACTATGTAGAGTTAATTGCTGAATTAGCTGAAGTACAAGATAAGGTGCGCCTAACAGATTTATCTGCTCGCTTAGGGGTTAGCAATGCAACTGTCAACAAGGTACTCTTACGCTTGATTGAAGAAGGTTATGTAAAAAGTGAGCCGTATCGCTCAGTTTTTTTGACAGAAAAGGGTCAAAAATTAGCTGACTACTGTAGTCAGCGACATAAGCTTGTGGTTGATTTTCTGGTGCATATTGGGGTACCTCCGAAAGCAGCAAAATCTGATGCAGAAGGAGTCGAGCACCATCTTAGCAAAGAAACGCTTAGAGCCATCTGCTTTCTTTTGCGTCACCCTGTGTTTTTCTAACTTCCTACAGGGCACAGAGGACGAGAGCTCGCATACAATGATGACGCACTATAAAACAGAACAGAGTCACTATTACAGGGATTTTATGACGGATGGTTAAGCGCGTATGAATGTTTTGATTATTGGAGCTGGCAGAGTAGGTCGTGCTTTAGCCCGCCTTTTAGGCGCAGAGCGACACAATGTGACGGTTGTTGATGCGAACCTCAAGCGGCTAGACATGCTGCGTAATCATGTAGATGCACAGTTAATTGTTGGGGTGGGTGCCAACCCCAAAGTATTGCAGCGTGCAGGTGTTGAAGATATGGACTTGTTGGTGGCAGTTACACGGGAAGATGAAACGAATATTCTCGCCTGTCATTTTGCTCATCGCTTGAACTCAACGGCACGCAAAATTTGTCGTGTGAGGCTATCAGGATACTGGTCTTTTCGTAGCCTAATTTCCCGCAACAGTAACGATGAATTGGTGATTAATGAATTCCTAAGTCCACAACGAGCCGTAACAGCATATATTCGTCGCCTGATCAATGCACCAGGAGCACTTCAGGTTATTGACTTTGCTCAAAAAAAGTTGCGCTTAGCAGTGGTGAAGGCGTATTATGGTGGCTTGATGGTAAACAAGCCCATCCGTGACTTAAGAAAACACTTGCCCAAGGGGGTTGAAACACGATTTGTCGCGATTTATCGTGGATCACAATTCATTCTACCTGATGGGGATACGGTTATTGTTGCCAATGATGAGGTCGTTTTCATCACTGCCACAGACCATTACCATTTAATTGTAGAAGAGCTGCATAAGACAGAAAAACCGTACTCTTCGGTGACGATAGTAGGTGGTGGGCATGTTGGTTATCGTGTTGCTCAAGCATTAGAAGATCAGATGTCATTGGTAAAAATCATAGACCATAACGTAGAGCGTACTCGTTATATTGCAGAGCGCTTAGATCGAGCCGTTGTCCTACAGGCAGATGCTACAGATAAAGAGTTGCTCACACAGGAAGAGGTAGGGGAAAGCGATGTTTTTTTGGCGCTCACTAGTAGTGATGAAGCGAACATCCTCAGTTCCATGTTAGCAAAATCTTTAGGAGCCAGAAAGGTAATGACGCTGGTCAACAACCCTGATTACATAGAATTACTACAATCATCAGACATTGATGTAGCGCTTGCCCCAGACCTTATCACCATTTCCAGTATTCTATCGTTTGCTCGAGAAGGAGATACCACGATGGCACACACCTTGCGCAGAGGGGCAGCAGAGGTATTAGAGGTAGTTGTGCATGGCAGTCAGGCATCCTCTCGTGTTATTGGAAGATGTTTGGATGAGATTAAATTGCCGCAAGGTATGGTTGTGGGGGCGGTTGTACGCGATGGCGAGCCAATAATTGCACACGGCGACACGACCATTTTAGACGAGGACCATGTTATTGTGTTTGTCAACAGTCGCAGGCTTGTTACTGAAGTAGAGAGTTTGTTTGGAGCGCAGCTTAAATAGCGCAAAACGAACATGCAACTGATAACTGTCTCCCGTGTACTGAGTTTATTGCTTGCGGTATATAGTGTAAGTTTCTTGCTGCCGATGCTGGTTGCATGGTGGTACCGAGAAGACAGCCTGCCCTTTTTCCTAACTATCGCAATTACCTTGCTTTTTGCTGGTCTTTTATACATTCCCACCATAAAAAGAAAGCATACTAAACCGCGCCTCAAAGATGGGTTCTTAATTGTTGTAGGCTTCTGGCTCATTTTAGGGTTGGTTGGAACAATACCTTTTGCTCTATCCGGTGTTGAGGGTTTGGTGTTTGCAGACATGGTTTTTGAGGCTTTTTCAGGTCTAACAACCACAGGTGCTACTATATTTTCCGATATAGAGTCTCTGCCGCGCTCATTGCTGTTTTATCGCCAGCAGTTACAGTGGTTTGGCGGCATGGGTATTATCGTTTTTGCTATTGCTGTTTTGCCTGTATTGGGGGTGGGAGGACAACTTCTCTTTAACGCTGAGTTAGCAAGTCCAATTAAAGATTCAAAAATATCACCCCGTATATCACAGACTGCCAAGGCCCTTTGGGGCATCTATGTCACATTTACCGTACTTTGTGCCATTGCATATAAAATAGCAGGTATGAGCTGGTTTGATGCGATAGCACACAGTTTTTCAACCATATCAATAGGTGGCTTCTCAACATATAGTAACAGTTTAGGTCACTTTGATAGCACTGCCATCAATCTAATTGCCATCGGTTTTATGGTAATCGCTGCCATCAATTTTTCTTTACATTTTCACGCATGGCACAAACATTCTATAGGAGGGCTTTTAGCGTACTTCAAAGACTCGGAAACAAAAGTTTTTATTGTCATACTCGCTTTTTTAAGTCTGTTAAGTGTACTTTTATTGGGCATTGAAGGCAATTTAACTTGGTCGCAGGCTCTTAAACACGGTATTTTTCAGGCAGTATCTCTTGCATCTACTACGGGGTTTACAACCACAGAATGGTTTAATTGGCCTAGTGGACTGCCTTATATTTTGCTGCTTGCCAGCTGTATAGGTGCTTGTGCCGGCTCTACCGGTGGCGGGATGAAGGTTATTCGTCTAATGCTGTTATTCAAACAAGGGTGGCGTGAAATCGTCATGCTTTTACATCCACGAGCCATTAAGCCGTTACGTTTAAGCGGTCAGGTTGTTCCTGAGCGGATAGTCAATACTGTCTGGGGCTTCTTTGCACTGTATGTGTTTGTGTTTTTATTATTCCTGGTTTTACTTCTTGTTCTAGGGATGAACCCTATAAGTGCTTTTTCTACGCTCACCTCTTGTCTAAATAATCTAGGGCCTGCACTCGGAGATGCCAGCATCAATTACGCTGGGCTTGCTCCAGAAACCAAAATCGTGCTTGCCGCTGCCATGTTAGTTGGTCGTTTGGAGTTCTATACGCTTATTGTTTTATTCACACCTGTCTTTTGGCGCACATAAGCCATCCAATCATTTAAAGTAATCGGTGAAAACGAAAGATTTTTGGTTTGATTTGCCCAGCAACTTAATTGCACAAGCCCCGCTGGATAATAGAGAAGATAGTCGCCTTTTAGTGCTAAACGCATCCCTTAAGGATGCATACTTCTCACAATTGCCGTCTTTTTTAAAAAAAGATGATTTGTTGATCTTCAACAACACTAGAACAATGAAAGCGCGCTTATTTGGAGAGAAGGCAAGTGGTGGCGCGCTTGAAATGCTTGTAGAGCGGCTATTATCTGAGCGCACAGCCAAAGTGATGATTAAAGCAAGCCGTAGCCCTAAAAAAGGTCAACGTATCTATATTACCTCCCAAAAGATAGAAGCAACTATCTTAAAGCGAATGGAGCGTTTTTCCATTATTCAATTAGCCAAGCCACATACCATGGAAAGCATTCTTGAGCAGTATGGGCGCTTGCCATTGCCACCATATATACGAAGAGAAGTCAACGCAATGGACGATGAGCGTTATCAAACCGTGTTTGCAGAGCGTTTAGGGGCAGTAGCCACTCCTACCGCAGGGCTGCATTTTTCTACAGAGTTGCTAAATACACTACAACTTAATGCTGTGGAAACAGCCGCCATAACCCTTCATGTCGGTGCAGGTACCTTTATGCCAGTTAGCGCCCAGAACATTGCAGCACACACCATGCACAGCGAGTGGTATGAGTTAAAACAAGAGACAGTAGATGCAATCAAACGCTGCAAAGAAAAAAGCGGGCGTGTTATAGCTGTAGGGACAACCAGTGTGCGCACATTAGAAAGTGCTTGGCAAAAGCACCCCTATCAAGCAGGTAGTGGTGATACCAGCTTGTTTATTAAGCCCGGCTTTTCTTTTCAGGTAGTCGATGGCATCATCACCAACTTTCACTTACCAGAGTCTACGCTACTGATGCTGGTCAGTGCATTTGTCGGACACCAAAGAACAATGGAGGCTTACCAGCATGCCATTGAGCAAGGTTATCGCTTCTTCAGCTATGGAGACGCAATGTTTATACCAAGCGCTGCGATACCGTATAATGCGGTACCCGCAGATTTATCGCCAATTACCCCACTATAAAAACAGGAATGGACGCAACTCAACCCAAAAAATCATACACTATTTGGTGGCTAACGCTTGCCTTTATTGCTCCACTGCTTCTTGCAATGGCGTTTTTCCAGTGGACGATTCACTTTGGTGTAGCAGGAACTGCTAATTATGGCACATTAATTACACCTATTCGTCCCGTTCAAATTAACCACAAGCAGCGCAATATATTGGCAGGCAAGTGGAGTTATGTTTATTTAGCCGACTCTTGTGATGAGCGATGCGCTCAATGGTTAAAGCATGCAGAAACGGTGCGTATTCTGACAAATGAAGAAATGCGTAGGGTACAAACTATTCTCATTTCAACCAATCCCCTAAGCCCCCACCTTCTTCCAGATAACATAACCACGCCTAAAATCATGCAAATAGTAGTGGACAAGCGAGGCTTAAAAAAGCATCAAGCAGCTTTTGGCACGAATGCTTCTCAAGCGGGGCAATTATTTTTAGTTGATCCGAAAGGTGATGCAATGATGTTGTACACAGACCAGTCAAATGACCCGAAATGGATGTTAAAAGACATGAAAAGACTACTAAAATACTCAAGGCTGGGATGATTCATAAAGCCACATTGGGGCGTTACTATGCACTAACCAAGCCAAAAGTAGTCGCTTTGTTGGTTGTTACTGCGCTGGTCGGTATGTTTCTGGCAACGCCTGGTATGGTTCCGTGGCAGCCTCTGATGTTTGGTACATTAGGCATCACTTTTGCATCTGCATCAGCTGCGGTGTTTAATCAAGTCATAGATCGGCACATAGATGACCAAATGCTACGCACCCAAAAACGTCCACTACCGCAAGGGCGTATAACACCTGCTTCGGCAATTATTTTTGGTATTACTTTAGGTTTAGTTGGGTTAGGCGTTTTATTTTTGTTAGTGAACCCACTGACAGCATGGCTTACGTTCTTTGCACTGATAGGCTACGCGATTATTTACACAATCTACCTGAAGCGTGCCACGCCTCAAAATATCGTCATTGGCGGTGCATCAGGTGCCGCCCCTCCTGTACTAGGCTGGGCAGCCGTTACAGGGACAGTTGAGCCACATGCATTATTGCTTTTCTTGATTATTTTCGTATGGACACCACCGCATTTTTGGGCACTGGCTATTCATCGTAAGGAGGAGTATGCTAAGGTAGGTATGCCGATGCTGCCTGTAACACATGGCATAGCTTTTACACGGTTACAAATTTTACTATACACTATTTTGTTATCCGCAGTCACCATCCTGCCTTTTTTAACAGGTATGAGCGGGCTGCTTTATTTGCTTGTTGCGGTCATACTAAACAGCATATTTTTGTATTATGCAACTCTACTTTTGCGACAACCTGAAAATACTAGCTTACCTATGAAAACCTTTGGCTACTCCATTTGGTATTTGCTTATACTATTTGCCGGGCTGCTACTTGACCACTATTTTCCATTATTCGTTATATGAATTTCCTGAAGGACACATTACAGATTATACATAGCTCCTTGAGTGCGATGATCGGTATACAAAACAAAAAAAATTTAGAGCGCGACTTCCAGCGTAAAAGTATGGTGCCATTTGTTATAGCAGGTGTCATTTTTTCCGCATTATTCGTAGTGGTATTAGTCACCATTGTGCGCATCATCTTGGCTCAGGTTGGCTCAGGTTAGCATGGGTTAACACACAGTCTCAGAATCATCTATTCCGCCTGTACAGCGATTGGATGCCGTGTGCGTAGAACAAAACGCCCCACACATAGATTGGTTTTACCCCATTGTCAGAGAGCGATTTATGCTACAATGCCCGCCCGTTAAGTTTATGCTTGAGTGGAGATAAACCTATGACGAGGCGATGAACAATAAACCAAGCGCCACATAGAGGTGCTTTATTAAATAGGGAATGATATGAAAAACGCAATTATTCATGCGATTGAAAACGAACAGTTGCGCACGGATGTGCCTGATTTTTCAGCAGGAGACACTGTAGCGGTTTCTGTTCGGGTTATTGAAGGTAATCGTGAACGCCTACAGGTTTTTGAAGGTGTTGTTATCGGACGTAAAAATAGAGGGTTAAACTCTGCTTTTACTGTGCGTAAGCACTCAAGTGGTGAAGGTGTTGAGCGTACATTCCAGTTGCATAGTCCGCTTATTGATTCTATAACTGTTAAGCGCCGCGGCGTTGTTCGTAGAGCAAAGCTATACTATCTGCGCTCTCGTACAGGTAAGGCTGCCCGCATCAAAGAGCGTGTTTAAGCAAGGTCTCTCTACGGAGACTGGTTTCCCAAATATTCAAAGTGGGCGCATAGAGCGCCCATTTTTTTCGTACCCATAATCTCTATCAATCAGAACGAAGGTATCACTATGAGAACACTACTATTTACCCTATGTGGCTTATTATTATCAATCAATACACATGCTTTGGATTTGAAGCCAGTTGGCGAAAAAGAGCGGCAAGTCGTACTAAAGGGGCTTAAAAGTCTCTTAGGAGATGTGGATAAAGTGGAAGTTTTTCAGTCAGAACTGGCAGGCTTTGTTATTATTCGTTTACAAGGACAAGGAGGTGAGCGTCAAGTTGCTTTAATGAGTGCAGACGGGAAGTACTTAGTAAACGGTAGTGTGATTAACTTAGATACCCGTCAAGCAATACTTGCACCAATTGAATACGAGAACACCCTACAAGAAGTAGGTAAGTTGGAGAAAGAAAATTTAGTCACTTTTGCAGCGACAGGAAAGCCTAAAGCATCGATTTGGATATTTAGTGACATAGACTGTGGTTACTGCCGCAAGCTTCACAAGGAAATGGGCGCGCTAAATGAAGGTGGGATTACCGTTCACTACATATCCTTTCCGCGTTCTGGTCCTGGCACAAACTCATGGAAAAAAGGCGAAGCAGTTTGGTGCTCTAATAATCCGCAAAAAGCAATGAATCAGGCAAAACAAGGAGGAGACTTTGAGCAATTCGGCAAGCGCAAAAAATGCAACACCAGTATTTTTAGCCAATATGAAGCAGGGCAAAAAATTGGAGTAAATGGAACACCTGCAATTGTTTTGCCTAACGGTCGCGTACTCCCTGGGTATTTGCCTGCCCCGCGTCTGATTGAACAGGTACTACAGAGTCTATAAGCGAACCACAAGTACACCCTTATACACTTTCGAGTAATGAAGAGTACCATAAGTGAGCACATAGTAAATGACGTTCAACGACAGAATGCTCAAGAGAACCTAAGTCGTTGCGTACATTGTGGATTTTGTAACGCCACCTGCCCAACCTATCGTTTACTTGGTGATGAATTAGATGGCCCCCGCGGTCGTATTTATCAAATAAAGTCAGTTCTAGAGGGTGCAGCGGTAACTGCCTCTTTTCAAGAGCATTTAGATCGTTGCCTGACATGCCGTAACTGTGAGACAACCTGCCCTTCAGGGGTAAAATACGGACAGCTATTAGATATTGGCAGGGCTATTGCAAGCGGTAGTAGTGCACCCAAAAAACACATACTGTATCGCCTAAAGAGAGCAGTTCTTCTGCGAACACTACCTTATCCTAGCCGTATTGCTTTCGGCTTGCGCTTAGCGCAATGGGCACGTCCGCTATGCCCCAAAGATTTGAAAGCAAGCATCCCACCCCGCGATAAAAAAACGAACTCACCCTCAGCAACTTCGTCAAGGCGGCAAGTTGTCTTACCTGGGGGTTGTGTACAGTCGCTCTCCAAAACCAATACTAACGCCAGCGCGGCGCGCGTTTTAGCGCGCTTAGGCATCGGCACGGTAGAGGTGCCTGCGCAGTGTTGCGGTGCGATGGCGCATCATTTGAATGATACGAAGCGCGCACATAATCAGATCCAATCTAATCTAAAGCATTGGAGCCAAGCGCTAAACGGTGGTGCAGAAGCGATTATTGCAACGGCATCAGGCTGTGGGGTTATGATGAAGGAATACAATCAACTGCTGCCCGAAAATAAAGCAGCTCAACAGGTAGCAGATAACACAAAAGATCTGAGCGAGTTTATTAATGTCGAAGAGATTAAGCCGTTTATTAAAAAAGGTTTAGCACCGTTGTCTATTAGCTACCACCCCCCCTGTACTCTACAACATGGGCAGAAAGTGATAGGCAAGGTAGAAGTTATTTTAGCAGCAATTGGCTGCAAATTGCTGCCTTTTCATGACCAAAACCAGTGTTGTGGCTCTGCGGGAACATACTCTATTTTTCAACCTAAACTATCAAAGCAGCTCATACAGCAAAAGGTGGCAGCGCTTGAAAAAAACCAGCCTGATTTAATTGTGACAGCTAATATTGGCTGTCAGCTTTACATTGAAGCGAATACACAAATACCCGTCAAACATTGGATAGAAGTGTTAGATGAGCGTCTTGAGGCGGTATAGCATACTCTGTCTATAGTCCAACACATTCAGTAGCAGTTCTGTCCAGTTTAGCAACATACACTACGCTCATCAACTACATATTGGAGCGTAGATATGAGCAAACCACAGCGTGGCTTCTCTTTAATAGAAATTGCAATTGTTCTCATTGTTATAGGGGTTTTAACAGGGGGTATTATTCGCGGGCTGGCTTTTTTGGAAGATGCCAGAATCAATAATGCTCAGCAGAGTATTCAGAACATGAGCTCTGCTTTTTTAGTGTATCAGAACCGCTACCTAAATCCACCAGGTGATGATAATCAGGCAGACGCTCGTTTCGGCACTACGGAAACGAATGGAGATGGTGATGCAACTATTGAAGAAGCAGAAGAGGACAATGTATGGATGCACCTTCGGGCGGCAGGACTGATTAACGGTGCCGGCGCCAATGCTCCGCAACATCCTTGGGGAGATGTCTATCGTTTTGAATCAAACACGACCCTCAGCCGCCATGCACTCTGTTTAGATAGTATAGATGGTGAAGTGGCACAAATCTTAGATATACGATTAGATGATGGCACCCCACAGGGCGGAGCGATGCAAATAGCAGGAGAAGCAACAACCTATGCGCAAGGTACAGACTATACGCCCTGCATCGCATTATAGGTTTACTTGTTCAGACCCTCATAAGCCGTACACCTAATCTGCCCTCATAAAATTAGCCTACGGGCTGTCGAGTAGGCTCGTCCGCGACCAGTGTGGTTCAAACTCAAAAGAGACTTGCCCCAAACGCTGTTGCACTACGCTGCGTAGCATAGCTCTAAAACTCAACTCATTATGTTTTGTCAGTTATCGTGTGCGGCTCGTTCGTTCCAACCAGTAATTTTGCATGCCGTAGGTGTGTTGAGGATGGTATATTGGGCAGTTCCTTTTGAAACTCGCCTGAGTTTTAAGTTGCCAATATAGTGGTCAATGCTAAAAATCACAACTGCATTAATGATGCGCTGATGTTTGGCGGCGTTTAGAGGGGTTGTAGTGTTTGCTTGATGAATGGTATGGCAATGTCTAATTTACAGTCACGCTCAATTTCGCGCATACAGGTTGGGCTGGTTACATTTATTTCGGTTAGATAGTCACCGATTACATCTAATCCGACAAAGACTAATCCCATTTCTTGTAGAGTAGGCGCAATGTTTTCAGCTATGGCATAATCTCTTTCGCTCAGTGGCTGAGCAACACCACGCCCGCCTGCGGCAAGATTTCCGCGGATTTCATTGTGTGCTGGTATGCGTGCCAAGCAGTATGGTACGATTGAGCCTTGTACGATGAGGATACGCTTATCGCCAGCTCGCACCTCAGGGATAAATTGCTGTGCCATAATTGGGGTGCGGCCATATTGGGTTAGCGTTTCTATAATCACGGATATATTGGGATCATGTTCCTGTACACGAAAAATAGATTGCCCTCCCATTCCATTTAATGGCTTTAGAATAACTTCCTTGAAAGTGTGTATAAAGTTGTTAATTTCGGCGCTATTTGATGAAACACAGTGTGGCGGTATCCATTGAGGAAATTGCAGAGAAAACAGTTTTTCGTTGCAAGCTCGGATAGCTGTAGGATCATTAAAAACACGTACCCCTTCCGCTTTAATACAATCTAATAAATATGTGGAGTATAAATAATTTTGGTCAAACGGGGGGTCATGGCGCGCAAAAAAGGCATGTATTTCTGCGCAAGGTTTGTATTGAGGATTTCCCATTATTGGCTCGCTGATAACTGGCCCTGAAAAGGTAACTTCCCTAAATTGTCCGTAGGTTTTATTGTTTTGAATAGACAAATTCTGTGGCTCGACAATGAAGCAGGTATAGCCTAACTTATAGGCAGCAAACAACAGACCTAAGGAGGTGTCCTTGTCTATATTGAGCTGTTCAGGCTGGTTGATAGTAAAGGCTATTTTCATGGATATTTCGTGTTTTTTCGAATATTTTTTCGTATTTAGGCAGCATTATCCTTATTCTCTACAATTTCCAGCGCAGCAGCCGCCGCCGCCACTCGAGCAATGACTCCGTAAGCATAGAAGCGGTTAGGGATGTCATCGCAGCCACACTCTGTTTTAGGGTTCATTAAAGACTCAGCGAGTGCTAATGGACTAAAGTGCATTCCAGGTGCATTTAGGTTTTCATCCTTTGCTTTATTTTTGTGGATACGATAGAAGCCACCAACAACAAAGTGATCAATCATATAAACCACAGGTTCAGCAACGGCATTATTGAACTCTTCAGACGTGTGTACACCCTCCTGCAAGATAACCTGAGAGATGGCTATACCTTCTTTCCCCACTTTCATTTTATTGCGCTGTTTACGATTAAGGGCAGTGATATGCCGTGCATCCTGAATAGGAATAACACCCATACCATAGGTTCCAGCAGAGGCTTTCATCATCAAAAAAGGCTTTTCTTTGATGTTATATTGTTTGTATTTGTTGCCAATAGCGATTAAAAGTTGAGAAACTTGATCTTGCAAAAATTCGGTTTTTGTTGCATCGGTAAAATCAATATTCACTTGTTGATTGGAATGTAGCGTTCCAATTAACCAAGGGTCAATACCCAACATGTGAGCAAAATCGGTGGAGACTGTATCGTAGGCATCTAAATTATCTTGTTTAGAGCGGTTGTGCCAACCCAAAGCTAAGGGTGGAATAAGGTATTGTTCTTCTAAGTCTTGCAGCACCTTAGGAGCACCTGAGGAAAGGTCGTTATTGAGCACTACTGCACACGGGAAAAAGTCTTTACCGGTAAATATGCGATTTCCTGTTCGCTGAACAGGTAGTAATTTTAGTGTCTCTCCATTCTGCAGCGCATGTTCTAAAGCGTGGTTAGACAATAGGTGACCAATCTCCACACGAAAGCCTGCTTTGGCGATTAAAGTTTTTAGGCGATATAGGTGCTCAAAATAATTTATATTACGAGTATGTGCTTCGGCAATGATAAGTACTTGTGTTGCGGTTTGACAGTATCGTAATATAGCAGTTTCGATTGCAGGCAGGCTCAATAAATCAGAATCTGCATGTAAATTGTTGAACCCTGCAGGGAAGAGGTTAGTATCTACAGGAGAAAGCTTAAATCCTGCATTGCGTAGATCAACAGAGGAATAAAAAGGGGCAGGTGTTTTGAGCCACTGCTGGTGAAACCAACACTCAATATCAAAACGGCGCTCAAGAAAAACACGCTCTAATTCAAGGAGGGGGCCATTTAAGCTGGTGACCAGATTGGGAACGCTGGGGGTATTCATAGTTCAATTTATGGAAAAAACATTAAGAGGCTCTATGGTTTAGCATTGTGCTATCCACTGGATAGACGTGCAGTCAAAATGCCTGCTTATTTCGTATAAACTGGATTTTTTCGCACCGTTCATGCCTTATGCATACGTTAGAATCACCTAATGCAAAAATTAATTATCGGGACAAGTGGGCATTATAAGTCAAATAGACCTTAAGCAGGCGTTGCGTAGTTGTGGTCTCTTGGTTGACATGACGCTTTTAGACTGTGTGGATTCGAGTAATACATGGTCACAGCAAAGCAACCTGCTGAATCATTTAGTTGTTGCTCAGCGTCAAATAGCAGGCAGAGGAAGAAGAGACAATCAATGGAGTTCTCTACCAGGTGATGTACTTTTTTCGTATATAAAGAGCACTGATGAACGTCCTCCTATAGGGCTATCGCTTGTGGTTGGCTATACAATTATAGAGTGGCTACAGCCGCTATGTTTGGACCGGCTGTGGCTTAAGTGGCCTAATGATATAGTTATAACCCAAGGCTGTACAGTGCAAAAAATAGGGGGTATTTTGATAGAAGTAGAAAAGAGGTCACAGTGGCGTACGATTGTGGGTGTAGGGATAAACAGGCAAAGTAAGCCAAACTTTCGGGCGACAGCGCAGGAGATTGAGATTATTCTGGCGCGCGCGGCAGCAGCAACAGCCGCCGCGATGGGCTCAGAGCTTTGTGTACAGCGCTTTATGCAAGTAGACATTTTGCAGGGATATTCTGTTCAGTTTATGCACGGGAATGTATTACATACGGGTGTGGTTAGAGGTATAGATACTACGGGTGCGCTTTTGGTTGATCAAAAAGGGACAATGAAGGCCTTTCCACAGGCAAGCCACATTGTACTTATGGATAACATCAAAGAGCAGGGTCGCCTGTGATTATCGTAGACATTGGCAATAGCAGCGCTAAATGCGCACAGTATGCAGCAGGCCAGTATAGCTCTTTAGAGCGTATAAGCACAGATAAACTGGTTAAGTACCTTGCGGCTTTTGGTGAGGAAGTACTTATCGCCAGTGTGCTGGATGCAGATAAAAATACCCAGATTTTTAGGGAGCTGTCCCAATATAAGATCAAACAGCACTGGCTTAACCAACCTACGTTCCTCATAGAGTCAGCATACTTAGGACATGCTATATTAGGCATTGATCGCTATTTTGCCATGTTGGGAGCGAACCAACATGCTTGCCCAGCTATTGTGGTTGATATAGGTAGCGCGGCGACAATAGATATAATAGAACCTTCTAATAAGAAAATATTAAAGCACTGCGGTGGCTGGATTGTGCCCGGTTTTGCATTGTCTGCTCAGGCGTTACAGCAGGCTGATCAAATACAGCATGTTGAACTGGCCCCTGTTTCTTGGGAAAAAATTACAGGAAATAATACAAAAAGCTGCATAAATAAAGGGCTTTTATTAGAGAAGACTGCACTTATTCAATGGGTAGCGGGGAGTTATAATTACCCTGTTATTTTGACGGGTGGAGGAGCACCTCTGTTAAAGGAGGCGCTGCAAAATCTTTCCGCGAGTGTCTCATGCTTTCATGAACCTTTGTTGATACATCAAGGCATCGTTTTTTATCAGCAATATATGCAGTATACAAGCGGGTAGATACTTAAAATACCGTTATCATTGAGAGTGAGCAGTAAGCTCGCCTAAGACGAAACACCACAATAATCATAAAACACTATGTCAAAGCGCACGCTCCCCAGCGATAATTATCAGCACCACGGTTTTACCTTGATGGAGCTGTTAGTTGTTTTTGCATTGATTGGCATCATTGCGGGTACAGCTATTATTTCTTATACCCCTCCTCCATTTCGTGAGACCAGAGAGTCTATGCAAAACCTACAAAGCAAGATAAGCGTGGCGCAGGAACGCGCTCTATTAGGTGGCGTTCCTATTGGCATTGTTTTCTTTCAAGATCGCTACATTTTTGTGATTATTAAAGATAAACAATGGCAAAAAGACTCTATAGGAGAGGTAGAAATAGATTTGATAGCAGCACAGTTGTATGTGGAGGAGCGTTTTGTACGCTTACCAGATATTGAAGATGAAGATGTTTACTTTCCACAGGTGGTCTTTTTGCCGACGGCAGAAATGACCGAATTTAAATTAACGGTTCCCCGAAGCAGTGTAGAACGCTCAGAGAGTGTGCTGTTTGAGTTAACCAGTGATTTGCTCGGCCGTGCCAAATTAGAGGAATTTCGCTCCAATTTCTAAGCATGATTGAGACAAAAAGCAACAAAATAGCAGCATATGGCTTTACACTGATTGAAGTCATGGTTGCGTTGGTTTTATTGGCGTTTTCTTTAGGTGCTGTGTTGAGCAGTGTCAATCAAAGCAGCTTTCAACTTGGTCAATCAAGGGATCGTTTTCATGCGCACCGTGTTGCTATGCACGTGGCAGGGCAATATAAAGTATTGAAAATATGGCCCTCTACTGGAAAGAAAGAGGACACCACCAAAGTGGGAGGTGCGGATTGGAAATGGGAGGCTCAAACGAGCAATACGGCAGATAAAAATGTGCGCCGTGTATTGATAAAGGTGTTCGCTCCGGGAAGTAAGGATGCAGACGCCTCTGTTTTAATCTTTCAAAGCAAGCCGCTGTAATGAGTAGGATTCGTAGGAAGTATAATAACAGAATTAATATGCGTGGCTTTACATTGGTTGAGCTGTTGGTGGCCATTGGATTGTTTTCTATTTTAGCGGCAATGGGCTACGGGGGGCTGAGCAATATTATTCAGTTTCAGAAGGTACAACAAGAAGCACAAGTGCAAAAAGAAGACATTGAGCGCGCCTTATTGGTTATGGCGCGCGACTTTTATCAGATAGTGCCGCGCAGAGTTAGAGACAATACGGGAAAAGCAGAAGCAGCACTTACATTTGACTCGGATAATCAGCACATTGAATTTAGTCGGGTAGGTAGCGCAATTCCATATTTTGCAGATGATGATGCGCTTTTTCGGCGTAGTCGCTTTAGTCGGGTAGGCTATTTATTAGAAGGTGAAATTATTTATCGCTTAACGTACACAGCGTTAGATAGAGCATTGAGCGCTGTGCCTCGTCGCACACCTATGCTACGAGATGTTGATGAATTCAAGATACGTTTTTTATCGGATAATCAAGCATGGTCCAGTAGCTGGGGGGCAAAAACGACCGATGTAACTCAACTGCCACGGGCGATAGAGGTGACCGTTATTTTGACGAATACTACAGAATATACGCATTTATTTCCAATTATAGAGTCTCCCTTGAAATGATGATGGTACAGGTAAGCCATACCCACAAGAAGTCGCAATATGCTAAAGGCGTTGCGCTAATTACCACCATGTTAATTGCCGCTATTGCTGCTATTATTGCTGCTAAGGCAACGACGAGTTATGATAGCACGGTGCGCCGCACCACCAACATTATCGGTTCAGATCAAGGATTGCTGTACATTTACAGCATAGAGGACTGGGTGAAGCACATTTTGGCAAAGGATGCTCGTAAAAGCGTAGCAGATTTTCCAGGTGAAGATTGGACTATTCATATTCCTTTATTGCCGATTGAAGGCGGTAGTGCATCTGGCAAAATCACAGATGAGACAGCAAAATATAACATAAACAATCTTTTGGATGATAAAGGCATGGTAGATAAAGTGGCATTTGAGCGTCTCCAGCGTCTCGTCATTGATTTAGAGTTGCCTGGCTCCTTGGCTGAGGCTATCGCTGATTGGATAGATAGCGATACAAATCCGCGCCGGGCAGGGGCAGAGGATAGTTTTTATTTAAGCAGAAATCCACCATATCGCTCAGCCAACCAGGCTTTTACAGATATATCCGAATTGCGGCTTGTTGCAGGGGTTACCCCTTCAAATTACCGCAAACTGACCCAGCACCTGACTGCGCTGCCGTTGAGAACATCCATAAATGCCAACTTTGCCAATGCCTCCGTTTTGGGTATGCTGGATGAATCACTCAATGCAGATATAGTCAGTGCAATTAGGAAACGCCAGAATAAAAAAGACGCTTTTAAGAGTCATGCAGAGCTACTGCAGCAAATCAATAGCCTAAGTGATGATGCTAAATTAAGCAGTCGGCTACCTGCAACGGATATCAATACGAGTACGCAATTCTTTCGCTTAGAGCTCAGTGTAAACTATAATGGCGCACAAACAAGTGCTGTCTCAATTATTCAGCGAAAGAGTGCAACACAAATACGCGTAATTTATCGTATATTGGGGGCTTGGTCCAATGGATGAAGGACTGACAACTATCAAAAGTTCTATTGAGTTACTTGCTGAACAAGCAGGCTATATTTCTGCGCGACATGTGTCTGTATTCCGCTGCACCTTACCTGCTAAAACCCAATCTCAAGCCTTACGCTTAGCCCCTGTCGCTTTAGAAGAGCATTTTGCAGATGATATTGAGGATTTGCATTTTGCGGCTGCTAGGGATGGTGCTGAATGGGTTATTTGGGTGTGTAGCACTGCATTGATGCATCAAGTGGTTGATTCGGGCTCTGTAAGTCGTATCTTGCCAGATTATTTTGCACTGCCGCACAACCCAGATAAGCCAACCTATTACGAGGATGAAGAGTATGCGGTTGTACGCTTAGATGCTTGGCAAGGTTTTGCTATTGGCAGCCAGAATTTAGATAGCGCATTGCATTTAGCAGGCTTTGAGCGGAGCGACTGTCAGCAAATAGGAGAGGATGCTCTATTGAAAAAGCCCGTACTACCAGCGGGCAAACTGAATTTATTACAGGGTGAATTTAGTACTCAGTTATCTGTAGGCCAATGGCTGGCTCCATGGAGTGGGTCTGCAGCAGCCCTTGTGCTGTTAGGTCTGTTTGTAACAGCACAGATTTATGTAGATAATCAGCGGTTAGAGAAGACAATCTCTGCACAGAAAGTACAGAATACTAAGTTGTTTCGCAAGACTTTTCCTGCAGAAAAGCGTATTGTCAACATACGTTCACAGGCGACACAAAAATTTAGAAAATTGAAGGCAGTGAGTGAGTTGCAGTCAACCAGTCTAACGGCACTACTATTAGAGATTCTACCGCTCATTAGTAAGCAGGATGGTATAGAAATAGAAGCGATTCAATATGCTAATTACACTATGCAGTTACAAATGCGTTTGTCGAGTGTTGCACAAGCAGAAAAATTGACACAAGCGCTGCAGTCCGTTAATGGCTTGCAAGTACAGTCACAGGGGCTCTCGCAAGAAGGAGAAACGGTGCGTACTTCCGTAAGTATCAGCAAGAAGCTTGCCTCATGATAGATGCCATAAAGCAGTGGTTTGATACACTCACTGATCGAGAACAAAGGATAGTTGCCATTGGCCTGCCTATGGGTATTATTCTGGGCTTTTACATGGTAGTGTGGGAGCCGGCTATTGAGAAAAATGGTGTATTAACGCAGCGGGCACAGGCGGAGCGTACGCTGAATGTTTGGCTCAATCAGCAAGCACACCAATACGCATCAAAAAGCAAGCAGACTGAAAATTTAAGTTTAGCCAGTGTTGTAGAAACTAGTTTGCGTGAAAAAGGACTTAGTGCCTACACTGCGCGTATACATAAAGACTCACAAGAAAATACAGTCATACAATTTAATGCCATTCCTTATGAAGATTTTATCAACTGGCTTTTGGATGTACAGCAGCAATATGCTGTCATCTTACACGCTGCCACGATTCAGCGCTTAGAAAGAAAAGGCGTTGTTGATGTGTCGATTACCTTTGCAGACAAAATAGAAACACGATGAGTATTTCCTATAAACAGTTGACAGGTTGGCTGGTATTCATTATTTTTGTCTTGCTTATTTTTATGGTTGTGAACCTTCCAACACGTGTGGTGCTGCACTACTTTGATGATAAGATTACGCAACTGCCGATTAAAGTAACTAAAACAGGTGGTACTATATGGCAGGGTAATCTTCGTCTTGAAACAACAAAAGAATTGCCCTTAGTTCAGGCTAGTGTTGGCCAAATCCGCTGGCAAATACAGTGGAAGTCACTTTTACAGTTCATTGTGCAGTATGATGTATATATTGAAGGATTAGTGCTCTCAGGTTTGCCTTTGGGAGATTTCGAAGCAGATATTCAGCAGGGAGAAACACGCTCGGCGCAACTGAAAGACAGCGGATCAGGCATTTTGATTCTACAGGCACAGGCAGAAGAGACCTCTACACGAATCACCGTAGAAGGCTCCATAAAGACGCGTAAGCCCACGCCACAACTGGATGCCATACTTGCACTTGGGTCAGGTATTATTAAGCCAGATGGCTCATTCTTCATTACAGTGAATAAGTAATAGCATAGTGATTGTTCTCCTCCGCTACGCTGCACTATGTACGCTTTGATTATTACATAAAATCATCTGGTGCAATGAATCCCAAACAGGATAAAACATCGCTCAAAACAAGTCCACCTTTGCTGGATGATAGTGCGTTATTACGGTATAGCCGCCAAATCACTTTGCCACAAATAGGTCTGCAAGGGCAGCAGTTATTGCAAGACAGCAGAGTTGGTATTATAGGGCTTGGGGGGTTGGGCGCTGCTGTAGCACATTATCTTGCCAGCTCTGGGGTAGGGCATATAGAGCTATGGGACTTTGATAGGGTAGAGCTCTCCAATCTATCAAGACAGCCCATACATACTGAGGAAGATATAGGACTATTTAAAAGTGTTTCTGCTGCTAATAGTATACGAGCGATTAATCCAGCGATTAAGTGCATTGCCCACTGTGATGCTATAGATGAGCCTCAGGCGCACATGGCTTTTGCTGGTTTACATTTGTTGTTAGACTGTACAGACAATTTTTCTAGCCGTCAAGCAATAAATCGGGTTTGTCATGCATTGAAAATACCTGTAGTTAGTGCAGCAGTTATTCGTTTCGAAGGGCAACTAACCTTCTTTGATTATCGCGACAGTAATAGCCCCTGCTATAGATGCCTGTACGATATAGAGCAGTCACAGGATACTTGTGCAAGCCAAGGAGTAAGTTCTACTATGGTTGGTATATTGGGAACCATGCAGGCGCATGCTGCTGCTAATCAACTAATGGGTATAGGGGAATCATTGATGGGCCAGGTATTACTGTTAGATGGATTGCAATGGCAAGTGAGGCAAATTAAGTTGCGCAAAGATACTCAATGTCCTGTTTGTCGCTCATAGATGAGGGTCTGCTTAAATTGCTAAGCTACGGAAGCATCTATATTGACTTGTAGAGAGTCTCCAACGCTGTCTAGAAAAAGAAAACTGTGTTGCCCTGCGGTTAATGTGGTCTGCCCCGCAGCATTAATCCCTGAAAAATTACTGGTAGCAGAAGTCGCTTGATTTTCAAAAAAGAAGAAATCTGACCCCGTTGAGGGTATTGCCGAATTTCCTATTTCTATAATATCTCCCACATTCATACTGAGGTTAATAGTACGTGTATTATTATCAGAGGTGGCATCGGGATCAGATGCCCAGTTGCGCAAATTGGACAAGTTTAGAACAAATGTACCAATACTCCCTGGATCGCTTGCTGTATTGAGACTTGAGCTGCTTAAATCTACGGTCTCTACATTGCTAAAGAAATCACCGTTTATACTGTTATCTGCAACTTGTGTAGCACTACCTGTCAGCGTAACAAAGTCATTGCCTCCCCCTAAGTCCACATTCTGCACATCATCAGGAGTCATCCCAAGCGCATCGATTTCTACTGTTCCTATATTATTCGCACCATTTAACACCAAATTCTCGAAAGATCCTGCTTGTAGAGTGTCATTGTCAAGATTGCCGCTAATAACACTATCTGTAATATTGTTTACGGTAAAACCTAAAACATTATTACTTGCAACACTGCTGTAGTCCACTGTATCAATACCAGCACTATTTGTGAGCGTATTTCCATCTGCCTCAAGAATTATGACATCATTGCCGCCGCCTCCATTGAGCGTGTCTGCGCCAGCACCACCAATAAGGGTATCGCTAGCGGAGCCCCCATTGATTATATCGTCGCCATTGCGCCCATTCAGGAGGATGCTATTAGTATACCCACTTAAATTTAAATTATCTGCCATAGAGCTACCAATGAGCTCCTCAATCCCAGATATTTCTTGTATATCACTTAAATCTACCGTATCACTATCACCGTTGAGATCCACAGCGAAGGAATCTCCTATTCCAGTAATCAGCGCGACATTGTCAAACGTAATGCTATCTCTGCCCAATCCTGCATCAATGTTGCTTATTTCAGTCCCATTCAGCGCGCTTACTGTTAAGGTGTCATCACCGCTGCCCAGCATGAGCTCTTCTGTATTATTGAGTGTATCTTGTCCTAAATTAGCACCTGAAACCGTAATTGAAGAGGCATTGATAACGGCTATCTGGCTGATGCTCTGCCCTGAGTAGTCTCCAAGATCTATACCACCATCACCATTAAATGTATCATCGCCTGCGCCGCCAGTAAATGTATCGTTACCCCCTCCGGCATCAATAGTTAAATTAGTTCCTGAGCTACCAACAACCGAACCAAAGATGTCATTATTGCCACTTAAGGTAAAGGTCTCGAAATCTCCTGCCACAAAGCTGGTTGCTGTCACCCCTGTACCTGCATTTACATTAAAACTATTCGCGGAAGTACCTGCTGAAATAATTACTTGCTGCAAGAATGAAACGGTATCATCACCTGCACCGCCAATGATTGTATTGCCGTTTGCAAGAGACTGTATAGTAAAGGTATCATCACCAGCAAAGCCATCGATTAGGGTTAAATTAGCAATAGGAGAGACCGTTGCGTTGAGTGTAAATGTGTCATTTACACTAGATCCAGCAAAGCGCTCAATATTAGTAATAGTTTGTGTAGCGGAATTATCGAAGGTGATTTGTAGACTGGTGCCGAGTGTATTACTTTCATCTAAAACCAGTGCATCTGTGGATCCAGCATAGCTTAATGAGTCAATACCGCCTATGCCGCCATCAATGAAGTCTGCTCCAGAGCTACCAGTGATGCTATCATCTCCAATACCGGCCAAGATGGTGTTTGCATTGCTATCCCCAATAATAAAATCGTTCTGTCCACTGCCGGTTATGTGCTCAAAGTTATCAATGTTTATGGCGTTAGTTGCGCCAGTTACCGTTCCACTGAGCAGGTTGATATTCAAATCTTGGGTTATTTGCGAAAAATCAATCGTATCGCTGTTACCCGCTCCGCCATCATATCTGCCACCACTATTTGCACCAATGCGAACAAAGTCATTCCCATCACCCCCTTGTAGAGTATTACGTGCATTATCTGCGCCAATCAACACATCATTGCCAGCACTACCGATTACCTGCTCAAAGCCTATTGCATTTCCAGTAACTGGGCTCACAATATCATCTATGAAGAGTCCATCTCCATCCGTATCAACAATAGAGAAGGCAGAAACATTAAACTGCCCCGAGGCATTATTTAAGTCAAAAAGCACCTGATGATTAGCAGTAAGATGCGAGAAGTCAACGACATCGCCACCCCCTGTTAGGGCAACCTGTGCTGCCTGCCCAGCATCTTGTCCTCCTTGAGTAAGGTCTCGTATATTATCTACGGTGTCTCCAAATAATTGAGCACCTTCGCCCCTTCCAGATATGCTAATGGAGTCATTACCTAAGCCGCCGATAGCAACTGCATCTTCAAGTCCCAAAATGATGGTATCGTTACCGCTGCCTCCACGAATATTTTCAATATTTGTGGCAGTATCGACGCCTCCAAAACCATTTTGCGAAATATTATTCGTTCCCGCGCTACTTCTCAAGTCAGCGACAATGTTAGCTCTTGCTGTATTGGTAGAACCAAAGTCAAGCCAGTCTACATTCAGACCGCCATCAAAGAAATCGTCCCCTGAGCCTCCAATGAGAACATCATCACCTGCTCCTCCATTGAGCACGTCTGCCCCAGAACCGCCATCCAATGTATCTGAGCCATCATTACCGTTTAGCGTATTATTATTTCCGTCACCAATAATGACATCTGCTTGGCTTGTTCCAGACACATTCTCAATAGCATCCACCAAAAGTGTTTGATTGCCCAATAAATCGCTAAAGGTATTTCCACCCACTGTGATACTCGCTTGTAGATCTATGGTATTGACTGCACCTATAGGCAGTGCGCCGCTAGATAAATTGAGTGTGTCAGTGCCCCCTCCACCCATAAACGTATCGTTGCCATGGTTGCTACCTAAAAGGTAATTGAAGGTATCGTTGCCTTCTCCTCCGTTCAGAATATTATTATCCGTATTCCCGGTAAAGGTATCCTCCCCAGATCCGCCAATAATGTTTTCTATTCCTGTTAAGGAATCATTTCCTGCGGACTCTTTGTTTGCAGTACCGGCAGACAAATCAATAACCAGATTAGGCGCAGTTCCACTAGCATTGGTCAAGTTAGAGTAATCAAGGGTGTCTTCTCCGTTGCCGCCAGAAATCACGTCATCGCCTTGACTGCCCAAAACCATATCATTCCCATCACCCCCAGTTAGAGAATTATCAGCCCCATTCCCTGCAATGGTATCATTCCCATTGCCTCCTATTACATGCTCAACGTTGGATACATTCCCTGAAGAGCCTACTCCGTTGCTATAGGTATTTATGGTTTGTGTCAAGTCAATAGAAAAATCACTAGCAGTTATTATGGCATCAGAGAAATCGATGGTGTCCCCTCCCCCATTACCATTAATAGTATCTACACCCTCAGTAATAAAAATAGTGTTGTTGTTATCGTCTGTAATGAGTGTGTCGTTTGCGCTTGTTCCCCGCACATTTTCAAACAAGCTAAAGCTTGCTCCGTTATTTGAGCTCACTGTGCCACTTACAGAGGATTGAGTCTGATCACCAGCAAAGTCAATAACCAATCCGTTCACAGACCAAGAAAAATCAATAGTGTCTTCTCCGCTACCGCCAATGAGCGTATCGGCACCTCCGCCGCCTTGTATCGTATCATTGCCTGCACCGCCATCAATACTATTATTAGAGGCATTGCCACGCAATGAATCATTGCCTGCCCCCCCCATAATATTTTCTATTCCTATGAGCGTATCTGTGCCTTCACCAGTAGCGACTCCACTACCATTATTATCAAGATCTGCAATGGTTATATCAGCAGTTGCTGCGCTGAAATCAGCTGTATCGGAACCGCTGCCGCCATCTAAGGTATCATCCCCGCCGCCGCCTGCTAAGGTATCATCACCTGCTCCCCCTCGCAGATAGTTCGCATCTGTGCTTCCAATTAAAGTATCGCTAAATGATGTCCCTACAATGTTTTCTATATTGCGTAGCACATCACGATCATTGGCAGTAACTTCAACAATAACGCCGTTTGCTATGGAGTCAATTTCACCTAAATTCACAGTAATGCCATTTGAAGTGGCATAGCCAAAATCTGAATCTATAGCACTTTGTACTGCGTCACCTAAGTTTGATCCAGCAGCAGCATCTGCTTGGCTAACATTAGAATAATAGACGGTATCTACACCCTCACCACCATCAATGGTGTCATTACCTAAATTGCCCGTTATATGGTCATCGCCGGCATTGGCAGTTATCGTATCTTGGCGAATGCCACCGACAATTACGTCATTGCCTATCCCTGTTGCAATAACATTATTAGTAGCGGATGAAGAAAACACTTCAGTATTATTATCGGCTGCTGCATCTTCTAGGATGCTAATAGCTGCCTCAGGAACTAAAGAGGCAATATCGTGCACATCAATTCTAATAGTTGACACGGTTGAAATGGTTGTTTCAGCAGGCGTTTCAAAGCCAGAGGCTGTATCAAAGGTTGCTGTTGCAGAAATTTGTGCACTGAACTGCGTTGCTGTTATTGGAAATTGCACCATGACAAGAATACCCTCATCACTCGTAAAATCCGTGTTTCGCTCTAAAGTAATGCTATTTGAATTGGGGTTAGTCAAATTATCACTATCCAAAGAAATATTGTAGAGCGTCGCGCCTCCAAATCCTGAAACAGTGATACTTTGGATGTTAAATCCGTCTGGTAGGGAGGGGTTTATACGAATGACTTGAGATCCCAACTCATTGGTCCCCCCCACGTTACTGACATCATCTGCGCGCACGATTTGGTTTGCATTACTACTCGTAAGACTGATGATTTCATCTTGTAGCTGTGCAGTAATTGAGGGATTTGAACTGCCCAGAATACTACCTGTACCACCGGCACTGGTAACGACACCAGCTGAATTAGTCGTGGTACGTTGAGCGACTTTTAAGACATCAAGGCTAACATCAAATTGGGATGATAATTGTGGTAGGGCGGTTTGTGGGGAGACCTCGTCATTTTGTTGGGTCAGGGACTGTGATGCTTGACTTATTTCCTCCGGCTCAGGTATTGTAGTGCTTTCAGGCGCACGGATTACGCGCTCAACAGTTTCCTGAACAAAATCAACAGTTGATTGATCCCCGCTACGTTGATTGCCATCTGCCTCTGTGCGCTGAATAGGACCTGCTACTACAGCATTTTCTACTTCAGCCACATACTGAGAAACAGATTCCAAGGTTTGTTCTAATAACTCGCGCTGCTTTGATAAAGACTGTTCTTCTATATCATGCTTCTGGCTTGCTGTTTGAAACTCCAAAAATTTATTGGCAATTTCTTTTTCTTGATCAATAAGAGGACTAACTTCAACGCGAGATAGAACCTCTATCTCCTCTCCGTTGTTGGTTATAAGTTTAGGGCTTTCTTCTGCACCGAGAGAAAGGGAGCCTAATTGTAAGAAAATAAGTTGAGAACTGTCGGGTAAGACAGCTATCACATCACCATCAACTAAGCGGAAATTGATGTCTTTATCATCAAAATCAAACTCAATGACATCTCTAGGTCTTATGTAAACCAGATGCCTCTCACCCTCTTCAGGGCGTGAGATTTTCAGACCTGTATCTGTATATTTAACGACATTTGTCAATGCCATAACATCATCCTAACGTATAACCTGAAAGAGAACTACCATGCTTACTCATCATCCCTGTGAAGCAACTCCCCTCAGTTACATTTTGAGGGCGATTATCATGGACAAAAAAATGAATGTCAATAGTTTTTTCAATAATTTAGGATAGAAACTTAAAATAAAACATAAATTCTCCCAAGAGAAAGAGGCTACCCTATAGACAAGCTTGCCATAATATTCAAACAAATGCCATTTCAGATGAAATAAACACTGTTTGAAAGTTTCATTAAGGTGGGGCGGGTAGCCAAAATATAATGCGTATCATCATTTTGCAACATTCATGCCCAAATTTACGAGAGAACAAACACGATGACCCCTCACGAAATAGTATCCCATTTAGATCGCCATATAGTTGGCCAGGCAAGCGCAAAACGTGCAATAGCCATTGCTGTGCGTAATCGCTGGCGCCGCAAGCAAGTCACGAGCGATTTGCAAAACGAAATACTGCCCAAAAATATTCTTATGGTTGGGCCAACAGGTGTTGGTAAAACAGAAATCGCACGTCGATTGGCAAAGCTTATTGATGCCCCTTTTATAAAAGTAGAGGCGACTAAATTCACACAAGTTGGTTATGTTGGCAAGGATGTGGAGACGATCATTCGTGATTTGGCTGCAAATGCATATCAAACTGTAAAAGAAAAAGCGCTTATAGATGTGCAGCCAAAAGCAGAAATATCAGCGGAAGAAATTCTGTTAGATGCCTTAGTTCCCCCATCCTCAACTGAGCAAAATAATAGTGATGATAAAGAGCGGTATCGTCAATCGCGAGAAAAAATGCGCCTTAAGCTGCGCAATGGAGATTTTGATGAACAAAGCATTGACATAAACATTAGAAATACTAGCCCTGAAATACAAATGGCAACGCCACCAGGTATGGAAGAGATGGCAGAGCACTTCCAAGAGCTTATTAGCAACACACTTCAGCACCGTGAAAAGAAAAAACGCATACAAGTAAAAAGGGCTTGGGGGCTACTGATAGAGCAGGAGGCGCACAAGTTATTAGATGAAGAGAGTTTGCGTCAAAAAGCTGTAGACTCTGTAGAAAACAATGGTATTGTGTTCATAGATGAGTTTGACAAAATTACGCATAAAGAGGGCGGCTCACAAATAGATGTCTCTCGAGAGGGTGTGCAGCGTGACTTATTGCCACTGATTGAAGGCTGCTCTGTTCAGACCAAAATAGGATCCATTAAAACAGATCATATTTTATTTGTTGCCTCTGGTGCATTCCATCAAGCACGGCCTCAAGATCTCATTACAGAGATTCAAGGAAGGCTCCCAATTCGGGTAGGGTTAGACGCACTCAGCCAACAAAATTTTGTACAGATACTAAAACACACACGATATTCTCTGCTTCAACAATATACTGCTCTCTTGGCAGTGGATGGTGTTGATTTACAGTGGCAGGATGATGGGATTGAGCGTATTGCCGCCATAGCATGGCAAGTAAACGAGCAGAATGAAAATATTGGTGCGCGACGTTTGCATGCGATATTAGAAAAACTGCTTGAAACAGTTAGCTTTGCGGCACCAGATAACCCCAATCAGGTAGTATGCGTTGACAGCCACATGGTTGATGCGCAGCTATCAGAGGTTATGAAAAAACAAGACATTAACAACTTTATACTCTGAGGCTTTTGTCTAAACAAATACTTCTGGCATTACATTCAATTCTTTCAGGTACAACGATGATTTATCGTAGTATGATTACCATAAGCACAGTCCCCTTAATTACTGGCAGGCATTTACACATATGAAAATAACAGATTTTGGTTTTGAAAAAGTTCCTTGGGAAGAAAAGGCGAAGCGCGTCGGCAAAGTATTTGACTCGGTTGCTGATAAGTATGATCTTATGAACGATATCATGTCTGTTGGTATTCACAGGCTATGGAAGCAATTTGCTATAGATTTTTGCCAGCTTAAAGCAGGTGCCTCTGTTTTGGACTTGGCAGGTGGAACAGGTGACATGACCAAACGCATCCTACCGTTCGTCCTTCCGGCAGGGCGTGTTACGTTGGCTGATATAAATGTGCGCATGCTCTCGGTTGCCAAAAAGCAACTGCACAGTGCCGCTGTTACATTCGTAGAGGCGGATGCGCAATCACTGCCATTTGCAGAGGATACCTTTGATTGTATTATTATGGCTTTTGGGCTGCGAAATGTAACAGACAAACAGCAGGCACTCAATGAAATGTATCGCTGCTGTAAAGTGGGCGGTAAGGTGATTGTGCTTGAATTTTCAACAGTAACGCACCCGCTACTCAAAAATGCTTATGATTTTTACAGTTTGAATGTGCTACCACGGCTAGGGCATTTTATTGCCCAAGACTCAGACAGCTACCGCTACTTAGCAGAATCTATCCGTAAGCATCCTAATCAACAAACACTCCAAAATATGTTTAATGATGCGGGATTTTGTTTTACAGGCTATCTCAATCTAAGCCATGGTATAACCGCGCTACACTATGGGGTAAAATCAACATAAAAAAATCAAAAAACACCGAAAAATCAGATAATTATTAAATAGCATTTAATTGATTTCATTAAAGTGTTGAAATGTGGTGTAAAACTGCTATATAATAAATTCGGGTTTGAGGTATGTCCCTAATATATGTATAGGGAAGATGATAAATTGCTGAGCCTGATTCAGCTAATGATTTCGAGTCTTGTATAAGACTCCTGTGGGCATTAATCGCTTCTAGGAGACAGTTGCTGATTTAATTAAAATATGATTAAAAGTGCGTTAATAATCAGTAAGCAGGATATAACGGTGTGGATCCTGAAAAAATGGCTTGAGAATAGCCGTTTACTGGTGTGCCGACGGCTGTTTGGGAGCATGCAGTCTATCGTACTAAGCCACTCCTCATTGTTGCCAGTTGTTGTTTTGTCGAGCGCCATGCTATCGTCCTTAGACGCAGCAGCAGGCGGTGCACCGCCATTGACAACGACGGCTGTAGTGTCAACGTATGCAGGCAATGGTATCAAAGATTCTAGCAGAACTGTAGTAACAAACGGCCCTGCTCTTGATGCACAGTTTCATGACCTGACAGGAGTTACCTTTTTGCCCGATGGGCGCGTTCTTGTTGTTGAACCAAACAGAGATGCCATTCGGGTCATTAGCGCAGATGGCTCAACTGTATCAACGTATGCTGGTGCTTTGACTGCTCTCAGAAGGGATCAAGATAGCGACCCCAATAACAACGTCCCTAATACCCCTGCCGCTGCTTCCGATGCTTGGTTTTTTGTCCCTCCGAAGGCAGTATCTGCGCCTGATGGGAGAGTTTTCGTAACCAATCTCATTAGTACGCGCCCTATTTATGCGATTGATGCCAGTGGCTCTACTGTAACAACCTATGCCGAAGGCGACCCTGTCGGTGGCACGGAGCATTTTAGAGACGCCTATGGTATGGAGTTAATGGCTGATGGAACGCTCCTGGTTGCTGTGCGTGCTTCAAATGCTATTTTTGCAGTCAGTGCCTTGGGCACAATAACAACTTATGCGGGAACGGGTGCGGTCGGTGATATAGACGGCCCTGCAGGAACTGCTCGGTTCAACTCCCCTACTGATGTTGCCCTTTTTCCAGATGGCAGAGTAGCTGTTGCTGATCGCTTAAATGGAAAAATCCGCATCATCAATGCTGAGGGCACACAAGTCTCTACCTATGTCGGTAATGGAGCCTTAGGATATCCTGTCACTGGCAGACCAACTGAGTCAAGCTTAGAAAACCTAAATGGTATAGTTGTTATGCCAGATGGTCGGCTTTTAATTACTGTAAGTCGTGCTATTTGGGCGGTTAGTCCAGATGGATCTACAATTTACAATTTTGCTGGAACTGCGGCAGCAGGGTATGCGGATGGTCCTGCGCCTACAGCTCAATTTAGGAACATCACAGATATAGACGTAGATGCCTCTGGTCGTATTCTTGTAGTTGATAGGAGGGACTACAGGGTACGCTTGATAGAGGAGTCCCCGTTAACGATTCCTGCTGCTCAGCTAACTGGAGTTGAGACTACAGACACAGTAGTTTTTCACTCCACTGCTGTTCAAAGTTTGTTCTATGATGCAGATGATGCCGTGTTGTCCTACGGTATGACAGGTGATGGCGCGCACCTATTTAACTTAAGCAGTACGGGGCGCATCACCCTTGCTTTAACACCGCGCTTTCCTCAGCCAACAGTGTTAACATTAACGGTTACTGCTAGTGATAGCAGTAATACAGCCACTTCAACGGTCACTGTTGATGTTGATGTTAATGCTCCTCCGGTATTTGATCTAACAGAGTCAACTCTTGTACTGACTGAAGGCTATGGCCAGAGAACTGTTTTCGTCATCAACTTTGATGATGGGGACGATGATGTGGTACAACCATTGATGTACTCAATAAGCACTACGGATGTTGGCTTTGCAACCGTATCTTTTGCAGCTTTTGGTGATGGTGGCTCGGTGACTATTAGCGAAGTTTTAAATGCTTCTAGCGGCTCGGCAGTTGTTGAAGTCACACTAGATGATGGAGAAGCGATTAATAACCGCACGACTCGGTCCCTTACACTAATCTATACCGCGGTTGACTTTCCTCCATCTGTCGTTGCCTTGGTCTCCGAAATAGGCAGTGAAGATAGCACTATTGGTGTTACCATTTTAGATCAGCATGTAACGGATGCAGATGCTGACTCTACCTTCTCCGTCACAGCGGCAACGATAATAAACGGTACTGGAACGGTATCATTAAATGGAAATACAGTCATTTTGACTCCAAGCGATAGTCTGAGTGGCGATCAAAGTAGTCTATTCGGGGGAAGCCCTGCCCAAATTGATGTTGAGTTTACGATTGAAGACAATACGGGGCTAACTGCAACGAACACCATTGTCTTTCAAGTTGACGGTGTCAATAATACGCCTACCGTTACTGCCATTTTTACTACGGGTACAGCGGATAGAGCGAGTATAGATGTGGTGATTACAGATGCTGATATCTTAGACCCAGACGTTGAAGACCTCTTTTTTTAGACGCTTCTATCTTAAGCGGAGGTGGAACAGTTAATGTTGATGGTAGCACAGTCACACTCACCCTCACCCCTGACCATAGTTCTATGCTCGTGGGTACCAGTTCACAAACGGTTGTCTTGCTTACTGTCAAGGATAATGCTGGTGCAAGCGCTACCAATACAATAACTTTTGGGATAACGGGCTCTATACCTGTTTTTTCGCTTGCAGCAACGAGGGTGGTGCTACTGGAGAACGCTACAAACACTATCCGGCATCAAATCCAGGTTAATGGAATTGTTGGTGAAGAGAATGCTTCAGCCACATTTAGTGTAACATCTGCTGGCTCTTTAATGTCAGCAAATCCTACGCCCGTTGTGTCTTTTAATTCAGCGCGTACAGTTGTAGAGAGCACTTTGAGTAATACTGCACGAAGTGCTACGCTTTATTTTAGTGTTGCGCCAGATCAAACAGGGGTGGCGACCCTTACTGTTACGCTGAGCGATATATCAAGGGGGGGCATCTCCTATACACAAAGTATGGTTGTTCAGGTGAATGTTGCCACGAATACTCCCGTTATTTCCGCTGCTATTGATATGGATATTTTGGCCAATATCCGAATATATGGTGGTCATCTCTATGCCAGATCAGCATTTTCAATATCCGAAGGTGGCGTTTTGCCTATACTCGCTTTGTTAGAGGATTTTCCTGGTCATCTTGCAATCCCAGAAACAGGAGAAGAGCTCCTGTTCATAGACACAGTTTTAGCAAATTTTGCATCATCACGGTGGCTAGGTATCGCGTCAACCAATGCCAACACATACCCATTTACGTTGAGGTATGACTATGGTACAACTGGTTTGGCAGACCAAATTTACGCGGTAGTAAATAGTGAACAAGATAGGAGCAATATACTTCCTGGACATCCTCAATATACCTGGAGTAATAGCCCACCGCAACCAGGCACTACTGATTTTGCTTCATCTTATGTTGTTGTCAGCGGATTGGATGAGTTCGTAGTGCTTGCTGTCGAGCCTGGGGCGACCCTTACACGCTATGGAACCTTTGAGCTCCCAGAGGGTTTTCCTGCAATTACCTCAACAGTTACGAACGTTTTCAACGAAGATGCCTCGTTAGCACGTGCTATAACCTTAAGTGGATTTGACTTGGACGGTGAGGCGTTTAGCAGCAGTGCATGGTCTCTTACAGTATCCACGGGCGCTGTTGAGATAGATGGTCAGATTAGTGCTGTCTCAACGGGCATACAACAAATACCTATTGGTTATACTCCACCGGCGGATTTCTCAGGCACTGCGACCATTACGGTTGGTTTATCAGATGGTGTATCGACAACTACGGCATATCTTTTAGTACCTGTGCTCCCTGTTAATGACGCTCCAACTGTATCACTGAGCAATGTTACTCAGACGAATGTTGTAGCAAATGGCAACTCTGCAATATTTGAAGATTTCCTGGGTGTTCAAGAGATTGTTGTGCTGCAGGACTTAGATGAAGGTGATGGCTTGAGCGGTTTGGCTCAGCAGCCGTTCTCTTTTAGTATCCAAACAAGTGGTTCTACGAGTGTGTTAGAGTCAGGTACAACCATTGTGTACACAGTCGGTGCAACCACAGCAGCACTTCGTTTTGACCCAGTATTAGGCTCCTCGGGCAATGTCACATTGAGTATTACGGTGCAAGATGATGGTGGGACATTGCGTAATGGTGAGGACAGCACCACGGTCACTGTGGTTATTCAAGTACGCACGATTAATTTTGCGCCGTCTGCAGATAGTGCATCATTAGTCATAGCAGAGGATTCAAGCTATACAGTGGTCTCTGCAGGGGTTATAACGGATTTTGATGATAATAATGCGGGTGTTACGCAAAACATTACATTGAGTCTAACAAATATTATAGATGATTCGGATATTCTGGTGAGCACACCAACCATCAGTAGTAGCATACTACAAGACCTTGAAGATGCCACACTAACCTTCTCTTTTAACCCTAATTCCTTTGGTACTGCAACTATTAGTTATATGTTGCAAGATGATGGTAGTACCTTGTTTGGAGGAGTGGATTCAAGCACAGGATCCTTTTTAGTGGTTGTCACACCTGTAAACGATACGCCCACGATAGGTGTGACACAGTTTAACATACTAGAAAACGACTTTAGTCCTCCGAATGTGATAACGGTTGTAGGGCAAATAAATGCTTCAGACGCAGACGAGTCTGATAGTCTGTCGTATGCACTCAGCGGTGCAGGAGCCGCAGGATTTAGTATTAGCAGCACAGGGGTTTTGCGGCTAAACGCTAATCAGGAATTAGATTTTGAATCCACCTCTAGTTATACCTTTGTCATTGCAGTTGGCGACGGTGTTGCAACAGCAACAGCGAATGCGCAGGTGTCCGTGCTGAACTCTACGGCTGATGCAGGCATCATACTCACTTCAAGTAGTCCGCTTACTGTATCGGAGGATAGCTCAACAACAGCTACCCTGCAAACGCGCCTTGCCTCTGTTCCAGAAGGAACGGTTACCCTGCTTTTCGATGGAGGAACTAGTCTGTTGATTGAAGGCAATGCAACACATAGCTTGACGTTTAGCACAGCCAATTGGAGTACTGCTCAGCTTGTTACACTTGCTGGGCGTGACAATTTTATTGATGAGGGAGTGAGCTACACTGAGCTGTTAACGATCTCTGTTGCCAGTCAGCAATCAGGAAATGACTACATTAATTTTGTCAGCAATCAGACTACTCAGGTTGTTGTTATAGACAATGATGTTGCAGCAGTGTTACCATCTCCTACATTTGCCTCTGTTTCGGAAGATGGTGATTTGACAACGCAAGTGAGTGTAGTTCTGGCAACCCAGCCTACTGGCACTGTGCAGATTGTGTTGCTAGCTACGCCGTTGGCGGGTGATCTTAGCCATCAAATTATGCTAAATGGATCGACCTCAGTTGTCCAGTTAAACTTTACTTCAAGCAATTGGAATATCCCACAGACTGTATTGGTCACCGCTATTGATGATGCTATCAATGATCAAAATGTTATCAGTGCCATTTCGTACGAGTCAGCCGCCACAAGTTCTGGCTTCTATCGGGGGCTTGCCGCGAATCAAGACACAGAAATAACAGCTATTGATAATGATGAGCACGGATTTACCATTAGTCCAACAACTGGTACTGTGAGTGAGGCAGGCGGAACAGCTATTTTTAATATAGCCTTGCGCTTAGCACCCACAGGGTCGCCGCTTATTTTGCATCCAGATTTTCTTGATGGCAGCGTCAACCAGTATGCTGTGATACATGGGACCAATGGTACGTTAAGTGCTTCTGTTGGTTTGGCCTTTTCTACGGATGGCGCAGGAAATACTTTTAGGTGGAATAGTTCGCAGTCAGTAACGGTCGTTGCTATTGATGACTCAATAGATGAAGATAAGACAACATATGCATTGACATTTACGCCATCAGGCAACATACCGTATATTAATGTTCCTGATTTTGAGAGCGATGTATACCAATTTACTATCGATGACAACGATACAGCGGGAATCACTCTAGCCCCTCAGTCGTTCTCGTTATCAGAATCATCTGCTCAGAGTGCTATTTTTGTCGTATTAGACGCTCAACCCGAGTCCACTGTTTCTTTAACGATTGTTGCTTCAGAGGTTGTGTTATCTCCAGAATCGACAAAATCATTGAATCTGAGCACAAATCAGCTATTATTTACAAGTGCTAACTGGGATATAACACAGTCATTTACAGTCACTGCGCAAAACAATGTTATAGATGATGGTGATGCAACCGTAACTGTAAGTCTCAGTTCTACTGTTCAAGCTGGAGCGAGTACAAATACCAGATTACACTGGTCAGGGACCAGCAGTGTGAGTGCAGATTCCATGGTTCGAGTTGTAGATGATGATGAAAGTGCTTTGGTCGTTAGTGCGTTAAGTACAGATACCCTATATGAGTCAAGTGCGACACAAGCCACCTTTACGGTTCGCTTAGCAACGCGCCCCTTCAGTACGGTTACGGTTAATGTATTGTTAAGTGATGATAGTTTGTCCTCTGATCCAGAGGCAACGTTAAGTGCTGATTCATTGACCTTTACGGCTACTGGTAACAGTTGGCAAACGCTCCAGAGTGTTACGATTACGGTAGTAGATGATGATTTTGATGATGATACCCGCAATGCGACAGTTACGCTATCGGTTGTTTCATCCGATGCTTTATATAGTGGGCTATCGCCCACTGCACGTAGGTTTGAGATCATTGATGATGATGTACGTGGGGTACGGATTGCGCCTACGGAGCATACGGTTACGGAAGAGGGGTCAGTTTCTACTGCTGAGGTTCGTTTGGCTACGCGTCCATATGGTGGAGATGTTACGCTTGAGGTTAGTAGTGCCCATACATTTACATCAGGCGTTATTCCGATACAGTCCTCTTTATCTACAGCTCGAATAGTTTTTACTACTTCTAATTGGAGTACTTCTATTACGGTAACGGTCTCTGCCTATGATGATGAGGTAGTTGATAATACACAGTATAGCAAATTTAGCTTAGTAGCCAGTGGGGGTGACTATGGTTCAAGTGAGAATGTTACACTGACGGTCACCGTTACAGATGATGATGTTGCAGGCTTTGTAGTTGCTCCAACATCGCTGATTATCACAGAAGAGGCAGGTAGTAGTAGGTCGGCAACTTTTGAGATTCGCCCACAGACGCAGCCATTATCTACGGTTACGCTATCGGTTGCTTCTACACAGGTTCGAGGGCTTGCGCAGTTAGAGTTAAGTGGTCAAAACACGAATAGTCAGAGCAGTATATTATTGAGTTTCACTTCTGCGACTTGGAACACGTCTATTACGGTCTCAGTTGAGGCAATAGATAATCAGGCAAGTGATGATGGTGTTTTTGTGACGCTGACGCTGACAGTTGTTAATGGGGGCTCTGGTTACAGTGCTGCTACGACTTTATCAGATGTTATTGTTGAGGTAATTGATGATGAGAGACCTGGCTATAGTCTTAGTCGCTCTACTGCCTCTGTAACAGAAGGGGGCGTTGGTAGCATTTTTACGGTGGTGCTAACGGCGGAGCCAGTTAGTGGTGTAACGGTATTTCTTTCTCCAACCTCTACGCTTTCAGGTCAATCGACACGTGAATTGACATTCAGTACGAATACTATTGTTTTCAGCAGTGCAAATGCTCGCACGCCTGTTTCGATAACGGTTACAGCGGTGAATGATGACATTGATGAGGATGATGAAAGTATACAAGTTTTCTTGATTGCCACGGACAGCATCAATGGTGCTTATGCAAACAACGCGGGTTTTTCAGGGGATACTCTGACGGTAACGGTTGTAGACAATGATACAGCAGGGATTGAGTTATCAGGAAGTCCAGTTGTAACGGAGCCTAATACGACAGATAGTTTATTAGTTCGGCTATCGGCGCAGCCTGAGAGTACAGTGGTGTTAAGTTTTAGTACGGGCTCAATTGCAGTTGGTGGCTCTATTATATTGAGCACCACCAGTGTTATATTTTCACCATACCCCAGCAATAGTTGGAACACTTTGCAGTCAATAGTTGTTACGGCGGTAGATGATAATTTTGATGATGGCACACAGACAGTAGTTGTCACGGCGGACTCTGCAGTTGTTGCTAATGCGGACTTGAATACGATTTCTCATTGGGCTGGTGCAAATAGCGTAAGTTCTACGCATGGGGTATTGGTGGTAGATGATGATGAAAGTGCTTTGGTCGTTAGTGCGTTAAGTGCAGATACTCTATATGAGTCAAGTGCGACACAAGCCACCTTTACGGTTCGCTTAGCAACGCGCCCCTTCAGTACGGTTACGGTTAATGTATTATTAAGTGATGATAGTTTGTCCTCTGATCCAGAGGCAACGTTAAGTGCTGATTCGTTGACCTTTACGGCTACTGGAAACAGCTGGCAAACGCTCCAGAGTGTTACGATTACGGTAGTAGATGATGATTTTGATGATGACACCCGCAATGCGACAGTTACGCTATCGGTTGCTTCATCTGATGCTTTATATAGTGGGCTATTGCCCACTGCACGTGGATTTGAGACCATTGATGATGATGTACGTGGGGTACAGATTGCGCCTACGGAGCATACGGTTACGGAAGGGGGGTCGGTTTCTACTGCTGAGGTTCGTTTGGCTACGCGTCCATATGGTGGAGATGTTATGCTTGAGGTTAGTAGTGCGCATACATTTACATCAGGCGTTATTCCGATACAGTCCTCTTTATCTACAGCTCGAATAGTTTTTACTACTTCTAATTGGAGTACTTCTATTACGGTAACGGTCTCTGCCTATGATGATGAGGTAGTTGATAATACACAGTATAGCAAATTTAGCTTAGCAGCCAGTGGGGGTGACTATGGTTCAAGTGAGAATGTTACACTGACGGTCACCGTTACAGATGATGATGTTGCAGGCTTTGTAGTTGTTCCAACATCGCTGATTATCACAGAAGAGGCAGGTAGTAGTAGGTCGGCTACTTTTGAGATTCGCCCCCAGACGCAGCCATTATCTACGGTTACGCTATCGGTTGCTTCTACACAGGTTCAAGGGCTTGCGCAGTTAGAGTTAAGTGGTCAAAACACGAATAGTCAGAGTAGTATATTATTGAGTTTCACTTCTGCGACTTGGAACACATCTATTACGGTCTCAGTTGAGGCAATAGATGATCAGGCAAATGATGATGGTGTTTTTGTGACGCTGACGCTGACAGTTGTTAATGGGGGCTCTGGTTACAGTGCTGCTACGACTTTATCAGATGTTATTGTTGAGGTAATTGATGATGAGAGTCCTGGCTATAGTCTTAGTCGCTCTACTGCCTCTGTAACAGAAGGGGGCGTTGGTAGCATTTTTACTGTGGTGCTAACGGCGGATCCTCCGGGTAGTGCTACGGTTGCGTTATCGCCATCAGCCACGCTTTCAGGTCAATCGACACGTGAATTGACATTCAGTACGAATACTATTGTTTTCAGCAGTGCAAATGCTCGCACGCCTGTTTCGATAACGGTTACAGCGGTGAATGATGACATTGATGAGGATGATGAAAGCATACAAGTTTTCTTGATTGCTACGGACAGCATCAATGGTGCTTATGCAAGCAATGCGGATTTTTCAGGGGATACTCTGACGGTAACGGTTGTAGACAATGATACAGCAGGGATTGAGTTATCAGGAAGTCCAGTTGTAACGGAGCCTAATACGACAGATAGTTTATTAGTTCGGCTATCGGCGCAGCCTGAGAGTACAGTGGTGTTAAGTTTTAGTACGGGCTCAATTGCAGTTGGTGGCTCTATTATATTGAGTACCACCAGTGTTGTATTTTCACCATACCCCAGCAATAGTTGGAACACTTTGCAGTCAATAGTTGTTACGGCGGTAGATGATAATTTTGATGATGGCACACAGACAGTAGTTGTTACGGCGGACTCTGCAGTTGTTGCTAATGCGGACTTGAATACGATTTCTCATTGGGCTGGTGCAAATAGCGTAAGTTCTACGCATGGGGTATTGGTAGTAGATGATGATGAAAGTGCTTTGATCGTTAGTGCGTTAAGTACAGATACCCTATATGAGTCAAGTGCGACACAAGCCACCTTTACGGTTCGCTTAGCAACGCGCCCCTTCAGTACGGTTACGGTTAATGTATTGTTAAGTGATGATAGTTTATCCTCTGATCCAGAGGCAACGTTAAGTGCTGATTCGTTGACCTTTACGGCTACTGGAAACAGCTGGCAAACGCTCCAGAGTGTTACGATTACGGTAGTAGATGATGATTTTGATGATGATACCCGCAATGCGACAGTTACGCTATCGGTTGCTTCATCCGATGCTTTATATAGTGGGCTATTGCCCACTGCACGTGGGTTTGAGACCATTGATAATGATGTACGTGGGGTACAGATTGCGCCTACGGAGCATACGGTTACGGAAGGGGGGTCGGTTTCTACTGCTGAGGTTCGTTTGGCTACGCGTCCATATGGTGGAGATGTTACGCTTGAGGTTAGTAGTGCGCATACATTTACATCAGGGGTTATTCCGATACAGTCCTCTTTATCTACAGCTCGAATAGTTTTTACTACTTCTAATTGGAGTACTTCTATTACGGTAACGGTCTCTGCCTATGATGATGAGGTAGTTGATAATACACAGTATAGCACCTTTAGCTTAGCAGCCAGTGGGGGTGACTATGGTTCAAGTGAGAATGTTACACTGACGGTCACCGTTACAGATGATGATGTTGCAGGCTTTGTAGTTGTTCCAACATCGCTGCTTATCACAGAAGAGGCAGGTAGTAGTAGGTCGGCAACTTTTGAGATTCGCCCCCAGACGCAGCCATTATCTACGGTTACGCTATCGGTTGCTTCTACACAGGTTCAAGGGCTTGCGCAGGTAGAGTTAAGTGGTCAAAGCACGAATAGTCAGAGTAGTATATTATTGAGTTTCACTTCTGCGACTTGGAACACGTCTATTACGGTCTCAGTTGAGGCAATAGATGATCAGGCAAATGATGATGGTGTTTTTGTGACGCTGACGCTGACAGTTGTTAATGGGGACTCTGGTTACAGTGCTGCTACGACTTTATCAGATGTTATTGTTGAGGTAATTGATGATGAGAGGCCTGGCTATAGTTTTAGTCGCTCTACTGCCTCTGTAACAGAAGGGGGCGTTGGTAGCATTTTTACTGTGGTGCTAACGGCGGATCCTCCGGGTAGTGCTACGGTTGCGTTATCGCCATCAGCCACGCTTTCAGGTCAATCGACACGTGAATTGACATTCAGTACGAATACTATTGTTTTCAGCAGTGCAAATGCTCGCACGCCTGTTTCGATAACGGTTACAGCGGTGAATGATGACATTGATGAGGATGATGAAAGCATACAAGTTTTCTTGATTGCTACGGACAGCATCAATGGTGCTTATGCAAGCAATGCGGATTTTTCAGGGGATACTCTGACGGTAACGGTTGTAGACAATGATACAGCAGGGATTGAGTTATCAGGAAGTCCAGTTGTAACGGAGCCTAATACGACAGATAGTTTATTAGTTCGGCTATCGGCGCAGCCTGAGAGTACAGTGGTGTTAAGTTTTAGTACGGGCTCAATTGCAGTTGGTGGCTCTATTATATTGAGTACCACCAGTGTTGTATTTTCACCATACCCCAGCAATAGTTGGAACACTTTGCAGTCAATAGTTGTTACGGCGGTAGATGATAATTTTGATGATGGCACACAGACAGTAGTTGTTACGGCGGACTCTGCAGTTGTTGCTAATGCGGACTTGAATACGATTTCTCATTGGGCTGGTGCAAATAGCGTAAGTTCTACGCATGGGGTATTGGTGGTAGATGATGATGAAAGTGCTCTGGTCGTTAGTGCGTTAAGTACAGATACCCTATATGAGTCAAGTGCGACACAAGCCACCTTTACGGTTCGCTTAGCAACGCGCCCCTTCAGTACGGTTACGGTTAATGTATTGTTAAGTGATGATAGTTTATCCTCTGATCCAGAGGCAACGTTAAGTGTTGATTCATTGACTTTTACGGCTACTGGAAACAGCTGGCAAACGCTCCAGAGTGTTACGATTACGGTAGTAGATGATGATTTTGATGATGACACCCGCAATGCGACAGTTACGCTATCGGTTGCTTCATCCGATGCTTTATATAGTGGGCTACCACCTACTGCACGTGGGTTTGAGACCATTGATGATGATGTACGTGGGGTACAGATTGCGCCTACGGAGCATACGGTTACGGAAGGGGGGTCGGTTTCTACTGCTGAGGTTCGTTTGGCTACGCGTCCATATGGTGGAGATGTTACGCTTGAGGTTAGTAGTGCGCATACATTTACATCAGGGGTTATTCCGATACAGTCCTCTTTATCTACAGCTCGAATAGTTTTTACTACTTCTAATTGGAGTACTTCTATTACGGTAACGGTCTCTGCCTATGATGATGAGGTAGTTGATAATACACAGTATAGCACCTTTAGCTTAGCAGCCAGTGGGGGTGACTATGGTTCAAGTGAGAATGTTACACTGACGGTCACCGTTACAGATGATGATGTTGCAGGCTTTGTAGTTGTTCCAACATCGCTGCTTATCACAGAAGAGGCAGGTAGTAGTAGGTCGGCAACTTTTGAGATTCGCCCCCAGACGCAGCCATTATCTACGGTTACGCTATCGGTTGCTTCTACACAGGTTCAAGGGCTTGCGCAGTTAGAGTTAAGTGGTCAAAGCACGAATAGTCAGAGTAGTATATTATTGAGTTTCACTTCTGCGACTTGGAACACGTCTATTACGGTCTCAGTTGAGGCAATAGATGATCAGGCAAATGATGATGGTGTTTTTGTGACGCTGACGCTGACAGTTGTTAATGGGGACTCTGGTTACAGTGCTGCTACGACTTTATCAGATGTTATTGTTGAGGTAATTGATGATGAGAGTCCTGGCTATAGTTTTAGTCGCTCTACTGCCTCTGTAACAGAAGGGGGCGTTGGTAGCATTTTTACTGTGGTGCTAACGGCGGATCCTCCGGGTAGTGCTACGGTTGCGTTATCGCCATCAGCCACGCTTTCAGGTCAATCGACACGTGAATTGACATTCAGTACGAATACTATTGTTTTCAGCAGTGCAAATGCTCGCACGCCTGTTTCGATAACGGTTACAGCGGTGAATGATGACATTGATGAGGATGATGAAAGCATACAAGTTTTCTTGATTGCTACGGACAGCATCAATGGTGCTTATGCAAGCAATGCGGATTTTTCAGGGGATACTCTGACGGTAACGGTTGTAGACAATGATACAGCAGGGATTGAGTTATCAGGAAGTCCAGTTGTAACGGAGCCTAATACGACAGATAGTTTATTAGTTCGGCTATCGGCGCAGCCTGAGAGTACAGTGGTGTTAAGTTTTAGTACGGGCTCAATTGCAGTTGGTGGCTCTATTATATTGAGTACCACCAGTGTTGTATTTTCACCATACCCCAGCAATAGTTGGAACACTTTGCAGTCAATAGTTGTTACGGCGGTAGATGATAATTTTGATGATGGCACACAGACAGTAGTTGTTACGGCGGACTCTGCAGTTGTTGCTAATGCGGACTTGAATACGATTTCTCATTGGGCTGGTGCAAATAGCGTAAGTTCTACGCATGGGGTATTGGTAGTAGATGATGATGAAAGTGCTTTGATCGTTAGTGCGTTAAGTACAGATACCCTATATGAGTCAAGTGCGACACAAGCCACCTTTACGGTTCGCTTAGCAACGCGCCCCTTCAGTACGGTTACGGTTAATGTATTGTTAAGTGATGATAGTTTATCCTCTGATCCAGAGGCAACGTTAAGTGTTGATTCATTGACTTTTACGGCTACTGGAAACAGCTGGCAAACGCTCCAGAGTGTTACGATTACGGTAGTAGATGATGATTTTGATGATGATACCCGCAATGCGACAGTTACGCTATCGGTTGCTTCATCCGATGCTTTATATAGTGGGCTATTGCCCACTGCACGTGGACTTGAGACCATTGATGATGATGTACGTGGGGTACAGATTGCGCCTACGGAGCATACGGTTACGGAAGGGGGGTCGGTTTCTACTGCTGAGGTTCGTTTGGCTACGCGTCCATATGGTGGAGATGTTACGCTTGAGGTTAGTAGTGCGCATACATTTACATCAGGGGTTATTCCGATACAGTCCTCTTTATCTACAGCTCGAATAGTTTTTACTACTTCTAATTGGAGTACTTCTATTACGGTAACGGTCTCTGCCTATGATGATGAGGTAGTTGATAATACACAGTATAGCACCTTTAGCTTAGCAGCCAGTGGGGGTGACTATGGTTCAAGTGAGAATGTTACACTGACGGTCACCGTTACAGATGATGATGTTGCAGGCTTTGTAGTTGTTCCAACATCGCTGCTTATCACAGAAGAGGCAGGTAGTAGTAGGTCGGCAACTTTTGAGATTCGCCCCCAGACGCAGCCATTATCTACGGTTACGCTATCGGTTGCTTCTACACAGGTTCAAGGGCTTGCGCAGTTAGAGTTAAGTGGTCAAAGCACGAATAGTCAGAGTAGTATATTATTGAGTTTCACTTCTGCGACTTGGAACACGTCTATTACGGTCTCAGTTGAGGCAATAGATGATCAGGCAAATGATGATGGTGTTTTTGTGACGCTGACGCTGACAGTTGTTAATGGGGACTCTGGTTACAGTGTTGCTACGACTTTATCAGATGTTATTGTTGAGGTAATTGATGATGAGAGTCCTGGCTATAGTCTTAGTCGCTCTACTGCCTCTGTAACAGAAGGGGGCGTTGGTAGCATTTTTACTGTGGTGCTAACGGCGGATCCTCCGGGTAGTGCTACGGTTGCGTTATCGCCATCAGCCACGCTTTCAGGTCAATCGACACGTGAATTGACATTCAGTACGAATACTATTGTTTTCAGCAGTGCAAATGCTCGCACGCCTGTTTCGATAACGGTTACAGCGGTGAATGATGACATTGATGAGGATGATGAAAGCATACAAGTTTTCTTGATTGCCACGGACAGCATCAATGGTGCTTATGCAAGCAATGCGGATTTTTCAGGGGATACTCTGACGGTAACGGTTGTAGACAATGATACAGCAGGGATTGAGTTATCAGGAAGTCCAGTTGTAACGGAGCCTAATACGACAGATAGTTTATTAGTTCGGCTATCGGCGCAGCCTGAGAGTACAGTGGTGTTAAGTTTTAGTACGGGCTCAATTGCAGTTGGTGGCTCTATTATATTGAGTACCACCAGTGTTGTATTTTCACCATACCCCAGCAATAGTTGGAACACTTTGCAGTCAATAGTTGTTACGGCGGTAGATGATAATTTTGATGATGGCACACAGACAGTAGTTGTTACGGCGGACTCTGCAGTTGTTGCTAATGCGGACTTGAATACGATTTCTCATTGGGCTGGTGCAAATAGCGTAAGTTCTACGCATGGGGTATTGGTAGTAGATGATGATGAAAGTGCTTTGATCGTTAGTGCGTTAAGTACAGATACCCTATATGAGTCAAGTGCGACACAAGCCACCTTTACGGTTCGCTTAGCAACGCGCCCCTTCAGTACGGTTACGGTTAATGTATTGTTAAGTGATGATAGTTTATTCTCTGGTTCAGAGGCAACGTTAAGTGTTGATTCATTGACTTTTACGGCTACTGGAAACAGCTGGCAAACGCTCCAGAGTGTTACGATTACGGTAGTAGATGATGATTTTGATGATGATACCCGCAATGCGACAGTTACGCTATCGGTTGTTTCATCCGATGCTTTATATAGTGGGCTACCACCTACTGCACGTGGGTTTGAGACCATTGATGATGATGTACGTGGGGTACGGATTGCGCCTACGGAGCATACGGTTACGGAAGGGGGGTCAGTTTCTACTGCTGAGGTTCGTTTGGCTACGCGTCCATATGGTGGAGATGTTACGCTTGAGGTTAGTAGTGCGCATACATTTACATCAGGGGTTATTCCGATACAGTCCTCTTTATCTACAGCTCAAATAGTTTTTACTACTTCTAATTGGAGTACTTCTATTACGGTAACGGTCTCTGCCTATGATGATGAGGTGGTTGATAATACACAGTATAGCACCTTTAGCTTAGCAGCCAGTGGGGGTGACTATGGTTCAAGTGAGAATGTTACACTGACGGTCACCGTTACAGATGATGATGTTGCAGGCTTTGTAGTTGTTCCAACATCGCTGATTATCACAGAAGAGGCAGGTAGTAGTAGGTCGGCCACTTTTGAGATTCGCCCACAGACGCAGCCATTATCTACGGTTACGCTATCGGTTGCTTCTACACAGGTTCAAGGGCTTGCGCAGTTAGAGTTAAGTGGTCAAAGCACGAATAGTCAGAGCAGTATATTATTGAGTTTCACTTCTGTGACTTGGAACACGCCTATTACGGTCTCAGTTGAGGCAATAGATGATCAGGCAAATGATGATGGTGTTTTTGTGACGCTGACGCTGACAGTTGTTAATGGGGGCTCTGGTTACAGTGCTGCTACGACTTTATCAGATGTTATTGTTGAGGTAATTGATGATGAGAGTCCTGGTTATAGTCTTAGTCGCACTACTGCCTCTGTAACAGAAGGGGGCGGTGGTAGCACATTTACTGTGGTGCTAACGGCGGAGCCAGTTAGTGGTATGACGGTATTTCTTTCTCCAACCTCTACGCTGTCAGGTCAATCGACACGTGAATTAACATTCAGTACGAATACTATTCGTTTTAGTGATAGTAGTGCATTTAATCCAGTTACTGTTACGATAACTGCTTTTGATGATTTCATTGATGAGGATGATGAGACAGTAGATGTGTATTTTATTGCATCAGCAACGGCAGCCGGTTATGTTGATGATCCTCAATTTTTGTCAAGTACGTTAACAGTAACCATTATTGATAACGATACAGCAGGGATTGAGTTATCAGGAAGTCCAGTTGTAACGGAGCCTAATACGACAGATAGTTTATTAGTTCGGCTATCGGCACAGCCTGAGAGTACAGTGGTGTTAAGTTTTAGTACGGGCTCAATTGCAGTTGGTGGCTCTATTATATTGAGTACCACCAGTGTTGTATTTTCACCATACCCCAGCAATAGTTGGAACACTTTGCAGTCAATAGTTGTTACGGCGGTAGATGATGATTTTGATGATGGCACACAGACAGTAGTTGTTACGGCGGACTCTGCAGTTGTTGCTAATGCGGACTTGAATACGATTTCTCATTGGGCTGGTGCAAATAGCGTAAGTTCTACGCATGGGGTATTGGTAGTAGATGATGATGAAAGTGCTTTGATCGTTAGTGCGTTAAGTACAGATACCCTATATGAGTCAAGTGCGACACAAGCCACCTTTACGGTTCGCTTAGCAACGCGCCCCTTCAGTACGGTTACGGTTAATGTATTGTTAAGTGATGATAGTTTATTCTCTGGTTCAGAGGCAACGTTAAGTGTTGATTCATTGACTTTTACGGCTACTGGAAACAGCTGGCAAACGCTCCAGAGTGTTACGATTACGGTAGTAGATGATGATTTTGATGATGATACTCGCAATGCGACAGTTACGCTATCGGTCGCTTCATCCGATGCTTTATATAGTGGGCTACCACCTACTGCACGTGGGTTTGAGACCATTGATGATGATGTACGTGGGGTACAGATTGCGCCTACGGAGCATACGGTTACGGAAGGGGGGGCGGTTTCTACTGCTGAGGTTCGTTTGGCTACGCGTCCATATGGTGGAGATGTTACGCTTGAGGTTAGTAGTGCGCATACATTTACATCAGGGGTTATTCCGATACAGTCCTCTTTATCTACAGCTCGAATAGTTTTTACTACTTCTAATTGGAGTACTTCTATTACGGTAACGGTCTCTGCCTATGATGATGAGGTAGTTGATAATACACAGTATAGCACCTTTAGCTTAGCAGCCAGTGGGGGTGACTATGGTTCAAGTGAGAATGTTACACTGACGGTCACCGTTACAGATGATGATGTTGCAGGCTTTGTAGTTGTTCCAACATCGCTGCTTATCACAGAAGAGGCAGGTAGTAGTAGGTCGGCAACTTTTGAGATTCGCCCCCAGACGCAGCCATTATCTACGGTTACGCTATCGGTTGCTTCTACACAGGTTCAAGGGCTTGCGCAGTTAGAGTTAAGTGGTCAAAACACGAATAGTCAGAGTAGTATATTATTGAGTTTCACTTCTGCGACTTGGAACACGTCTATTACGGTCTCAGTTGAGGCAATAGATGATCAGGCAAATGATGATGGTGTTTTTGTGACGCTGACGCTGACAGTTGTTAATGGGGACTCTGGTTACAGTGTTGCTACGACTTTATCAGATGTTATTGTTGAGGTAATTGATGATGAGAGACCTGGTTATAGTCTTAGTCGCACTACTGCCTCTGTAACAGAAGGGGGCGGTGGTAGCACATTTACTGTGGTGCTAACGGCGGAGCCGGTTAGTGGTATGACGGTATTTCTTTCTCCAACCTCTACGCTTTCAGGTCAATCGACACGTGAATTAACATTCAGTACGAATACTATTCGTTTTAGTGATAGTAGTGCATTTAATCCAGTTACTGTTACGATAACTGCTTTTGATGATTTCATTGATGAGGATAATGAGACAGTAGATGTGTATTTTATTGCATCAGCAACGGCAGCCGGTTATGCTGATGATCCTCAATTTTTGTCAAGTACGTTAACAGTAACCATTATTGATAACGATACAGCAGGGATTGAGTTATCAGGAAGTCCAGTTGTAACGGAGCCTAATACGACAGATAGTTTATTAGTTCGGCTATCGGCACAGCCTGAGGAGTACAGTGGTGTTAAGTTTTTAGTACGGGCTCAATTGCAGTTGGTGGCTCTATTATATTGAGTACCACCAGTGTTGTATTTTCACCATACCCCAGCAATAGTTGGAACACTTTGCAGTCAATAGTTGTTACGGCGGTAGATGATGATTTTGATGATGGCACACAGACAGTAGTTATTACGGCGGACTCTGCAGTTGTTGCTAATGCGGACTTGAATACGATTTCTCATTGGGCTGGTGCAAATAGCGTAAGTTCTACGCATGGGGTATTGGTAGTAGATGATGATGAAAGTGCTCTGGTCGTTAGTGCGTTAAGTACAGATACCCTATATGAGTCAAGTGCGACACAAGCCACCTTTACGGTTCGCTTAGCAACGCGCCCCTTCAGTACGGTTACGGTTAATGTATTGTTAAGTGATGATAGTTTATCCTCTGATCCAGAGGCAACGTTAAGTGTTGATTCATTGACTTTTACGGCTACTGGAAACAGCTGGCAAACGCTCCAGAGTGTTACGATTACGGTAGTAGATGATGATTTTGATGATGATACTCGCAATGCGACAGTTACGCTATCGGTCGCTTCATCCGATGCTTTATATAGTGGGCTACCACCTACTGCACGTGGGTTTGAGACCATTGATGATGATGTACGTGGGGTACAGATTGCGCCTACGGAGCATACGGTTACGGAAGGGGGGGCGGTTTCTACTGCTGAGGTTCGTTTGGCTACGCGTCCATATGGTGGAGATGTTACGCTTGAGGTTAGTAGTGCGCATACATTTACATCAGGGGTTATTCCGATACAGTCCTCTTTATCTACAGCTCGAATAGTTTTTACTACTTCTAATTGGAGTACTTCTATTACGGTAACGGTCTCTGCCTATGATGATGAGGTAGTTGATAATACACAGTATAGCACCTTTAGCTTAGCAGCCAGTGGGGGTGACTATGGTTCAAGTGAGAATGTTACACTGACGGTCACCGTTACAGATGATGATGTTGCAGGCTTTGTAGTTGTTCCAACATCGCTGCTTATCACAGAAGAGGCAGGTAGTAGTAGGTCGGCAACTTTTGAGATTCGCCCCCAGACGCAGCCATTATCTACGGTTACGCTATCGGTTGCTTCTACACAGGTTCAAGGGCTTGCGCAGTTAGAGTTAAGTGGTCAAAACACGAATAGTCAGAGTAGTATATTATTGAGTTTCACTTCTGCGACTTGGAACACGTCTATTACGGTCTCAGTTGAGGCAATAGATGATCAGGCAAATGATGATGGTGTTTTTGTGACGCTGACGCTGACAGTTGTTAATGGGGACTCTGGTTACAGTGTTGCTACGACTTTATCAGATGTTATTGTTGAGGTAATTGATGATGAGAGACCTGGTTATAGTCTTAGTCGCACTACTGCCTCTGTAACAGAAGGGGGCGGTGGTAGCACATTTACTGTGGTGCTAACGGCGGAGCCGGTTAGTGGTATGACGGTATTTCTTTCTCCAACCTCTACGCTGTCAGGTCAATCGAC
>CBDCOD010000023.1:0-187802 GCA_965219665.1 Gammaproteobacteria bacterium | reverse complement strand
GAGTGAGGTAGAAAGGAGATAAATTATGAATCTAAATAGACGTGAATTTATGCAGATGATGGGTGTTGGTGCAGCCGCAGGGATGTTTGCTGGTTGTTCGCAGAATCCAGCACGATTTAGTCGAGCCAAAGCGGGGCAGGCTTTAGGCAGGCTATATAACTTGCCAATGCAGGGTAAGGTACGTATTCTGCACATTACTGATACGCATGCACAGTTAAAACCAGTGTATTTTCGTGAACCGAATGTTAATTTAGGCATGGGTCCTGCGTTTGGTAAATTACCGCATTTGGTGGGTTCTAATTTATTAAATGCGGTTAATGTACCTGCTAATAGTCCTGAGTCATACGCTTTTACGTATTTGAATTTTGATGAGGCTGCTAATACGTATGGCAAGGTGGGTGGTTTTTCTCATATTAAAACTTTGTTGGGACAGTTGCGAGAGGCTGCTGGTGGCCAACAAAATACAGTAACTTTAGATGGCGGAGATTTGTGGCATGGTTCTGCTACGTCTTTGTGGACGCGTGGTCGTGATATGGTTGAGGCTTCTAATTTGCTGGGTGTTGATGCAATGGTTGGCCATTGGGAGTTTACGTATGCTGAGGCAGAGGTCCTATCTAATATTGCAGCCTTTAGTGGGGATTTTATTGGTCAGAATGTCCGCATTAAAGAGGATGCTTTGCTTGAGGATACCTATACGGAGATGACTGATAAATATGGATATGGTATGTTTGATGAGGATTCAGGGCATGCCTTTAAGCCTTATACAGTTAAGCAGGTCAATGGATTGAAAGTGGTGATTATTGGGCAGGCGTTTCCTCGTACAGCTAATGCTAATCCACCTGCAAATTTTCCAGATTGGTCGTTTGGATTGCGTGAGGAAGATTTGCAGGATTTAGTGCATACTATCCGTGAGGATGAGAAGCCTGCTTTAGTTTTAATGTTGTCTCATAATGGTATGGATGTTGATTTGAAGATGGCGAGTCGAGTGACTGGTATTGATGCTATTTTAGGTGGGCATACACATGATGGCATACCCAAACCTGTGAAGGTGAAGAATGCCGGCGGGGATACCTTGGTTACCAATGCAGGTTCTAATGGTAAGTTTGTTGGTGTGATGGATTTTGATTTGAGTGATGCTGGCGTGCGTAGTGTCAGTTATACGTTGGTTCCTGTTTTTTCTGAGTTTTTGTCTAAAGATGCTGAGATGGAGACCTTTCTAACAGATCTGGGTAATAGAGTGTATGATGAAAATATTGTGGAGTCACGGCGTGAGGATGCTTATGTTAGTAAGCAGCGCTTAGGCAAAAAATATAAAGATATTTTGAGTGAAAAGTTAGCAGTTGCAGGTGAAACTTTGTATCGTAGAGGTAATTTTATGGGCACTTGGGATCAAGTGATCGTTAATGCTTTGCGTGAGGAGCATGATACTCAGATTGCTTTGTCTGCTGGTGTGCGCTGGGGAACTTCTATACCTACAGGCAGTGAGATTAGCATGGAGAATGTATTTGATCAAACTTCTATGACATACGGCGAAACGTATCGCTCAGAACTTAAAGGTTCACAGATAAAAGGTATTTTAGAAGGTATTTCTGAGAATTTATTTGTTAAGGATCCTTATTTGCAGTCAGGTGGTGATATGGTACGGGTTGGTGGTATGGATTACACTATTGATCCAACTGCAGCGTTTGGGCAACGTATTTCTGAGTTGCGCTTAGATAACGGCAGCCCAATAGAGAGTGATAAATCATATACGGTTGCTGGCTGGGCACAGGTTGATCAAGTGGGTTCAGGGCGTTTAATTTGGGATGTTGTCTCTGATTATTTGCGCGATAAGGGAACGTTAGAGTTAGCTAAAGTGAATCATCCTACGGTCAAGAGTGTGAAGCAAAATCCAGGTATTGCTGATTATCATGGTAAGTTGATTTAGTTTTCTATTATGTTTTTACCACAAAAAAGCATACGGTTGTTAGCCGTATGCTTTTTTATTAGGTGTTCTGGCAGTGTATATACAGCTGATTAACAGCGCGACAAAATGGTTACAGCAGGATAGGGACTATATTCTGCTATTAGCAGTTTCATTATTGATTTGCATTGGTGCTGTGATGGTTTTTTCAGCAAGTGTTGATTTTAGTGTGCGCAAGTTTGGAGTTCCGTATGCTATGGCCTTGCGGCAGTGGACGGCTATATCGTTAGGTTTAATGGCTTTTTGGGTTATTACCTATTTTCCGCTGCAAGTGTGGCGTAGGATGCGCTGGTTTTTATATTTATTAGCGGTTGCATTGTTGGTTTTAGTGCTATTCCCACAATTTGGGGCAGAGGTTAGAGGAAGTCGGCGCTGGATTAAATTACCTTTTTTTAGTCTGCAGGTTTCTGAGTTTATGAAGTTGGCGTTTATCATTTTTATGGCAGGCTATATTGAGAAATTTGCACCAGCAATGCGCACAGATTGGACAAATAGTATTAAGGTGTTGTCTGTACCGTTGGCAGTTGTGCTTATACTGTTGTTTTTAGAGCCTGATGCTGGTGCTATGGTTGGGATCGCTTTTATTGTGATGGGGATGATGTTTTTTGCTGGCGCAAATATAGGGGGATTTGCAATATTATTAGCGGTGGTGGTCGCTATTTTAGGTATGGTTCTGTATGCAGAGCCGTATCGAGTGGAGCGTATTATTGATTTTACGGATCCATGGAGAGAGTATTTGAGTGGGGGTTATCAAGTCTCACATTCCTTGATGGCTATTTCGCAAGGGAGCTGGTTCGGCACTGGTTTGGGGGGCTCGGTGCAAAAATTAGGATTTTTACCTGATGAATACTCCGATTTTGTAATAGCAGTTTATATTGAAGAGACAGGCTTTTTAGGCCTATGTATATTGTTGTTGCTGTATGCCTTGATTTTGTGGCGGTTATTTGCTTTGTGCGCACTTTCTTGGCGATTGAATCTTTTATTTGCAGGGTCAGTGGCATTAGGTTTAGGATTATGGTTGTTTTTTCAGGTAACTGTTAATATGGGAACGGCTTTTGGTTTGTTACCCCCTAAGGGTTTGGTGTTGCCTTTAATGAGCTATGGTGGCACGAATGTTTTAATGATGTGTGTTATTTTTGGCATTGTTGCGCGCGCAGATATTGAAGTGCGCCGCGTATGGCTTAGTAAGCAACAAGAAACGGCAGAATAGGAGAGGGATTGTGCTTAGTAGTTGGTCAGAAAAAGCGATAGTAGTGGTTGCTGCTGGGACTGGGGGTCATGTGTTTCCTGCTTTAGCTGTAGCAGATAGAGTGCATTCAGAAGGTGCAGAAGTTTTTTGGTTGGGAACGCCTCAGGGGATGGAGCATCGTTTGCTAAAAGATACGCCTTTTCAGGTTATCCCAATTGATTTTGTGGGATTCCTGGGTAAAGGTGTTTTGCGCTGGTTAAGTTTGCCTTGGAGGTTGTTGCGGGCTTTTTGTCAAGCATCTTCTCATTTGCGTGCGATTAGGAATAGGAAAAAGGAGATGGTTGTGTTAGTGATGGGGGGCTATGTGACACTGCCCGTTGCATTGGCAGCCCGTTTCTGGGATATGCCAGTTGTAGTACATGAGCAAAATGCTCATGCGGGTATGGCAAATTATTTTAATGCTTATCTTGCGCAAGCGGTTTGTCAGGCGTTTGCTCAGACTTTTGCGCATAGTGATAAGCTCCATACTACGGGTAATCCTTTGCGCTCAGGCTTTATCGCTAAGCAGCAACATGATTTTAGTCAATATGGCTTTAGCAGCGAGCGTCCTTTGCGTATATTGTGTGTTGGTGGGAGTTTAGGGGCTGCGGTGTTTAATAAAGCCATTCCAATGGTGGCAGCTCATTTTCAAGAGCAGCCGGTTATGCTGCGCTTGCAGTGTGGTAAAAATGTTGATGCGGTATCAGCCAACGTGACTGATAAAGGGTTAAGTAATCTGACTGTGATGGCTTTTATTGATGATATGCAGGAGGCTTATCAGTGGGCAGATGTGGTTATTGCTCGTTCCGGCGCGCTTACAGTGAGCGAGTTGATTGCAGTAAAATTGCCTGCGATATTAGTGCCGTTCCCTTTTGCAACAAATGATCATCAAACACTAAATGCTCAGCATTTGGTTCATGCTGAAGCTGCATGGATGATAGTGCAAACAGAGCAGTTAAACCAGGCACTTGAGCAATGTATAGAGCAGATTCTGCAAGAGCCACAATTGTTGGTGAGGATGCATAAAAACATGTTGGAGCTCGGTGTTAATGATGCTGACGAGAAGGTGGCGCAGATTTGCTTGGATACGTTGATTAACAAATATAGAGATTGAGGTTTATTTATGCGCTTTACGGTTAAGCATATTCATATGATTGGAATCGGTGGCACAGGCATGTCGGGTATTGCGGAGTTGCTCCTGAGTGAAGGCTATTCTATTAGCGGAAGCGATGTATTTAAAAGTGATGTGGTTAAGCGCCTACAGTCTTTGGGCGCTGAAATTCGTATTGGGCACACTTCTGAGGCTTTGTTGGGCGCAGATGTGGTCGTTGTTTCGTCCGCAATTAGTGCTGATAATGTGGAAGTAAAAGCTGCACGTGAAAGCCAAATTCCGATAATTAGTCGCGCTGAAATGCTGGCTGAGTTGATGCGCTTTAAGCACAGCATAGCAGTGGCAGGGACACATGGTAAGACAACAACTACTTCAATGATTGCTGCTATATTGGCACAAGCTGAGATGGATCCGACCTATGTTATCGGTGGTAGGCTCAATGCGATTTCTGCTAATGCTAAGTTAGGGAGTGGGGAGTACTTAGTGGCAGAGGCGGATGAAAGTGATGCTTCTTTTCTGCATTTATTGCCTGTGATTTCTGTGGTTACTAATATAGATGAAGATCATATGGGAACCTATGATAATAGCATCGTTGCATTGCAAAATGCTTTTGTGGAATTTTTACATAACGTGCCTTTTTGGGGAGTGAATGTGGTATCAGCTGATGATGCAGGGGTTAGTGAGATTATCACGCGCTTATCGCGCAAAATTTTGCGATTTGGCTTTGATGAAAGCGCACAGTACAGGGCGGTTCACGTGAGGCAAGAGCGGTTGCAAATGCTGTTTGACTTAAGAATTGGAGGAATAGAATATAACAATATGGTTTTATCTATTCCTGGTGAACATAATGTATCTAATGCACTGGCTGCAATCGCAGTGGCTGATTATCTGAGCATTGATATGAAGTATATACGTGAGGCATTGTCTAATTTTTCAGGCGTTGGCAGGCGCTTTGATTGGAGAGAAATTACTTGGCAGGAGCGCTCTTTTATTTGGGTAGATGATTATGCCCATCATCCCAAAGAGATAACCGCTACTTGGCGTGCCTGTCATGCTGCTTGGGAAAGTGATAGAAGGCGTGTTGTGATTGTGCAGCCGCACCGTTACTCAAGAGTTCAACATTTGTTTGATGATTTTATACGTGTTCTGGCAGAATTGAAAGATAGCATACTCATTATTATGCCAGTTTACTCTGCAAATGAGGCGCACAACCCATCTGCCGATACAGCATCCCTTATGTCTGCTTTGCGTTTGCGTGGGCTTGAAAATGTTTTGTCAGTTAAAGATGAAGAGGATTTGTCAGAGGTGATTGAGAGCATATTGAGACAGAATGATGTTCTGTTGAGCATGGGGGCAGGGTCCATTTCTGCGTCGCTGAGAAAAATATTTGAGTTAGAGAAAAATGACTGATTGGAAGCATATACTATTACAGGCGCAGGCCAAAATTCGTGGCTACCGCAGTATAGTGGTTTTGTGTGGTGGTGACTCTGATGAACGAGAGGTGTCGTTAGTCAGTGCTGGCTTTGTCTATGAGTGTTTAAGAGATTTGGGCTTGTCAGTTGAGAAGTGGGATGTTCAAGATTGGCGGCATGGGCTTGATAAACTATCATCTGCTCAAATTGATAAGGCTGTGTTAATGTTCCATGGAGGCGCAGGAGAAGATGGTAGAGTACAAGCTGCATTAGATTTGTTAGGGATCGATTACACGGGTAGCCATTATGATGCCTGTGCGTTGGCTATGGATAAAATGCGCTCTAAGTCATTGTGGCAGCAGGCTGGATTGCCAGTGCCCAGCGCACGCTATTTAACAAAGGAGGAGCGCGCCACATTGCGCTGGGAACGTCCTATTGTCATAAAGCCTGTTCGTGAGGGATCAAGCTTTGGTTTAGAGATGGTTTATCGTGCTCATGATCTGCCTGATGCATTGGTTCGGGTAGAGCAGTATGAGCATTTAATGGTTGAGGAGATGATTCAAGGTTGTGAGATTACAGTTGCTATGCTTGCAGGTCATCTTTTACCGCCTATTGAAATCAAGCCAGCAACAGGAGTTTATGATTATCATGCTAAGTATGTGGCAGATGATACTGCCTTTATTTGTCCAGCAAAATTAAGCGTTGAACAGCAGGATGCTATCAATAAATTAAGCCTTCAGGCATTAGAAACTATTGGTGCTAAAGGGTGGGGCAGGGTAGATTTTATGATAGATGAGGAGGGACAGCCGTTTTTATTAGAGGTCAATTTAATACCAGGTATGACGGATCACTCTTTAGTGCCTACTGCTGCACAAGCAGTTGGTCTTAGTTACGCAGATTTGGTGACCATTATAAGTGCCCATTAGTGTGTCTTCTTATTTTAATTGGTTTTGGTCTTTATGCTCTGCGGTAGTGCTTGGTGTTGTTCTATATGGGACGTTTAATGTGCGTTTAGAAGTGGTTGAACTGCAAGGTTCATATCAACGTATAGATGTGGCTGAAGTTGAGCAGTTTTTGCATAACTATGCACAGAAAAATTGGTGGCTGTTAGATGAAAATGAGATTGAGCTCGCTATTCGCCAGTCAGTGGATTGGGTAGATAAGGCAGTAATTACATTGGTTTGGCCTAATAAGATGTTAGTGCGTTTGTCTGAGCAAAATGCGCTGTTTGCATGGAATAAGCATTTAGTAACCAGTGCGGCTGGTGTTTATTCAGGTTCTGAAGTTAGAATAGCTGATAGACAATTACCTACGGTATCGGTTAGTACTCAAAATTTAACACAGGCAGTCCAGTATATTGAAGTGCTCACGCAGTATTTTAATGCAGGCGATTTCGCTATTTCAAGCGTAAATGTGCAGGATTATGGTGGGGTAGAAGTTGTGTTGAATTCAGGTATTTTGCTCATCTTTGATAATGTTGATTTACCCAAAAAAATCATGCAAATATTTGATTTTCTGAAAGTAGATAATAATTTGGAAAAGCTCGTTGAAAGTCGTATTGATATGCGCTACAATACTGGTTTTGCAGTTGGTCAAAGGGAGTATTTGAATAGTGATAAATGATAACCACAACAGAGAAATTATCGCAGGCTTAGATGTCGGGTCATCGCAGGTTGTTGTGGTTGTTGCAGAACGCCATGCCAACGGGGGTGTAGAAGTTATTGGTCGCGCTTCTCATCCGTCTCAAGGGTTAAAGCAAGGTATTGTAGTTAATATTGAAAGTACAGTGCATGCTATTCGTGAGTCTGTTCGTCAAGCTGAGTTGATGGCAGGGTGCCGTATTGGCAATGTATATGTGGGTATATCGGGTAATCATATTGGATCACGTGATACTGCTGGTATGGTTGCTATTAGCAATAAAGAGGTGACTGGACAGGATGTTCAGCGCGTTTTAGATAGCGCAAGTACAGTAGCAATTACTGCTGACCAGCATGTCTTGCACATTTTGCCACAAGAGTATATCATTGACAGCCAATCTGGAATCCAAGAGCCAGTAGGGATGTCAGGAGTTCGTTTAGAAGCCAAAGTGCACATGGTGACTTGCGCTTCCAGTGCAGTGCAGAATCTTAGCAAGTGTATTAATCAGTGTGGACTTGAGATTAAGGCGGTAGTGTTAGAGCCTTTGGCTGCTAGTGAAGCAACGCTAACTGAAGATGAGCGTGAACTGGGTGCGTGTGTGATTGATATTGGTGCAGGTACTACGGATTTAGTAGTCTTTATTGATGGTTCTATTCGCCATATTGCGAATATTCCAGTGGCAGGCCAACAGGTGACGCGCGATATTGCTATGTTGCTACGTACACCAAATCATGATGCAGAAAAAATAAAAACACACCACGCATATGCTTGGACGCAGCTCGCGTCCAGTGAGGAAATTATTGAAGTACCTAGTGTCGGTGGGAGAGCGCCAAGAGAAATGTCGCTTGCAACACTTGCGCCAGCAGTGGAAGCACGTTACGAAGCATTATTTAATGACATTCATGAGCATTTGATGCGCGCGGGATATTGGGATTTGCTTAGAGCGGGCTTAATATTCACAGGAGGTGCGTCAAAGGTTAGAGGCTTGGTGGAGCTGGCAGAAGAAACTTTAGAAGTGCCTGCACGCATCGGTGAACCACATGGTATAGATTCCGTTATCCCTGATATTTATGATCCGCAGTACGCAACTGTTGTTGGCTTGATTAAATATGCACACAGTACCAGTAATCCAGTTGCAATACATTCGGTTTCCCAACAAGGGGAGACAGAAGGGCTTAGCAAACGGTTTAAGGGTTGGGTTTCTAAGCATTTTTAAGAATGATTTACCAAGCAACTATTAAATATCCTATAACACTATCAGGCATAGGCTTACATAGCGGTGTTAATGTTTCTATGCGACTTTTGCCAGCCAAGGAGAATACAGGCATTTGTTTTCGCCGAATAGACATTAATCCGCCTGTTGATATAGTTGCCACAGCATTAGCTGTTCAAGAAACGGTTTTATGCACAACACTGGTTCATTCTAAAGGTGTTAAAGTACACACTATTGAGCATTTTATGTCAGCATTGTATGGAATCGGTGTTGATAATTTGATAGTAGAGGTTGATGCCTTAGAGATTCCAATATTAGATGGTAGTGCTTCTGAGTTCATTTTTGCTTTGCAGTCTGCAGGCATCCAGATTTTACCTGAATATAAACGGTTTATTGAAATAATCAAACCAGTTGAAGTTAGAGATGAGGTCAGCGGTGGCTGGGCTAAATTAGAGCCTTATTATGGCTTTAAACTTAACTTTTCTATAGATTTTAATAGTCCTGTTTTGGATGAAACCAATAAGAGTTATACGGTGGATTTTTCCCATACGACTTTTTTGAAAGAGATGGTTCGTGCTCGTACTTTTGGGTTTTTGAAAGATGCTGAAATGCTACGTAAAAATAATATGGCATTAGGCGGTAGCATCAATAATGCTATTGTATTGGATGATAGAGGTCCTATTAATGAAGGGGGGTTGCGCTTCCATGAAGAATTGGTTAAGCACAAGGTGTTAGATGCTGTTGGTGACTTATATGTTTTAGGATGTCCTATTATTGGATCATATGAGGCATTTAAATCAGGCCATGCCCTTAATAATCGTTTAGTGCGCGCACTGTTAGATAAGCCTGATGTTTATACAGAGAAAACTTTTGAGAGCGAGGAAGACATTCCTATCAATTTTATTTATTCAAAAGTAGCATAGTCATAGTGAGCATCTATAGCAAATTGTTGTATAGTCTATCATGTTTGTGCGCTACTCCTATAAAAGCAGTTCTTTGGCACGCTCTCTCTTGACTTTGTCAAAGGAGCAAAGCGGTCGTTATGTCTGCTGTCCTAATCGTTGTAAATAATGACAGAGCAATATATTGTTATCGCTGAAATCAGTGGTGTTTTTGGTGTTCACGGATGGATAAAATTATTTTCTTTTACACAGCAGCGAGCTTCTATAAAGGCGTACACTGATTGGCAATTACGCACACCGAAAGGTGAGTTAAAGCGTTGTGATGTTGCACAAATCAAAGTGCAGCCCAATCGTGCAGTTCTTGCTAAATTGAATGGCATTGATACACCAGAAAAGGCTCGTGAGCTTATAGGTGCATTAATTGAAGTTCCTATGAGCCAGTTACCCTCACTTGAAGCGGGTGAGTATTACTGGCATCAGCTCATTGGTATGCAGGTTGAGAATAGTAGGGGTGTTTTTTTAGGGGAAGTCATTGACATGCTAGAAACAGGGGCGAATGATGTACTCATTGTTCAGTGTGAAGGCAAGCGCTATTTAATACCGTTCAAGCGCCCTGAAATTGTTATTGCAATAGAGCCATCACGTATTATTGTGAATTGGGAAGAGGATTGGGATGCGCTTTGAAGTAGTGAGTTTATTTCCTTGTGCATTTGAGTGGTGGATGCAAGAAGGTGTTATCGGACGAGCAATCCAAAAAAAAATCAGCTCAGTTCAATTTTGGAATCCAAGGGAATATACTAAACTAGCACATAATCGTGTGGATGATCGCCCTTTTGGAGGCGGTCCAGGTATGGTTATGTCTTACCAGCCATTAGCTGATTGTTTAAAGGCTATTTGGAAAGAATGTGGACAAATTCCTGTTATTTATCTATCCCCACAAGGTACCTTGCTGAAGCAGCAACTTGCCAATGATTATGCAATGCGCGAGGAGGCACATTTTGTCTTAGTATGTGGTCGCTATGAAGGTATAGATGAGCGCTTCATCGAACGTTTTGTTGACTATGAGCTTAGTGTTGGCGACTATATTCTAAGCGGTGGAGAGTTAGCAGCAATGATTTTTATGGAAAGTGTTATTAGACTGTTGCCAAATGCTTTAGGGTGCGCCGAGTCAGCTCAGCTGGACTCTTTCACTAATGCTGTATTGGATTACCCCAATTACACCAGACCTGAAGCAGTGGATGGGATGCGTGTACCTGATGTGCTACGCTCAGGAGATCATGCTGCTATTAAACAATGGCGGTATAAGAAGGCTTTAGAGAATACAAACAGGAAAAGACCTGACTTGTTGTAGGAACTTGCACTATCATTCAGAAAAAAAGTGTTTTTAATGAATTGGTGCGTTAAAATAAAGCCCTGCTTGTCTCTATGGCAGGTTTTTTTATTTTAATTATTTATCTGGAGAGAGAAATGAAAACTGTTAAGTGCGTATTGTTACTGCTATTATGCTCAACTATTCAACCGGTGTTTGCAGACGGTTTATTGCGCTTTAATTTGGTGCATCACTACTTAGAACTGCACGGGGAAAATGAGCGCGCTGGATCTGAAGACTTGAGGATATTTAATTTTGGTGCAGGTAGCACACCAGCTGGTATTGATCTTAGTGTTGGCGGTGGCAAGAAAAACAGTCATTATCTGTATGGACGCATTCGCTATATTGGAGAGCAAAATATTATTGCACCTACTCCATTTGATTCGGAAACGGCAAGTGGAAATGGCAGCGACGATGCTGAATTAACTCTATTCAAGGATTTCATGGCATTTACAGTGAATTACGATAAAACTGCACTGTATGAAAATGTTGAATTTATCTTGGGTGGTCACTTTGGCTATGCAACGGTTACAGTAGAAAATGCAAATACTACTGGAGGTGGTTTTTCTGCTGATGTCTCAGGATTTTTAGTTGGTTATCAAGCAGGGTTTAATTGGCACGTTGGCAATAACTTCGCCTTGCATTTTATGATAGACCGTCCATATTACTTTGCAGCAAACAAAGTAGGTGTTAGTGATATTTTTGGTGCTGGAGGAGGGGATACTGCCTTAGTTCTAGTAGGTAACTTCAATACTCGATTTGGTGTGCAATATACCTTTTAATATCAGACAGAATCACATAAAAAAATTGACTTAATACCACTGCATAGATGCGTTTTTGTGAAAAACAAGAACATGGTTATGTGGTGGTATCTTCTTTCTGATGATTAGCAGGATCGTAGCAGACTTGCTGCATCCTAAAATACTCCTATTGGCGTGTATGCCAACGCTTTTGGCAGCAGTATTTTGGGGTGTTATTTTCTTTAGTATCGCAGATGATACTCAGTTTTATTTTACGCACACTGTGTCTGATGGAGTGGCTTCTGGCTGGGGTATTGATTGGTTACTAGCGTATGCAGGATATGCCATACTGTTTATATTTTGGATGCCTCTTGTGTATGTCAGCGCACTATTATTGACCTCTTCTTTTTTAATGCCCATGTTGTTAAAGCACGTATCAAAGCATTACCCATCGTTAGAGCGCAACCAACAATCTACTTTTTTGCCGTCCTTGTCGAATGCTATTAAGTCATTGCTTATTTATATGTTTTTGTGGTTGCTGTTGTTGCCGTTGGTACTCTTAGTTCCCTTGGGTTTTATGGCTTCTTTTGTGCTAAATGGCTGGCTAAATAAACGAATTTTTGCATATGATGTGCTCGCTGATTTTGCTACTCCTCAAGAGCTCTCATACCTAAAAGAAAAAGGATTGTGGCTTGGTGTTGCTTTATCGCTTGTCTTATACATTCCCGTTTTTAACCTATTTGCAGTGTTATTTACTGCATTGGTGTTTTGTCATTTTTACCTAAATAAGTTAGAGCAATTGCGCCAATTAGAAAAATAAATTAAAGGATTTATTATGCTTGCAAATAAAAATCAGATTCTGGGTTTAGGCGCAAGGTATTTAATATGTTATCTGAACAACTGATACAAAATGCGCTACAATTTTCATCAGGGTTTACGCTATCAGATAGCGCATTGCAAAGTCAAGTATGGGTTGCTGAAAAGGAAGGTTTTTTAACTTTATTACAAGCCATTCGTAGTGTTCAGTATACAAAAAGTGCTTCACGCCTGCTTTTAATTGGACCAGTTGAATACTTGCCGGTACGTTTAATGCCTGCCCGTATCTTGATTGACGCACCGGCTGGTGTGATTGGTGCCATTCCATTATTGGAAGACTGGGGTATTCCGCACCGTTGTTTTAGTCACATTGGTTTGCCCGGTGCCTTTGAAGGGAGTGCTGTTGAAATGTTAGAAGCATTTAAGATAGAGCAAAATCAATGCTACTGGTGGAAATGATTTACCTGTGTTAAGTTGTCTTTCCTATCACATAAGAGGGTTAAATAATGAACAAAAATAGACTGGTTTTGCTGATTTTGATTGCGCTATTCCTATCAGGATGCTCTTCCACTAAAAAGGATAAAAATATTGTTCGGTCAGAATGTATAGAGCCCGTGTTTTCAGGTAAAAAAGATGGGGCGTGCTTTGAGCGTAGTTTTGTAGTGAATGAAGATCGCCTGTATTTGAAGTCACCACTTACTGGTCATAAAAAGTCAACTTATATTTGTCAAATAAGTAAGGATACTAAAAAATTCCATGTGCTCAGTGTAGTGCGTCTGTCTCAGAATAATAAAACGATTACTTCTGCCTTTATTAGCCGCATTGATATCAAAAATGGTGAGCCTACTAAGCAGACTATACTGGGTCGTAATGGCGTGGAAACACTTAATTACTCCTGTTCTGGAGAGTGGCGAGACTACATTGCTGAAGGCTGGGATATATTACAGAGCAGAGGACTTCTCCCTCTGAGCCATAATGGGCTAATAGGAGAAAGCAAATGTGACGTGATTAAGCGACGCTATAGCTATACCAAGCAGCTCAAATCAAGATTAAGAGAAAGTTATAAGCAGTTGCGCAAATACTGTGGCAGGGAGAAAGCCATTTTGAACAAGACATTTGCGCCAATATTATAGTGCTTTTAGGCTAAAGAAAAAATCGCTTTTGTTCATAACAAGCAGCAATGTTGTCCACCTGCTTATGTGATAATTGGCTGTTCGTTATCCTTTTATAGGTGTGTTTTAATTAGTTACAAAAAGGTTGTATTTATGCGTGGCGTTAATAAGGTTATTTTGATTGGTAATTTGGGTTCTGATCCTGATAAAAGAACTGCAAATAATGGTAATTCTATAGTAAATATAAGTCTTGCTACTGCAGAGCGTTGGAAAGATAAAAATTCAGGTGAAATGCGGGAAAAAACAGAATGGCATCGTGTGGTGTTTTTTGGTCGTATAGCTGATGTAGTCGCAGAGTATGCCAAGAAAGGTAGTAAATTATACGTAGAGGGAAAGTTGCAGACTAGAAAATGGCAAGATCAAAGCGGTCAAGATAGATATACAACAGAGGTTGTAGTTGATATTGAAGGCAGTATGCAGTTACTTGATTCCGCATCTAACCGCTCCTCTGACGGACAAGGTAATGCATCTTATCAGCCACAGAGAGCACAGCAGCAGGTGGCACCACCACCGTCTGCCACACAATCACCACAGCAAACTACACCACCGCCTGCTACTTCTTTTGATGATGATGAAATTCCATTTTAGTTATACCAGTGTAGGTGATGTGTGTGGCGTTTGTGCAGGTGATACAATATGCACCTTTAATGTTGGTTTTTGATTATGTTTAAAGGTTCTATTGTTGCGCTGGTTACGCCAATGCAAGAAGGTGGTGCTATTGATTATTCAGCGTTAGATGATTTGTTAGAGTGGCACGAGAAAAATAGCACGGATGGTTTGGTAATTGTTGGCACAACTGGTGAATCTGCTACTTTAGATGTTGATGAGCATCGTGCGGTTATTCGTCGAGTAATCAAAAAAATGTCAGGCAGGCTGCCTATTATTGCTGGGACAGGCGCTAACGCAACGTCTGAAGCACTTACCTTAACTCAGTACGCTAAAGAAGATGGTGCAGATGCTTGCTTATTGGTTGCGCCGTACTATAATAAGCCTACCCAAGAAGGTCTATATCAACATTATAAATTGATCGCAGAGTCTGTTGATGTTCCCCAAATTCTGTATAACGTTCCTGGTCGTACTGTCACCGATATTTTGCCTGAAACCGTTGCGCGCTTATCATCTATTCCTAATATCATCGGTATTAAAGATGCTACGGGTAATTTAGAACGATTGAAGCAGATGCAAGATTTAATCCAGCGCTCTGATTTTATCTACCTGACTGGAGATGATGCTACAGCCTTAGAGTTTATGCGCTTAGGTGGAGCAGGTGGTATATCTGTAACCGGAAATGTTGCGCCACGTGCTAACCATGACTTGTATCGCCTTGCCTTAGAAGGAGATTTTGATGCGGCTAAAAGGGTGGATGATTCTTTGCGTGGACTGCATACCCATCTTTTTTGTGAATCCAATCCTATCCCTGTCAAGTGGGCGCTTCAGCAGATGGGTCTGTGCAGCGGCGCGATGCGGTTGCCACTTACGCCTTTATCAACAGCATATCATGAATGTGTTTTAGGAGCGATGAATCAGGCGGGAGTGCTATAGTAATATGAATCGTTTTAATGTCCTGTTTAGTGTGGTTTTAGTTTTTTTGTTAGCATCTTGCTCTACTTTGGGGCTTGAAAATGAAAGCAGTATTGCCAATGAGCAGTTGCGCGAATTGGCTATTCCCCCCAAGTTGCAGTTGCCTACTGGTGAGAACGAAGAGGAAAAATCTTCTAAGCAATCCCAACCTGCAAAACCATAACCGTGCTGCTTTTCTCTGGCACGCGCTCTCTTAGCCTGCCTCGTGCAGCACAGATTATGGATACTGCCCATAAGCAGAATATCCCTGTAACTGAACTACAAGGGAAGTGGCTTTATATAGTAGAGACTGCTTCAGCTTTGTCTGCTGAGTCATTGCAGCAACTAGAGCAATTATTGCAAGCTTCTTTATCCAGTCAAGTTAAACAAGATGCACTAGTCGTTACGCCACGAGTGGGTACGTGTTCAGCTTGGTCTACTAAAGCAACCCAGCTTGCGCACATTGTGGGGCTTGATATGATTCAACGTATTGAGTATGCGCACTGTTACACCAGTGATGCTCCCTTGGACACAATAGCTCCGCTTTTGCATGATAAGATGACTCAAAGTGTGTTCTTTGGCGAAGTAGGTGACTTATTCGTTAAGCAAGTGGAGCAGCAGGTATCCCATATTCCAATGCTTACTAAGGGTAAGCAGATGTTAGAGGAGATCAATAGCGCGCTAGGTTTGGCACTGAGTGATGATGAAATAGTTTATTTATACGACCTTTTCCAAGCATTGCAGCGTAACCCCACCGATGCAGAATTGATGATGTTTGCACAAGTTAATTCAGAGCATTGTCGCCATAAGGTTTTTAATGCAAAGTGGACGGTTGATGGGAAAGAGCATAGCAAATCATTATTTGCTATGGTTCGTAATACTCATGCTTGTACAAGTAGCAAGGCATTGGTAGCTTATGATGATAATGCGGCTGTTATTGCAGGGGGAGAGGGCTATAGTTGGCGAGTTTATTCTGGCAAGTATGACTCTATTCAGCGCACAGTACATAATCAAATTAAAGTAGAAACACATAATCATCCTACAGCTATTTCACCTTTTCCGGGTGCAGCAACAGGTGCAGGAGGAGAGATTCGTGATGAGGCAGCCACTGGTCGCGGGTCAAAGCCTAAGGTGGGTTTAGTTGGTTACAGTGTATCCTATTTGGACTTGCCAGATAGCTTCATGGCAGATAGGCAAATAGGCACTCCCTCAAATATTGCTTCTGCGCTGCAAATTATGTTGGAGGCCCCAATTGGTGCTGCACGGTACAACAATGAGTTTGGCAGACCTGTGATTAATGGTTATTTTCGTAGTTGGCAGCAACAGATAGATGATGAATTGTGGCGCGGCTACCATAAGCCCATTATGTTGGCAGGTGGTTTAGGAAACATAGATGGTGCGCTGTTAACTAAATGTGCCTTCCCTTCCGGTAGTTATTTGATAGTACTTGGCGGCGGCGCGCAGTTGATTGGTCTGGGGGGAGGTGCCAGCTCTAGCCAGACGAGCGGCACACAGTCAGAGGCTTTAGATTATGCTTCGGTGCAACGTGGTAATCCAGAGATGGAGCGGCGTGTGCAGGAAGTAATTGATCAGTGTGTGTGGTTAGATGAGGCAAACCCAATTTTATCTATCCACGATGTAGGCGCTGGTGGGTTATCGAATGCTTTGCCAGAGTTGATTCACGACGCGGGTGCTGGTGGACGCATCAATTTGCGTGAGATTTTAGTAGATGAATATGGGATGTCACCTGCTGAAATATGGTGCAATGAATCTCAAGAGCGCTATGTTCTTGCCATTAGTGAATCGCACTTGCAGACCTTTTTGGCAATTTGTATGCGAGAGCGTTGCCCTGTTTGTGTGGTTGGTCAGTCTAATGATAGTCAACAGTTAGAGCTGGTTGACGCTTTGTTTAACAATGATATTGTTAATCTACCGTTGACTGCCTTACTGGCAGATACACCTAAAATGCATCGTGTCGTTGAGCGCGTATCTGTAGAGCATAGGGTCACTAATGTAGCGCTCAATGATATAGAAAAGCTTGCGTTGGATGTGTTGGAGCATCCTACTGTGGCAGATAAAAGCTTTTTGATTACCATAGGTGACCGCAGTGTTGGTGGATTAGTGGCGCAGGATCAAATGGTCGGCCCACTGCAAATTCCAGTAGCAGATTGTGGTGTCAGCCTGCGTGATTATCAGCAATATGTTGGGGAAGCAATGGCAATAGGTGAGCGCACGCCAGTTGCTGTACATAATGCTTCAGCCTCAGCCAGATTAGCTGTCGCAGAAGCATTGACTAATATCCTCTCTGCTGACATACGCCATTTGTCAGATATTAAATTGTCTGCAAACTGGATGGCAGCTATAGATTACGCGCAGGATAGTGCCGACTTGTTTGATATGGTTCATGCTATTGGTATGGAGCTTTGCCCACAACTGGATGTTAGTATTCCTGTAGGCAAAGACTCTATGTCTATGCGCTTGCATTGGCAAGATAATGATACACAGAAGCAGGTTGTATCGCCTGTTTCGCTTGTTGTATCTGCCTTTAGCGCTGTAGCTGATGTACGTAAAACAGTTACACCGCAACTGTGCACGACTACAGAAAGTGATTTGTGGTTGATTGACTTAGGCGGCAGTAAAAATCGCTTGGGAGGTTCTATATTTGCTGAAATAACAGAGCAGCAAATGGCGAATGACTGTCCAGATTTGGATAGCCCTCAAGCTTTAATAACCCTGCATGAGGCAATTAAGCAATTGAGAAGTAAAGATATCCTGTGGGCATATCATGATCGTTCTGATGGCGGCTTATGGGCGTGCTTGGTAGAAATGGCACTTGCTTCTAATATTGGACTCAGCATTGACTTGTGCGCGCAGAGTGCAGCACAAGCACTATTTTCTGAAGAAATAGGCGTAGTTATTCAAACACCTTATGCAAAGCGATTAGAGGTTGAACAGTACTTGGCAGGCTGCGATACGTGTCGGATTGGCAGCCTGCAAACAACAGCACAAATTGATGTGAAGGTGAATAATTCGCCCTGCCTGTCACTGTCTTTATCTGCACTAAGGCGCGCTTGGAGTAAAGTGTCTTATCAGATGCGCGCCTTGCGTGACAATAGTATCTGTTCCGAGCAAGAGTATGATAGTTTGTGTGCTATTGCCAGTGATACTAGTGAGCAGGGACTGCGTGCAGCATTAACTTTTCAAATTGATGAGCCACCAGCTATCATGTATAGCAAGCCTAAAGTGGCTATATTACGTGATCAAGGTGTCAACGGGCATCATGAGATGGCAGCTGCTTATACGCGCGCAGGCTTTGAGGCATGGGATGTTTCTATGCAGGATTTATTAGATGGCAGGCGCAGGTTATCAGATTTTCAGGTGTTGGCAGCTTGTGGCGGTTTTTCATATGGTGATGTATTGGGGGCAGGTCAAGGCTGGGCAAAAACTATTTTGTTTAATACAGGTTTACGCGATCAGTTTGCAGGTTTTTTTGCACGCGCTGATACGCTTAGTTTTGGTGCATGCAATGGTTGTCAAATGCTGGCTGCGCTGAAAGACATTATTCCAAAAACGGCGCATTGGCCTCAATTTGTTGATAACCTATCTGAACAATATGAGGCACGTTTAGCATTGGTACAGCTGGACGGTAGCCAATCTGTGTTAACCCAATCTATGCAGCATTCAGTGCTCCCTGTTCCAGTTGCACATGGAGAGGGGCGTGCTGTATTTGATTCTATTGCTGACTACGATAAGGCTTGCGAAAAGGGATTAATTCTAATGCGCTATGTAGATTATAAGCATCAGATAAGCACAGTCTATCCTTTTAACCCTAACGGATCGCACGAGGGAGTTGCTGGTGTTTGTAGCGCAGATGGACGTGTTAGTATTTGTATGCCACATCCCGAACGGGTTTTTCGGTCAGTGCAGTTATCATGGTCAGATGCCGCATGGCAAGAACAGTCACCATGGATGCAGCTGTTTCATAACGCTTATAAAGCACTCTCCTAATAATGGCTTTAGAAGAAGCAGTTGTCTACTGGTGTGGCGAAAAGTCTCCACTACACGAGCGAATTGAGGGCTTTCAAGCGCGCAAACAACAGCAAGAGATGGCACAAGAAATTGTGCGATGTGTTCAATCAGAACAGCATAGTGTGATTGAAGCGCCAACTGGTGTGGGCAAAACATTAGGGTATCTTATTCCTATACTGCTAGCTGGTAAAAAAACATTGATTGCATCGCGTACTAAAGTGTTACAAGAGCAGCTGCTTAAAAAAGACTTGCCTGTGTTATTGGCTGCTATGTCCTGTAGCGTGCGCGTAGAGATGCTTAAAGGCAAGGAAAATTATCTTTCTAAGAATCGCCTTTATATGGCAAGAGAAGAGGCAACGCGTTTAAGCCAACGTGATTTTAGAGATTTACAAAAAATTGAGAAATGGGCACAAATTACATCAACAGGAGATAAAGCAGATTGTGTGCAGGTGCGCCCCGATGCCAATATCTGGTCTATAGTGTGCACACGCTCCCAAGATGTTATAGAGGAGGAGGATTTTTGTGCCATAGCACGACGGCGTGCACGTGCTGCTGATATCTTAATTGTTAATCAGCATCTGCTGTGTGCAGATATACAGTTACAAATACAGAAAGTAAGCAATCTACTCAGTGATTTTCAGGTGTTTATTATTGATGAGGCGCACGCTTTTCCTGAGACAGCTGGTTTGATGTTCAGTCGCCAAGCAAATTTTGCGACCTTGCGCGATTTGTGTGAAGATGTTGAGCGGGCTATCTCTGAGAAAATCGCAGACGCTGCGCTGTTATCAAAGGCTATAAAATCCTTATATGACTGTGCCCACAAAGGGCGTAAATACTTTGCACCACATAGTGGTAGAAAATCTTGGCACGAATTATGCGCAGAGAGTGCGGTTATAACAGATTGGGTTGTTGAGCTAATTCATTGCATAGAGCAGCTTAATACACAGTTAGAAATAAATGCAGAGCGTGATGAGAGTATTGCCGATTTATATAATAGAGGGCAGGAATTGCTTGCTTTATGGCGTGATTTGTATGAGCGTTCTGAGCAAGGCAATAAAGCAACAGATATTGTATGGACTGAGGTCTCACAAGAGGGATATTTTCGTTTGTATATCACACCCATGAAGGTTGCCCCCGTTGTGCGTGAGGCAATTGATAATACAAATGGCAATTGGATATTTACTTCAGCTACATTGGCAATTCAGCAGGATTTTTCACTATTCACTCAGAGAATTGGTGTTGAGGCTCGCACTTTATGTTTAGATTCACCATTTAACTATGGAGAACAGGGATTGTTGTATTTGCCTAAGTTGCCTGAACCGAATTGGCAGAATGATCATCAACTGGAGGCTCTGTTGGAGACGGCATTGCCCGTATTGCAATTGACTGAAGGGCGCGCTTTTCTATTGTTTACCAGCTTTAAAGCTTTGGATAGGGCAAAAGAGTGGCTTGAGCAGCGTTCGGATTTTAAATTGTTTGTACAAGGAGAAAGGAGTAGCCAAGATTTACTGGATAATTTTCGCTATGCAAAGAAGTCTTTATTGCTGGGTACTGCTACTTTTTGGGAGGGAGTTGACATAAAGGGAGCAGCACTTTCTTGTGTTATTATTGATAAACTACCCTTTGCTTCTCCGAACGATCCGTTAGTAAAAGCACGGCGACAGTGGTACGATGATGCAGGGCGTAATTTTTTTACTGAAGATGCTTTAGCGCGTGCAATTCTGCAACTTAGGCAAGGAATAGGGCGTTTAATTCGCTCGCAGCAAGACAAGGGTATTTTACTAATAGGTGACGTGCGCCTACAAAGCAAGGATTACGGCAAGACTATCTTAGAAAATCTTCCTGCGTTTAAGCGTTGTCATGATTTTGATTCTGTAAAAAAATTTTGGGAGAGCTAAACGAATAAAAGCGCACAATGCAGTAAATTCATAAGAATTATTGTGTTTTCATAAGAATTATTGTATTTTTATATCACTTTATGATACAGTGCGTAGCGTATTTATAACTAGTAATTTTAGCTAGTTGATGTGAAGCGATGAATTTGTACGCATATGAAAAATATGAATTAATTCTTTGCTTAAATTGTTTTTATTAAATTGTCTATTCATAATGACAAGGAGTTTATATAGTGAAAAAAATTGCTAAATCTATAATGCTACTTGCAGCATTGCTCATTACTATGCCTGTTATGGCGAAGGAGTTTATTACCATTGGGACAGGTGGTGTGACTGGTGTGTATTATCCAACTGGTGGGGCTATATGCCGCTTGGTGAATAAATATGCTCGAGCTAATAAGGTTGATGTGCGTTGCACAGTAGAGTCAACAGGTGGTTCAGTCTATAACATTAACACTATTCGTGCTGGTGAATTGGACTTGGGTGTTGCTCAGTCTGACTGGCAGTATCATGCGTATAAAGGTACCAGTAAATTTGCTAAAAGCGGTCCTTTTAAGCAACTGCGTTCAGTATTTTCAGTTCATCCAGAGCCTTTTACAGTAGTTGCTCGTAAGGATTCAGGTATTGAAAGCATTGAGGACCTAAAAGGTAAGCGTGTTAATGTAGGTAACCCAGGCTCTGGTCAGCGCGGAACAATGGAAGTGCTTATGAAGGAAATGGGCTGGACAATGGACGATTTTAAGTTGGCGTCTGAGCTCAAGGCGTCTGAGCAATCTAAAGCATTGTGCGATAACAAAATAGACGCAATGGTCTACACGGTTGGGCATCCAAGTGCATCCATTAAGGAAGCAACCACCTCTTGTGACTCACGTCTGGTAACTGTTTCTAATTCAGCAGTGAGCAAACTTGTCAGCAATAATGATTTTTATCGTACAGCAGTGATTCCAGGTGGTATGTATGCTGGTAATGCACAAGACACTAAGACATTTGGTGTCGGTGCTACGTTAGTTACATCCAGCAATGTTTCTTCTAAAGTGATTTACACCTTAGTGAAGGCTGTTTTTGAAAATTTTGAAGATTTCAAAAAACTACACCCTGCTTTTGCACATTTGAATAAGGCACAAATGGCTCAAGATGGTTTGTCAGCACCTCTGCATACGGGGGCTGCAAGATACTATAAGGAGATTGGACTTATTAAATAAGTTTTACCTTGTTAGTTTTAATATAACTTGGGAAGGTCAACTTACTATGATGAGTTGGCCTTCTTTTATGGAGGGTTGTGGGTATGTCTGTATTAGAAAACATTGAATTAGGTAAACGTTCACTATCTGGGCATGAGCATGTGCTTGTTTCCACAGTGCTTATATCATGGGCATTTTTCCAAATTTGGTATGCCTCATCCTTGCCTTTTTGGTTTGGTTTCGGCATATTCAATGACACGGAAGCACGTGCTATCCATTTGGCTTTCTCATTAGCATTAATCTTTTTTTACTTCCCTTTTAGCGGCAAAGCTAATCATATTTCCAGCATTGATTTTGGCTTAGCTGTCTTGGGTGCTGCTAGCGCTATTTACTTGTTTGTCTTCCATGAAGAATTATCCGGCCGTCCAGGAAGTCCGATTACGACTGACTTGATTTTTGCCTCTATTGGGCTTGTCTTATTACTGGAAGCAACGCGTCGTGCGATTGGTTTGACATTGGTTGTCGTTTCTATTGTGTTTATTGGCTATTCCTTAGCTGGACCATGGATGCCTGATGTTATTGAGCATAAGGGGGTTAGTTGGTCTAAGCTAATGTCGCATCAGTGGCTTAGCACAGAGGGTGTGTTTGGGGTGGCTTTGGGTGTTTCTACTGGCTTTGTGTTTTTGTTTGTTTTATTTGGTGCAATTTTAGAGCAAGCAGGTGCAGGGCAGTACTTTATTCGCATGGCGTTCGTGTTTTTGGGTCATATGCGTGGTGGGCCTGCAAAAGCAGCAGTGGTCGCTTCTGGCTTAAGTGGCATTATTTCTGGATCATCTATTGCTAATGTTGTTACTACTGGTAACTTCACTATACCACTTATGAAAAAAGTAGGGTTTCCAGCACACAAAGCAGCCGCGGTGGAGGTTGCTGCATCAACGAATGGTCAGCTCACGCCTCCGATTATGGGAGCGGCGGCTTTTTTGATGGTAGAGTACGTTGGTATTCCATACACAGATGTGATTAAACACGCTATTCTTCCAGCATTGGTTTCATATATTGCTTTAATTTATATCGTGCATCTGGAAGCTTGTAAAAACAATCTGAAAGGGATTCCTAGAGCGAGGACAACAAAAATGCTGACTTCGTTGGCAAATACTGCATTAGTTATTGTAGGAATCAGTGCGCTGTCTTTGTTTTTGTATTATGCCTTTAGTTGGACAAAAGAAGCGGTAGGGGGACATACTGTTTGGTTAGCAGGTGGTATGTTATTGACTGCCTATGTCGCTTTGCTGCGCTATGGCAGTCAGTACCATAAAGAAGCAGATATTGACTTGCATGATCCCAATATTCTTCTGCCTCCACCCGGGGCAGTTGTTAAGTCAGGGTTATACTATTTTTTACCAGTTGTGGTGCTGCTGTGGTGTATGGTGATTGAACGTTTTTCTCCGGGAACTTCGGTGTTTTATGCGCTTATGTTCTTAATGTTTATCACTTTGACGCAAAAAGCGCTACTTAAATTTTTCATACATACTCCGGTATCTCATGTCAGCATGTTAAAAGAGGGGTTAATGGATTGTTATCGCGGTATGTATAACGGTTCCCGCAACATGATAGGTATTGCTGCAGCAACTGCGGTTGCAGGTACTATAGTCGGTACAGTTACGCTTACTGGGCTAGGGCAGCATATGATAGCGCTTGTTGAGTGGCTATCAGGAAACAATCTTATTATTATGTTGCTATTAACAGCTGCTATTTGTCTGATTCTGGGGATGGGATTACCGACTACTGCTAACTACATTGTGGTTTCAACTTTGATGGCTCCAGTCATTGTAACGATTGGTGCGCAGCAAGGACTGATTGTGCCGTTAGTGGCAGTGCACATGTTTGTGTTTTACTTTGGCATCCTTGCTGATGATACGCCACCAGTGGGACTTGCTGCCTACGCAGGGTCAGCAATTGCCCAAAGTGAACCTATTAAGACTGGATTGCAGAGTTTTGCGTATGATATTCGCACTGCTATTTTGCCCTTTATGTTTATCTTTAATACCGAATTACTATTAATCGGTGTTAATAGCCCATTGAGTTTGTTTTTTACTATATCAGGTGCGATTCTTGCTATGATGTGTTTTGCGTCTGCAACCCAAGGATACATGTTTACTACGTTGAGTAAATTTGAAAGAATAGTGCTTATACTATTGGCGTTTAGTTTTTTCAGGCCAGATTTTTGGATGGATCAATTGTACGATAAATATCAGGAAAAAAGCCCACATAGGCTGGTTTCCCTTATAGATGATGGTACGATAAAACGGCAAATTCGATTACAAATTCAAGGAGAGAATCTAGATGGAAATTGGGTGCAGAAAACGGTTCAACTTCCAGTCAAGGAAGGCTTAAATGGTGAGCAGGTTCTATCGGATTTAGGATTTAGCTTAGCAACAGAGGCTGATCGGACTATTATTGATAATGTGGTTTTTGGTTCACAGGCGCAAAAAGAAGGGTTAGACTTTGATTTTACTGTCCTTAAAATAGAAATACCGAATGTAAATAGAATAGATGATCAATGGCTATTTATACCTACATTATTCGTATTGTGGTGCTTTGTGTATTTTCATCGAAGGAGAAGTGGTGCAATTTAGTTCCAAAATAGAAAATTTGGTTGAGTCGGCAACTATTGCAATCAATCAGCATAGCCAGCAATTACTGCGTAATGGAGAACAAGTGCATGCCTTTGGCTTTGGGCAATCCCCATTTCCTGTTCCAGAGGCGCTGCGCCAAGCGCTCATTAAAAATGCTCATCAGAAAATATACTTGCCTTCATTAGGTTTGCCTGAGTTGCGTGAGGCAATTTGTACCTACCATAATCAATATTATGGGATGCAATTTGATGCTGATTGTGTTGCGGTAGGACCAGGTTCTAAAATGCTGTTGTATTTATTATTGCAACTATTAGAAGGTCATTTGATTTTACCGGCACCTGCTTGGGTGAGTTACGAACCACAGGCTGTTATTTTGGGTAAAAAAGTCAGCAAGCCACAGTGCACCTTTGATGAGGGCTGGAGCATTGATCCAGAGAAATTAGATGCGCATCTATCGGAACTTCCTGCGGCAGAACAGAAGATATTACTACTCAATGCGCCCAACAATCCCAGTGGGCAGCTGACGCTTGAGTTACAAAGGCTGGCAGAAGTTTGCCAAAAACACGAACTATTAGTCATTAGTGATGAAATTTACGCGCCGTTAGCCCGTGAATATACCTCGCTTGCTACGATTATTCCAGATCAGGTTATTGTTACAGGCGGACTCAGTAAGGCATGGGGGGCTGGAGGCTATCGCTTAGGTTTTGCTGCAGCACCACAATCTATGCGTGCAGTTTTTGATAAACTTAAGATACTGATTAGCGAAACGTATACTTGCGCCTCTGCGCCTATTCAATATGCTGCCTTATCAGTATGGCGTGATGATTTGGAAGAGGTCAATCAATATATTGCTGACTGCACTAGTATTTTACAGGAGGCATTAGCATTAGCGCATAAACACCTAACTACAGGTGGTCTATTGTGCCATCCTTCAAAAGGAGGCTTTTATTTATTCCCAGAATACAGCCCGTTTGCAGAAAGCTTGGCTAGCAATGGCATTGTGAATGCAAAGCAATTGAGCCATACTTTGTTGAAACAAGCAAAAGTTGCTACATTACCTGCTTGTGATTTTGGAGTGGTAGACTGTTTGGCAACCCGAATGGCAGTTACAAATTTTGATGGTGCTTTAGCATTGGATAGACAGCGTTCTCAGCAAACATTAGAGGATGTATTTGCTCCAATTACCGCAGGATGTGATGCAATAACTACCTGGCTGAATAGCATGCGTGCTTAGAGAGCATATGGAAAAAAAAGCAAATAAAAAGATTGTTATTATTGGAGCAGGTTTTGCTGGTCTTGAGGCGGCTAAAATTCTGTCTAAGCAGCAGGATTTGGATATAGTCATTATTGATAGGCGCAACTATCATTTATTTCAACCATTGCTTTATCAGGTGGCAATGGCAGGTCTAAATGGCGCAGATATTGCAGAGCCCATTCGTGCGGTTTTTGCCAATAAGAAAAATGTGTCTGTCTATCAAGCAGAAGTGACTCGTATTGATGCACAAGCACGGCTTATTCATACAGATTTCAGAGATTTTGAATATGATTATGTGTTATTGGCAACAGGCTCTGTACATCATTATTTTGGTTCTGATACTTGGGAAGAGCATGCACCAGGATTGAAAACCTTGGCACAAGCCATGCAAATACGAAATCGAGTGCTAACAGCTTTAGAGCGGGCAGAGAAAGCGGAAGATTCTAAGGAACGAGCGCGTCTTATGACTTTTGTGATTGTTGGTGCTGGTCCAACTGGTGTGGAATTAGCAGGTGCTATAGGTGAAATGGCGCTATTTACGCTCAAAAGTGATTTTCGTAATATTGATTCTAGTGATGCGCGGGTAATTTTGATTGACTCAAAAGACAGGGTACTCAATACATTTTCCGAGAAACTGTCCAAAGCTGCAGAGCGTGCACTAACAAAGCTTAATGTTCAAATCATTCATAACAGTAGAGCAACAGATATTAATAGTGAGGGCGTGCAGGTGGGTGATGAATTTATAGCTGCAGGCACTGTGTTATGGGCAGCAGGCGTAAAACCTTCGCGTTTAGGAGAGTATTCCAATTTTCCTTTGGACGCATTGGGGCGTGTTGTGGTTAATGAAACTCTCAATATTGAGGGGCATAACAATGTCTTTGTGGCAGGGGATATTGCTTGTGCGATGCATAAAGGTGCCCCTTTACCTGGGGTTGCCCCCGTAGCAATGCAGCAGGGGATTTATGTCGCTAAAGCCATTATTGCTGACATGAAAGGGGTTAAACGTTCAGCATTTGCTTTTTTTGATAAAGGCAGCATGGCAACTATTGGTCGCTCTAAGGCAATTATGCAAAGCGGTCCTATCCAATTATCTGGTTTTATAGCGTGGTTAGCGTGGTTAGGGGTACATATTGCTTATTTGATTCGTTATAAAAATCGTTTCTTTACTATGATTCAGTGGGGCATGTCGTATTTTTTCTATAGAAGAGGTGCACGTCTAATCATACGTAACCAATGGAAACGTCGTCCATCTGATATGTAGTTTGTATTAAATTACATCTTATTATGTGCGTAGTCTGCTCAGCAAACAAGTGTTTTGCTATAATGTGGCTGGCATTGTTGCTGCACAATAAAAAGAACACCTAATGACTAAATCAAGGAGAACTATACAATGAATAACACTGGAAAATGCCCTGTAATGCACGGTGCTCTTACTAAAGCAAAAAACTCTAATATGGACTGGTGGCCTCAGGCATTGAACTTAGATATCCTGCACCAGCACGATACAAAAACTGATCCAACTGATAAAGATTTTAACTATAAAGAAGCACTTAAAAAGCTTGATGTTGATGCGCTAAAAAAGGATTTACATAATACCATGACTAATAGTCAGGAGTGGTGGCCAGCTGATTGGGGGCATTACGGTGGCTTGATGATTCGTATGTCTTGGCATGCTGCTGGAACGTATCGCGTTGCGGATGGTCGCGGTGGTGCTTCCACAGGTAGCCAACGCTTTGCACCGCTTAATTCGTGGCCAGATAATGTTAATTTAGACAAAGCACGCCGCCTATTATGGCCTATCAAGAAAAAGTATGGCAATGCGGTTAGTTGGGCTGATTTGCTGGTGCTTGCTGGAACAATTGCTTATGAGAACATGGGGCTGAAAACCTATGGATTTGCCTTTGGTCGTGAAGATATTTGGCATCCGGAAAAGGATATTTATTGGGGTGATGAGAAAGAATGGCTTGCAGCAAGCGATGGACGTTATGAGAATGTCGAGCAGCCGAACACTTTAGAAAACCCATTGGCAGCAGTCCAGATGGGCTTGATATATGTGAATCCAGAAGGAGTTAATGGTAATTCTGACCCCTTGAAAACAGCGGAGCAAGTGAGAGAGACTTTTGCACGTATGGCAATGAATGATGAAGAAACGGTTGCTCTGACTGCAGGTGGCCATACAATTGGCAAGTGCCATGGAAACGGAGATGCTTCGTTATTAGGAGCTGATCCAGAGGGCGCCGATATCAGCGAGCAGGGTTTTGGATGGAATAATCACACTAAACGTGGTGTGGGTCGTGATACAGTCAGTTCTGGCTTAGAAGGCGCTTGGACTACTAATCCAACTCAGTGGGATAATGGCTATTTTTATATGCTTTTTAACTATGACTGGGAGTTAAAAAAATCCCCAGCAGGTGCTAATCAATGGGAGCCTATCAATATTAAAGAAGAGGATATGCCAGTAGATGTTGAGGATCCCACTATTCGTTATAATCCGATTATGACAGATGCAGATATGGCGATGGTCAAGGATCCTATTTATCGCAAAATTTCGGAGCGCTTTTATAAAGATCCTAGCTATTTTTCAGAAACATTTGCACGTGCATGGTTTAAGTTAACCCATCGTGACATGGGACCCAAAGTTTGCTATTTTGGTCCAGATGTTCCCCAAGAAAACTTGATTTGGCAAGATTTTGTGCCTGTTGGTAATAGTGCTTACAACATAGAGAAAGTAAAGCAGCAAATTATAGAGAGTGGTTTATCTATTAGTGATATGGTGGCGACCGCTTGGGATAGCGCCCGAACTTTCCGCCATTCTGATAGACGCGGTGGGGCTAATGGTGCGCGCATACGCTTATTACCACAAAAGGACTGGTCAGGCAATGAGCCGCAAAGATTACAGCAAGTTTTGTCTGTTTTAGAGCCCATTGCTGTTGAAAATGGCGCTAGTGTAGCAGATGTTATTGTCTTAGCGGGCAATGTAGCTATTGAAAAGGCGATAGCAGCAGGAGGAGGTACTGCGAAAGTGCCTTTTAGCCCAGGTCGTGGTGATGCAGATGATGCAATGACCGACTCTGAGTCTTTCGCTCCCTTAGAGCCGCTTGCAGATGGATATCGTAACTGGATGAAAGAGAAGTATGCAGTTAATGCAGAAGAATTGTTATTGGATCACACACAACTGTTAGGACTTACTGCTGCCGAAATGACTGTTCTGATTGGAGGGATGCGGGTATTAGGCAGTAATTATGGAAATACAAAACATGGCGTTTTTACTGACAAAGAAGGGGTGCTTAGCACAGATTTCTTTGTAAATTTATTAGATATGTCCTATATTTGGAAACCTGTTGAAGATAATTTGTATCACATTTGCGAGCGGAAAACTGATGCGGTTAAATGGACAGCAACGCGGGTTGATTTAATATTTGGATCTAATTCTATATTGCGTTCTTATGCTGAGGTATATGCACAGGATGATAATAAAGAGAAATTTGTGCAGGACTTTATTGCTGTGTGGGTTAAGGTAATGAACGCAGATCGCTTTGATTTGTAATTGATTTGTAAGGTATCACTGTATATGTGCGGAAGTGGTGGAATTGGTAGACACGCAGGGTTCAGGTCTCTGTGCTTCACGGCGTGAGAGTTCGAGTCTCTCCTTCCGCACCATATTCAGGGGCATAACTACGCATCATGTCATACCCCATCTATTTGATTAGACTAGTGATTAGAAACTAAGCCTAAAGGTATTAGAAAATGTCGAATTTTCTTCTAACAGTGCCTCTGGATCGTCAACATCCACGTCTGTGCCAAAAGGCAGACCAGGTGCTTCCATGGTAGGAGCACTGGCATTATTGGGGGTATCCGCTGCATTAGTTGTGTCCAAACTGGTTCTATAACCTGCAACAGAATCAACATCTGATAAAGTGTAATAATTTGTTCCTGTACTTGGCCCTGATGCTATTGTACATGTGGCGGAGGTCATGGCGCACTGTGCCCAGTCAACACGAACCTGACCAGCGGCTTCAATCCTGAATTGTAGAGCAATGTGTGTGCCGTCAATGCTATTGTCTCCTCCATTAGTACCAGTATTGGATGCTGCTCCTAAGTTGGTGTCCCAACCAGCATAGCCAGTTCCGGTGCGAATCATGCGTGCTGCAGCAACAATTGCACCATCACTATCGCGGGATCCTGTTATAACAGTTTGATTCCCAAAGGGAGTGAATCGAGCACTTTTAATTTCAGTATTGGTCTGTGTTATAGTAGACTCTACCACTGATCGTTGTAACGAACGTTCATTTCCTTCGCGGTAGACGGCTCGCACAGTAAGCTGACCAGTCGTTGCAGTGTCCCAGCCGATAAAATCAGTGATTTCTGAATTCGTAGTAGAGTCACTGAAAACACTTAATACACTGAAACGATTATTGCCTAAGTCTTGTCGGTTTTCATTGTCAGAGGCAGAGTATAGCCTGCGGCGCACATCTAAATCATCCAGCCAGAGTCTATACACAACACCAAAAGCAAGATGCCCTGGGTTCGCCCTAACGCTTGGATCTGAAACTATGCCATTTTCAAGCAGTGCGCTATATGAAAAGCTATCATCTTGAAACTCTGAGAGTACTTCTTGAAAGTCTCTATCCAACTCATCTTGTCGTACTTGAGTTCTTTCTTCTATTGTTGGGGCAGCAATACTGGTAGTGCTTTGCTCTTCTGCTAAGGCTCTGGAAGAAACTGATCTACCTGTATCAAAATTGCGTGTATCAGGGTTGCCTAAAGACAATGTTCCTGGGGAGAGTAGTGTAGCTTGTTCAGAACTTGAATTGCTGCTACTGCTATTATTGCTATCGCCGCATCCCACAAGCACACCCATTGCAAAGAATGTTATAAATAACTTTGCTATTTTTATTTTGTATGAAATAAACATTTTATATAACTCCTAAATGCTAAATATTATTAATTTGCATTATAACAAATGTAAAAGTTTAAAGGCAAACCTTTTTATTGTTTATAGATTTAAGTCAATACGGGAACTGGTAGTGGTTAAAGCAATTCATATTGAGGGGATACAGTTTACAATACCTGTTCGTAATATCAAAAACAAACTATGGAAGCGACAGCAATTTTTGAAGATCGTAGGAAACGACTACTACACAGCATAGGATCAAGTGGTGTTGCATTGTTTTGGTCTGGTTCTATAACTTCCCGTAATAGGGACACAGTCTACCCATTTCGCCCCCATAGCGATTTTAGTTATTTAACCGGTTTTCCTGAGGCAGATTCTGTTGCTGTTTTTGCACCGAACTATGCTGAAGGGGAATACATCCTCTTTTGTCGACCTCCTGATGAACAAACAGCAATTTGGGATGGTGCACTAATTGGCATCGAGGGAGCATGTGCTAATTATGGAGCAGACAAGGCTTATCCTTTGCATGAATTGGCAGATAGGTTGGTGGAGATATGTGCTGGTCGTTTATGGATTCATGCAGATATTGAGGAGAGCGTGAGCCGCTATGATTTAGTGATGGGCGTTATTATCCAGTTAAGAAAGAAGGCGCGATTAGGTATAGAAGCACCTATGGGAGTGTGCTTTGCATCACCACTGTTAGCAGAACAGCGTTTAATTAAGTCGGCAAATGAGCTAGAGTGTATGCGTACAGCTGGTCAGATAACGGTTGCTGCTCATAAACATGCTATGCGTATAGCACAACACAGTGATTATGAATATGAAGTGCAGGCAGAATTAGAGCTGGTTATGCGTTCGCAAGGTGTTCAGCATTTTGCTTTTAATTCTATTGTTGCCAGCGGATCTAATGGATGTGTACTCCATTATGAACAGAATAATGGGCCAGTTACCCGTAATCAGATGATGGTAATAGATGCGGGCGCTGAGTGGCAAGGATATGCTGCTGATGTTACAACGACATTCCCAGTTGGAACATGGAGCGGTGAGCAGCGTGTAGTATATGAGGCAACTTTAGAAGCGCATAGACTATCGTGTAATGCGGTGCGTGTAGGGCAAACTTGGGAGGGGGTACATAATATTGCTTGTAAATCTTTGACACAAAGCTTGATTGATATGGGCTTGATTAAGGATAGTCTGCAAGCGGCTTTAGAGCAGTCTTTGTATCAACCGTGGTTTATGCATCGTACTGGGCATTGGTTGGGGCGTGATGTGCATGATGTTGGGGACTATAGGCAAGCTAATAAATGGAGAGAATTTGTGGCAGGTATGTGTTTAACGATTGAGCCGGGCTTGTATATACGCCCTCAACAAGGAGTCGATGCACGCTGGTGGAATATCGGAGTGCGCATTGAGGATTCTGTGTGCGTGACAGAAAATGGTTTTGAAAATCTTACTGCAGGCATACCGAGAACAATAAAAGAGATACAGCAGCATTTGGCATGATTAAGCGTGGTGATAATAGTGCAGAGTATCCACTCATTATTATTGGTGGTGGTCCAGTAGGCAGTGCGCTTTCAATTGGTTTGGCGCAACAAGGATGGCATGTTGTGATTGTTGAGCGTGCACCCCAGGCGGATAAGAGATGGGGCTACGATGAACGCACCTTAGCCATTAACTGGGGTAGCACTATGCTGCTAAAGCAGTTAGGGGTTGACATGGATGCTAGTCATGCTATTAATACAGTGCGCGTTACCCGTGATGATGCTCCTGTTTTGTTTATGCATGCAGAAGAGGTGCACAAACCAGTATTAGGTAGGACGATTATTGCGCGTGATTTAGGGCAGGCTATGGATGCGTCCATACAACAGTATGCACAGATTCGTCTGCAGTTAAATACTGATTTTCAAGCTCTAAATATGACAAACAGAGGCGTAGAAGTGCTTACATCACAGGGTCCTGTACAGGGCTCCTTTGTGTTTGCATGTGATGGTGCTCAATCTGCTGTGCGCAATTTTATAGGTCTTGGTAGCAGTACACATGATTTTAATCAAATAGCCTTGTTAGCAAAAATTACCCACAGCAATGCGCATCAAGGCATGGCGCAAGAATGCTTTGTAAAAGAGGATGTGTTAGCGTTGCTGCCGTTAGAGGAGAGGCGCTCCTCTATGGTTTGGGTTACAGAGACTAAGCATGCAGAGTCCATTTTAGGATGGAGTGATGAGCGTTTTCTGTCAGCAACACAGCAGTTTTTTGGTGATTCATTAGGCACTATTGAGCAAATAAGTGCGCGTGCACACTATCCTATGTTTCATTGTTTGGCACACGATTATATATATCAGTCCGCTGCGCTTTTAGGCAATGCAGCACATAGCCTTCATCCTGTGGCTGGGCAGGGGCTTAATATTGGCTTTAGGGATGTTTCCACGTTATTAGGGCTATTTAGTCAAGATAGTATTTATAGCAGCGCGTTGCAGCGCTGGGGTAGAGCAAGGGTAAAAGATGCTAAATGTGCAGCGGGACTCACATATGCTATGGTTAAAGGTTTTTCAAACCCTAAATTGTCAAAAATATCCCAAATGGGCGCAACTACATTGGGTCGTTTTCCAGTAGTTAAACATGGTTTTATGCGCTATATGATGAGTGGCTAACATGAAGTATGATGTATGCATAGTTGGCGGGAGCATGGTTGGTGCCTCTATGGCATTAGCGCTTGCGCAGCAGGGTCATTCGGTGCTCCTATTGGAAAAGAGCGCGGTTGATTCACAGCGCATTTATACAGATGATCTGCCCTTTGATTTGCGCGTTAGCGCGCTTATTCCACCAGTTAAACGCTTTTTTCAGCAGATAGGAGTGTGGGAAAGCATTATTCAGCGCCGCATACAAGCTTTTACGAAAATGGTTGTGTGGGAAGGGCGGCTTAGTGATGCTTTTGTTTTTGATGCTATGGATGTTGCAGCACCTGAATTGGGTGTAATTGTGGAGAACAAAGTTGTGCAGGAGGCGTTGTGGGAACATATTGCACAACATGATAAAATCACCTGTATCAAGAGTAGTTGGGATGCTCTAATCACAGAGGATAAAGGTGTTTGTATTACGATTGCTGGTCAGTCATATTACGCCACTTTATTGATTGGTGCAGATGGTGCACAATCACCTGTTCGTGCATGGGCAGGTATTGATACCCAAAGCACCTCATATAACCAATTTTGTGTGGTTGGCTCAGTACAGACGGAACGCTCGCATCAAAACACTTGCTGGCAGCGTTATCACAATGGCTTGGCGTTTGCTTTTCTTCCTTTGCCCAGTGGCGCTGCTTCTATTGCATGGTACATGAGTGGGGAAACTTATCGAGACTATGTAAACTGGAATGATAAGCAGATATTAGAAAGATTAGAAAAAGATTCTGGTGGTATGCTTGGGCGCATTGACTGGGTAAAGAATACAGCAGGCTTTGAGATTAAGCGAAGTAGTGCCACACAACTGTATGAAGACAATATTGTTTTAATAGGAGATGCTGCGCATACGGTGCATCCAATGGCAGGTCAAGGCGCTAATCTTGGACTGATTGATGCTGCCGTTCTGGCAGAGGAAATAGAGTGTGCACAGGGCGATTACAGCATTGCAGTACCCCAATATGCTCGGCGTCGTAAAGAAGGGGCTATTATTCAGTATGGTATGGATGTAGTTAATGCCTTTTTCAAGCCAGTGCCTACACCACTGGAACTTATGCGGCGCAGTGTACTTAAGCGCGCCAATAGTTGGAGTTTTTTGAAGCATTTTATGACCAGTTATGGGCTGGGAGATGCACGCGATTTACCTGCTTCTATGCGAGATTAGCAGTCCCCCTTTTATTCATCTAACAATATGGAATAGTCTGTCTTTTCATCTTTGTATAGGGCAAAAATTCCTTGTGCATTGCTGTTTTTTAGCTCTATTTCTATCCAATCATACTGAGGAAAAGTCTCAAGTAGGGCATCGCGAGAAGCACCAACTTCCAAGATTAGTAGACCATCATTACATAGTTGCTTTAATATGCTCGGCAGCCAAGTTCGTATAAAATCTAAGCCGTCCGTTCCCGATGCCAGTGCGTGGGTGGGCTCAGCAAGATATTCTTGAGGAAGAGCTGCCATGTCTTGTGCATCTACGTAGGGTGGATTGCAGATAATTAAATCAAAATCCTCATCTATAGATTCCATGCCATTAGACAGGCGAAGTTGACATTGTTGCTCAACTCCGAATTGTTTGATATTTTTGTCAGCAACTGCTAAAGCATCTCTATCAATATCTGCCGCGATAATGGGGCAGTCGGCAAAATGCAGTGCACAAGCTATGGCAATGCATCCGCTACCAGTGCACAAGTCTAAAATGCGTTCTGGCTGCGTTTTAAGCCACGGGAGGAAGGCTGTTTCAATGAGTTCTCCAATTGGTGAACGTGGAATCAGGACACGCTCATCTACATAAAATTCAAAACCTGCAAATCGAGATTGCTGCGTAAGATAGGGGAGTGGGATGCGCTCATTTATGCGCTGATCCAAGAGATGATGCAGCTGCTGTTTTTCTTCAGGAGTCATAGCAGCTTGCCAAAAAGAGTCGGGTGCATCTATAGGCAGCGCGCAAACATGACGCACTAAGTCAATTGCCTCATCTATGGCGTTATCTCTACCGTGCCCAAAGGATATACCCATGCGTTCCATTTGTGAGCAAGCAAAGCGCACATGATCTATTAAACTATGCAATGAATCAGCGGGTAATCTGGTCATCGTGGAATTGTATGCTAATGGCTTGTTGAGCATCTAAGTGTTTGGCGCGTGTGATAATTTGTTTGTTTTGGCGGACAATTGAAAAGCCTTGTCTAAGAATGTTTTCGGGCTGTGCCTGCTCTATAAACTGTTTGAAATGTTGTAGCTTTTGGTGTTGTTTTTGGGTTTGAGCAACGGCAGCTTTTATACTTGATTGGTGCTGTTGTGTTAGTTTGTGCTGTTGTAGTTTAATGACGGTTCTGCTAAGATTGTGTACATTGATGTGCTGTTTTTCCAGGCGCGCAGAGTGCGCTGTAAGACGCTGTGTTAGATGATTTTTTAACAGGTAAAGCTGGCTTTCTAAAAGCTGGTGCGCTTGGTGCAATAAGGCATGACAATTACTGAGTATATTGCCATATTCCAATAAGTAGCGACGCTGTTGGTGTATTCGCTGTAATGCCAAATTTTGTAACTGTTCGGGTTTGGGTAACGATAGGCGTGCATGCTGTGTGTATTCTGTTAAGGCGCGATGCAATTTGAAGTGTAGGGTTTTGCTTTTATCACGTGCACTGTGCAGTTGGGAGGTAGTATACAAGCGAATAGTCTGCAAGTTTTGCTGTGCTTTTTGAGCTGCATCAATAATACTTTGCCTAATGAATTGAGCGGTTTTTGTTGGTGTGGAAAAAGCAGCAAAAGCAACTTCATCAAGAATAGTTCTATCATTTTCGTGCCCAATTCCAGTGAGTATAGGGAATGGGGCAGTGCATATTATTCGAGCCATATGGTAGTCATTCAGTTCATATAAATCACCTTTAGCACCACCGCCACGAATAATAATCAGGCAGTCAAAATGAACGGATTCGTTACGTTTGATAACTTGGGACATGGCTTTTTCTAAGGTGCTGCGTGCTTGATTGCCGCCGAAAAAGGCAGAAAAATACTCAAATTGGCATAAATGATGCAGTCCGTCAGCAACACGCCTAAAGTCATGCAAGGAGCTGGCATCTTGCGGACTAATAACTGCAATATGATAGTAGTCTTCAGGCAATTTAAGTTGTTTTTGACGCCTAAAAAGCTGTTCTTTTTTAAGTTGAGCTCGAATTTGTTGCAATTTTTGTTCCATTGCACCCAGCGTATAGGAGGGATCAATATCGTGAATAATCAGTTTTAACCCATAGACGCTATGATAGTTCACGCTTACAGCAACTAATACGCTTTGATTTTGTGCTAACTCTTGATTGGTATGCTGTTGAAATTTATGCAGTATTTCTATATTTTTACTCCAAATAACGGCATTTGCCTTTGCTTGTACATTGCGTGTATGATCATACTCTGCCACCTCTATGTAACAATGCCCACTAGAATATTTTTTGATGCTCAAAATATCACAGACGATCCAGCGTGCGACGCTAAAGTGTTTATTGATAGCTTGTTCAACCTCTTTCAATAATTCACTTAATTTATTATGTTGATGTTCTAAGGGAAGTTCTACAGATGAGGGAGAAGGTGTCTTTTGCGGTTTATGGATGGAAGGGGCGCTTGTTCTTTGCTGCGGTAGCCAACGTTGGAATGTATGCTCTTGGGCACTGATAAGACTTTGTGTAATGTACCATTTGCGCTTGTCAGCGTTCCAGCGCGCGCCTAACTGTTTTGCCTGTTCTTTTTCATCAAAAGGCACTTCAAGGTAAATAATATGGTTGTTAGACATGATTATTATGGCGATGCAGAGTACAGAATGCGATAATTTATAGGATGCATAAGACGATTATAAGACCAACGATTATAGAGCGTCCTTTTGAATTAAAGAGTGTTTTCCAGCCAGCAGGGGATCAGCCTACTGCGATTGCAACATTATTGAAGGGGATAGAACAAGGCATAGCCATGCAGACTTTACTCGGTGTGACAGGCTCTGGTAAAACATTTACTATAGCTAATGTTGTTCAGGAAGCAGCACGCCCAGTGTTGGTATTAGCACCAAATAAAACATTAGCTGCGCAGTTATATGGTGAATTCAAAGCTTTTTTTCCTCAGAATGCCGTCGAATATTTTGTATCATACTATGATTATTATCAGCCTGAAGCTTATGTGCCTGCTTCTGACACTTACATAGAAAAAGATTCTAGCATTAACGAGCATGTGGAGCAGATGCGCTTAGCAGCCACGAAGGCATTATTAGAGCGGCGTGATGTGGTTATTGTTGCAACTGTTTCAGCTATTTATGGACTAGGCGATCCAACGCAGTATTTGCAGATGATGTTACAGGTAGATGTTGAACAGCGGATCAATCAGAGAGAGATATTAAAACGTCTTACAGATATGCAATACAGCCGTAACGAGGTTGAACTGTATCGTGGTTCCTTCCGTGTACGTGGCGAGAATATTGAAATTTTCCCTGCAGATTCTGAAATGTTAGCAGTACGTATAGAATTATTCGATGATGAAGTAGAGCGTATTAGTTGGTTTGACCCGCTAACTGGGCGGCAGGATAAGGTAGTAAAAAAAGTGCTCTTATTCCCTAAAAGTCATTATGCGACACCACAGGAACGCTTAGATAGTATGCAGAAACTGGTTATGGAGGAATTGTCTGAGCGTTTGCAGATACTGCGTGATAATAATCGCCTTGTAGAAGCGCAGCGCTTAGAAGAGCGCACACGATTAGACATGGAGATGGTGCGCGAAATGGGGTACTGTAGTGGTATAGAAAACTACTCACGTTATTTATCTGGACGGAATCCTGGTCAGGCTCCACCGACTTTGTTTGATTATCTGCCTAAGGACGCCTTGCTAGTAGTGGACGAAAGCCATATTACTCTGCCACAACTGCGTGCAATGTATCGTGGGGATTTTTCGCGCAAGACCAATCTGGTAGAGTATGGTTTTCGCCTGCCTTCTGCTTTAGATAATCGCCCTATGCGTTTTGAAGAGTTTGAGACCAATATGCCACAAGCTATTTTTGTTTCAGCAACCCCGGGCACTTATGAAGATGCACATAGTAGTGCGATAGCAGAACAAGTTGTGCGCCCAACAGGGTTGCTGGACCCAAATATTGAAGTGCGGCCAGCATTTAATCAAGTCGATAATTTATACGATGAAATTAAGCAAATAAATGCTCGTGATGAGCGGGTATTAGTCACTACGCTAACTAAGCGTATGGCTGAGGATTTAACCGATTACTTAGCTGGTAATGGCATATTAGTACGATATCTACATTCGGATATAGATACGGTTGAGCGTGTAGAAATTATTCGTGATTTGCGTCTAGGTAAATTTCATGTGCTAATTGGCATCAATTTGCTGCGTGAAGGCTTAGATATGCCCGAAGTTTCTACAGTAGCTATTTTGGATGCAGATAAGGAAGGTTTTTTGCGCTCAGAGCGCTCGCTTATCCAAACCATAGGGCGGGTAGCTCGGCATATCAATGGTCGTGCCATTCTCTATGCAGATAGGATAACACAATCTATGCACTCAGCAATTGAAGAAACTAAGAGACGTCGTGAAAAGCAAGAGATATTCAATCGGGAGCATGGTATTATTCCGCGCAGCGCAAAGCGGAGCATTCGTGATGAGATGGAGAGTGTGTATGAGACACAACAAGAAGGGGAGTTGCGTGCATCAGAAAATAGTGCTACTGATTATGCTACCATGAATTCAGCTGAGCGCATTATGCATATTCGTAAGTTAGAAAAACAGATGTATCGTCATGCGCGCGAATTAGAGTTTGAGCAAGCAGCTACGCTACGCAACGAAGTACAGCACTTGCGAGCAATGGCTTTGAATGAGTTTGACTAAGCAGGCAAGTGTGACTGGTGTCAATATCTTATATGATGCGCCAATTTTTGTGATGCCCTTGTAAATACCAATCTTAGTTCCCGCTGCGGTAGCACAACCTGCCAGCAGTGGTGGCGGGGGTGGTGGCTGTAGTTTGCAGTCCAAATCAGGCGCAATAGACTGGACGCTATGGTTGCTTGCTCTATTGAGTTTAGCTGCACTGCGTGGCTATCGCCGCAGGATATCTTAGATGAAAGGCAGAAATGCCGTTTTATGTGACACAATTGCCATTCATGCTCAAAAGCGCCTGAATGGATGGCTGCAATGTTTGCTGCGACACATTTTCCTAACTGTTCGCACCCAATAGTATCGTATGGTTGTGTTACAATCCTATTAATATATATATTTATAGAACAACGAATCCATTCATTCATATCAATAATCACACAGAACTATTATGCATAAGACCAATACACATACCAATACACATACCAATACACATACCAATACACATACCAATACACATACCAATACATTTAACAATACACTGTATTCCATCCAAAAACGCTTAGTTTTCTTGCTCTGCATAGTATCGGCATTGATGTCGGCATCGCTGTGGTCAATGACAGCAAGTGCAGCTGCGCCAGTTGCTTTAAGCCATATTTTGTCTGTACACACCTACGCAGGGGGTGGGAGTGGTCCTGACAGCACCTCCGATGGCGCCAGCACCCAAACCGCGCGGTTTGATCGACCCACTGGGCTTAGAGTAGCACCGGATGGGCGCCTCTTTGTCACGAACCGTAATCACTTACGCGTGGTGAGCGCGGATGGCAGCACGGTATCCACCTACGCTGGTGGCGGCAGCGTGGATGTAGATAGCGCCAGCACCTCCAATATTCGTTTTCGCAGTCTCCAAGACGTAGCCATTCACCCCGATGGACGCGTGTTTGTTTTAGATGGGGGCTCGTTCTCTGGGAATCGCGTGTATGTTATTGACCCAACTGGCAGCACCGCCTCTGTTTATGCGGGCGGGGGACCAATTGCTAGCTTTGCTGGCAGTTTTGCAGATGGTGCCAGCACTACCACTGCGCGCTTTAACCGACCTTTAGGGATGGCGCTTCACTCTGATGGACGGCTTTTCATTGCCGATACAATCAACCATCGCATTCGCGTCATCAGCGCGGATGGCGCCACCGTTTCTACCTATGTAGGCAATGGCAATCCAGGATTGGTTGATGGCGATGCGGATGCGGCTGAGTTTAACGGTCCTGTCAGCCTGGCATTTGCTACTGATGGGCGCCTCTTTGTTGGCGATGGCAACAACCGCCGCATTCGGGTGATTAGTGCCGATGGCAATACGGTTTCCACCTACGCCGGTCGCGGTGCCACTGGCGAAACAGGAGCAGATGATTCATTCCCGCCCGCTGATAGCATCGATTTTTTTGATGTTGCCTATATTGCTATTACCGCCGATGGGCGCATTCTGGTCAGCGATGATGGCTCTCAGAATATTCGGTTCGTCAGCGCGGATGGCAGCCGTATTTCTGTGTATGCAGGCGCTAATGATATAGACTCTGGCAACCGAAGACGAGCCGTGGGCACTAACCCCTTAAATGAAGGTTATCCTGCTGCAGACGCCGGTTTTAGAAACCCTCTAGGCATCGCTATTGACGCGACTGGGCGGGTATTTGTCGCTAATAGCGAATTTAACTTAGTGAGCGTTATTGCCCCCAGTTTGGCAGTGGCAGATATCCCCCCTGTGCAATTAAGCGCAGCACAGCAAGTACGCGGAGCAAGCGTCATCAGCGCTGGCGTGGTGCAATCCCTATTTAGCGATGCAGATGGCAGCACCTTAAGCTACAGCTTGGTTGAAACCAGTTCGGCGACGGCTGTATCCTTTGCCATTGATAGCGTCAGCGGCGCTATCACCTACCTTCGGCCCACAGAGGCGCTGGCTAATACGCAAACACTGGTGATTGCCGCCAGTGATGAGCAAGGCACAGCTACTTCCCGTCTGACGGTTATTTCTGAACCTTTGAGCAACTACCCGCCCCAGTTTCGTTTATCCACCAGTGCCCTCACGCACGCAGAAGGGTTTGCAGACCCCATAACCATTACCATCAATGACCCAGATGATGGGGATACGGACGGTATAGAGCAGCCGATTACATACAGCCTGCGCATAGACCCTAATGACTTATTGGCGCCTTTTGCAACATTTGCGATTGACCCACAATCAGGCACAATCACCATTACCAGTATCAGCGGCGCAGGCGCGTTTGGCAATATAACCGTTCGGGTTATTGCTGATGATGGCAGTAACAGCCGTAGTGAGTCCGAACAAAGCTTTACCCTCACTGTAACCCAAGTGAATAACACCCCGCCTGTGGTAGCTCCAAGCCTGCGCACTGTGCGCACCTATGCAGGCAGCGGCGTTAACGATTTTGCAGATGGTAGCGCCCTGACAGCACAATTCAACGCTCCAGGCGGTATTGCTCGGGCAGCCGATGGACGCTTCTTTGTTGCAGATACTTTCAATCACCGCATCCGCGTAATCAGTGCCGATGGTGCCACGGTTTCCACTTATGCAGGTGATGGCGTTCAGGGCTTTGCAGATGGCAGCACCACCACGGCACGCTTTTCCCCAACCTCGAGGCGTTGCCTTGGCAGCCGATGGCCGCGTCTTTGTTGCAGATAATTTCAATCACCGCATTCGCGTCATTAGTGCCGATGGTGCGACTGTTTCCACTTATGCAGGTGATGGCGTTCGGTTATTTGCAGATGGCAGCACCAGCACGGCACGCTTTCGTTTTCCAATCGGCGTTGCTCTGGCAGCCGATGGCAGCCTCTTTGTTGCAGATGGTTTCAATCACCGTATTCGCGTCATTAGTGCCGATGGTGCTACCGTCTCTACTTATGCAGGCAGTGGTGCTGGCTTCGCCAATGGCAGCACCACCACCGCCCGCTTTGACCAACCTCAAGCGCGTTGCCTTGGCAGCCGATGGGCGCCTCTTTGTTGCAGATACTCGCAATCACCGCATTCGCGTCATTAGTGCCGATGGTGCTACCGTCTCTACCTATGCGGGCAGTGGTAATACGGGATCTTCAGGCGGTGGCTTTGCAGATGGCAGCACGACCACCGCTCAGTTTGATAACCCAACCGATGTTGTAGTTGCCTCCGATGGTCGCGTCTTTGTTGCTGATACGGATAACAGTCGGATTCGCGTGATTAGGGCAGATGGTGCCGCTGTCTCTACCTATGCAGGTAGTGGTGCAACTGCCCAAACTAATGCGCCTCAAGAATTACAAGCCGCTCTTGATATAGCTTTAAGCGCTCCGCAAAGAATGACGCTTGCGCCGGATGGACGCCTCTTTTTCACTGACGCAAATAGCCATCGTATTCGCGTGATTGAAGTCATTTCCTCAACTTCTGAAAACTTTGGCTCTGTTAGCTTAGGCGCTGGATTTCAAGGGGCTGGAACGCGCGTTATTAGCGCACAAAACCTATTTTTTGATGCAGAAGCTAATGACTTAACCTTCAGCATTCTCTCTGGTAATGAGGACGGCTTATTTGCCATCGATGCAGCCAGTGGCAGGGTTACGCTGGCAGGCAGTTTAACCGATACACAAACAGGGATCAACACGCTGGTTATCCAGGCACAAGATCTTGCTGGCAGCGCCACCGTAACCCTTACCATCGTAGTGGAAGAGGTGAACCATCCTCCCACGTTCACCCTGTCTGCCACCACTTTGGAATTAGATGAAGATTTCGGCACTAATACCGATATTGTGGTAGTGAATCCTGATGATGGGGATGCCGCGATTGAGCAACCACTGACTTATAGTATTTTTACTAATAATCTTCAGTCTGCAGCGTTGGCTGCATTGGTTAGTATAGCCATTAGCACTGAAACAGGCGCGGTTACCCTGAGCAGTGTGGACAATGCTTTTGGTGAGGTGATCCTCACTGTAGTAGTAAACGACTCTTCTGACACCGATAACCGCGCACAACAAACTTTTTTATTGCGCATCAATAGCGTGAATGATGCACCACGTTTTACGCTATCGGATGCAGCAATCACCTTAGAGGAAGGGTTTAGCGAAAACACCAGCATCACCGTGAGCAGCAGTGATGATGGGGATGGCACCAACCAGTCACTGACTTATAGTATTAGCCCTGCCAGTACAGGCTTTGCTACACTGGCTATTGACGCACAATCTGGCACAGTAACCATCACTTCTATAGCCGAGGGCTTTGGCTCAGCGGTGATTACGGTCACTGTGGATGATGCCTCTGCTACCAATAATGTGGCAACCCAAACTTTTATGCTAACCGTTAGTAATGTGAACGATGCTCCCAACTTAACCCTAAGCACCAACGTATTAACCTTGAACGAGGATTTTGGCTCCAATGTGGTGGGTATTATTGAAAATGCTGACGATGGGGATGGCACCAATCAAGTCCTATCCTATAGCGTGAGCACCAACAATGTCGGCTTTACCACACTGACTATCAATCCACAATCAGGGACACTTACCTTGACCAGTATAGCGGATGCTTTTGGTGAGGCAACCCTTACCATAACGGTGACTGATTCTTCTGCTACCAACAATGAGGCAACCCAAGTCCTTAGATTACGAGTACTCCCCGTGAATGACCCGCCTGCCTTTTCCCTCTCTACGACCACACTGAGGCTCGAGGAGGACTTTGCTCAAGCAATAACGGTATCGGTGCTGAACCCCAATGATGGTGATGATGATGGCATGGAGCAAACTTTAACCTATAGCATATCACCGGCTAGTTTAGGGGTGGTTGCTATAAGCTTTGATGCCAATTCAGGTCAAGTAATTCTCAATAGCGTTGCCGATGCCAATAGCATTAACCCGATTCTGTTTGAAATAACTGCGAATGATGGTGGCACGGTCAATAATCTATTCTCGCAGCCATTTACCCTTGAGATTGAGCCTGTAGATGAGGAGGGGAATGACCCGCCTAATGTTGTGCTGTCAACTACTGTGCTCACGCTGGATGAAGATTTTGGCAGTGCTTCTATAACTGTGGTGAGTAGCAATGACGGGGATGGCACCAATCAACCTTTGACTTATAGCATAAGCCCCAATAATATCGGTTTTGCAACGATTTCTATTGATAGCAACTCAGGCGCTATAACCCTGAGTAGTGTTGATAACCAATTTGGGCAAGCCACGTTGTTTGTGACGGTGGATGACTCTGCTCCTGAGGATAATCTTTCAATCATACCGGTTGTTGTTAGGGCACGTGCTGTGAACGATGTGCCCGCTTTTACCTTATCACGAACGGCGCTGACGCTGGATGAAGATTTTGGCAGTGCAACAGTCAACGTAGCCAGTAGTGATGACGGTGATAATGGCGTACAAACCCTCTCTTATACTATCAGCACAATGAATGTTGGTTTTGCCACATTAACGATTGATAGCGCGTCAGGTGAAGTGCGTCTTTCGAGTGTGCTTAATGCTATTGGATCAGCGGCGATTACGGTAACGGTAGATGACTCTTCTGCTACCAATAATGTGGCAACACAGACCTTTACTTTGACAGTTAATGAGGTGAATGATCCACCCGTTTTTGCACTGTCAACTGCTGTGCTGACCCTGAATGAGGATTTTGGAACCAATACGGGTATTAGCGTGGTGAGTGCAAATGATGGCGACAATGGCGATCAAGTGATTACTTATCGTATTAATCCTACTAATACCGGATTTGCTACTTTAGCAATTGATGCGCAAACAGGGGATGTTACTATAAGCAGTGTCGCTAATGGATTTGGGAGTGCAGTCATTACAGTGATAGCAGAAGATGATGGTGGCGGCGATACCAACCAGTCAACCCAAACCTTTATGCTGACTGTGCTGGATGTGGTTGATAGTGTGTTAGCACAGCGCATTAGTGTGTATGCAGGACAGATTGGGGTTAATGCCTTAGTCAATGGAAGCTCCTCTACTGCACGATTTGACACGCCTAAAGGGCTTGCATTACGAGCAGATGGTAGCCTCCTGATTGTGGATTCAGGCAATAACGTTATCCGCTTGATTAGTGCCGATGGTGCTACTGTGTCAACGTACCCAGATAGCAGTGCTACCAGTACGTTTAGTCAACTGGCAGATATTGCTGCTACTGTGGACGGGCGTGTGTTTGTGGCAGATAGCGGCGCGCGGCAAATTTTGGTTATCAGCGCAGATGGCTCCACCATTTCTGTGTATGCAGGTAGTGGTATTTCCGGTTCTGATAATGGCAATAGTTTAGCGACTGCGCAATTCAGTGAGCCGGTTAGCCTTGCCGTTGCTGAGGATGGACGTTTATTTATTGGCGATGTGGGCAACAATCAGATTCGTGTTATCAATGCGAATGGCAGTGCTGTCTCTACCTATTTTGATGGAGAGGGTCGCTTTGTACCTAACGATATTAGTATTGCCGCAGATGGTCGTGTATTTGTAGCAGATATCGACAATAACCGTATTGCAGTGATCAATGTTGCTCGTAGTGCTGCTCGTACTGTTACTAACTATGCTGGCGCGAATGCAGGCTATGTGGATGGTGCGATTGCTTCGGCTCAATTCAATCAACCTCAGGCGGCTTTTATTGCTGGTCGTACTGTGTTTGTTGCAGATAGCAATAATGACGTGGTCCGCCTTATTGATGCGCGTGTTTCTACGGTATCTACGTTGATTGCTGATACAGGCGATTTGGTATTAGATGCGCCTGCAGGGATTGTGGTATCAACTGATGGAAGGTCTGTGTTTATTGCTGATCAGAATAATCATCGGATTGTGTTAGTTGAAACGGGTAATAATCTGCCTACTATCAGTGCGCCTGCAACGTTCTCTTTGCCGTTGAACGCTAATCGCTCTATCAGCGTAACCGCTACGGACACAGATGAAACAGGCTCTCTTTCTTTCCAAGTGTCTGGTGGCGCAGATTTATTGACATTGACTACAGCAACAAACAGCCTGATGATTCGCAGCGGCAGTGATATGGGCAGCACAACGCTTACACTGCATACCAGTGATTCCTTAGGCGCGCATACTTATGCGGAGTTAGTTGTGACAGTTACCGATGCGGTAGAACAACCTGGCAGCGGCGGCGGCGGCGGTGGCGACAGCAGCGGCGGCGACAGCAGCGGTGGCGGTGGCGGTGGCGGTGGCGGCTGTAGCCTACAGTCTGAATCAGGCGCAATAGACTGGACGCTATGGTTGCTTGCTCTATTGAGTTTAGCTGCACTGCGTGGCTATCGCCGCAGGGTATCTTAGATGAAAGGCAGAAATACCGTTTTATGTGACACAATTGCCATACATTCATATCAATAATCACACAGAACTATTATGCATACGATCAATATACATAGCAGTACATTTAACAATACACTGTATTCCAACCAAAAACGCTTAGTTTTCTTGTTCTGCATAGTATCGGCATTGGTGTCGGCATCGCTGTGGTCAATGACAGCAAGTGCAGCTGCGCCAGTTGCTTTAAGCCATAGTGAGTCCGAACAAAGCTTTAGCCTCACTGTAACCCAATTGAATAACACCCCGCCTGTGGTAGCTCCAAGCCTGCGCACTGTGCGCACCTATGCAGGCAGCGGCGTTAACGATTTTGCAGATGGTAGCACCCTGACAGCACAATTCAGCACTCCAAGCGGTATTGCTCGGGCAGCCGATGGACGGCTTTTCATTGCCGATACAGCCAACCATCGTATTCGCGTCATTAATGCCGATGGCACAACGGTTTCCACTTATGCAGGTGATGGCGTTCAGGGCTTTGTAGATGGCAGCACCAGCACGGCACGCTTTCATGCTCCACGCGGTATTGCCCTGGCAGCCGATGGGCGCCTCTTTGTTGCAGATGAGGGCAATAACCGTATTCGCGTCATCAGTGCCGATGGTGCGACTGTTTCCATTTATGCAGGTGATGGCGTTTCTGGCTTTGTAGATGGCAGCACCAGCACGGCACGCTTTCGTGCTCCAAGCAGCGTTGCCCTGGCAGCCGATGGACGCGTCTTTGTTGCAGATACTTTCAGTGACCGTATTCGCGTGATTAGTGCCGATGGTGCTACCGTCTCTACTTATGCAGGCAGTGGTTTTGGCTTCGCCAATGGCGACGCCACCACCGCCGCCCGCTTTGATGGGCCACGCGGCGTTGCCTTGGCAGCCGATGGGCGCGTCTTTGTTGCAGATACTGTCAATCACCGCATTCGCGTCATTAGTGCCGATGGTGCGACTGTTTCCACTTATGCAGGTGATGGCGTTAAGAGCTTTGCAGATGGCAGCACGACCACCGCTCGGTTTGATAGCCCAACCGATCTTGTAGTTACCTCCGATGGTCGCGTCTTTGTTACTGATACGGGTAATCATCGGATTCGCGTGATTAGTGCCGATGGTGCCTATGTCTCTACCTATGCAGGTAGTGGTGCAGCTGCCCAAACTAATGAGCCTCAAGAATCACAAGCCGCTCTTGATATAGATTTAAGCGCTCCGCAAAGAATGACTCTTGCGCCGGATGGGAGCCTCTTTTTCACTGACTCAGATAGCCATCGTATTCGCGTGATTGAAGTCGTTTCCTCAACTTCTGAAAACTTTGCCTCTGTTACCTTAGGCGCTGAATTTCAAGGGGCTGGAACGCACGTTATTGGCGCACAAAACCTATTTTTTGATGCAGAAGCTAATGACTTAACCTTCAGCATTCTCTCTGGTAATGAGGACGGCTTATTTGCCATCGATGCAGCCAGTGGCAGGGTTACGCTGGCAGGCAGTTTAACCGATACACGAACAGGGATCAACACGCTGGTTATCCAGGCACAAGATAGTGCTGGCAGCGCCACCGTAACCCTTACCATCGTAGTGGAAGAGGTGAACCATGCTCCCACGTTCGCCCTGTCTGCCAGCACTTTGGAATTAGATGAAGATTTCGGCACTAATACCGATATTGTGGTAGTGAATCCCGATGATGGGGATGCTGCGATTGAGCAAACACTGACTTATGGCATTAGCCCTGCCAGTACAGACTTTGCTACACTGGCTATTGACGCACAATCTGGCGCAGTAACCATCAATTCTATAGCCGATGGCTTTGGCTCAGCGGTGATTACGGTCACTGTGGATGATGCCTCTGCTACCAATAATGTGGCAACACAGACCTTCACCCTTACTGTGAATGCCGTAAATGACATCCCGCAATTGCCTTCAGGCTTGATTGTCAGAACCTATGCTGGTAGCGGTAACGCAGCCAGTGACAATGGCAATATCCACCAAGCAAGTTTTACCGAGCCGTATGGGATTGCTGTAATTACCAATGGGGACGTAGTAATCTCTGAGAATAATGGTGGATTACGCATAATTAACCCCAATAATCGCACTGTCTCTGATTATGGTAGCCTGACCCATTCAACAACCTGCTGGGCTTGATTTTTCTCCTGTAATTGCAAATCTGCCCACATTCTCTTTTCCAGGTGTATTCATTGCTGAAAGAAACAGAAATAGAGTCAGGCGCTACGATCCTTTTTCTGGTTCTGCAGTAAGTTCTTTTGAGAATTTTGCAGCCTATAATCGCCCCCACGATGTTGCTTACGACCCTGATAGTAGGCGACTGTTTATTGCTGATACAGACAATCACCGCATTCAAGTGATTGAAGATGTCACCCAAAACCCACTTAACACCTCAATCTATGCAGGCTCTTCTGCTGCAACTGCAGGCGCTATTGACGGACCTGCAGCTGAGGCGCGATTTAGTTCCCCTACCAGCATTGCTTTGGCACCAGACGGACGACTTTTTGTCACAGATAGCGGCAACAATCTTATCCGCGTCATTAGCGCTGATGGGGCAACCGTTTCCACTTATGCAGGCGATGCCAGTCCTGGCACTATTGACTATTTAGATGGTAGCACCAGCACAGCACGCTTTAATCTCCCGTATGGTATTGCTGTTGCAACGGATGGGCGGGTATTTGTCGCCGACAGAGATAACCATAGCATTCGCTTAATCGATGCAGAAGGCAGCACCGTCTCTACTTATGCTGGCGGCAATGGAAACGAGTCCGTTATCAATGGGCTTGCCAGTAACGCAACATTTAACAGTCCCACAAGCATTGCTATTGATGCGCAAGGGCGTGTATTAGTAACCGATCTGTCTAACCATTTAATCCGCTCTATAGAGCAGGGTTCGCTTGCCACATCTGTCAACGAACCTTTTCTGAGCGCGGCAGAACAAACCACTGGAGTACTAGTCCTTGATGCTGCAACAATACAGGGATTATTCATTGATGCAGACTCAGATACCCTGACCTACAGCATCAGTAACAGTAATGCGAATGCGCAAGCGCTTTTTGCAATTAACAGCACTAACGGCGCGATTACCTTAGCTGCAATACCCTCAGATAGGCAACAGCGAGAGAATATCCTAACCATTACAGCAACCGATCAACACGGAGCAGCAGCTACTGGCAGTATCACTGTGCTTTTGGAAGATAGAAATGATCCCCCTATTTTTACACTCTCTACCAGCAGACTGGACTTAAATGAAGACTTTGGTCGTAGAGAAGTTACTATAACCAGCAGCGACGATGGCGATATTTTCTTTACCCAAACGCTAAGCTACAGTTTGTCACATAGTGCTGATTCTGTTGACGTCACTATTGATCCTCAGTCTGGAACGATTACCATCATTAGCATACCCAATGCGAACAGCACTAATACGATTAACGTAATAGCAACTGATTCTGCTGGCGGTGTCTCCACGCAAACGCTAACGATTGCAGTTGCTCCAGTAGCAGACCCGCTAACTGCTGTGCAATCTGTTAGAGTAGTCAGCACCTACGCTGGAGACGGCAACAAGGCCAATGATAACGGCAGTGCAACCGCTGCCAGTTTCAACACCCCTTATGGCATCGCGGTAGCAGCCGATGGAGAGGTGTTTGTTTCTGACCAAGATGGGCATCAAGTTCGCGTCATTGACCCCACAGGCAGCACCGTAAGCACGTATGCCGGAAGACCTGGCGACCCGGGAACCAATATGGGTGGCACAGGTGTTCGAGCACAATTCAGACAGCCAACGGGGCTTGCACTAACAGCGAACAATACTTTGTTGTATATTGCTGATAGAGGCAATCATTGTATCCGTTTCATCGACCCCGCCAGTATAGTTGAAACGGCAACGGCAGTTGCATTAAGCGGAGAATGTGGTGATGCCAATGCATCCCCATTTTCAGAGCCGAGGGGTGTAGCTGTCAATGCAATCAATGGCAGGGTAGTCGTCGCCGACAGCAACAACCACCGTATTCGCGTTATTAGTGCCGATGGCAGCACCGTTTCTACCTATGCCGGGGACGGCATCAGCGGCTTTGCAGATGGCAGCACCGCTACTGCACGCTTTGATACCCCAATAGATGTTGTTTTTGCCCCTGATGGGCGCTTATTCGTCGCCGACAGCAGCAACCACCGTATTCGCGTTATTAGTGCCGATGGCACCGTTTCTACTTATGCCGGAGACGGCAACCGAGGCAACCGCAACGGTACTGCGCGCGCTGCGCGCTTTGATACCCCATCGGGCTTGGCATTGGCAGGAGATGGTCGCCTGTTTGTTGTGGACCGCAACAACCACAGCGTCCGCGTTATCAGTGCCGATGGCAACACCGTTTCCACCTATGCCGGGGACGGTAGCAGCGGTATGAACAATGCCTTCGGAGACGCTGCACGATTTGACAACCCACTCAACGCTGCCATTCATGCCGATGGACGGCTGTTTGTTACAGATTCAGAAAACCACCTCATTCGTCTGATAGAGGAAATGCCGATAACCTCCATCCGACTCAGTGTCAGCACTGTCGCACAAACTGCAGGCGGAATCGCACTCAGTGCCGACTTCGCGCAAGGGCTCTTCCAAGACCTAGATGGCAGAGACTTGGAATACAGCATCATTGCTGGTAACCAAGATGGTCTATTTAGCATTAATCGGGACAATGGTATTATCTCCTTCGCTGCTGCAACAGCAGAGGAGCAAGCGGGCACGCATACATTGACCATTCAGGTGAATGATGATAGCAACTCTGCAACCAACACTATAACCCTCTTTTTAGAACCCTTAGATAATTTTCCCCCAAGATTTAGCCTATCAGAGAACGCTATGAGCCTTGCCGAAGATTTTGGCACTGCCACCCTTAGCATCGTCAATCCCGATGATGGTGACTCACTGTCAACCCAAACGCTCAGTTACAGCTTCTCAAGCGATAAAGTGGTGACGTTTGCACAACTGGCAATTGACCCCGTATCCGGTACACTGACCATTACCAGTCTGGCAGATGCCTTTGGAGGGCCTTTATCCATCACGATAACAGCCACCGATTCCTCTGGTGCGACTGCTTTCCAAACATTCACCCTAACCGTCACCCCAGTGAACGACCCCCCTGTAGTAGTACAAACCCTGCCTGTGGTCAGCACCTATGCTGGCAATGGCAGCGCTGGCAATGTCAATGGCAGTACGGCTACTGCCCAGTTTAGCAACCCCTACGGCATTGGCATAGCAACTGATGGACGCGTGTTTGTTGCCGATAGAGGCAATAACCGTGTCCGTGTAATTGACGCTGCTGGCAGCGCCGTCACCACCTATAACGATACCAGTTTCACTGATCTGCGCGGAGTAGACGTTGCTGCCGATGGACGGGTTTATGTGGTTCAGCAAAACCGGTTGCGAGTTATCAACACAGACGGCAGCTTTACGACCTATGGAGATGGTACCGCCAGAAGAACGGATGGATTCACTCAAGGCGATCCGCCTCCCAGTGCAAGGTTTTTCAGAGCGGCGGATGTTGCCGTTGCGCCAAATGGCACTGTTTTTATCACCGAGGCGGGCGGCCACACCATTCGCCTGCTGAGCAATGGCTTTGTGAGCACCTATGCTGGTACTGGAAATTTCGGTTTCGATGATGGCAGCACCACCACCGCCTCTTTTGCTGGCCCCACTGGTATTGCTGTGGCTGCGGATGGGCGCATCTTCTCTATGGATAGCCTAATCCGTGTGCGTGTTCGCCTAACGGAGGGCAATACAGTCTCCACCTATGCAGGCGGCAACTCTGGCGGCAGCCAAGATGGCACTGCCAACAACGCCCGCTTTGGGCAGGCTCACAGCTCCTGGTGGAATCGTGAATAATGTCGGATTGGCTATTGCCCCCGATGGGCGCTTATTTGTTGCCGACAGAGCCAATAATCGCATCCGCGTTATCAGTGCTGATGGCAATGTGGTCTCCACCTATGTGGGCAGCAGCCGAGGTAACAGCAATGGCATAGCTGCCCAATTTAATGCCCCCACCGATATAGAAATAGCCCCCGATGGGCGCATATTCGTTGCTGATACCTCTAACCACCGCATCCAAGTCATCACCGAAACCCCTATAGCAGAACTGGCTACCACCACACTCAGCACCGCTGATCAACAAGTGGCAGGCGCTCAGCTGCTATCTGCCAGTGTGATTCAAAGACTGTTTCGTGACCCCGATGGTGACAGCCTCAGTTATGCCATAACAGGAGGCAACCAAGATGGGCTGTTCGCCTTGCAAAATGGCAATCTGGTGCTCTCCAATAGCATAGTAGAAGGGCAAGCAGGCGATTATGCTGTAGTGCTTGAAGCACGTGAATCGGGCGATAATGCGGGTGTTGCCACCACCACATGGGCGGTACGTATAGAGCCCTTAGATAATTACCCCCCTATTTTTACACTCTCTACCACTGCACTCACCCTAACAGAAGACTTTGAATCAGCCATACAAGTCAGTGTAGTCAATCCCAGTGATGGCGATTCAGGCGTTGAGCAAACCCTCACCTACAGCGCACACACTGACGATGTACTTGCTGCCATTGCTATTGATTCGCAATCAGGCACCATCACCCTAAACAGTGTGGCTAACGCTTTTGGTGAGACAGCAATTACTGTCGTGGCAACAGACTCTTCGGGAGCCAGTACGGCACGTGTGCTTAATCTTAGCATTACACCCGTGGCAGACCCTGTGGTGCCTGCTCCGATATTGATAGCCCGAACCTATGCAGGATCAGGCAGCCGGGGGTCTGATAATGGTGCCGCCTTAGAGGCAAGCTTTAGCTTCCCCTATGGCATTGCCGTAGCCCCAGATGGGCGCGTTTTTGTCTCTGAAAACTCAGGGAATCGCATCCGCATGATTAGTGCCGATGGCGCAACCGTCAGTACCTACGCAGGAGACGGCTTTGTACTCAACCAGCCTGCTGGTCTAAGCTTAGCCCCAGACGGGCGCTTATTTATCGCCGACTCAGGGAGTAACCGTATCCGTGTGGTGAGTGCTGATGGCAATACGCTCTCTACGTACGCTGAAGGGGGGCTAAACAGCCCCAGAGCAGTTGCTCTGAATGCTGATGGGCGCTTATTTATCGCTGATTTTAGCAATCATCTTATTCGTACTGCCAGCCCTGACGGCACTATAAGCACCTATGCTGGCGATGGCACAGCCGCATTCAATGATGGTAGCGCTGCCACTGCTCAATTTGATGTTCCAGCAGACCTTGCTGTTCGCCCTAATGGAAGCCTGTTAGTGGCTGATAGAGACAATCACCGTATTCGATCTATTAATGCTGGCAATGTCTCTACCTTTGCAGGAAACGGAGAAACTGAAGTGCTGAATCAACCCTTCGGTATAGCACTTGCCGCAGACGGCGGTGTTTTTGTGTTAGATCGCACCAACCAGCGCATTCGCTTGCTTAGCCGTGATGGTAGTGCGCTGAACACCTATGCTGGATCAGGTGTTGCTGGCTTTAAAGATGGCTTGGCGCTTGAGGCACAATTTAACAATCCAACCCATATTGCTACAGCGCCTGATGGACGATTATTTGTAGTAGATTTTAGTAATCACCGTATTCGGGTCATAGAAGAAAGCACCTATGCCATAACATTCCGAACGGTAAGCGGTTCTGAGCAGGAAGCAGGCTCAACCCTATTTCAGGCGCAAACCCTGTTTATAAACGTGGATGGTGATGACTTGAACTATCGCTTGATTAGCGTCTCTAATGATGGGGGGGCACTCTTGACAATCGATAGCAATAACGGCAGAGTATCCCTACTAACAGCCCCTATAGAGTCGCAGGCAGGCACCTATACTTTAGTGATTGAAGCCAGCCATGCGGCAGGGGCGACAACCGCTGCTGTGGCGATAGGCATACAACCATTAGATAACTACCCTCCAATCTTTACCCTATCAACCACCACTGCCAATATCAAACAAGGGGAGGACACGCTACAAATCAGCGTCACTGCAAGCGATGATGGCGACTCTGGCGTGGACCAAGCGATTACCTACAGTATTAGCAGTAGCAATGTCAATTTTGCTACACTGACAATTAATGAGAACAGTGGTCTGATCACCATTAGCAATGTGCCTGATGCGTTTGGCAGGAGAGCCACTGTTTCAGTGACGGCAACTGACTCCTCTGGTGCCAGCAGTGTGCAATCCATCGTTATTCGAGGCTATATTATCAGCCGCTTTGCCCAATCAGCCAGCCTCTATGCAGGCAGTGGTGCCTTCGGTCGTGATGACGGCAGCACCACCACCGCCCGCTTTGATACGCCTCGTGGACTGGCTTACGCCGCAGATGGTCGTTTGTTTGTAGCAGATAGTCTAAATAACCTCATCCGCGTGATTGACGCTAATGGCAGCATCGTCTCCACCTATGCAGGCACTGGTTTATTCGGTAGTGATGACGGCAGCACTACCACTGCCACTTTTGGTGCTCCCTTTGGACTGGCACTGGCAGCAGATGGTCGTTTGTTCGTAGCTGATAGTGACAATCACCGCATCCGCGTGATTGACGCTAATGGCAGCATCGTCTCCACCTATGCAGGCAGTGGTACCTCCGGTAGTGATGACGGCAGCAGCACCACCGCCTCTTTTGCTAATCCCACTGGACTGGCGCTGGCAGCAAATGGTCGCTTGTTCGTGAGTGATAGGAGCAGCCACATTATCCGCGTGATTAACGCTAATGGCAGCATCGTCTCCACCTACGCAGGCAGTGGTGCCTTCAGCTTTGCTATTGACGATAGCACGACTACTGCAACTTTTAGCGCTCCCCGTGGGCTTGCGCTGGCAGCAGATGGTCGTTTGTTCGTAGCTGATAGTGACAATCACCGCATCCGCGTGATTGACGCTAATGGCAGCACCGTCTCCACCTATGCAGGCTTTATTGGTAGCAACATCGGCAGCTTTGTGGATGGCAGCACAGCTACCGCAAGGTTTAACGCACCTTTTGGCGTATTACAGGCTGGTAGAACCCTGTTTGTTGCAGATGGCGCCAACGAGGCGGTGCGCGTGATTGATGCCAGCGGCACCGTCTCCACCCTCCTAATCGAAAGCGATCTCCTCGGCGTGAGCCTGGGAACGCCACTCGGTCTGGCTATTTCCACCGATGGGCGCCGTGTATTTGTCAGCCACCTAAACAACCAAATTATTGTAGTCAATACAGGCAATACCGTACCCACCTTGACCTTGTCTCAGAATAGCCTATCGCTGCAGTCGGGCTTCAGCCCACAAACCATTGGCGTTACTGCCGCAGATGCCGATGACAACGATCAGGTGGTTGTCAGCGTTTCTGGCGATACGCTGGGCTTGCTATCCATCAGTACGGCAACAGATAGTATCACTCTCAGCAATGCGGGTACTGCCAACGGAGAAATCACCCTCACCGTTAGCGCTATAGACAGCTTAGGGGCTACTGCTTCTGAACGCCTAACCGTAACCATTAATGGTGGTAGCAGTAGCGGTGGTGGCGACAGTAGTGACGGTGGCGACAGCAGCGACGGTGGCGACAGCAGTGACGGTGGCGACAGTAGTGACGGTGGCGACAGTAGTGACGGTGGCGACAGCAGCGGCGACAGCAGCGGCGGCGGTGGCGGTGGCGGCTGTAGCCTACAGTCCGCAATGAACCAACCTATAGACACTACACTCTGGTGGCTCCTGTTATTAAGCCTTGCGCTGCTAACAGTGCGCGCTTATAAAGCACAATTAAAAAATAAAGAAATAAGTTTAAATTAAATCAATATCAATTATATCTAAACTGGTTTTTTGGTGTAAAAATGGTGGATTTTTTATCAGGAAAACATTTATTTATGAGCGTTTTTGAATGCTAATGAATGCCAATATACTATTGATATTACTAACAAAATAATATCACCAAAGGTTTTTGGCGAAAATCAAAAAACGCCCACCATATAGGAAGTGGTGCCCCTTGTAGGACTTGAACCTACGACCAATCGATTATGAGTCGACTGCTCTAACCACTGAGCTAAAGGGGCAAGACCATGAAGTGGTGCCCAGAGGCGGAATCGAACCACCGACACGAGGATTTTCAGTCCACTGCTCTACCGACTGAGCTATCTGGGCAACTTAGGATGAGCGCGATTATACTGGTTTTTTGTGCGATTTTGCCTATTTTATAAAGGCTTTTTGTATGGTAATAGTTGTAATAGGAACATCTTGATGTCCAGCTTTATTACCAGTGTCAACAGCTGCAATAGCATCAACTACATCTAGTCCAGCAATTACTTTACCAAATACACAGTATCCCCAGCCATGCATATCTTGGCTTGTGTGATTAAGAAAGGCGTTGTCGACCAAATTGATAAAGAACTGAGCAGTTGCAGAGTGAGGTTCCATCGTGCGTGCCATTGCAATAGTACCTCGCTGATTTTGCAAATCATTATTCGCCTCATTAGTTATGGGGTCCTTTGTTTTTTGTTCACTCATATTGGCAGAAAAGCCACCAGCTTGTATCATAAAGCCTTTGATAACTCGATGAAATATAGTACCATCGTAGTGACCTGATTGCACGTAATTAATAAAATTTTGCGCAGTTATTGGTGCTTGCTCGGTATTGAGTTCAATGTCAATATTACCTAAAGTGGTTTCTAAAATTACGGTTGTCATATATGTATAAAGTGAGAGTATAAAATAAGTATAAAGTTCAAATGTATAGTTATTTGGTGGGTGTCGTTTGTTGTTTTTTTCTATAGGCTTTAGTAATTATGATGTCTTTTATAGGTACATCACGATGAAAGTTTTGAACGCCTGTTTTTTGTTTCTGCATGCTGTTAATAACATCTAAGCCTTTAGTAACCCTGCCGAATACAGCATATCCCCAACCATTGGGTGTTTTGCCTTTGTGATCTAAAAATAGGTTGTCATTTAAATTAATAAAGAACTGTGATGATGCAGAGTGAGGGTCATTAGTCCGAGCCATAGCCAGTGTACCTAATTCATTGCTAAGCCCGTTATCTGACTCATTGGCAATTGTAGGAGTATCTGCTTTAGGCTTCATGCCAGATTTAAAGCCTCCTCCTTGGGCAACAAAATTAGGGATGACACGATGAAATATTGTGCCGTCATAAAAGCCGCTATCTACCAGTTTTAGGAAGGCTCTAACCGTCTTAGGTGCTTTATCAGGGTAGAGTATTGCCTCAAAAGTGCCTAAATTTGTTTCAAAGATAAGCGGTAATTCATTATTTTGTGCCGCAGTAAGGCTTGAAAAACTTACAATAAGCCCCAGAGATAAGGCTCTTAACACATTAGTCAGCTTACTATTTAAGGTATTATTGCTGTTCCGATTGTTTTGTTGGCTACGTAAAAATAACATACTTTATTCTTGTTTGGTAGTTAATCTATGTTTAGGAATGTCGCATTATCAGTTAGTTTTGCTAATGATAAGGATCTTTTTTTGCTGATTTTTCATTGATTTTTATGCTTAAAACCCGCTTTGCACCAAGTCCAACTGGATATATACATGTTGGCAATGCTCGAACTGCTTTATTTAATGCACTGCTGGCCTATGGGGGCGATGATGCAACTTTCCTGTTGCGTATAGAGGATACAGATGAAGAGCGCTCGGATGAATATTTAACTGCGCAACTCATAGATGATTTGCGCGCTTTGGGTATTCAATGGCAGGAGGGTTATGAAGTCGGTGGCTGCCATGCCCCTTATGCGCAATCACAGCGTAGCACATTGTATCAAGAGTATATTGATGAGTTAGTAGAGCGTGGTTTTGCCTATCCATGCTTTTGCACTCCAGAAGAGTTGCATTCTATGCGCTTACAGCAGAAACTGGCTGGTATCCCGCCTCGCTATGATGGGAGATGGCGAAATGCAGATGCTGGTGTGGTTGCTGAAAAAATATCTGCAAAAGAGCCTTTTGTTATGCGATTTAAGGTGCCAGAAGGCGTGACACAATACGATGACTTAGTCAAGGGAAAACAACGCTACGATCATGCTCAAATTGGTGATTTTGTCTTAACAAAAAAAGAAGGTATGGCTACTTTCTTTTTTGCTAATGCGATAGATGATTCTTTAATGGGTGTTACTCATGTTTTACGTGGTGATGACCATTTAACTAATACACCGCGCCAGTTGATGATTTTGAAAGCTTTAAATATGCGCTGTCCTGAGTATGGTCATATGAGCACAATTACTGGTTCAGATGGCAAGCCGTTATCAAAGCGCAATGGTAGCGCGAGTATTAGGGATATGCTATTAGAAGGTTGGTTGCCGCTAGCTATTGTGAATTATTTTGCGCGTTTGGGACATCATTATGCTGACAATAATTTGTTGTCATTTAAAGATCTAGCAAAACAATTTAGTATTAATCATTTGAGTAGATCAAATGCACGTTATGACATAGAACAGTTGCAGCACTGGCAGAAGTTAGCAGTAGTTGCAATGAGCAATGTTGAATTATTGGAATATTTATCACCTTATATCACTAAAATAACCCCTGCACAACAGATGCCTTTTGTTAAAATGGTGCGTAACAATATCGTTTTGCCTAATCAAGTGTGTGATTTTGAAGAGTTTATTGTAGCGGATGAAGTGCCATTAGATGATGATGCTATACAAGTTATTAAGCGTGCAGGAGCAGGATATTTTGACTTGGCGATTTCTATTTGGCTTGAACATAGAGATATCACCATCGTGCTTGATAAACTGAAGCAGAGTGGTTTAAAAGGTAAGGCGCTTTTTATGCCTTTAAGACTGGCCTTAACTGGCATGATACATGGACCAGAAATAAGCAAAATAACTGATATGCTAGAGGAGAATATCATAGAAAAACGTTTAATTAGGTGTAAGGAGCTAATTGCTTAACGTAATAAAGGAATGTTATGAAAAAAAAACATACGATGGAACAAGTGTTCGCTCTATTGCGCAGCGAAAACTGTGAGCTTGAAAGTTGTTCCATTATTCTGGTTAGCGTAGAGCATAGCGGGTATAGACAGTTTATTGCCGCTAAAGCAGCCCAAGGACAGTTAATGAGTGCCAGTGTTATCGGTTCTGCTCTTTATGTCCATGAGCGTATGAATGTGCAGATTATCTGGAAGTTGAGTGATTGTAGCTATCATCCTGCTTATGGAATACAAGCTGCACATTTTGACTATGGTATAGAAGAAATCAATATAGTCATGCCTGGCGCAATTTTGCACAATGGAGAAGACTCCATAAGCAATGCGGACGCTTCTGATGCGTTAAAGCATTTTTTTCAGAAAGAACGTCAGGAGTGGAAATTCCAAGCCATGCTACTGCCTAAAGGGCTGCATCCTTCCCACATGTCTTATGAAACTGAGTGGGGAGTTACTGATATGCGCCCCGTAAAAAGAATGAGGCTAAAAGATTTTATTGCTATAGCAAAGCGGGAAGATATGGTACTAAAGGGTAGTTATATCGCAAATGAACAAGATAAGGACAGCCCCATGCTGGTGCGAGGGTTTTCTGTTTACCGCATCGGCTCAGAGATTGCAGATATTTGCTTATCACTCACGTGGGCATTAAAGGTACGGCGAGATGATGGCGGTGAATTATTGCCAGAGGCTATTTTGCTTGAAAATGATGGAATGCCCTGCATTGCGTTGAGTGGTGTTATTTTAATTGATGGCAAAGGTAATCCATTATCTCTTCACCAAGAAATTGTACATCTGCTCCGCTTGGTGCACGATCGACGTGATTGGGTGAATGCTGCATTAGAAGCCTTTATTGCATCTTTGCCACGGACTTCAGTTGAAAAAGATGAACAGGGTGCACAGTTAGAGTTGCCATTCTCTGCAGCTGCTGAAGGTGTGCAGTCCTATACCATAAAAGGAGATAATGAGCCAGCAGTGACTTTTGAGGGCGTTCGCATAGCTCGTGTGATTAAAACAATGTCAGATAAAGCTAATATTTTAGAGTTGTATCAGACTCAGGATGAGCAATGGGTTTGCTTGCGTCACACTATGTTTAAAAATAGTGATGCCAAGGAGACTAAAATTTGCTCTTCCCCATCAGAAGTGATTGAATTCTTTGGTTTCGACAGCGATGCGCGTGATTTATATAAGCAAGCAAATATCAATTCCTGAGTACTCAACTCTAATTCTATTGCCTGTGTGTAAATAAACGGGCATTATCCTAATATAGATATATTAAATAGTTAGATGACATTGACGCATAAGCAAGCTATACATGGTGTGAAAAAACACAACGTAGGCGTGCAGTAAAACCAAGCTTTAACTTACTATAAAAAACTTAAATTTCAAATAGTTATTAAATGATACGCATTGTTCAAGTCATATCAATTTTGCTATTAGCGGCTCCAGTGCATGCTACTAAAGTCAACGCTTACTATTATTTAGAAGTGCAGCCAGGGGGCACTCAACAGCAACTTCGCTATATTGTCAATAATAGGTATTTGCGTATTGATGATGGCAAAAATTCTTCTGATTTTGTACTATTAGATAGACAGCAGAAAAAAATGCATTCTATTGTGCATGACAATCATAGTATCACTACGTTCACCTTACAAGAAAGCGTAGTGCCCTCTCCATTGCGTTCAAGTGTGGCTACACTAGCGCGTACTGAGAAGCAGCAGGATGATTTACCAGTTATTAGCGATAGACAAGCATACCAATATGTATTGTATGCAGATAATAAAGTATGTATGAGTAGTGTTAATATCGTTCATCGGGGCGATCAATCACATTATATGTTAACTGAAGCACTAAAACTGTATCATAGCATTTTAGGGTCATACAGGCGTCTAAATTACTTTAACACACCACTTGAACTGCATGATTTTTGTGAGTCTATTGTGTTTACCAAGGTGCCAACACTTTTTTTGGAGCCTGGGCTGCCTATACAATGGGTTTTTCCTAATGGCAGTAGCCAAATTTTATTAAATTTCAAATTGGAGGCTGAATCACCTCAAACGCTCTTTGATATTCCTCAATACACTATTTATAATTTATGAGTATAGCTATTTTTGATTTAGATGATACGTTGCTCTCAGGCGATAGTGCGACTTTGTGGGGTGAATATATGGTTGCGAATAACTTAGTAGCCAATGTAGATGATTTTCGAGAGAAAAACCGCCAATTTGATGAAGATTATCGCAATGGGTGTTTTGTGCCTATGGAGTATGTCCAGTTCATAGCTAATGCTTTAGAGCCTTTAAATCCGGATGATTTACTCGCGTACAATCACTTATTTTTAGAGGAAATGATTCGCCCAATTATTCGTCATGAAGGCCTGCATGTTTTACATGATCATAAGGAGCGAGGTGATATTACCATGATTGCAACCTCCACTATTGAGTATCTTGCTAATCCAATTGCACATGTGTTTGAAGCTGATGTGTTGATAGCAACAAAACTCGAGAAAATTAGCGGTCATTATACAGGTTCGGTTGTTAACACACCGTGTTATGGTATTGCAAAAAAGCAAGCTGTTTATCAATGGATGCAGGAGAATGATGTATCTTGGGAAGGCAGTTATATGTATTCTGATTCAGATATGGATACCCCCTTATTGGAGGCAGTAGAATATGCAGTTGCAGTAACACCCAATAGCAGGTTACGCCATATAGCAGAAGAGAAACAATGGCAGATTTATACACAATACTTTACACCAGAAAATGACTAGTTTGTATAGTGTAGGTAATTACCAACGCCCTACAAATTTAGAGGCTCCTGTTGAGGATAAACGTATTTTGCTTCACTCTTGCTGCGCTCCTTGTGCTGTTGAGGTGATGCTTGCTCTAAAAGCAGCAGGATATGAGCAAACTATTTATTTTTACAACCCCAATATTCATCCACTTTCTGAATATTTGCTACGCAAAGATGAAAATAAGCGGTTTTGCGATAAAGAAAATATAGCGTTTATAGATGCAGACTATGATAGAGATGAATGGTTTGAGCGAACTAAGGGTCAGGAGTGGGAGCCAGAGCGTGGTGCACGTTGTTCTACTTGTTTTACTATGCGCTTTGAGAAAACGGCACGTTATGCTCACCAACATGGCTGGAAATTAATTAGTTCTACATTAGGTATTTCTCGCTGGAAAGATATGGCACAAATAAATAGTTGTGGAGTACAGGCTGCTAACGCGATTGGTAATGTGCACTATTGGACACTGAATTGGCGTAAAAAAGGGGGGTCACAGCGTATGATTGAGTTGTCTAAACAGGAGCATTTTTATCAGCAGGAGTACTGCGGGTGCGTTTACAGTTTACGCGACACAAACCGCAGGCGTGAAGAATGTGGGCGTGAGCGCGTTGTTCGCGGTATCCATTTTTACGGTAAAGAGGGCGTTGATGCCCTTGATACGTAGCACGTAGGCATAGTGTAGCGATAGTTATGTATACGCGTTCTCTATTATTGAGACTGCTGGTGCTTTTTTGTGCAACTTTGCTGATTTCATGCAGTCAGAGTAAACGAGACAGCCATACTATTTCATTTGGACTATCAGACAGTGTGCGCACACTAGATGTCCGCTTTGCTACAGATGCCAATTCGTTTAGAGTATGTCAGCTATTGTACAAGGCACCCGTGCACTTTAATAATGCTGGGCAACCTATACCTTGGCTAACTTCCTGGAAAAAAATCAGTAATCGGCACTATCGTTTTACTATTGTTGGAGAGCCAACCTTTGCTGATGGTGAGCCGATAACAAGCCAAGATATTCAAGCCACCTACGCATCTGTTCTTGATGTTAGTGTTGCATCCCCGCACAGAGGCAGCCTTGCACATATTCAACAAATAAAGATAATTAGTCAGAAGCAGTTAGATTTTATTCTTAGCAAGGATGATGCACTATTTCCTGCTGCTATGGTGATTGGCATATTGCCTAAGAATTGGTTGCTTACAGAAGGAGAGGGTGTCGCTCCGAGTAGTGGAGATTTTGTATTAGAAAAAGACTGGGAAGAAGGGCATGATTTGTGGTTGCGCAAGCGCAATTCACCACTAAAAGTGCGTTTTGTAACGAGCAGAGATCCCACTTTGCAGGCAGTTAAATTGCTGAAGGGAGAATTAGACATTCTCCAAAGCGATCTGCCTCATGAGTTGACTACGTGGTTAGAGCAGCATGATAGCTTAAAAATTGAGCGTGCCAAGGGTAGCAATTATGCCTATATAGGCTTTAACTTACGCGATCCTATTTTGAAACAAAAAGCAGTGCGAGAAGCTATTGCATACGGGATTAATCGAAAGGCGATTATTCAATATTTATTTGCTGGCAAGGCGCGTCCTGCTGTGGGGCTATTTCCACCAGATTCTTGGCTGGGCATTAAGAGTGCTCCCTTTGCATATAATCCAGAGAAAGCAAAAAAATTACTTAAAGGCTTAGGATACGATGAAGAAAACCCGCTTATTCTCAGATATAAGACTTCTAAGAATCCTTTGCGCCTTAGAGTAGCTTCTTTCATGCAAGATCAATTAGCAGCTATTAATATTAAATTAACTATTCAAAGCTATGACTGGGGGACTTTCTATGGAGATATTAAAGCGGGTCGATTTCAGTTATACTCATTAGCTTGGGTGGGAATTAAAAGCCCTGATATTTTCCGTTATATATTCCATTCCTCTGCATTGCCGCCAGTTGGTGCTAACCGTGGCAGTTATGTAAGCCATGAGATTGATCAATTAATTGAGAAAATGGAGCAGACTAACGCCCTTGAGAAAAAAATTGCTTTGGTGAAAGCGATACAGAAACAAATTCTGATTGATTTGCCTTATATTCCTCTCTGGTACGAGGATAGGGTGGCAATAATGCATCGATCTGTTAAGGGTTATAAGCCTGCATCTGATGGCAGTTATTTATCTTTAAGGGATCTATAATAGTGTTTATACGCATAGTCATTCCAGAACAAATCATGTATTGTAGTGCGCATGAAGGTGCTGCTATTGATATGGAATTTCCTGTGAGTACAGCAGCTAATGGTTGTGGTGAGTTAATAGATAGTTACTGTACACCACGTGGATTGCACAGGATTGAGGAGAAAATAGGCGCTGGACTTAGACTCAATAGTGTCTTTGTTGGTCGCGTTTTTACGGGAGAAATTTATAATGAGGAGCATGATGCTAAGTCTAATAAAGATTGGATAGTCACGCGCATTTTGCGCTTGAGAGGCTTAGAGAATGGTATAAATGCGGGAGTGAATAGCAATGGGATTTGTTGTGATAGTTGGGAGCGCTATATTTATATACATGGCACTCCTGAGCAAAATAATGTAGGAAAACCAGGTTCTCGAGGATGTGTTCGTATGCGGAATATAGATGTTATTGATTTATTTGATAAAGTAGGTGTCGGTACTTTAGTGCGTATTGAAGGGTAATGCTGTTTTAATGATTATATTGAACCAGAAGGAAGGAATATATGTCTAAACAGCACCCTGTTGTTGCTTTAACTGGCGCTAGTGGAGCTGGAACATCCACTGCAAAGCGCGCTTTTGAACATATTTTCAAGAAAGAAAATATTAAAGCCGGCATAGTAGAAGGCGATAGTTTCCATCGCTATAATCGTGCAGCGATGAGAGAGCGTGTTGCAGAGTCTAAGCAGTTTTACCTGCGTGTGTTTACGCATTACTGTGAACAGGCAAATTATTTAGATAAACTAGCGGCATTATTCGAGCAATATGGCAATAGTGGTACAGGAGAAATTCGCTATTATGCTCACAATTCTAAGGAGGCACAGAAACATAATATTCGCCTTGGGATAGATATCCAACCTGGTAACTTTACGCCATGGGAGACTTTGCCTGCGGGTACTGACTTGTTATTTTATGAGGGGCTACATGGCGGAGCAGTTACGCGGACTGTTAATGTAGCACAACATGTTGATTTATTGGTTGGTGTTGTGCCATGCATTAACTTAGAGTGGATGCAAAAAATATGGCGCGATAGCTCAGAGCGCCCGTATACGCCTGAGCAGGTAACAGAAGTTATTTTGGAGCGTATGCCAGATTATGTAAAATATATTGCGCCCCAGTTTGATAGAACACATATTAACTTTCATAGAGTTCCTTTAGTTGACACGGGCAATCCATTCTCAATTGGTAACGCAAAGGCTATTCCTGCACCAGAGAATTCATTAGTCATTATTACTGTTCGTAAGGACTTGCTCTCTTTACAGTCTGTGCTAAATGCTATAGAAGGCAGCCAGCAAACGAGTGAGCAAACTGTAGTCGTTCCAGGGCAGCATATGAGCAAAGCTATGGAATTGGCTTTAAAGCCAGCAATTCAAAACTTATTAGGAAATAAGTTTTGAATACTATTTAGCGTAAAAAGGTGTACTGGTCTATAGTAGGGCAGATTCCATATTTAGATGGGTAATGTATAGCGCTCAAATACAAGCCTTCCGCAGGAGCTGTTGCTTCTGCTGCTCTGCGATCTTTTAGCGTCAGTAGTTCTTCTATCCAGGAAGCTTTCTTTTTCCCTTTGCCTACGGTAATCAATGTTCCTGCAATATTGCGTACCATGTGATACAAAAATGAGTTGGCATGGATGTCGAATATAATCCATGAACCAGATTGATGCATTTGTGCATCAATAATGTGCCTAACAGCAGTTTGTGATTGACATCCTGCTGCCTGAAAAGAGCTAAAATCTTGCTCACCAATTAAGTATTTGCAGGCTTTCTGCATAGCTTCAATATTTAGAGGTTGTTGCACCCAAGTGGAGCGTTTAGGAAAGAAGACAGTGGGGTGAGGGGAATTAAAAAAGATGTAGCGATACTGTCGTGATTTTGCACTATAACGTGCAGAAAATTGTTGATCTACTATTCCGACCCAATATAGTTTGATATCTTCTGGCAAATAGTGATTACCGCCTTTGAGCCACTCATCTGGCTTACGAAAAATACCTGAATCAAAATGTACTACCTGCTGGCAAGCATGAACACCTCGATCTGTGCGTCCAGCACAAATTGTATGAATCGCTGTGTCAGCTATGGCAGATAGTGCCTTTTCCAATTCAGATTGGATAGTGTTTGCATTAGACTGGATTTGCCAGCCTGAATAACGCTCTCCGGCGTATTCTAAGCAGGCTGCGTATCGAGTAATAGTCATTTTGTTATGTTTTAAGCATAGATATTTGAATAGTGCGTATTTGTGATGCTTGAGGGTAGTTGCGGATTCTTTCTAATATAAGATGTTGCCTGCTACGTACCTTAATGAACCAAGCAGCATTGGAGCAATAAATAATTAGTTTGTCATTTTCAAGAAAGCAACTCTTTATTGCTTCTTGGCTGAAAGGCAGCGTGGCATGTAAAAAATCAAGTATTTTTTGTTGCTTATGTGCTTGCTGATAGAGTTGGTGGATTGTAGGGTAGTTCTGAATGTTAATAGACATGGGAATATACCATTAACTATATAAGCAGTCTTTCTAAAACAAATTTGCTTCCTAAGTAGCCTAGCATAAGACAGAAAGAAGCAAAAATAACACTAAGGTGAACTGGCCTTCCACGTAGCCCAGCAGTGTGCTTACTAATTAAAATTGTTGCACAAATAAGCAGGCAGATTACCGTAAAGACGGTCTTGTGCACGATTTTTTGCTCAAACAAATCTTCTAAAATAATAAAACCGCCTGTTAGGGTGAGGCAAAGTCCTATGAAAGCAGCCCAAAGGGTAATGCTGAGTAGGCGATCAGACTGTGTTAATGAAGGGAGGAGGGTAACTAATTTTAGATATTTAGGATGCCGCAGTATATATTCAGATAAATAGGCTATTACACTAATAAAAGCCGCTATTCCAAGAATACTATAAGTCATTATAGAAATGAATACGTGCAGGACATCTACATTTTCTAGTTGGAAATTGCTATTATCTGGAGAGAGTAAGGTAAGTGCCAATACGAAAGCATTGGCACAGGCAATAATCATCATCAATGCTGCATTATTAACAAAGATAGTGAGTAATAGCACCCAAATCCAGAAGCAGAGTGCAATCAGTATAGAGACGTTTGAAAGCGCAAGAAGAGCAGTAAGATGTTCATACTGCACAGTAATTTCTCTCAGCAAAGCAATATGCAACAAACTTATAAATAATGTTGCAGCCCAATGGAAGGTTTGCATCTTCAAGTGACCATGCATGGCAGCTTGGCGTATAAGCACAAAGATAATGACTACATAGCTAACAAATGTTGCCTGATGTATCATAGTCCTTCCCAGTAAGGGCTTTCTGTTGAAGAAATAATATCAATGGTCTCTTTTATGTGCGATGGAGAAAAAGAGTTCTTTTGCCATGCTACAGAAGTAGTTGATGACATGACATCGCTAATCGGGATGCGTACAAGGTGCTGAGAGTCTTCTTTAGAAAAGGCAATGTCGGCTATGATACCTATGCCGAACTGTAGGCGTACATAAGATTTTATGATATCAGTATCTGATGCAGATAGCACAACATTAGGGGTGACATTGTTTTCTTCAAAATGTGCCTGTAGAGCGGAGCGACCAGTAAACCCAAAGACATACGTGATTAGTGGCCAAAATCGGAGATCTTTTAATGCGATGTGCTCACGATTTGCTAAAGGGTGATTTTTAGGAACAATAACACAGTGATGCCAGGTATAACATTCTTTAACATTCAAATGGGCATGGTTGCTTAATTCTTCTGTGCATACCGCTATATCTGCAGTTTGCTTGTTTAGCATGTGAATAATTTCTTTAGGTGTTCCTTGATGCAGACGTAGCTGGATTTTAGGGAATTTTTTATACACGTGCTCAATTGCAGCAGGCAGAAAGTATTTAGCCTGCGTATGAGTCGTTGCTATACGTAAAATGCCGCTTTCAGGGTTAGAAAATTCTTGCGCTACTTTTAATATGTGCTGCTCTTCCTTTAGCATCATCTGTGCATGTTGGAGTAAAATTTCACCAAAGGGACTTAGACTAACCAATCGCTTTCCTCTGCGCTCAAATAGACAGACACCTAATTCATGCTCTAATAGTTGAATATAGCGACTAACCGCAGATTGGGCTGTGTGTAGTTTTTCAGCAGTCTGCGAGATATTAAGGTCGCTATCAACAAGTGTAACAAAGGCGTTAATTTGAGCGAGTTTCATGCTGCTTGGTTTGCTATAGCTAGAAAGTCAGAAGCATGCAAAGAGGAACCACCTATAAGCCCGCCATCAATATCCCTTTGCTGCAAAAGTTTTTCAGCATTATTAGGGTTCATACTACCCCCATATAGGATGTATAGATCGCTTAAGGCAGCATCAAATTGCGTGCATAGTCTGCGTATAAGTGCGTGTATTTCCTGTGCTTGTTCTGGTGTGGCTGTTTTTCCTGTTCCAATAGCCCAAACAGGCTCATAAGCAATAACCATCAAGCGGCGAGTATCTGGTGTTGAACCAGTTAATATGGAATCCATTTGATCACTGATAACAGAATGTGTAGCGTTTGATTGGCGCTGCTCCAAATTTTCTCCTATACAGATGACAGGGCAGATGCCGTGCTTGCTTAATCTATTTGCTTTAGCAATTACTTGCTCATTGCTTTCATTATGATATAGGCGGCGCTCAGAATGACCTACTAAACACCATCGGACTCCAAAATCTGCTAACATAGCCGCAGATATTTCACCAGTATAAGCCCCTGTATCATGAATACTACAGTCTTGTGCTCCGAGGTCTACCATACTATTTGCTAATAGCTCTGCACCTTGGCTAATATAGATTGAAGGCGCACAAATGCCAAGCTTTGCGCTGCCTAAATAGGTAGAAAATGCTTGCAAGAGTAATTTATTGGTATGTCGTGATCCATTCATTTTCCAGTTACCCAGAATTAACTGTTGCTTTATTCTAACTTGAGTCATAAATTATTATTTAGTTTATACAGGTGTGTTTTCTAAGTGTGATATGTATTGTTTCACTCCTTCAGATAGATCGTAAAATGGCCTATCGAATCCTGCAGCGCGCAAAGCATGCATGTCTGCTTGAGTAAAGCTCTGATAACTACCCTTTAGATGCTCAGGGAAGGGGATATACTCTATGGCTGACTTTGGGAATTGTGCATGAATAATTTCTGCAATCTGCTTGAAAGGGCGTGCTTCCCCGCTGCCACAGTTAAAAATCCCGCTGATATCTTTGTTGTTATACAGCCAAATATTAACCGCAACAGCATCAGCAACATAAATAAAATCACGTTGCTGCATGCCCGCTTCATAGCCATCCCAAGCACCAAATAATTTGATTGACGTGCCATTTTTTTGTTGCTGATACAGATGCCATGCAACAGATGCCATAGAGTCCTTATGTTGCTCATAAGGCCCATACACATTAAAGTATCTCAATCCTGCTACTTGGGGGAAGTTTGCGCTCTTGTGATGAAAGCGTATATAGTTATCAAATAAGAGTTTGGAGTAGCCATATACATTTAGAGGCGCTTCACAATCAGGACATTCCCTAAAACCATTAGCGCCCATGCCATATACTGCTGCAGAAGATGCATATATCAAGCGTGTGTTATTCTTCATGCTCCACTGATATAATTTTTTGCTATATGTATAGTTATTTTCCATCATATAACGCCCATCCCACTCCGTAGTTTTTGAGCAGGCACCTTGATGGAATATACAGTCAATATTCCCTAAGTCATCAAGGCGTTCTAAAAAATCTAGTTTGTCTATGTAGTCACTTATTTGGCAGCCAACCAAATTAGAGAACTTCCTACCATCTTTCAGATTATCGACAGCAATGATATCGTCAATGCCATGACAGTTTAAGGCACGTAGCAAGTTTGAGCCAATCATACCAGCTGCACCTGTAACAACAACTCTACTGCTCATCCTTCTTTTATTTTAGTAATAATGGAAGAAGTGGAGATATTATCTATAAAATCAATGATAACTACTTTACCACCATTGGATTTAACTGCTTCTGAGCCAGCAACTTGTTCTTCTGTGTAATCTCCGCCCTTTGCAATAACATCAGGCAATAGCTGGCTATATAGTTTCTCAGGGCAATCATGTTCCTCTGGGTCGTCTCCAAAAACGACAATCCAATCAACATAAGATAACGCCTGTAGGACAGCTATACGGTGTTCTAATGAGTTGATAGGGCGCTGCTCTCCTTTAAGGCGTTTTATGGAAGCATCGGAGTTAAGCGCAATAATAAGACGTTCTCCATGCTCTTTGGCTTGCCTAAGTGAATCAATATGCCCTGAATGTAAGATATCAAAGCAACCATTCGTCATGACGACAGTTTCTCCTCGTTCCTGTGCATATCTGACAATCTGTTGGAGAGCATCTGAACTGTACACTTTACTCGGAGTGTTAGTTGCTCGGTTGTTTAACTCAGCAGGGGTCACAATTGCAGTTCCTTGTTTCCCAACCACTATACCGGCTGCATTATTAGCAAGTGTTAGGGCTTGCTTTATAGGCATTCTTAGTGCCATACAAATGCCTAAAGTGGCAATGACAGTATCCCCGGCTCCTGAGACATCAAAGATCTCTTGAGCAACAGTAGGGACATGAATTACTTCGGAGTCATTGCTAACCCAAGTCATTCCACGGTCACCACGTGTAACCAAAATTGAGTTAATCTCTGTTGTTTCAATCAATAGTTGCGCCTTGTTGATAAAATCATTTTCATCTTGCCAAGAACCAACAACAGCTTCAAATTCTTTAGCGTTAGGCGTTATAGTGGTCGCTTTACTGTAGCGCCCAAAGTCTAAGCCTTTGGGATCTACTATTATTATTTTTCCTGCATCATTAGCCATGCTAATGAGTAACTCAATATGGTGTAGGGCACCTTTGTTATAGTCAGAGCATATAATGACATCAGCAGTTGCCAGATATTCTTCCAAGTACTTTCCGATGGTACGAGGTTCAATAGTGAGTTCATTTTCAAAGTCTGCGCGCAGCATTTGTTGCTCCTGACCTAAGATGCGCAATTTTTCTGTAGTGCGTATATTTTTGCTCTTAATGAAAGCGCAATGTACGCCAGCACTGCTTAGGATGTCATGCAACTGGTTAGCACTCTCATCTTCACCAACGACTCCAATTAACGTAACATCTGCTCCCAAAGTAGCAGCATTCAGCGCTACATTAGCCGCTCCGCCAGGTCTTTGCTCCTCTCTGGCAATCGTTACGATTGGAATAGGAGCCTCGGGTGATATTCGTTGAGTTGATCCATGCCAATATCGATCTAGCATTACATCACCGATAACGAGTACCCGAGCTTGAGCAAAATTGATATTCATGTTTTTGTAGCTATGCTTTCAACTTGTTGGCATATATAGTGTGCAATTAAGGTGGTTGCTTCTTGGATACGTGCAGTAGTGAGAGAGGGCACTTGTAGACAATAATGTGATTTTTCTGAAAGTTTCGATGATTCTTGGCCAGTGATGGATATGGTTGTAACGTTTTGTTTGTCAGCTTGTTCCAAGCCTAAAACACAGTTAGGGCTATTTCCTGAAGTGCTTAGTAGGATGAGAGTGTCTTCTGAAACAGCAAGCGCTTCTATTTGTCGTGCAAAAATATGCTCATATCCTAAGTCGTTGCCACAAGCAGTTAAAATTGAAGTATCTGTTGTTAGAGCTATAGAGCGGATTGCACTACGATTTTTCACATAACGCACGACCAGTTCAGCTGCCATGTGTTGTGCATCAGCAGCACTTCCACCATTTCCTGCCCAAAATAAAGTTCTGCCTTTTTGTATAGTATTAACACAAAGTGCCGTTATGTTCTCTATTTGAGGCGTTAAAGCGGCTAATTCCTCAAAAACTTTTTGGTGCTCATGTAGCGTATCATTAAAAGACATTAATTAATTATTATTGCTTGATGTATAGGAAAGAATATAGAGTGTCCCGCAGTAGGGGCATAGAGCTTTTGAACCCTCGGTTTTTTCAATCGGGATAAACACTTTAGGATGACCATCCCAAATCTCTTTTACAGGACAGTAGAGCGGCAAATCGTGTTCGCTAATGTGTACTTTGGACTCTTTGTTCATAATTATATCTGAATACTTGATTAAACCCATCTAAGCCAGTGCTTATATGCAGCTGTCTTGCCAGCTACTAAATCAAAGTATTGTTGCTGTAGTGTTTCGGTAATGGGTCCTCGTGAGCCACAACCAATCGTGCGTCCATCTAACTCACGAATTGGAGTAACTTCAGCAGCAGTTCCAGTAAAAAATGCTTCATCAGCACAATACACCTCATCACGCGTAATTTGTCTTTCAATCAGAGGGATGGCATTATCATGAGCCAGTTGTATTATAGTTTTTCTTGTGATTCCGTCTAACGCCGAAGTGAGCGTTGGAGTGTGTAGCGCACCATCTTTTACCAGGAAGAAGTTTTCGCCACTGCCTTCTGCAACATATCCATTTACATCCAGCAGCAAGGCCTCATCATATCCGTCGCGCAGGGCATCTGATAGTGCAAGCATAGAGTTGATATAGTTACCATTGGCTTTTGCACGGCACATAGTTGCATTAACATGATGGCGTGAAAAGGAAGAGGTGCGAATACGAATGCCTTTTTCTAAATTTTCTTTACCTAAATAAGCGCCCCACGACCATGAGGCAATGATAACATGTACCTTGAGATTGTCTGCGCGCAAGCCCATGCCTTCAGAACCATAAAATGCCATAGGCCTTATGTAGGCAGAGTCTAACTGATTGCGCGAAACGGATTCTAACTGTGCTTGATTAAGGGTGTCTGCATCAAAGGGGATGGACATCTGCATGATTTTAGCAGAGTTAAATAAGCGCTCGGTATGCTCTGTTAAACGGAATATGGCGGGACCATGTTCTGTTGTATAGGCACGAACTCCTTCAAACACACCCATGCCATAATGTAGGGTGTGCGTTAGTACGTGGATTTTTGCATCACGCCAGTCCACCCACTGCCCATCAAACCAAATTAGTCCGTCTTTATCTGCAAAATTCATTATGTGTATACTACTTATTATTTAATCAATGGACACAGAACCATAATCATTTGACGCCCTTCTAATTTGGCATCTGATTGTACGGTAACTTTATCCTTCAGGTCGTTTTTTATGCGCTCTAGCAATCGTTCACCCAGATCATGATGCATAAGTTCTCGCCCTCTAAACCAAACCAGTATTTTTACATGATTACCGCGCTCAATGAATTCCGTGATTTTACGGAGTTTTACATCATAGTCTCCTGTATCAGTATTGGGGCGAAATTTTATAGATTTATGTATGATTTTCTTCTGGTTTTTCTTCGCCTCTGCCTTACGTTTTTTTAATTCAAAAAGGTGTCTGCTAAAGTTCATGATTTTGCAAACAGGTGGCTTGGCTTGAGGAGCAATTTCAACCAAATCTAAATCTCTTTTTTGTGATTCTTCTAAGGCATCTTTGGTAGGTACTACACCTAATGAACTCCCTTCTTCATCAAGGAGAAGGACATTTTCTGCATTGATACGGTTATTTGCTCTAATATCAGGCAAAATAATTTTTTGTTGCGGGCGTCGCCCACCGCGTCTTTTCATAAGTAATGTGTCTCTTAGGTTAGTTAGTTAGATTGGGATGTTGTTTTAGCCAATTGATAAAATCGGGGATGCTCTGGCTGCCTAAATCTTTGCCATTGCGCTGTCTAATTGCTATAGTATTGTTTTCGACTTCACGCTCGCCTGCAATCAATAATAGAGGGATGCGCTGTAAGGTATGTTCACGGATCTTATACCCAATTTTTTCATTACGCAAATCAACTTCTGCTCTAATACCAGCATCTATTAATTGATTGCAGACTTGACTGGTGTAACTGTTCTGATTTTGACTTATACCCATAACAATAACTTGAACAGGCGATAGCCATATGGGCAACTTGCCTTCATAGTTTTCTATAAGGATGCCAATAAAACGCTCTAAGGATCCTAATACAGCACGATGAATCATTACGGGGACTTGTCTCTCGCCATTTTCATCTATATAGTGTGCGTTGAGCCTCTCAGGCATTGAAAAATCCACCTGAACGGTTCCGCACTGCCATACACGTCCAATGCAGTCTGTTAAAGAGAATTCAATCTTTGGTCCATAAAATGCTCCTTCGCCTGGCTGCAATTCCCAAGGGTAATCACAGCTATCAAGGACTTCTTCAAGCGCTTTTTCAGATTTATCCCAGATATAGTCACTGCCCACTCGCTGTTCAGGGCGTGTAGACAATTTGAGTAGTATATCCTCGAATCCAAAATCACGGTATACCTCAAAAATCAAGTCCATGCATGCCTGTACTTCTTGTTTGATTTGATTATCGGAACAAAATACATGCGCATCATCTTGTGTAAAAGAGCGCACACGCATCAAGCCGTGTAGTGTGCCAGAAGCCTCATTGCGGTGGCAATGTCCAAATTCAGCCAACCTGATAGGCAAATCCCGATAACTATTTAAGCGTTGGTTAAATATTTGGACGTGACCGGGGCAGTTCATAGGTTTTATCGCATAATCACGATTTTCAGTGTGTGTGGTGAACATATTGTCTGAGAATTTTTCCCAGTGGCCTGACTGCTCCCACAAAACGCGGTCTAAAATTAAGGGTGTGCGGATTTCTTCATAACCATGCATTGATATTTTTTTGCGCATGTGCTCCTCCACCAACTTATATAAAGTCATTCCGCGAGCATGCCAAAAAACCATGCCTGGAGCTTCTTCTTGTAGATGGAATAGTGAAAGTGCTTTGCCAATTTTACGGTGGTCGCGCTTTTTAGCCTCTTCTAGCATATTCAGATGTGCTTTAAGCTTGCTTTTGTCTGGGAAGGCAACACCATAAATGCGTTGTAGCATTTTGTTATCTGAATTTCCTCGCCAATATGCACCAGCAAGATGCGTTAACTTAAAGAATTTACAAAAGCCCATTTGAGGTAGGTGAGGGCCACGACACATATCCACATACTCTTCATGATGATACAAACCTAAAGAATTTTCATCAGGCATATCTGCAATAAGAGCCAGCTTATAATCTTCCTGACGCTCTGTAAAAATGCGTATTGCTTCTTCACGAGGGGTTATACGCTTCTCAACGGCATAATTTGTTTTTGCCAACTCTAGCATGCGTTGCTCAATGCGTGGTAAATCATCAGGAGTTAACGCATGATCTAAATCTATATCGTAATAAAATCCATGTTCAATTACTGGTCCAATAGCCATTTTAGCGTGAGGGTACAGTTGCTTGAGGGCGTGACCAAGTAAATGTGCACAACTGTGGCGCATTACGTCAATGCCTGCCTCATCTTTGAGTGTCAACAGGCGAATATTGGCATTTTTCGTAATAGCATCAGATAAATCACACTCAGAATCATCGACAACTGCAGCAACTGCTGCTTTTGCTAAGTGTGGGCTAATGCGTTCTGCAATATCAAAGGGGGTGACAGGTGCACCATGCTGTTGCTGAGTCCCGTCAGGGAGTGTAATAGTGAGCATTAATTGACAGACTTATCCACTAATTTTCCTTTAGCAATCCAAGGCATCATAGAACGCAATTTCTCTCCTACTGTCTCTATTTGATGTTCTTGAGCAAGACGGCGAGAAGCTTTAAGAACGGCTTGACCAGCTTGGTTCTCTGTAATAAACTCACGAGCAAATTTACCTTGCTGAATTTCAGCTAAAATTTCACGCATTGCTTGCCTGCTCTGCTCATTAATAATGCGAGGGCCTCGACTAATATCGCCATATTCAGCAGTATTAGAAATAGAGTAACGCATGTTAGCTATGCCGCCTTCATACATTAAATCTACGATAAGTTTTAATTCATGTAAACACTCAAAATAGGCCATTTCAGGTTCATAGCCAGCCTCAACAAGTGTTTCAAATCCTGCCTGTACTAGGGCAGTAGCGCCACCACATAATACAGCTTGTTCCCCAAATAAATCTGTTTCTGTCTCCTGGCGGAAGGTGGTCTCAATAATACCAGCACGACCACCGCCGTTTGCGGAAGCATAAGACAAAGCAACATTTTGTGCTTCTCCAGTAGCATTTTGATGAATAGCGATAAGAGTGGGTACGCCGCCATTTTGGGTATAAGTGGAACGAACTGTATGCCCAGGACCTTTAGGTGCAATCATGATAACATCAACGCCAGCAGGTGCTTCAATTTGACCAAAATGAATGTTGAAACCATGCGCAAAAGCAAGCGCAGCGCCTTTTTTGAGATTAGGTGCTATTTCATTTGCATAGACTTTGGCTTGATGCTCATCGGGTAATAGTACCATAACCAAATCCGCTCCTGCAACAGCATCAGATACTTTTTTCACTGTAAAGCCTGCGTTTTCAGCTTTATCCCATGAGGGCGATCCTGGGCGTAGCCCAACAGTTACTGTGCATCCAGAATCGCGTAGGTTATTAGCGTGTGCAAATCCTTGAGAACCATACCCTAAAATGGTAACACTGCGCTCTTTAATCAATGCTTGATTACAATCTTTATCGTAAAAAACTTTCATAGTTATGCTCCAATTATGTTAAATGCCTCTGAATATTCAGAGGGTTAATGCTTTTCTGCCGCGCTGAATGCCAAGTGGTCCTGTTCGAACAATTTCTATAATCAGACCTTCGTCCACTGCCTGAATAAACGCAGCGATTTTTTCTTTTGTTCCCAATAACTGAACAATATAAATTTGCTGAGATACATCAATTATTTGACCGCGAAATATATCTACTAATCGGAGTATTTCATCACGATTACTGGGCAATTGAGCATCTAACTTAATCAATAAGGCTTCGCGCTCAATATGCTTGCTATGTGTCATATCAATAACTTTAACAATATCTGCTAATTTATTGAGCTGTTTTACAATTTGCTCGATAACGGTGTCCGACCCTTTTGTTGTCAATACAAGGCGCGATAAAGAGTCATTTTCAGTAGGTGCGACAACTAAAGACTCAATATTGTAACCTCGTGCAGAGAAAAGCCCAACAAGACGAGAAAGCGCGCCAGTCTCATTTTCAAGCAGAATAGAAATAATGTGGTATGACATAACGAGTAACTCCCTAGTTTAAAATCATTTCATCTTGGCCAGCACCAGCTGGGATCATAGGGAATACATTTTCCTCCCGATCTGTGATAACATCAATAAACACTAATTTGTCTCGTATACTTAAGGCCTGTTCTATGCCAGAGCGTAATTCTTCAGGTTTTTCAATCCGAATACCAACATGGCCGTAGGACTCTACCAATTTAACAAAATCAGGCAGAGATTCCATGTAAGACATCGCATAACGACTTTCATAGAAGAATTCTTGCCATTGACGCACCATACCTAAATAGCCATTATTTAGACATAAAATTTTGACTGGTAGGTTATATTGGGAACAGGTCGATATTTCTTGTAGCATCATTTGTATACTACCTTCACCTGTTACACAAATAACTTCTTCATCTCTATGCGCAAGTTTCACACCCATAGCAGCTGGGAAGCCAAATCCCATCGTTCCCAATCCGCCTGAATTAATCCAGCGGTGAGGCTTAGAGAATTTGTAATACTGTGCAGCCCACATTTGATGCTGCCCTACATCAGAAGTGATGTAAGCATCGCCATTAGTCAATTCATAAATAGTTTCTATAACTTGTTGTGGTTTGATGCGTGTACTGGAAAGTTTATATGCCAAGCATTCTTCTTTACGCCACTCGTTAATTTGCTCCCACCAATCATCAATTACGGGTACTTTGCTGAAATCTTCAGTTTGTAACTCAGCTAGCATATCCTCCAAAACCGCATTAACATTGCCTACAATGGGCACATCTACTTCTACGTTTTTGGCTATACTGGAAGGGTCAATGTCAATGTGAATGACTTTAGCGTAAGGACAAAAACGCTCTAATTTCCCAGTAACTCGATCGTCAAAGCGTGCTCCAATGGCTACAAGTACGTCACAGTTATGCATGGCAAGATTTGCCTCATAAGTACCATGCATGCCCAGCATGCCCAAAAAAAGCGCATCATTTCCAGGAAAAGCACCTAAACCCATGAGTGTGTTGGTAATAGGAAAGTTTAGATGTTTTGTTAATTTGACAAGATTGTCACACGCTTTTCCTAATATGACACCGCCCCCAGTATATAACACGGGACGTTTGCTCTGTAGCATGAGAGACAGCGCTTTTCTAATTTGACCTAAATGACCACGTTCAGCTGGCTGAAAAGTGCGCATCGTGATGGAATCAGGGTATTTAAACTCGCAGCTATCTGCAGTTATGTCTTTTGGAATGTCAATAACAACTGGACCGGGTCGTCCATTCGCTGCCAAATAAAAAGCTTTTTTAATAGTCATAGCAAGGCTATTGACGTCCTTAACCAAAAAATTATGTTTAACCACTGGGCGGCTAACGCCTACCATATCAACTTCTTGAAAAGAATCATAACCAATGAGCGGGGTAGGGACTTGACCAGAAATAACGACCATTGGTATTGAGTCCATATATGCGGTAGCAATGCCGGTTATAGCATTTGTAGCGCCTGGCCCAGAGGTAACCAGAACAACACCAGTCTCACCCGTTGAACGAGCGTATCCATCCGCTGCGTGTGTGGCAGCTTGCTCATGGCGAACTAAAATATGCTCAAGGTCTTTGTCTTTGTGAAGTGCATCATAAATATGCAGCACAGCCCCACCTGGGTATCCCCATATACTCTTAACACCTTCACATTTCAATGCTTCTACTAATATCTGCGCACCAGTTAATTTCAATTTGTTCTCCTACAAAAAATAACAGTATACTTAAAATGCAGCCTTGTTACTGACTGCAGATAAAAGAGCCACAAGATCTTGATAAAGTCCTATAAGGTGCGTCATTGGGTAGTTAAGCGGACACAATTTGGACTAGGGTGGGTCATTTTGAGTATTTTGACTGCCTAGCGCGTTTTCGGGTTCTTTTTTTTGGGCGAGTAGTGTACCGAAAAAAACGTACAGTTGCGTCATTTTCAACTCAGTATGGATGAGAAAAAGGTTCTGATTGCATTGGTTTTCTTATTGTATAACAGAAACAAGTTACCGGATGACTTAAAGGTTACCAATGTCTGCATTGACACCATCACCACCAGGAGTGCCATCTGCGCCGAAGGAATAGATGTCGTAACTGCCGGAGGTTCCTGGGCTGATGTACTGGTATTCATTTCCCCAAGGATCATTTGGTATGCGTTCCATATAGCGCCCTTGCAATGCTCCTAAACCTTCTCCGGTATCCGGGTAAGAAAAATTATCCAATTTGTATAAACTGAGGGCACCTTCGAAAGCACGGATATCTTGCCTGGCTTTTTGAACGCGTGCTTCATCAGGTCTATCCAGAATTTTAGGCACCACAATGGTAGCTAAAATACCAAGAATGACCACCACGACCATAATTTCTATTAGCGTAAATCCTTTCTGCTTTTGATGTAATTTTTGTGTTTTATTCATAATGTTTACTCTGTTCATATATGCGCTTGTGGTTGTTAACTCCTGCTAATCTAAAACGACCTTTTGTATAAGATTTAATGGTATGTTCTTCACCACTTTCAGGAAGTTGATAATTGTAAAAATGCAAATATTCTTCGTAACTTAGAGCTTTACGTTTCTGTAAAATATCGCGGTGCTGCTCGGCATGAAGGTGCTCCTTATAGCCTTGTACCAGCGTACCTGTGAAAAGCTCTGCTGTAAAGCCAGAACCATAACTAAACAATGCAATTTGCTCGTAACTTAGGTCTGTATCAGTGTTATCCAACAAGGAGCAGAGCGCTATGTAAAGAGAGGCTGTGTAGGAGTTTCCGACTAAGCGGTTGTACACTAAACTGGATTTGGCACGCTCTAAACTATCCTGTAATTTGGTTTTGTCCCCACTAAATAAAATTTTCAATGCCTTCTCAGCTATGCGTGTAAATGGAAGATGAAATACAAGATAACTAATCTCATGCAACCTACCTGAAAGAGAGTGGTATCGCTTCCAGCACTCTTTAAGGGCAGATAAATAAATTTTTGTAGAATATTTGCCATCTACAATAGCTGAGTTTAGGTAGTTAGGTCGCCAAAAATCCATAGTATGGCTACTGTATACTGCTGATTGATCATTGAGTTGTAAAATACGCGGATCACTGCTAACCAGCATAGCAACGGCCCCACATCCTTGAGTGGCTTCTCCAGGAGTATTTAGCGTGTAACGCGCATTATCAGATCCAATAACGAGCACTTTGCTTTCGGGATTGGCTTGTACCATCATACGGGCAGTTTGCAAGGCAAATGTGCTACTATAGCAAGCCTGTTTCATTTCAATAATGCGGCAATCATCTGGCAAATTGAGGAGTTGGTGTAGGAAAACGCCTGCAGATTTTGATTGGTCAACACTTGTTTCAGTTGCAAACAGCACCGCCTTTATTTTACTCAGGTCTTCACCGCAAAGTGTTATGTTTGCAGCATTTGCGGCCAAAGTTACCGCATCTTCATCTGGAGGTAGGACGCTCATGCGCTCTTGTCCTATGCCTGAATAATATTTATCTTTAGGGCAATTATGCACTGTTGCAAGTTCTGCCAAGTCCATATAAAAAGAAGGAGTATATAGTGCTATAGAGTCAATGCCAACTGTTGTCATACGGTTTTATTTTCAGAATACGGTTTAATACAGATTAGAATAAACTATGCTTACACCATATTATAAACAAGTACCATGTAAAGATTCTTTCTAATTCTCGCGTAATGCAGTAGATAGTGAGCGACGAATAGGGTTAAGCAAGTATTCCAGTATAGTTTTCTTTCCGGTAATGATATCTATTTGGGCTACCATACCTGGAATAATAGGTTTGTCCTCACCAAAATTTTGACTAACATTGATACGGGCTGTGTAGAAAAAATTACCTTGATTATCGCTGGAGCTATCGGGGCTGATTTGAGTGATGTATCCTTCCAAAACCCCATATTTTGTAAAATCATAAGCACTTATTTTGATTTTTACTGCCTGATTTAGCCAAATATCACCTCGATCACGTACTGCAATTTGCGCTTCTACTATGAGCATTTCGTTCAAAGGCGTAATCTCTGCTAAAGTATCTCCTGGTTGAATGATGCCGCCTTTTGTGTTAACTAAGAGGCGATTTATAATACCATCAACAGGTGAATTGATGATAGTGCGCTGTTCACGGTCTTTATTAGCGCGTTGCTGTTCAACAGCTTTGCTTAGTCTGAGGCTAATATCATTGAGTTCATTTTGTAGACTCAATGTGTAATTTGATTTGTTTTGCTTTAAGCGTGCTTGTGCGGTTTTTATCTCTGCTTTTGCAGATGGGATGGAAGCGTTTGTACTATCGAGACGTGTTTTGATTGCTTGTATTTTGCCTTCTGAGACTAATAATTCGCGACGTGAAACTGCGCCGCTTTTTTCTAGCCGCCGTAGCAATACCAAGTCTTCTTGTGCTAACCTTAACTCATTCTTCAGGTTGTCCAATAGAATTTCTTGTTCGGTTAAAGTTGCTTTTTTGAATTTAATAGAAGTTATTAGGACATTTTGTTGGTTCAAAAAATCTGCTATTTCAGAGCGGTACAACTCCAGTTCATTCTGTTTGATTTGAGCAGCTTCAGCATGAGAGTCTGTAGGAAAGCGAATAGTTTTTTTGCCTTGTATCTGCTGCTCTAAGCGGGTTTTACGGTATAGTAATGACAACCTATCTATCTCAACATCTAACAGCCGTGCTTTAGCAGAGATGTTTTCTAAACGAAAAAGTGGCTGATTTATTTTTACAAGGTCCCCTTCATTGATAAAAATATCTGCAATGATGCCACCCTCTAAATGTTGAACTAACTTGTTCTGTCCACTGGGTACAACCTTTCCTTGTGAGCGAACGACTTGATCTAACTCAAATAAAGCAGCCCAAGCAAGGAAAGCCCCTAAGATAGCCGCAAGTAACCAGATAGTTGCGGCAGACCTAAACACGATCACTCCAAGCCCCATTATTCATAGGCGCCTGCGTTTTATAGAATTGTTGTAAAATTTCCTCTTTTGGACCATCTGCAACTATTTTTCCACCTTCAAAGACTATCATACGATCCACAAGAGCGAATAGGCTACTGCGATGCGTCACAAGAATCAATGTTTTAGAGCGCAGTTTTTCTTTCAAATAATTAATAATTTGCAACTCTAAGCCAGAATCAATGCCTGATGTAGGTTCATCAAGCAGATAGATGGAATGATTTCCAATCAAGGCTCTCATTAAAGCCACTAACTGTTTTTGACCACCTGATAAACGATTTCCTCTATCCCCCACATTAAAGCCCAGTCCAGAATCCGACACATTATCCATTAAATCAGCTATCTCTAGGTCTTTGATAATATTCTGTAAGAATATGTCGCCATCAGGGTGCTTATTTAAGTTTATATTGTCACGTAGTGTTCCTGCGAAGAAGGAAGGGTTTTGTGGCATAAAACTAATATGATTGTGTTGCTCCAAAGTATGTAAATCTTTTAAATTATAGGATTCTAAGAGAATATGTCCTTGTTGCGGTGTTTCCAAGCCAGCGGCAAGGCGTAGTAAAGTACTTTTCCCAGCGCCGGACCTGCCAATAACAGCAATGTGTTCACCTGGTGTTATAGTGAAACTTATGTTTTCCACATGATTACGGCTACTACCGGCGTAACTAAAGCTAACTGCCTTAAATTGCAGAAGCCCTGTTTTTTTTGAACTATTGGCTAATGATAAAGTATCATCATATATTCCTGATTTCTTTAGAGTTTTCCGCCATTGTCTTATCATGGGCATGCTGCTATATAATCGTACTAAGGCGGAAGAGCAATTAAGGATAGGTAAAATGGAGCGTGCAGAAAGAATGGAAACTGCGATAAGTCCGCCCACACTAAGTTGACCACCAAATATCTGGAATGCACCAAAAAATATAACCAAGACGCTAACTGATTGCACCATAATCGGTGTGATATTGCTCAAATTGCCATTCCATAATTGTGATTTCCGCGCCAAATTCATTCCGTGGCTCAATTGCGCCTGCCAAAATTTAATAAAGCGCGCAAATGCATTGCTTAGTTGTATAGACTCATTACCCTGTAAAGTCTCTATCAAAAAATTCTCACGCTGGCGGCGGTATACAAAAAGCTCTCCACCTAATTTAGTGATTGGAATATAGTGAATAAAGTGCACTATGACGGCGACTATGCCAGTCATTATTGGTATGAAGGTGAGGGCAGGGGAAATTAAATAGATAACAAATAGGAATAAAAAGATAACAGGCAATTCAATCAAGTCCACTAGTATTTTTGAGAAAAAAGACTGGCGAAATCCTTGCATTTCTTGAAAAAGTTCGGTATTAACCCCTATACTCTCTTCTATCTGGCGTGGCTGTCCCATTAGTTTGCGAAACAGTTGTAAATCCATCGCTTTTGCTATTCTTTGGGACAAAGATTCTAGTATATGCAAGCGTGTTGAGCGTAAAGCATACTCCATGATAAAAACAAGCACAATGCCGCTTGCAAGCACCCATAGCGTATCTTCTGCTGCATGAGGAATAACCTTGTCATACACATTCATCGTAAACAACGGCAGCGCTAACTGAAAAACACCGATAATGCTAGATGCAAGGAAAATCTCAAAAAGACGCCAAACAAACTCTTTTTTAGTGAATTCAGAGAATAGATGGCTTTCGCCTGATCTTGCAAGAACATCTATAATGGGCTCTATAGAGAATGCTATTCCAGCATACTCTTGCTCTAAATTTTCTAAACTGTGAAAACGCTGCTTAGAGGTACCTGTACTCGTCAATTCTGCAACAATCGCCTGATTATTTTCAATGTGTAGCAGCGTAGTAGCTTGTCCATTTTTGCACTGTAACAGCAAAGGCAGCGATTCTGTAAGTAGGAGTTTGTTCCACGGCTGCTTGATAATATTTGCTCTAAAGTGCAATTGGCTCGCCATTTGCTCTAAGTCATTCAAATTAACAGAAGGCGTTGCTGATAGGGCTTGTAAAGACTTAAAATCTATCGCGTGGTGTTGCGCTTGCAATAAGCAACAGAATTGCTCTAGCAAATTGTTATTTACCTGTTGCGTAACCATCGCTATTTACTACCGGTATCTTTTGAAGTATCTGTTGGTGGTAAAAAGAGCTCACCTTTAGTTGCGCATGAAACAGGTCCGCCCAGGATAAGCAAAGCGCAAAGCGTAGCTGATAATAATAGACTTTTAAGCATTGTTTAACTCAAAGGGTGACTTGATAGGTGCGTAGCATGGAAAATCAATCTGCTCATAAATTGAGCGCAGAGGAGGATGTAGAGGATTATTACTATCGCTGCTATCTAATGTTGCTAATGCTCGGATAAATGACCTGTATCGTTTCTGGTGGTAGTACCAGAATCCACGTGCTTTAGCATAATGGTTAAAATCTAAATAAGCATCTCCGAGAAAGCGCTGCTCAGTGCGATCGTTTGGAGTTGAAGGCAACCAACTATTTGTACTCAAACCCAACAAACTAAAAGCAGGTTTTTTTTTGTGCTTATCGTATAAAGTTTCTGACCTTAATGTTATGCATTTTTACTGGTATTATAAAGCGATTTAGAAAAATTTCAGACAAGGAAAAATAGCGCCACTCACTACGCTCATTTGGACATCGCAAAAAACCCCAGAAATGCCAATTAAAGAGTGTATCACAACTAACGGGCACATTGTATGCGTTATAGCGTTGCTGGACACGCTGAACCATAGGGTGTGCAAATAAAGGGTAGTACTCAAATAACGAGTCTAAAGAGACAAATGCTTGATGGATAGTATCAGTACGCCAGCGATTATCTTCTAAAGAGTCTATGCCATTGGCGCGTATAGGAGGGATTTTTTCTAAGTCAGTAAGGCAGTAAGCATTGATGAATAAAGGATGAAACAGGCTTTTAACTGCGAGCGGCATAGGCGCGATTGTAACAGGAAAGAGATATTTCTATAAGATAGAAAGTGTAGCTGTCAGAGCAAAGCAGTAACCTAGCACGTTAGCAAGGTTGAAAATATTATTATTTACATGGGTTTCATACTGATACACAAATCAATTATAGTAAATAGCAGGACTTATCCCATTCACACGATGTATATACTGAACCGTCTAATCTCGCTTCATGCTGTCTCAAAATACCAAAAAATTGATGCTCACTAAACTTTGAGTATCTTTAAGTGAATATTTTAAGTAGGGCAGGGTAGTGCGTAGATGATTTTGTTGGCATAGATTTTAATTCTAACTGTACTAATTTGCCACGAACTATGTCTAAATCTGTATGGGTTTCGCTGGAAGCCAGGACTATAAATAAACTAGCACCTGCCATCAGGAGGGAGATTTTCTTAAAAACAATGAGGCGCGATATGTTTTTCATCTTTATCTTAATTTGTGCAACAACGGTTAAACATTCTAATCAATATGTATTCATAAAATCAAGCACTTATTAGCAATACTTCCTTTTTTTTACAATTCTATGCGTTAACGCATTGATTTTAAAAGTTAAAAAAGGAATATCATTCATAACGCATTAACTTTAATATGCGGTCTTTTTTGAAAGAAAATCAAAAGAATTGCATAAAATGCAATTCAATATAAGCTGTTGATTTTTAAAATTAAAAACAACTTGCGTTATAGTTATTTTCAATGTTTCACGAAACTGATTGAGGGTATTATAATGCATTGCATAATATGCAACAATGTTTGCTTACTAAGTTATCAGAAAATCTAGAAAATTCTCAGCAACCTGTGTTATTTCAGTGTTTTGTTTAGAATCTATACAGTGCTTGTGATAAAGAGGCAATAGCGCATGTTTCACAGCGAAGAATTGCTGTTCCCCATCGCATGACGCGCGCGCCGTGCTGAACCATATAATCAATTTCATGGTTGCTAAAACCACCTTCAGGACCAATCGCTACCCATTGGATTGGCGCATCTTTATGTTCACTGTATATAGGGTTTTCCCAGATTAGTGGACTGTTTGGATGCAGTGCATGTGTGTTCCCAAGCAAAGTGGTAATATTAGGCAAACTACTTACTGGCTGCAATAGCGGAATCAAGGCACGTCCGCTTTGCTCGCAAGCACTATATATGATTTTTTGCCAGTGCGTGTGGCGCCTGTTACTGCGCTGAGCATCTAACTTAACCGCACTATGCTCTGTATGGATGGGTTGTATAGCTGCTACACCTAGCTCAGTCGCTTTCTGGATAATAAAGTCCATCTTGCTTTGTTTTGCTAAACCTTGAATTAAACCAATCCGTGGCTGAGCCGTTGCATTCTCTAAGCGTTTATATATCCTTCCAGTCCAGTTTTTTCGTTCAGAAAGCTCTATAGTAGCACAATAATCACAGCCATCCCCGTTAAAAAGATGTACCTCTGTCTTATGCTTTAGGCGCAACACATTTTGTATATAGTGACTCTGCTCTCTGCTAAAAGAAACGGTGGCGCCAACTGCAAGTATTCCTGAAGTAAATAGTCTATGCAAACCAGCGGTAATTAAAAATCAGGTATTAAGCAGTTTGTTTGCCAGAGAATCTGTTTTTTCCCATGGAAAAATTTCTCGACCAAAGTGTCCATAACTACTGGTTTGCTTGTATATGGGGCGCATTAAATCAAAATACTGAATAATCGCTCCGGGTCTAAAATCAAAGCATTGAGCAATACGTTTTTGTATTTCTGAATCAGAAATACTACCTGTTCCATATGTATTCACAAAAAGGGAAACAGGGTCTACTACACCAATAGCGTAAGCCACTTGTATTTCACAGCGTTTTGCAAGACCTGCAGCAACGATATTTTTTGCTACGTATCGAGCAGCATATCCACCAGTACGATCCACTTTAGTTGGATCTTTTCCTGAAAATGCGCCACCACCATGACGTGCACTGCCTCCATAAGTATCCACAATAATTTTGCGTCCAGTTATTCCGCAATCACCAACAGGACCGCCAATAATGAATTTACCAGTTGGGTTGATAAGATATGAAGTGTTCTTGTTGAGCCATTCAGGGGGGAGAGTGGTCTTGATGATTTCCTCACGTACACACTCTTCTATATCTTTTAATCCTATATCAGGATCATGCTGCGTAGAGAGTACAACGGTATCAACACCTAATATGCTGCCATTTGAGGCATAACGCAGCGTGATTTGGCTTTTTGCATCAGGGCGCAGCCATGGAATGTGCCCTTCTTTGCGCAATTTTGCTTGTTTCTGCATTAATTGGTGTGCATAAGCAATTGGGGCTGGCATATATGAGTCTGTCTCATCACACGCGTAGCCAAACATAATACCTTGATCACCGGCACCTATGCTTAAAATATCATCACCATCACCATCTACACCTTGTGCTATATCTTTTGATTGCTCACCAATAGCAGATAGTACAGAGCAGCTATTGCAGTCAAACCCTAATTCGGTAGCGTTGTAGCCAATTTCTGCCAATTCCTCACGCACTAACTGCTCAATATTAACCCAGGCTGATGTTCTCATTTCGCCTGAAACTAAAACCATGCCTGTTTTCACCAAAGTCTCGCACGCAACACGTGCTGTCTTATCTTGTTCTAAAACAGCATCTAAAACAGCATCAGAAATGCGATCGGCTATCTTGTCTGGATGACCTTCAGAGACCGATTCAGAAGAAAAAACATATGAATTTGTCACGGTTTTATAATTTTCCAGTTGAGAGTAGAAGGCGCAGGATTATAATACTTGTTTATAACCCATGTATAAGAAACCACTCATTATTGAACCTAAAGTACAGGCTAAGCACTGCGTTGTATGGCTACATGGTTTGGGTGCGGATGCGCACGATTTCTATTCTCTCGTCCCTTATCTCCAGCAAGCAGCTCAATTACCTTTTGTTCGCTGGATTTTTCCTTATGCACCTATTATGCCAGTCACCATTAACAATGGTATGAAGATGCCTTCTTGGTACGACATTAGTAATATCAATCTGGCAAAGAGCACAAATATGACTGATGTCAAATGTAGTGCTGAGTATGTTGCAGCCCTTTTATTTGAGCAGCAAGCACAAGAAGGACAGAGAGACAGTTCATTGCACTTGGCAGGCTTTTCCCAAGGTGGTTTGATTGCACTATCGGCTGCAGAATTAGTGCCTGTCTCAAGTGTGTTAGCACTATCTACCTATCATCCTCATGCGGATGCACTACGCTTCTTTGAATACACACAACTTGCTATGATACATGGGCATGCCGATGAAGTGATACCGTACTCTTCAGCCAGAGACACTTTTGATGCTATTGCCCATAATCATCCTGAAAATTGTGTGTGGCATGATTTCCCTATGGGGCATGAAGTGTGTGTAGAAGAAATACAGGTTATTGATCAGCACTTCATCAAGCACTGCACATAAGCACAATAGCACACATTGCTGCTGTAATTTGGGAGAGTTCCTCACTTGAGATATTATATGGCGGCATACTGTAGAGCAGTTTGCCAAAAGGTCTTAGCCATACGCCGTGTTCAAGCAGCAATGGTGTATAGTCTTCAGGAGATAGAGGGTACGTCAACTCAACGACTCCAACAGCGCCTATTACACGAACATCTGCTACTTCTTCACAATTTTTAAGCGGCATCAAGTGCTTATTAAAATGCTGCTCAATATGACGTACTTGATGACTCCACTCACCGCTATCTAATAAAGTCAAACTGGCATGAGCAACCGCACAAGCTAAAGGATTTGCCATAAAGGTTGGCCCATGCATTATTACAGATGGTGCTGTAGCGGCAATTTTTTCGGCAACTTGTTGCGTGCATAATGTGGCTGCTAAACTCATAAATCCGCCAGTTAATGCTTTCCCGACACAGAGAATATCAGGTTCTATATTGGCATGTTCACAAGCAAACAGAGTACCTGTCCGCCCAAAACCTGTAGCAATTTCATCAGCAATGAGCAGAATATCATACTGTGAGCACAGTGCGCGAACTGCGCTCAAGTAAGCTGGTCGGTAATGCCGCATTCCGCTTGCCCCTTGCAAGATAGGTTCTAAAATTACAGCGGCGATACAATCATGATTTTCTCTGATTAAGCGTTCAAAAGCATCGATATCCCCTGTATCATTTGTTAAGTTAGGCTGTGGAGCAAAAATCTGCTGCGTTAATATACCTTGAAAATAGCTATGCATTCCATTGATGGGATCGCAAACACTCATAGCATTAAGTGTATCACCGTGATAGCCACCGCGCACAGTAAGTATTTTATTCCGTGACTGAGCTAAGCCACATTGTAGAGCCATCTTGAGAGCAACCTCAACTGCAACAGAGCCACTATCAGCAAAAAAAACTTTGCTCATGTAAGGTACATAGGATAGCAATTTTTGTGCCAGTTTGACCGCAGGAGCATGTGTGAGCCCACCGAACATAACGTGTGGCATGGAATCTATCTGCTCTTTAGCAGCTTGCGTCAATGCGGGGTGGTTGTATCCATGAATGACCGACCACCAGGAAGCCATAGCATCTACCAAGCCTTGACCATCACTTAAAAAAATCTTGCAACCATCAGTATGGCTAACAGGTAAGGCAGGGTACGTATCTATAGGATTGGCATACGGGTGGAGCAGTATGCTACTATCTTGCTGAGATAGCGAGTGAGCATGAATAGGTAGCTCCATTTTATAATTCAAAATCTTCTTTGATTTGTTCTACCCAAGCATCTATTCGCGTGCTGCTTAATTCAGGTTGCTGGTCATCGTCTAATGCCAAGCCAACAAAAAAGGCATTATCTTCTGTTACAGCCTTTGAAGCCTCGAAATCGAAAGACTCCGTGCTGGTATATCCATGTGGCGTAGCACCGTTTTCCACAGCAATATCATGCGTTAGCCCCATAGCATCCAGAAAATACTCAGCGTAATCATATTGATCTCCTAGACCAAAACATGCGATATGCTTTCCAGAAAAATCCACTTGCTTAAATTCTTCCCAGAAATCTTCCCAATGGCTTTGTAGTTCACCATAATACCAAGTGGGATGTCCCAAAATAATGTATTTATAGGGCTCAAAGCTCTTAACCTCTACGTCTATCATATCGTGTAGCTCGACTTGAGCAACACCTTCTAGCCGTTCTTCAATATCTTGTGCTACTCGCTCACTGTTTCCAGTATCTGTGCCATAGAATAAGCCAATTTTTTTCATGCGCGGTATTGTAATCTATTCAAATGCAACAATAACAATTCTATTGATCACCTAAAAATAACACTACTTAAAATGAGAATGGATGCGTTGAGCTAGGCCTCGACTGATGCCGGGCACTTGGATTAGCGTATGAATACTTGCTGTTTGCACTGCTTTAATAGTGCCAAAATGGGTTAATAGGCGTTGTCGCATCAGAGGGCCAATTCCTTTGATTTGTTCCAAAGCATTGGAGAGCGATGCTTGGCTGCGTGCTTTTCGATGTCCACTAATAGCAAAACGGTGCGCCTCATCACGAATATATTGGAGTAAATGAAAAGCAGCAGAAGTAGATGCTAAATTGCCTTGCTGTGCATTATGACTCAGCCAAAAACGTTCCTCACCAGCTTTGCGTGCCTCGCCTTTTGAAATACCGAGCAGCATGGTATGGTGTAGGCCCAATTCATCCATAATATTTTGCGCAGCATTTACCTGTCCTTTCCCTCCATCTATGAGAATCAAGTCAGGCAATGCATTGTTTTCCTCTATTTGATGCTGATAGCGTCTTTTAATGGTTTGTTGCATCGCTGCATAATCATCTGCCTTAGTGACTCCACTAATTTTGAAGCGCCTGTAAAGTCTATTGGCAGGTAGTCCATTTATAAAAACAACACAAGATGCTTGAGTTTGTTCGCCCTGCGTATGGCTGATATCAAAACATTCTATGTGCTTGGGAGTAACTTCTAAATGCAAAATAGACTGTAGAAGTTGTAATTGCTTGGTAGCACGGCGTTTTTTTTGACTATGTTGCTCAATACCTATACGAGCATTTTCCATGCTCAATTTAAGCCACTGCGCACGATCACCTCGTACATTGTGCTTAATAGTGCAACTCGTTTGCTGGTTGTTATTAATAATGTTATTAAGAGCCCGTAGTTGCAATGGAGCATGTGATACAAGTATTTCTGTTGGGGCGGGGTAGCTAAGATAATGCTGTGTTAGAAATTGACACATAATGCTTGCCTCATCCGCCATTTCGCTCCGTTTTAATTGTATGTTTTTTCCACCTAAATAACGCCCATTACGAACAAAAGCCAAATAAATCAAAGCATTATCATTATTCAAAACTAAGGCGACAACATCGGCATTAATATGTTGATTGTTGCTTTCTATACGCTGTTTTTCTAACACCTGTTTTAAAGCACGTATTTGATCGCGCACTTGGGCTGCCTTTTCAAAATCTAAAGTTTCACTAGCCTGCTCCATTTGTTTATGTAAAGTGCTAAGCAGCTGCTTGTCTTGACCTTTTAAAAAGTCACGAGTACTTTGCACACCTTCCGCGTATTCTTTAGGAGTGGTTAGCCCAACACAAGGAGCATTACATCGTTTTATTTGGTACTGTAAGCACGGTCTGGATCGATTGCTAAATACAGTATTCTCGCATTGGCGTACTGGGAATATTTTTTGTAGTAAATTCAAACTTCTATGAACTGCATTAGCGTTAGGAAAGGGACCAAAGTACTCACCGCGAACAGACTGTGAGCCACGATGATAACTTAGGCGTGGATAGGTTTCATCAGATAGATGAATATAGGGATAACTTTTATCATCACGAAACAAAATGTTATAGCGCGGTTTATGCTGCTTGATTAAGGTGTTTTCCAGCAATAATGCCTCCTCTTCGCTCTCGGTTAGCGTACAGTGTAAATGATATGCCTGGCGCATCATGGTTTGCGTTTTTGGCGATAAGCCATTGCTCCTAAAATAGGACTGTAGGCGACTGCGCAGTGAAGAAGCCTTACCAATATAAAGAATGGTGTTTTTCTGATCTACAAACTGATAAACTCCAGGTTTTTGGGGTATTTTTTTTAGTGAGAGTGTTGCTTGTATATTGCTAAACTGCACGATCTAAATCTTCTATCCAGTTGAGATTTGTGGGCAGTAAATAGATGCCATTGTTATCTTCTTTACCAATGCCACGCACAAAAAAATAGAGTGCGCCCCCAAGATGCTTATTAATGTCATAGTTTGGGAGTGCACGCTGTAAATAACGATGTAATGCTAACAAATAAAAACTAGCTTGCCAGCCATAGTAGTTATCTTGCATGCTTTGTGACAAGCTCTTGTCCGTGTAACTTTGGAGCCAGTTAGTCTTATAGTCTATAATCCAATATACACCGTTTATCTCTACTACCAAATCAATAATGCCACTAAATAAACCAGCAGCTAAAGTATTAGGAGGCATTTTCAAGCCCCATTGTTGTTTATATTGTTGATATAACTGCGATATTTTCTTTTGTTCAAGTGCATTGGGAACAAACAATTTAAAAGGCATTTCTGTCTGAATATCACAGTTTATAGCTAATGATGCTAAACTGGCATTGCCTAAATGTGGGATAGGGCAGTGCATAATTTCAGATAATGTTTTTTCTAAAAGTGGCATGTGATGAATAGCAAGATTATGGGTACCCATAATCTTCTGGATGAAACTTCTGTGCTCATCTATCTTGCCAGACAGTGCTTCACTATCAGTAAGTAAAAACTCCAGAATAGCATGCACTGCATTTCCTGTCATCCCACCCCTAGGTAACTCAGGATAATGTGCTACTGTTTCTGCTTCTGTTGCTATTGTCGATACTTTAATAGGGCTGTGTTTTGCACTGCTTACAAAACTTGTGAAACTGCTTTTATAATATTTGTTAACTTGTATCGCTTTTAAAATCTCTTCCTCACTATGCTCTGCTGTCACCCTCTGAGGAAATAACTGTTGGGGGTCTTGTGCGGGGACAAAAGTCCATTTTTCTAGCGTATTTTTCCAAGTATCCATGTCTTGCTGTTCAATCAATTTTGTTTGGAACAGAGGCATAATTTCTCTTGCACTCTTTGTATTCTTGCTGTCAACATCATATACAAAAACAATCAATTTATCGCAAGCGCGTGTGATCGCTACGTAACTCAGCCTAAATTGTTCATTTATGTATTCTTGTTCATATTCTTCTGGAGGGGACTCAGATAGCACATCAATTGATATTGATTGATTATGTTGATTAGTAAGAAAATAAGGTGATTTTTTCTTTGATACTTTAGGATAGGATAAGATATAAGGGCATATAACAATTTTTGCTTCTAAGCCCTTTGCCCCAAAATATGTTAATATGCGGACACTATTATTTTGCAAGGATAAGTTCACATCTTGCTCAAAAAAACGGAATGCCTCCTCTACCAACTGCTGATAATCATTTTTTACCAGTGTATCATGTATATACTTCTGTAAATATTCACAGCATTGTTGCATGACTTTTAGACCAAATTTCTCCCCTTGTTTCTCCCAATTTTGGCAAATAGATGTATTGTCTAATAGGTACTGCCAAACACCTAATAAACTGCTTTTTGCATAAATAGAGGGCAGTTTCTGAAGCAATGGTGCTATATCAATAGCACTTTGAATACTTTGCTTATCGCATAATAACACCCCGCGTTGAAAAGCATAATTTGCGTGATGTGGTTTTTGTATACTATCAATTAGCCACAGCATACGATCTTGGTAGATTTTAATATCTTTATTACGTGAATAAGTTGATGGGATGCCGTAGAACATTAAAGTTTGATGGATTTTAGTTGCCCTGTCATTTGTATCAACCAGAATGAGGATATCCTCTGGCATAACTCCATCTTGCAAGCTCTTCTGGCACTGATAAACAATTTCCTGATGCAATTGCGAATTACGCGTACCATCTGTTACGCTTGCAAGAGACTCTTTTTCATTCTCCTGAATTTGCGACCAATAAACAAACTGTGCACTGCCTGTATCTTGCTGTATTCTTGGCAAAGCAGGACTATATTCTATGAACTGATTACCAAAGCTGTTTTCCAGGTTAAAAATTTGATTAAAAGCGTCAATAACCTTTGGCTGTGAACGCCAATTAAAAGGGAGTGTATAGATATGGCTGCATAGTTCTTTTGCCTGAAAATACACAGATAAATCCGCTGCGCGAAAACGATAAATAGCTTGCTTAGGATCACCAATAAGAAAAGCGCTGCCTTCTGCTGGGTTAATTAAATGTTTCAGCACCGACCATTGGCGCGTGCTGGTATCTTGAAACTCGTCAATAACAACATGCTTAAAAGCGCCCTTAATCGGTGAATGTGCATTTTCTTGGACGTGATTCGCCAAATGGTACTGCACGCTATCATAACTCCATTGGTTGGTCTTGTGCATGAATAAATAGCATTGCGATGCTATTTGCCCAAACCAGTGCACAATTTGTGCATCTTTATATCGGTTGAATAGTGAATGTAATTGATGAAAAACGCTCAAAGCAGTGCAATCTGCCAACATTTTTTCCACATGCTCAATACCTGCTTTTTTAGCTATATCCTGTGCTCGTGGAACGCCTTTCTCTCTGCCCAACCACGACTTAAAGCGCGTAAGAGAGCAGGGCGTGTTTGTATGTAGTGCTTGCGCGATATTTAGCAGTTCTAAAAGAATATTCTTTTTATTCATATTGATGTTTTTATCCTGAGACAGCATCTGCATGGCTTGGATAATCTCAGAATAGTCACAGCTATCAAGCAAATTACAAATAGTTTTTTGTAGTGTCTGATGGTCTTCTAATGTTTGATGGGCACTTGGTAAATGGCAGTGCTCTGTTTCTATTTTGGAGTAGGGTAGAGGAAATAACAAAATAAATAGATTGCCCGCGCGCGTTGAGTGCTGTTGCCATACTTGCCAACTCTGATGATGCAAACGCCTATTTATATCAGGTAAGATATTACGAATGTTGATAGGATTGCTCTCAGGGATAGCGTACTCTAATTGGGGTAGGTGATAATGGATAAGATATTGAAATAACCCATCATTAGATAGGATATTAAAGCGCTCCATTTGAAGATACGCGTTGCGCAGCACATTGCAAGCTGCCTTTTTATCTTGGATATTATTAGCCCATGTCTGAATCAATGCCTCTTGTATAGGCTTATTGCTTAAGGCATATAATGCATTCTGCAACACCTGACGAATACGTAAGCGTAATTCGGCAGTTGCTGCGCGGGTAAACGTTGTGATGAGTATTTGTTCTACAGGCGCTTGTAATTCAACAAGCAGACGCAGAACAATAAAGCTAATAGAATATGTCTTGCCACTGCCTGCACTGGCTTCTAATAAGTGAAAACCAGTCGTATTTAGTGGTGTATTTAGAATATCAAATTGAGGTGTTTGTGATAGTGATTGATCCCTTTTCATGGTCTTTCAAGTTGCATACAAACTACTATGAACGATATTCCGCATTGATTTTGACGTATTCGTAGGATAAATCACAACTCCAGACATGTGCACGCTGCGTACCACGATTTAGCTCAATGCGCAAATCAATACACCGATTGCTCATTATTTCTTGTAAAGCGTCCTCACAATAACTGACTGGTAACTTGCCTTTTTCCATAATACATTCATTTCCTAGATACATATTGACTTTATCCCAATCAATATTTTCAATACCGCTCCTACCCAAAGCTGCGGCAATCCGCCCTAAGTTGGGATCGCCGGCAAATAAAGCAGTTTTTACTAAAGGAGAATGAGCAATTGTATAAGCAGCTTGTAATCCTTCCTGCTCGCTTTGACAACTTTCTACTTGTATAAAAAAGCGCTTGGTAGCCCCTTCAGCATCATCCACTATAGCTATAGCTAAATCCTTGCATACTGAGGTTAATACGTCTATGAACGGCTGCCATAGCGGACTGTGTTCATCTTCTATAACACAATTAGAATCTGTTACTGTGCTTAGAGTGCAGGCATCATTGGTTGAAGTGTCACCATCTACACTAATTCGATTAAAAGTTTGATCAGCAGCGTGTTTCAATGCTTTTTGTAGCAGCGCAGCCGGCATAGTCACATTAGTAAATAAGAAAGCAAGCATGGTTGCCATATTAGGGTGAATCATACCAGAACCTTTAGCAATCCCTGCAACATGAATGCTGTAATCACCAACTTGTGCACTCTGCTGTGCTTGTTTGGACACAGTATCTGTTGTCATAATTGCAGTGGCTGCATCGCCTAAACTTTGTTCCCCTAACCGCTTGAAACACCCGTCAATCCCTGCCTTTATAGTAGAGTAGGGTAGGGGTTGATTGATAACGCCTGTAGAGAAAGGCAATACTTGATTGGCATTGCAACCAATGCGTTCTGCAACATAATTGGCACTATCATGAGCAACTGCTATACCTGCTTCCCCTAAACCACAATTAGCGTTACCACTGTTAACCAATAAAGCACGGCAGTTATTTGTCTGGCTAATATGTTGACGACCAACTGTCACAGGAGCAGCACAATATTGATTTTGTGTAAAAATAACTGCACTACAACTGTTTTTAGGCAGGATGATTACCACGCAATCTATACCTGCTTTTTTTATGCCTGCCGCTGCAGTGCCAATCTGTAATGTACTAAAAATATCGGGCATGACTTAGGCTCTAGTCTTAGTATAGCAAGATAAAGATTGGTGCGCTTCATGCCAAGCTGAAATTAATGGATACTCTGTTCTCCACAAACAATAGGTATTAACATGTGCTGCTTCTGCACGCAAATCTATATAATCCAATAGTACCATTAGATAAATGTGTGTTAAATCTAATTCTTCTGGTAAATCAATCACTTTTTGCTCAAATAAATCCAGTATACGCCGAATAGAGAGCCAAGCCATTTTATATACGCGCTCACTTTGATGATCAGACTCGCGCATCAGAGATTCCATGGCCATGCTTACAGTATACTCAATAGCGCCATGCAGTAATTCTAAGTGGCTTAATCCCTGCCAATCATCTTCTGTTAAGAATAACTGTTTCTGAGTGGAGGCATCTACAGATATCCTTTGTAGAAAGCGCATAATTAAACGGCTGTCTACTAAAGCAGTACCATCATCCAACACTAAAGTTGGAATAGTAGAAAGAGGATTGTAAGCCAGTAACTCTTGTGGTCGCTCGTGTGGGTTAAGCATAATCAACTCAACTGGCGTGTCCAGAATATCTAAAACGACTCGAACTAAACGAGTGTACGGAGAAGTTGGGGAAGCAAATAATTTCATAAGTGATGTGTGGTCAATAGTAAGTGGTCAATAGTAATCCAATTGTGCCATTTGTGTCACAATTTCCTTAGCGTCATTCTATAACGCCACCTTAACAAACATAACATTTTTTTTAACTTCTCACATCCTTTTGTTTGCAGTTATTCGCGGAACTAGTACATGCTAGCAGTAGTACAATGCACCCCCTAACAGTAACTCAGCAATGGGCAGCTACGTCTCTCGTTACGTTTGATTGTTAGATGAGCAAGTAATAGTATGGCCAGAATTATTATCATAGTAGTACGAATCTACCAACTAATCATCAGCCCCATTTTAGGAAATAGATGCCGCTACTTCCCCAGTTGTTCTGCTTACTTAGTAGAAGCATTAGAGCAGCACGGTGTGGCACATGGACTCAGGCTAGGGGTAGGACGCTTACTGCGCTGTCATCCTTGGGGCGGGCAAGGATACGATCCAGTGCCTTCAAATAGTGCCACAGATAAACATAAATGAATAGAACAGCGTACAATGGCGCCTTTTCGGGGCGTAGCGCAGCCTGGTAGCGCACCACAATGGGGTTGTGGGGGTCGCAGGTTCAAATCCTGCCGTCCCGACCAGTTACTCAAAGTAGTACACTTTCAACTGTAGACGAAAATAAACATCAGTTTTAACAGCCATTTAGGCATATACCCGCTATGTGTATAAGCGATAGTGCCGTCCTGTTTGACAATTAAAGTGGTAGGTACACCGTGAATATTCAATTGTTTGGCCAGCTGGCTGTCACGGTCAACTGCCACAGTAAGCGGATAGCCATTTTCTATTAAAAAAGCTCGCAAGGCGGCAGTTGATTCGCTAAAAGTAGCTATATGGATAACTGGATAGTCTTGCGCCAAATCTACAAAATTACTATATCCCACTTTACAAATAGGGCACCATTCAGCAAAAAAATGGACGATATATGCCCCATTTGCAGGAGCATTAACTGTTTGCTGTTGTAAATCGCTTAGCTGCCAAGTAGGCATGGAAGTGCCCGTATCTTGGTTGCGCCAAATTTGCACACCAAAAAAAATGGCACAAAATAATATGCCCCATAATCCCCATTCTAATAAATGTTTAATCCATTTAGGCATCGGGCATAATGCTGATTACAGCCAGTTCATTTCTCGTTCCCAAGCGCAGACTAGGTCCCCAAAGACCCGCGCCATCGCTCAAATGAAGCCACATATTATCGTGCTTAGATAAACCTTGTGGCACACCAAACATCCATTCAACGACTAAAGTAAAAGGAAAAAATTGTCCACCATGAGTATGACCACTGAGCATCAGATCAATACCATTACGTGCAGCATCTTTGACGCCAACAGGGCGATGATACATTAGGATATTGAACTTGTTTTTATCAACAAGTGCCGTATTGTTTTGCAATATTCGATTAACTTGATCGGGGTTTGTACTATCGTCAATGCCAATAACATTCAACTCGGATAATGTTTCACTACTGCTGCGTAATATTGTGTAGCCTAATTCTTGCAATATGCGCATTAAGCGATTATGCCCATGGTAAAACTCATGATTACCCAATGAAAAAAGAGTTGGCAAATGCTCAAAAGCCAGTGGTGCAAGTTGCTGCTTTGTGTAGTTTGATGTGTCCACGTGATCACCCGTGTTAAGAACGGCTAAAATAGGCTCATCACTGGGATATTTATCTACGATTGCTGTTATCGTTTCAGCTACACTAATAAGATATTCTGGTGAAGTGCTACCTAACTGCAAGTCACTCATGTGGATAATATGCTGCGGCTTGCTAATCTTTGCAGAATGTAGCACGTAGCTTTCAACAGTAATTGGCTGTCTAAATTGATAATGCCCATAGGCAGATAAGCTTGTAATCAGCAGTAGCATGACCCAGCCAGCTGAAGCCGTTTTCAAACGGTTGTGCAGCATGCGAATAGGATGATAGGCAGAAAGCACAAAAGTCAATAGACGAATTACGTCAGCTATAAGAAACAGACAGGCACCAAGAATAAACCAGCCAATAACAATGTACCAAGAGCGCATAATAGCCGTTAACTCGGGAACTAAGCGACTTTCGTAATAAAACTTATATAGTAATATACTGGCTGCATACAGTGTGATTACTTTCCACGTGTGTCGAGGTAATTTAAATTGTAACCAAAACTGTAGGCGGTGAAAAACATACGCATGTATGAGCCACATCATACTAAATGCAACTGTGGAGAAAATAATGAGTTGAACGCTCATTTATATTAAGGCTATGTTATTTTTTGGTTATGTTATTGATATATATTATTTTTATACATTCGTGATTATGTAAATAATCACGAATAATACTGATTTTTAAGTGCTGTTCTCTTTGTACCTTATATTATATATGTGTATGGGGCGAACGACGGGGATCGAACCCGCGACCACAAGAGTCACAATCTTGTGCTCTACCTACTGAGCTACGTCCGCCACTAAATGAAAGCGCCGCGTATTATAACAAGGCAACCTATTGTGTATCACTGCTATTTGGTTCTATTTGGCTTGAGTATGTCAATCACTTGTATGACTTCGGCAATGCGCTGTTCAGCATCTGTAGTGTTTCGTTTAATCTGCAAAATTTTCGGACTTTTCATATTCCATATTGAGGGCTTTTCCTGTAAATGTTGAACGAGTGCCTCATGATTAAAATGTGCGCTATCATATAACTCAAAGTAGATTCTTTCTGCAAATGCATCAATGCGCTTTATGCCCATATTACCTATTCTATGCCTAATACTATGCGTTTCAAAAAGCATTTCTAATACTTGTGGAATACTACCGAACCGGTCAAGCAGCTCTGCACGTATAACATCTAATTCTTGTATATTTTGCGTACTATTCATGCGCTGGTAGAACTGTAGTCTAGTAGGAACATCATCTATATATTCATCGGGAATAATAGCACTAAAGCCCAAATTTATTTCACTGGGTAGTTTTATATCAGCAACAGCTTGTGTAGATGATTTTTGGGCATTCCCCTCAGATGTTACAGATAGATTATCAACAGCTCGCGCTAACATTTCCATATATAAGTTAAAGCCTATTTTCTGAATATGTCCTTTCTGCTGATCCCCTAGCAGCTCACCTGCACCACGTATTTCTAAATCTTGTATTGCTAATTGAAAGCCAGCACCTAAGTCATGTGCCTTAGCAATAGCATTTAGTCTTTTTTTTGCGTCTGTTTTTATTTGTGTAATATCAGGGGTAATAAAATAAGCGTAAGCTTGATGCGTAGAGCGCCCTACTCTTCCTCGTAATTGGTGTAGCTGCGCTAAGCCAAATTGATCAGCACGGTTAATAATAATCGTATTAACATTAGCCATATCAATGCCGTTTTCGATAATAGTTGTACATAACAAAACATGTTGACGTTGGTGATGAAAATCAGCCATCACTTGTGCCATTTCACGCTCTACCATTTGTCCATGTGCTATCCCAATTTGAGCTGCAGGTAGTATTTTTTGCAGGTCATGCTTAATTCTTTGTAGCGACTTAATATTGTTGTGCACAAAGAAAACTTGACCACCCCGCTGCAATTCACGTTCTATAGCCGTTTTAATGAGTGCATTGTCCCAGTTACGCACAAAGGTTTTTATTGACACTCTGCCAGGTGGTGGTGTTGCGATAACTGAAATCTCTCTCAATTTAGAGAATGCGATATTGAGCGTTCTGGGAATAGGGGTTGCAGTCATCGCCAAGATATTAACTTGAGAACGCATATGCTTGAACTGTTCTTTTTGTTTAACACCAAAGCGGTGCTCTTCATCAATAATCAACAAGCCTAACTGAGGAAACTGAACATCTTTTTGTAATAGGCGATGCGTACCAATAACAATGTCTAATTTACCCGCTCGCAGTCGCTCTAATACTGATTCATTCTCGCTGCTATTTTGCAAGCGTGATAGTAAACCTATGCGAATAGGCCATCCTGTCATCCTATCTTGGAATTGCTCATAGTGCTGGTTTGCTAACAATGTTGTAGGAACCAGCAATGCCACTTGTACACCTGCACTGGCAGCAACAAAGGCAGCACGTATTGCTACTTCAGTTTTGCCAAAACCCACATCCCCACAGACTAAGCGATCCATAGGAATATTGCTTTTCATATCCGTGAGGACATCCTGAATAGCCTTTTGTTGCCCTTCCGTTTCAATAAAAGGACATAATGTGCAAAATTTTTGATAACGCTCATCAGGCATTATTGATTTGCTACTATGCATTGTTCTACGTGCATGCGCATCTAATAAATGTGCAGCAATATCTTCTACATTTTTTTCCGCTTTTTCACGCTCTCTTTTCCACGCCCTATTAGCCGTTAATTTGTGCAATGGTGCTTCATCAGGGTTGCCTATATAAGGACTAAGCAGTGAAGTGCCGGCAATCGGCAAATATAAACTCTCTTGCTCAGCATACAGCACACGAATAAAATCCTGTTGTTGTTCATCACTGGTATTAACGGTGTGCAGCCCATCGTATCGCCCTACACCATACTCAATATGAACAACGGGGGATCCTATTTCTAATTGGCTGATACTATGCAGTGCTGTTTGAAAATCTTTATGCTGAACCTGAGACTGCTGCGTGGTGCTTTTCTGCTCAAAAATGGCTGGCTGATCAAATAATTCTAACTGCGACAGTACAACTAATTGCTTCTCGGTATCTATGAAACCTTTTTCTATAGGGGCAATAATCAGTGCAACGCCTTGTTGTGCTAGGTTAAATTCTTTAGCTTGCTGCCAACTATCCGCTACTTGTGATATGATCCCTAATTGCCCTAACTCATTACGACACTGTTCAACATATCTGGCGCTTTCAACCGCGCATATTATGTTTTGCGCATGTTGTTTTTGCAGGTGCTTTATTCCCTTAAAACCATATGCAAGAGCTGGGATTTTTTGCAATGACGCATTATGACTATCTGGCTGCTTATCTACATACAGCCATTGTGCATGCATTTTGGGAGCATCTAAGAGCTCTTTGTAGGTTAAAAAAAGTAATGAAGGGTCTAGAGCAATTTGTTCAAAATCTATCATGCTACTATAACGCTGCCTATAATTTTTTTCAAACTGCTGTGCGCTTTTTTTAACGCTCGGGGCATAGAAACATTGACAACTTTCCTGCATATAATCCCATAAAGTATCCAAAGGCTGTTGGTGCAACCATGGGATAAAGTACTCAATGCCAGCAAATACCTTACCATCACTGATAGATCGATAACTATCATGGCGGATTGAATTGGGGAATTTTTGGTAAAACATGCTGCGAAAATGCATAATATTGCTCTCTGATAGCTCAATGGCTTGTGTAGGGAGCATACTGATAGAGTCGCATAATGAGATAGTTCGTTGACTTTCCACATCAAATATGCGGATGCTTTCGCAGATATTATCGAACAACTCTAATCTAAAAGGATGCGGACTGCCAACGGGGAATAAATCAAAGATAGCGCCTCGTACTGCAAATTGCCCTGCATCAAGCACAGTCGATACTAAACTGTAGCCAGCATTGACCAACTGATTAGAGAACTGTTGTGTATCTAAAGTATCGCCTGTTTTATAAGAAAAATGAGCATCTACAAGCCATGGCTTAGGCGGTAGATAGTGCATTGCCGTTGAGCAGGATGCCACTACAATGATGTTTTCACCTTCAGCCAAAGCGCGTAGCACTCTAAAACGCTGTGATATGCATTCTATTGGTGGGGATACGCTGTCAAACGGTAGCGTTTCATAATCAGGAAATAATTCCACATGCCATTTTGGCTGAAACATACGTAATAAAGCAGCAGTACGTTGTGCTTGGTAGATGTCCTTTTCAATAATAAGGCTTTGGGCTGTGGCATCAATATTTTGCGCAAGATAATATGCAAAACTGCCTGTGGTGACGTTGCCAACTCTCTGCATGAGGCAGTTTAATTACTGGGTTTAAGCTGACGATATTTGCGATTGAAGTATAGCAGCGGTGCGCGGGAGAAAGCACGAGTTGCACTTACTTTTGCCACATAAAACTGATGGTCACCTGCTGGATACATCTGATAGATAGTCGCTGCGTACCAAGCCGCACTTTCCTCTATTAGGGGCACAGATAATTCATAATTCCACTGCAATGGCGGTTGCTCTTGTGTTAGGTTTGCAAACCAATGGCTTAGCCGCTCTTGATTTTCGGCCAAAATGGAAAGACCGATAACGCTGTTTACCTGTAATTCTTGGCGCATTTTGCAATTATTTACCAATGCGAATCCAATAAGCGGGGGAACAAAAGACAGTGACACAAAAGTATTAATAGTCATACCAAAAGGTGTCTCATAACCTGCTTGCTGGCTGCTTAATATACAAATACCCGTTGCAAACGATGCAGCAGAATCACTGAGATTTTTTTTATTCATGAATGACTGGCTCCTAAGGCACAGGCGAAAGGTCTTATCTGTGACGTTTAATATTTATTTCCAGAATATGATGTAGAGAAAGCACATTAATACGCCCTGCCCTATATTATCGCATAGTCTTTGCTAGGGAAAGTCGCTTTTAGGCTATGGTCAGGCCTATAGCATACTCTAAAACTACCATACTATTCCAAATTGTCTATTTTATATAGCACTGACCCACAAGATTGTCCATGCATTGTTTTTATAGTGCGCGGTATGAAACACGAGCAAATTGAAAGCACTACTGCGCGTAATCATAGGAATGATTATTTTTGTTTGCAGTGGTCGCTAACCCAAGGATTAGGAAGCCGCTCCTTTGGTCAGTATTTGCAGAAAAAACCCACTTTCTGTCATGATGTGTTTGCACTCTGGCTAGAAAAGCACAACTCTCGACTATTCAGTAAATGGCTGCAAGCAGCCTCCAAAATAGAGCTAACTCTGGAAAAATGCAAACAAGAAAAAATTCACTTGCTTGAATTTAATAATAGTAATTACCCCTCTTTGCTTAAAACTATCTATGACCCACCTCCAGTTTTGTATGTTAGAGGTTCATTAGAGTGCCTGCAGCAAAATGCGGTTTCAATAGTAGGTACTCGAAAACCAACAGCACAGGGAACGCGTTCTGCACATGAAATAGCTACGGAATTAGCCAACAAAGGATGGGTGATTTGTAGTGGATTGGCGCTGGGCATTGATGGCATCGCGCATCAAGCCACCTTGAGTACATCTGCCCCATCAATAGCTATTCTTGGGACAGGCGTCAACATTCTCTACCCCAAACAGCATATCAAACTAGCTGACTCTATATTAGAAAATGGCGGTGCGCTGGTTAGTGAGGTGCCTCTATCTACTCCCCCGAATTCTGCCAATTTTCCACCGCGCAATCGCATTATTAGTGGCATTTCACTGGCAACAGTCGTGATTGAAGCAGCAGTGAAAAGTGGCACACTCATCACAGCAACACAAGCCTTAGAGCAAGGGAGAGAAGTATTTGCACTACCTGGCAGTACCCTTTCTCCAGTAAGCGCAGGCTGTCATAAAATTATCCAACAAGGAGCACATCTGCTTACTTGCGCGAATGATATTCTACGTGTTATAGATCTTGAACATGCCACGCAGCAAGCGTCTGCAACGCAATTTGATGAAACAAGCGATGCACTCTTGTCACTAATGGGCTTTGATGTATGGTCATTCGAGCAATTATTAGAGTTAAACAATTATGACTTTCCGAGCACTCAAAGCAAATTATTAGAGTGGGAATTAACGGGAGTGGTCGAATCTATTGGGGGCAATCAATGGCAACGTGTATCCGGATAAAAAAAGGGGTTGCTGTTATGTTTTTAGCATTATCAGCATGTAGCACTTCTCAAAAAGAGAAAAGTAGTGAAGAAGGCACTACGGCAACACGTCATCCCGTATTTTCACCCTCGCCTCACATATATAACTTTATTGCGCAATCTAAGCCACAAGCGCACACAGAAAAAAGCGCAATGATTCAGTATGATATTTGGCAAGAAACGGTTGATTTAGATATTAAAAATATGCCGTTAACTACATTATTAACTGGCTTAAGTCAGAGGTTGTCTTTTAACTATTCTATAGCTATACAGAGTGATAAAGCCATTAACTATCAAGGCAAAAAAGTAGCGCTCAGTACATTATTCAATCAGGTAGCAGCACAAATAGATATGCGTGCAGAATTTAACAACGATAGTGTGGTGTTTTTAAGCAATGCACCTTACTGGAAAAGCCATAGCATTCCTATCCTTAATATGCAGAGGCAAAGTGCCTCTGCACTGTCCTTTAACCAAAACATTAACTCAGCTTTGAATACAAAAAAAGCAGGAACAGAAATTCATAATCAATTCAAGCATCAATTTTGGGAAGATATACAACGCAATACTGAGCGTTTAGTAGGGAACAAGGAGTCTGTGATTGTCAATCCTGAAGCAGGACTGATTACAGCATTGGCTTCTCAATACATGCATATCCAACTTGATCAGTATATTAGCCAGATCGTTGCTACACAAAAGCGTCAAGTTATTTTAGATGTTGCAATTATTGAAATTGAACTTAGTGAGGATAATCAACAAGGAATACAGTGGAATGCAGTATTAGGGAATAATACGTTATCTCAGAACACGCCTGTTATACCATCAATTTCTGGTCAATTAAACACCTTCATCAATGCACCCAATGCTGATTTAAGCACGCAGATTAGCTGGTTTAACCAATTCGGTAGCAGCAAAGTGCTTTCTTCACCTCAATTGCAAGTTATCAATAATCAAACAGCAGTACTTAAAGTGGTTGATAACTTGGTGTATTTCACTATCGACTCAATAACTTCTTTAAATCAAAATACATCTGTTACTAACTTCAATACAAAAGCCAATACTATACCAGTCGGTTTGATTTTATCACTTACCCCTTTTATCGAACACAGTGGTATGGTTACATTAAATATTCGCCCTATACTATCTCGGATGTCTGGTGTGGTAAGAGACCCTCACCCGCTGCTTGCAGATCGTGGTGTTGTTTCAGAAATACCGATAATACAGGAGAGAGAATTAGAATCTGTTTTAAGAGTAAAGTCGGGTGAAATAGCCATTATTGCAGGACTTATACAGCAGAGCACACAAGATCAAAAATCCTATTTACCTTATTTGCAATCCTTAGGAAATAAGCAAAATGGCAAACGTAACACCGAGTTGGTTATTTTCATTCGTCCAACCGTTTTAGAAATATAAGAAAATGAAACTGTCTTGGCTTCCTTCTACCAACCCTAAACTCTTTCCAACATCTCCCAAGTATCGTCAACGCATGATGATAGAAATTGCCATGCTTACTATTAGCAGTATTACTCTGCTTTTTATAGGATGGTTTTCGTATGAATGGATAAGAATGTATGCCTAACTATAGCTTATTATCCTCTTTGCTGGATCAGGGTGTTATAACAGCAACTCAATATGAAATTGCACTTTATCAAGCAAATTTAACCGAGGACGACCCTGTCAAATTTATACTAAAGGCGAACTGGCTGGAGCATTCTAAATGGAGTGCTTATATTAGCAGGAATTATGCTATGGAGTATTTAGAAGCAGAGGATGCAATTGCCATACAACCCGATTGGGCTGATATCCTGGGTATAGCCTGGATTAAAAATAACTTGATACTACCACTATATGTTGATCCTGAAGGACATTTAATTGTTGCGATGGCGGCACCTTATGCCGATCAGGCACTACACATCTTATTGGAAAAAATCAACTTTGCCCATCCCATAAAAACGAGCTGGGTGTACTACTCGCAGTTTCAAAACTATCTAAAACAACTGCAAAATGACAACCAAGTAAGCACTATATTATGTACGATTAGCTCTGATCCGCATCAACTTCGCAACGTGATACAGGAGGAACAGCACTTAGTTGTGCGCCTTGCTTACGCATTACTGCATGAGGCAATAATGCTTAAGACCTCTGACATACACTGTGATCCACAACAACATGCCTGCCTGATTCGTTATCGAATTGATGGAGTTTTGCGCTCTATGCACTATATGCATCTCCATTTATGGAAGGCACTCTGTATCCGCTATAAAATCATGGCAAATGTAGATAGTACATCAATTCATACCATTCAAGAAGGACGCTTCTCATTCCAGTATGGGGATACAGATACTGATGTGCGACTCTCACTGTTGCCAGGCATTGCGGGAGAACATCTTGTACTTCGCTTTCTATCAAATTCCCATAAATTGGACTTGCAAGATATGCAGTTACCGCCAATCACACAACAAGCACTTACTAACGTAATGCGACAACCCTCTGGGCTCGTTTTAATTGCAGGACCTACCGGTAGCGGTAAAAGCACGACCTTATATACCCTACTTAATTTGTTAGACTATGAACAGCTTAATATCATTACTTTAGAAGATCCAGTTGAGTACCGTCAGACAGGCATTAGGCAAATAAACGTGCGCTCTGAATATGGTATGGATTTTTACAATGTCCTTAAAGCAGTTTTAAGACAAGATCCTGACGTCATTTTGCTAGGTGAAATTCGGGATGCTAAAACAGCTGAATTGGCTTTAAAGTCTAGCATGACAGGCCATTTAGTGTTGGCAACAGTGCATGCAGGAGATGTTGAAGGCATTTATCACCGCATGCAAAGTTTAGGGGTAGATAGTAAGGTGCTTATTGAACAATCTCTTGCGTGCATTGCACAACGCTTGCTGCGCAAAGCATGTACTGTTTGTAAATCAAAAGGTTGCTCTCAATGCGCTGAAAGTGGTTACGATGGTAGGGTATTGGTGTTAGAGATGGCACACAATATCCACCATTCTACACAATTGAGTGATCTGACATGGAGCAAGCGTCTCCATGATTCTGCACAAGATTTAGTGCTATCAGAGTGCACCACTCAAACTGAGGTAGATAGGGTATTCGGGGGGGATATAAATGCTTAAAGCACTCACTCAGCACGCACCAAATCCGCATAACAAAGCAAAATTTCAATTGTTTTTTTGTGAAGAAACAGCCTTACTGCTTAAACAAGGGCTCACTCCAATGACTTCTGTGACTATGGTGTGCGCCAATATACAAAATAATGCTTGGAAGAAAGAATTGCAGAACATAGAGCAGCGCTTATTTAGCGGTCAGGATTTCTCTCAGGCATTAAGTCTAACCCAATGGTTCAATGACCCTGGATTGATTCAACTATGTAGAAGTGGCGAATTAGATGGTACCTTAGCAGCGCATTTTGAGCAATGGGCAAAATGGCTAAAATGGCAGCAACGGTGGACAAACCGGATTAAGCAGATAGCACGTTACCCCATAATAGTTCTCTGTTTAATTAGCTGTGCTTTAATGGCTGCAATATTATTGCTAGCACCTACCCTACAAGTCGCTATACCAGAACCTGGTTTTGCTTTACAAATGGCATACTGGGTAAGCAGCAATCTGCAATATGCAGTGTTTGCTCTCCTTTTACTTATAGCTCTTACCTTTCATATGCGACACAAGCTAATAAACAGTGCTAAATGGCTAGTATCTTACACTAACCCCAAGGGCCTGATAAGCAATATTGAAATGGCTCGTTTTTTTAGATACATGAGTTTACTGCAACATACGAGCATGCAATTGGATAAACAGCTATATTTTGCTTGCCACACTATCAAGTCTACCAAGAAGCGTAAATTATGGTTAGAAGTTCGCCAGCGTATGCTAAATGGAGAGGATTTTATTGCTATATTAGGGAATTCTGATGTGCCCAAGGAAATAACACGCTATACAGCTGCCTTTTACTCCGCCCAAAAACAGTCGCTATTTTGGGAAAAATTGGCTCAACTTTTTGAACAACGAGTTCATACCAACTTAGAGCAGTTAGAGCCCTTAGTTGAGCCAGTATTAACCATGATATCTGCCATGTTTGTATTGCTATTTATTATTACCTTTCTTCTGCCCTTGTATCAGCTATGAGCATCAAAACATATTTTTGTCATCAAATCAAGGCGAACAGTGTGCTGCCGCCAAGCGGTATTCTCATTTTAGATAATCTTCAACACAGTTGGCACAGACTGCATGGCTGGTCTTTTGCAGGCTGCTTGGCAAGCAAATTGCAACAAGCTAAGCATCTTAGAGTATCTAGTTGGGCTATGGGTATACAAATCCATGGTTCAAGTGCTTGTGTTTTCAGCCCGTATTGTTTGTACTTAGTAGAGTCCGATGAACAGGGGTTGTTAGCGATTAAACCGGTTCAGCGAAATCAGAAGCACCAACACCTGGTACAGCAGCACACTATGCCTTCAAAAAAATTTCTTTTTGACACAAGCAATATTTCCGTGACTATGAGATATGCTTGCTATATCTTGATGGGTTTACTATGTTTTCTAAGTGGGCTTTGTGCAAATCAGTGGCATACTTACATCAATACTCAACCTCTGCAAGAGCCTCTATCCTCAGCCCATATTGCCCCACTTCTAACTGCAACTCCTTCCGTTTACACTCCCAAGGACTATACAAAACACATACGACAATTAGCGCGTATTTTGGATGAATTTCCATCTATTTCAGTACATGCTTTTATATGGAAGGGTAAACAAATGGAGCTACAGCTGCAGTGGGCTAGTGCAGATAAAACGCTTAGTCAGCAAGCTGGTGATTGGAATCGATTGCATATTGCGCTTACGCAGCAATATTTCGTTCCTGATCCTCCCCTATTTATTGATTATTTAGGCAAAAAAAACGCTTTTTTACAAATCAATCTTCAAGCAAAAGGGTAGAAATATGTATAGCGTACTGTCATTACTATTGGGTCTATGCATTTGCACAATGATGTATTTTATATATTTTGAGCGTCATAATGCTATAAACGATAAGCCCATCATCAGGCCAATCAGTCCAAAATTGCCACAAAAAACTAATTTGCAAGAGTTATATAAGCAGTTAGATGATCTCCAAAGGCTTGCACATAAAAATGAGCTTGCCCTGCAATTGAAGCGGGAGCGGCATAATAAAAAAGTAACCCTTTCTTTTATTGCAATTAACGAACATGCATGGCACCAATACTGGACAGCAGCATCTGAGCTCATTAACTCCAAGCATTTATTGAAATTAAATATGTGCCGTTTATTTGTATCGCGTAAAGAACCGGCGGCGCTCAATGCCAATTGTGAACTAACATACCACTGACTGATTTATGAAGATAACTCGCCCTACTCTATCGCCTTTTTTGCATGGAGCCTTACTGCTGATAACAGCAAATACGACTACAGATTCCTTGGCAGTTGAAAGTCAACCTTTTCAACAATTATTCAAGCAAGTTAGCCAACATTTAGAACAAAAAACAATCACAACGACAAAACAAACAAAAGAGGCTGTCGATCGCCCCTTACTCTCCAGTCCTTCGACTACTATTCTTAATGATAAAAGCCCAATACATGGCGTAATTAGAGTTAACGGAAGTATATGGAAATGGAAAAAAAACAAATGGATAGAGTATCATGAATGAATACAGATACTACGGCAATCAAAAAGGATTTTTGGTAATGAGTTTACTGTTATCAGTAATTGCTATCTCATCACTTTCTCTTTTACCATTGCAAAACAAAAAAAAACAACATAATGCCCACCAATTGCACAAAATAGCGCGGCATTTAGTCTCTTATGCCAGAACGTATCACCTCAGGACTTCTAGATCAAACAACCCTTTTACTGGCTTATATGGTTTTTTGCCGTGCGGTGATGGCTCAAATAATCAAGGGGACGGAAGATCATATTGCACAGGTGCAAATACAAATTGGTCTGTCACACGCATCCCATGGTACTCAATTGGCATGCAGCCTCTTTTTGATGCCCAAGGTGAGTGCTATTGGTATATTGTCCCAAACAATGCACGGACTAACTTGGCAACTGCTAACACTCTGCATAATGCTGATGTGATAGAGCGTATACACTACCGTGGAAATACAGGCATAGCGGCAGTTGTTGCTACTAATGCCAGTAACTTAAAGCGTAAACAGCGTGGGGATAATACGCCTTGTAGAGCAGATCATACGGTTGGCAGTTTCTTACCTAATCTGGTTATACCAGCAGATAACCAACAACCATTAGAGCTTAGCACCAGTAGTTATTCAGTGCATTTAATTAAAAGCAGGGAGCTTTTTAAAGATGTTTATACACTGCATAGCTTCACACAATTACGGGATGAACTGGGTGAAGCACTTGTACTCTGCTTGGGAGCGTTTGCAAATGCTCAATCATCAACAAATAGCAATGGTTTGCCCTTGCCAGCAAAAATTAGCACAATAAAAAGACTACCCTCTAATTCTGCTTACCGCTCTAGCAGCGGTCATCAATTGGGACGTTTCCCTTTTCGGGCACAAGATAATACAAGAATAAACGCACATTGTGATAATATTACACTAAGCAATGGCTCAAGAATTGATATAAGTGATAGCAATAGCAAAACGGTTAAAGCGCACCGTCGTTTATGGGTACAGTGGAAAGATCACTGGTGGTTAGAGAGTTATCCACAATGTGGTTTAGGCGGCAACTGCTTAGAAATAGACGGTATCCAATACGTTGCACGCGTCCACTTTGGAGGAAGACGCTTAGAAAGCCAAATACGACCAAGTATATCTGTAGAGGACTATTTAGAAGCAAACTTAAGCAATGATCAGCATTTTTGCTTAAATACGCTTTGGCAATTTGCAAACTGCTAAACAAGCAATTATGATTTAAACTATGCACCAAAAGCGCTCAACCGCACTCAAACAGCACGCTCTTACTCTTCAAACAGGTTTTTCCATATTAGAACTGTCTATTGTCTTGCTTATCATTGCTGTGCTTAGTAATCACGTGGTATTGCCACTATTAGAGCAGCAACGGCAGACACATTACGCTGAAACAGAGCAGCAACTGCAAAATATAGCGACTACGATTGTACAGTTTTTAATAGCCAACAAGCGCCTACCCTGTCCTTCTGCAACTGGCGGCATAGAAAGCTATCAAGAAATGCCCACCCCTAATTGCAGCACCACTAACGGCTTTGTACCCAGTACAACACTATCTCTCAACGGTGCACGTAATGCACAGGGCCTTTTATTAGATAGTTGGAATCGCCCTATTCGCTACACGATAAGCGAAGAAAACAACAATTTATGGCTTGACAGGAAGCGACTATCAAATTTAACCAGTTATGAGCAACTGTTTGGTGACTTAATAGTATGCACCAATGCTAATGATTGCAGTGGGACAGCCACACAGCTAACCAACACTGCCCCCTTTATTTTGCTATCTGTTGGTGAAAGTGCTGCAACAGGAGATGAACATTCTATGGAGAACAGTGGTGAAGCAACATTATTGGGATGGGGTATGAATAACGACGAGCATTTTGTGCTACGAGATCGTCAGCATACAATCGCAGCCAATAATTTTGATGACTTAGTGCATTGGACTTCTCCTTACCTGCTGCAAAGAGCCCTATTTGATTCACAATCCCAGTGAGTTATCCAGTGTTCTGTTATGCCTATTTTTATAGGGTTTCTGCAAGTTATGAACAGAGTTATCCACATAATACAATAGCATAAAATATTAAGAAAGTGAAGTAGAAAAAAACCTGTATTTATTTGATTTTTCTTGATTTTTTTATGAAATATGTTTTTCATTATCTATGTGTTGCTAACTCCAACTACACAATAACTAGCAAACTTATACACATTTGTATGTAACTGCTTGATAAGGAATATAAACTACTGAAAAATGCAAAAAACCGTTGAACACAAACACACCTTATTGTGTGCTATTTCTTGCTGATAATCTCATTTAATTCCGATTCGGAAATAACACCTGCTCGCCCAAAAACTAATTCCCCTTGCGGATTAAGTACAAAAGTTGTCGGTAAACCGACTATATTGCCGAAAGGTGTTACTCCTGATAAATTTTCCATCTTTACTATAGGAAATGTAATGAAATACTCCTCCAAAAAAGTATTTAACGTTTCTGAGTCAACTTCCTCATAATTTACTCCTATAACACTTGCTACACCTTTAGCGCTATGATGTTGGTGAAATGCATCTAACTCTGGCATTTCTTCACGACAGGGGGGACACCATGTTGCCCAATAGTTCAGTACCAGCCATTGACCACGATAATCACTCAGCGTAATGGTATCACCGCGTATGCCTTTCCAGCTATATTCAATTGCATTGGAGGATGTCTCTCCTTTGTCTTGTGTGCAAGCTGATAGCAGAGAGAATACGAAAATTAGATGAATCAGTAGTATTTTTTTGATTTTCATGGTCTTTAACAGTGAGGGATTAGAGGTATAATTTGCCGACATTGTACATGCTATAACTTAAACTCTATCTACAAGTCACAAACATTATTTCATTTTTATTATGCACACTCCAATACAGAAAAACAGGGCTCAACTCATTTTTGCTTTTATCATAAGCGTTTCTGCGACTACGGCAGCCTATGCTGATAGCACAGCGGATAAACTGCTTAAAAGCGCACAAGCAAAGATTACTAATATCAACACCACCCAACTCCAAACGTTATTACAGAGAAAACCACAAACCTACATATTAGACGTGCGTCAACCTTTCGAAATAGAACTACTGGGGGGCAGCATAGACGCTCCTAATACTTTTCGTGTAAACAGAGGCTGGTTAGAGTTTCAGGTTGAAGATCTTGTTCCTAATAAAAGCGATGAAATTGTTGTGTACTGTGGGCAAAACAGGCGCAGCCCGTTGGCAGCACTCACCCTACAAAAAATGGGATATACCAACGTAAAGAACTATCAGGATGGCTTCTTTGCATGGAAAGACAAGGGGCTGCCAGTAGATGTACCTGATCGTGCTTTAGACACTTTTTTGTATAGCAAGCCTCAAAAAGTGGCGGAAGGCGTTTACACTGCTATTGGTGACGCTGGGCCACCATCCTATGCTAATTCGGGACACAATAACAATTTATCCTTCATTGTGACAGGTGAAGGGGTGGTAGTTATCAATGCTGGTGATAATTACTTATTGGCACGTTCTTTGCATGAAGAAATCAAAAAAATAACCGATGAAAAAGTACGCTACGTCATATTAGAGAATGGTCAAGGACATGCTATGCTAGGCATGAATTATTGGCAAGAACAAGGAGCACGTGTTATTGCGCATCAAGATGCTGAAGCAGAAATTGAGAAATATGGTAGAGCTGTACTAGAGCGCATGCAAAGAAATCGCCGTAATAAAGCAGCTTTTACCGCTTTATCACTTCCAGAAGTAACCTTTGAGGATGCAGAATATTTAGAGTTGGGGGATTTTGAAATAGAAATTTTATACCTTGGTCCCTCACACAGCCCTGGCGATATTAGTGTGTGGCTACCCAAACAAAAAATCTTGATTGCAGGAGATGTTGCCTTCCACGAACGCTTGCTTGCTGTATTTGAATATACAGATGTAAATGCTTGGATAGATACCTGGGCAAAATTAGAAGCTCTAAAACCTAATATCCTCATACCCGGACATGGTGGCGTAACTAATGTTGCACAAGTACGCAAATATACTCATGACTATTTAGTATATATGCGTGACACTATGCGTGAAATTATAGAAGAAGGTGGTGGATTAAATGAGGCATACGAAGTAGATCAAAGCGCATTCCAACATCTTAATACTTTTCATGAATTGGCACGCACAAACGCTGCTACGATATTTCGTCAATTAGAGTTTGAATAGGGCATGCTCATGTTGTGCTGCCCTTCAGCTGGTAAGAAAATACTACAGAGTGGAATAGCATAACCCCTAATATAAAACCATCACAATATGAAAAAAATTCTTGTCACAAGTGCCCTACCTTATGCTAATGGTGCTATTCACCTTGGACACATGGTTGAGTACATACAAACTGACGTATGGGTACGCTTCCAAAAAATGTCAGGTAATTTATGCTACTACGTTTGTGCTGATGATGCACATGGCACAGCCATCATGCTCAAAGCAAAAGAGCAAGGCATTACACCAGAAAAACTCATCAATCAAGTCAAAAAAGAGCATGAGCGTGACTTCTCACGGTTTGGTATCAATTTTGACCACTATCACTCTACACATAGTGATGAAAATAAAGAGCTATCTGAATCTATTTATAACCGCCTTAATCAAGCTGGCTATATTACTCAAAAAAGCATAGCTCAAGCATACGATCCTAAAGCAGAAATATTCTTGCCTGATCGTTATATTAAAGGAGAATGTCCTAAATGTGGTGCATTAGATCAATATGGAGACAACTGCGAAGCGTGTGGTGCAACGTACACTTCTACTGAATTAAAAAATCCACGCTCTACGCTCTCCAATGCAACACCTGTTACTAAGCAAACTGAGCATTACTTTTTTGATTTGGCACAATTTACTGCTTTTCTGAAAGAATGGACACGCTCTGGCACTTTAAATGAAAGTGTTTCTAACAAAATGGACGAATGGCTGCAAACGGGTCTTCAAAGTTGGGATATTACACGTGATAGCCCATACTTTGGCTTTACTATTCCTGGTAACACAGATAAGTATTTTTATGTATGGCTTGATGCGCCAATTGGCTATATGGCTAGTTTTAAGTACTTCTGTCAACAAAAGCAGATAGATTTTGATGAATGGTTTATCCCTGAGAGCACCTGTGAGTTACATCACTTTATTGGCAAAGATATTACTAACTTTCACTGCCTATTCTGGCCTGCAATGTTGGAAGGAAGTGGCTATAGGAAGCCAACACGCATCCATGTACATGGCTTTCTGACCATCAATGGTGAAAAAATGTCTAAATCACGAGGCACTTTCATTACAGCTGAACACTATTTAGAGCATTTTGAGGCCGACTCCTTACGATACTACATGGCTGCCAAACTGAATGGAAAAGTTGAAGATATTGATTTGGATTTACAAGATTTTTTACACAAACATAATTCAGATTTAGTAGGGAAAATTGCTAATATCCCCAGTCGCTTATTTCCATTTATTCATCGCTTTTTTGATGGTCGCCTTGCAGAACCTTGCGATGCAACACTTATCGCAACCTTTAAGGAAAACCACGACTCAATAATCGCCAACTACGAAGCCTGTAACACAGCCTCAGCAGTGCGCACTATCATGAAAATGGCAGATATAGTCAACCAGTTCATCAGCGATGAACAGCCGTGGAAGCTGGCAAAAGATGCCAGCCAAAAAGAGCGCTTACATCAATGCGCCAGCATGGGTATACATTTATTCTACTTTCTTGTTGGATGGCTTAAACCCATCATACCAGAATTTGTCAAACAATCTGAAATGCTACTTAATGTGTCTATTGATGTTTTTCCTCAGTTTGATAAAACTTTGAAAGAAGGACACAAAATCAATGAATTCACTCCTTTAATCCAAAGATTAGATAAGAAAAATATTGAAAAACTAATGCCTGATCCAGTTAAAACAGTAAAAAATAACAACGAAATGAGTACAGAAGGAATAGATGTAAATAATCATATGATTTCTCTTGATACTTTGAACAAAGTGGATCTGCGCTTAGCAAAAATCATAGAAGCTGAAGCAGTACCTGATGCTCATAAGTTGCTCAAACTCCGTTTGGATTTAGGTAAACTGGGCACACGTCAAGTATTCTCTGGTATTAAAGCACACTATACTCCAGATGACTTAATTGGGCGCTATACTGCCTATGTAAGTAATCTAAAACCTAGAAAAATGCGCTTTGGAGTATCTGAGGGCATGATTCTAACTGTGGATGGTGGCGATAGATTGTGGCTTTTATCCCCTCAAGAGCAAGATATTCAAGCGGCAGGGCTTCCTATACGGTAATAAACGTACATCCCAAGGGAGAATGGCTAACTATATGATTTTTATAAGAGCAGTATGATTGAAGCTCTACTCATTATCACCTCAACTGCGCTGATCAATAATTTTATATTAAGCCAGTTCTTAGGTCTCTGTCCCTTTATGGGAACTTCAAAGCGCCCTGAAGTAGCTATTGGAATGGGCTTAGCCACTACCTTAGTGCTCACACTTTCTGCAGTGCTGAGTTATCTGTTATGGAACTATGTTTTGCAACCACTCAATCTGGAATACCTAAGAATCATCAGCTTTATTATGGTAATTGCAGCTGTCGTAAGTTCTCTTGAAAGTTTCTTATATAAAAGCAACCCGCAGCTATACCAAATGATGGGCGTTTATTTACCCCTTATTACTACAAACTGCGCTGTTTTAGGCGTTGCTGTCCTTAATATCAACCAAAACACCACGTTACTTAGCTCGCTTTGGTATGGCTTAGGGGCTTCATTAGGATTCACCTTAGTTTTAGCACAATTTTCGACAATTAGAGAGCGCTTAGAAGCAGCAGATGTCCCATCAGTATTTAAGGGAACCCCAATTGCCTTTATTACGGCTGGATTTATGGCAATTGCTTTTATGGGATTTGCTGGCGTTATATGACGACCATACTCTATCTACTTCTGCTAGCTGCTATACTGGGCTTGCTGCTGCATTGGATTGCTAAACGCTATGCACGCAAAGATAACCCATTAGTAGATCAAATTGACCAGCTGTTGCCACAAACACAATGTGGGCAGTGTGACTATCCTGGATGCCGCCCTTATGCAAAGGCTATCGCTAATGGAGAAGCAGACATCAACCGATGTCCACCAGGTGGACAGCAAACAGTTATAAAACTTGCCGAATTATTAGGTAGAGAAGCTATTAGTTTGCAAGAACAAGAAAGTGATAAAAATCAGATAGCCTTCATTGAAGAAGAGAAATGTATTGGCTGCTTGCTCTGCATTAAAGCCTGTCCAGTAGATGCTATCCTTGGTGCCAGTAAGCAAATGCATACAGTCATTACATCAGAATGCACTGGGTGCGAGTTGTGTGTTCCAGTCTGCCCTACTAACTGTATCAAAATGGAACTTAAACAAAGAATAACGCCTTTGTATAAACAATTCTCAGCCTATGTTCAAGTCGATTAAAAACATGCAAGGTGGTGTTACACTGAATTTGAGCAAGAGCAATGAACCTTTGCGTGCTCCTCAACATATACCATCACCTAAACAATGGCTAATACCTTTATTAACAGATTGCGATGCACCTCTTAAACTAGGGGACACAGTCACCGTAGGGCAATGCATTCAAATAGACCCTTTACAGAGACACAGATGCGTCATTAGCCCAGTCAATGCGTGTATAGAAGCCTACATTGCTTTAGAGGGGCAACCTTATATTGTTCTCAGTCCTAATCATGCTATTAAGAGTGATGCTACCACAGCTTGGCATACAGTCACCATAGAGCAAGCGCTAAACTGGGCACCTGAAAGTATAGTAGAACGCATCACTCAAGCAGGCATTGTTGGCATGGGTGGGGCAGGATTCCCTGCTGCGCTCAAGCTTACACAACCCTTAAAACATATTGTTCTAAATGCTTGTGAATGTGAGCCCTTAGTACGCAGTGATGAAGGCCTTTTAATTGAGCAGGCGGCTGATGTGCTTAATGGCATTCTTTTACTGGCAAAAGCAACACAATGCCCCAGTATTGTCATAGCGATAAAAAACAATAATGCACAAGCGATTCAAGCACTTCAGATTGCCTCTGAGGCAATACAAACGGATGTCAGTATTCGCATAGAAATGCTCACTGATTACTACCCCATAGGTGGCGAAAAGCAAATTATAGAATACATTTGGGGGAAACAGATTAGTGGCATGCACTACCCACAAGAAATAGGCATAGTCAGTTTTAATGTTGCTACTTGTTACGCTGTATTTCAAGCCGTTGTAACAGGAATACCTCCACAAAAACGTTTAATTAGCCTTATTGATATAGAGCAGCAGAAAAGTGAGTTGATCTGGGCACATATTGGACAAAGTATTGCCTCGCTACTACAAGTCCTCTCCTATAAGGCCAAGGGTGATACGATAGCAGGAGGGCTTATGATGGGCAAAAGCCTCCTGAATCTTCAATATCCTATACTACCAACGACCACTAGCATTATTATCAATTACCACGATGACAGCAGGAAGGAAGAGGCATGCATTCGTTGTGGAGAATGTGAAGTCGCCTGCCCTATGCATTTGATACCACAGCAACTTTTCTATTTTTCTAAAGCAAAAAATGAACAGCAAATGCTGGCTTACAGATTGTTTGATTGTATAGAATGTGGCTGTTGTGATTATGTATGCCCCAGTAAAATACCACTCACTCAAGTCTATAAAACGAGCAAAGCAGAATTGAGAGAAGCACAGCAAGAAAGAAAATTGGCAGCTGTTGCACGTCAGCGCTTTGAAGAGCGTGAGAGCCGTTTGGAACACATTAAGAATGAGCGAGAAAAGCGTATAGCGGCTAAGCGCATACAGTTAAAGCAAGCAATAAGCGAGCAACAAAAATCATCTAATCCACAAGATGTTCGCCAACGTGCTATTGAAGCTGCTAAGAAACGCAAAGCCTCTAGCATGAATAAGAAAAATGAGTCGTAACGCGCCCTTTATTCACAATAGCAGTAGTGTACAACGCACCATGTTCAGCGTGATTGCACTCTTAATGCCTGCGTATATCTTCTGGGGATATATGTGGGGCTGGTCTGCATTGCTTCAGGGCGTTTTTGCAATTGGCATGGCGCTGATATTAGAATTTTTATTCCTCAGACTGCGCAACCAATCACTGAAACCTGCTTTAGACGGTAGTGCTATTTTGACAGCATTGCTAATCTGCTTTTGCCTACCACCTACAACGCCGTTCTGGATGATAGCTATATGTATGCTATTTGCGATAGGTTTTGGCAAACACTTGTATGGTGGCTTAGGCTTCAACCCTTTTAATCCAGCAATGTTAGGCTATGCAGTGATACTCATCTCTTTTCCTGCAGAACTCTCTCAATGGCAAATCCCTGCCAGCAACGGTACTTCTTTGCAGCAGGCATGGCATTTTTTGATAGGAACAGATGTTTTAAGCGACACCTTAACTTCAGCAACACCTTTAGATATTATTAGAAATTCGTTTTCGGATGAAGTACATAATAACCATTTGTTTTATAAAGGAAATTCAAATTATTTATGGATGGTTCTTAATGTAATACTTTTACTATCAGGAATTGTTTTGCTTTGGCTAAACCATGCAAAATGGCAATCCGTTACCGCCTTTCTAACCACTCTGACGCTCATTAGCCTGCTATTCTATTTATTAGACCCAGAGCGCTATGCCTCACCCATATTGCACCTATTTTATGGTTCAACCATGATTGGTGCTTTCTTTATCATTACAGACCCAGTTAGTGGTGCTACAACGCGTCGTGGGCGCTTTGTTTTCGGCGCTTTAGTTGCTGCCCTTCTCTATATTATCAGAACATGGGGCAACTACCCTGATGCTTTGGCTTTTGCTGTACTACTATCCAATTTAAGCGCGCCACTTATTGACTATTTAACCAGACCTAAACCTTATGGAACCTAAAATATTTCTTATCCCTACTCTTAATTATCACGAGATTTGCTTAGCATGAGACTCTACCAAAACCCTATTCTTAGTCTTATGATTATTGCCACTGGCATTTCACTCATTCTTTACGTTGTTTACCAAAGCACGGAAGAAGCTGTTAGAAAGGCAAAGACTGCGCATCAGGAACGGACGCTTAAGCAAATATTTCCCCAAGGTCAAGCCACATCTCTTAATTCAAACACTTGGCTAGTATGCAATCAGCGTCATCTAATTGGAAGGATCGATCAAATCACTACTTCTAACGGCTATGCAGGAAATATAACCTTACTTGTAGGCGTAAGAACATCAGGGAAAATAAATACTGTTCGCGTTTTAGAACACAAAGAAACGCCCGGACTGGGTGATAAAATTGAGCATGCTAAAAGTCCTTGGATAAGCCAATTTGATGCAGCAACAGCTCATAATGACTGGACTATGCGTGATGCAGCAACAGCTTTTGATACTATAACAGCAGCTACTGTCACCTCCAGAGCAGTTATTACCCTACTGGGCAAGCATCTTGCTACCCTACAAAAGCAAAACTGGCAACACGCTCCCTGCCCGTAACTGGGATTCTACTAACCCTTGCAAAATAAAATCTCTACCATAAAAATGTGATACAAACATATCCTAATCCATTCCTTGCTTAAAGCAAATAAAAACAAGACAAGATGAGATGAGATTATTACCGTTGAAGCATATAATGTTTAGTAATGGATAATAATTAAGGAGAATAGATTATGTTTGTAACTGTATTAGGAGTTGTGCTCGTTGGATATGTTTTGGCAGGACCTATCATGAGTGATGTTGAAATCCCTAACTACCAAGTTATACGTGCTGAAGGCAACATAGAAATCAGACGTTATGACTCAATGATTCTTGCAGAGGTGAGAACTCAAGGAGAGCGCAATGAGGCTGCCAGAGCAGGCTTTCGTATTCTGGCTGGTTATATATTTGGTGATAACACAGTGAATCAGGAAATTGCCATGACTGCTCCAGTTGAACAAAAAACGAATAAAGAGATTGCTATGACAGCGCCTGTTCAACAGCAACTTGATGAGAATTATTGGCAAATAAGTTTTGTAATGCCCTCAGAGTATACACTCGCTGATTTGCCAAAGCCTAACGATGAGCGCATTAGCCTGAAAGAACTTGCACCAAAAACTTTTGCTGCTATTCGGTTTTCTGGTACCAGCTCTGGCTTAAAGGAGCATGAAGAGCAACTACGTGCTTTTATTAAAGCCAATAATATTAAGGCGCTCGATTCACCAAAATATGCATTCTATAATCCACCGTGGACTATTCCGCCTTTACGACGTAATGAAGTCATGATTGAGATAGCGCAATAAAAAAACAATCTGCACGATAGGCAGGCTTATTTGCCAATACAGAAACCAGCAAATATATCGCCCAACAACTGATCGCTGCTTATCTTTCCAGAAATTTCGCTTAATGCCTGCTCTGACAAGCGTAACTCTTCTGCCAGTATTTCCCCTTCCTTGCTTTCTAACGCTTGATATGCGTTTTGCAAGTGCGCTTGTGCTGCCTCTATGACAGATAAGTGCCGTGCACGTACGCTGAAATGCCCTTCACTTTCTACAAAACCAATCTGTGATAATATCTGCGCTTTCATAAAATCAATGCCTTCCCCAGTTTTTGCTGAAACTGCAATGGCATCACTGTTTATAGACTCTAAAGTCGCACCATCAACGCAGTCTATTTTATTTAATATTCTAATAATCTGCGCCGTACCTTCAAATTCAAAGCCCCACTGCGGATTAGTTGCATCAGCAACAAGCAACACTAAATCAGCCTTTTTTACTTCTTCTAATGCGCGCTTTATACCTTCTTGCTCTACCCTATCATTGGTGCTACGCAGCCCTGCTGTATCGCTAAATAGTAAAGGAACGCCGTTGATTTGTACCGTTGTACGCACTATGTCGCGTGTAGTACCTGCAATATCTGAAGTAATGGCTGTTTGCTCAGTGCTAAGATGATTCAATAAGCTGGATTTTCCTACATTGGGCGCACCAATAATGACACTGCGAACTCCTTCTGTCAGGCACTTGCCTGAATGCGCTACTGTTTGAATGCTTTGTACAGCATCCCAGCATTGTTGCCATTTACCTAATAACGCACTATCTGCAAGAAAATCAATCTCTTCTTCAGGAAAATCAATAGCCGCTTCAACCCAAACACGTAAAGCATGTATAGAGGTCACTATTTGATCTACTTGCTGCGAAAAGGCGCCGGATAGAGTATTGGCTGCTGCTTGGGAACTGCGGACACTACTGGCATGAATAAAATCCATTAAACCTTCCGCTTGCTCTAAAGATATTTTGCCATTAAGAAATGCACGCTCAGAAAATGCCCCAGCACCTGCTGGCTGTGCGCCTAATTGATACAAGCGTTGTAATAGCTGCGCTAGGCCTATGGGGCTACCGTGCGCTTGGAGCTCAACAACATCTTCACCAGTAAACGAATGGGGAGACGGGAAATAGATCACCAAACCATAATCAATGACCATGCCGTCCTCATCATAGAACGAGTTAAAGTGCGCATAACGAGGGGTTATATCTGTTTTCTGAATGAGTGAACGCGCAATAGATAATGCGCCTGAACCACTTAAGCGAATGATGCCCACTCCGCCGAAACCGTGCGGCGTAGCAATCGCTGCAATGGTAGATTCTATGATAGGCACGATACCAACGCGTGAGTCTTGAATTTGGGGAAAGGGTTAGACGATTTTCTTAGTAATGTACCATTGCTGGGTAATAGATAAAATATTATTGGTTACCCAATAGAGTACTAATCCTGCTGGAAAAAACAAGAAGAACACTGTGAATATAAACGGTAAAAATTGCATGATTCTAGCTTGCATAGGATCTGTAGGTGCAGGATTGAGTTTTTGCTGAATAAACATGGATATCCCCATTAATATCGGCAAAACAAAATATGGATCAGCAGCGCTTAAATCGTGTATCCATAAAGCAAAGGGCGCTTGGCGAATTTCAGCACTTTCAATCAATGCCCAGTACAGGCTAATAAACACAGGAATCTGCACCAGTACGGGCAAGCATCCACCTAATGGATTGATTTTTTCTTTTTTATAGATTTCCATCATCTTCTTATTGATGGCTTGTTTATCATCACCGTATCTCTCACGAATCTGCTGAATACGTGGGGTTAATTTGCGCAAATTTGCCATTGAGCGATAACTTTTCTCAGAAAGTTTATAGAAAGCCAGCTTAATCAGAACAGTGACCAGAATAATGGATACGCCCCAGTTACCTACTATGTCATAAATCTGTTTGAGCAGCCAAAACAGCGGAGCAGCAATAACATGAAACACACCATAATCTACAGCATAACTTAGTTCAGGGTGCAATTTAAGCAACTCCTCTTGCACTGTAGGACCAATTGCAATCACCTGCTCCATGCTGGATTGCTGCCCAGCACCAGCACTTAACTCTTGAATTGCACGCAAATAGTACTGTTTATCCGTTTCATTTTTCAATGCTTGTATTTTTATAGAATTTGTGGCTGAAGGCACAATTGCAGCAAAAAAGTAGTGTTGCAGCATGCCCAACCAACTTCCCTCAACAGTGCGATCAAGTGCCTCATGCTGATCGGTCTCTCCATCATCAATGTCATCAAAACTGATTTTTTGATAGCCATTTTCAGGTGTATAAACTGCTGGACCGGTGTATGTATAAATAAACTGGCTCGAGCTATCATCACTGGGACGTTTACGTACTAATTGGGTATATGCCAATGCTGACCATGCATTATTGCTACGGTTATCAACCACCGTACGTACTTTTATGCCATAAGTGTTGGGCTCAAACAAGTAATAGCGTGTGATGGACACTCCTTGGTTTTGCCATTTTAGAGCGACTTCTAACGGTTTATTAGGCTCCATAATGTATTCGTTCTGGTCTGAAACAAACACCGCATTAGTATGCAGAGGCGCGCGCTCTTGCTCTTGTGCAACCAATCCCATCTGAATTTCATAACTACCTGTCTCCAAAATATCAGTAGGAATATCTTTATTCTCTAAACTCACTGGATAACGCTTTAGGGCAGCTCTATCTATAGTGCCTCCAAGTGTATTGATATGCACGATAAAATTATCCGTTTCAACACGAATCTTATGATCACTCTGTTTGGAATCTGCTATGGTTGTCTTGTCAAGATTGGGAATAGCAGCAATTTCAGCATCAAAAGAAGGTGTAGCAGCCGCATTCTTAGTTGGATTTTCAACTACATTCTGCCCCTTAGAGGCAGTAGCACTACCGTTAATGGTCGCTTCTTGTTGTGCATTCTTTTGTGTATAACTTAACTGCCTGTGCGTATCCACGTTTTGCCTAAACTCTGCAAACTGTACTCCTAACCATGTTAAGCTAACCATAAAGATTAGCAACCAAAACCAACGAATTTGTTCCATAATTAGAAAGTACGAGAAAGGTTTAATAAGGCATGCTCTAACTGACTGCGTAAATCTTTTATCGCCAGATAACGTGCCTTAGGTGAAGGAATAACCACAAAATCTAAAAATTTTAGAGTGTGTTGCATGAGTCTAAAGGTTTCGCGTACTTGACGTTTGAAACGATTGCGTAAAACCGCTTGAGGTAGATGGCGTTTACTAACAACGAGCCCTAAGCGAGGATGCCCTTCAGCATTATTAACAGCTAACACTGTCCAACCCTTGACCTTAAAAGAGCGCGCTTGGCTAAACACTGCATCAAATTGTTGAGACTTTAGCAACCTCATTTTCTGAGGGTAACTGTAGTCCAATGACATACTAACGAACGTAAATCGTTAAAGCGAGAAACGTTTAAGCACTTAATTTTTTACGACCTTTTGCGCGACGCGCATTGAGTATGCGTCTGCCTGCTACTGTGGACATACGTGCTCTAAAACCGTGTGTTCTCTTGCGTTTAATTGTACTGGGCTGAAAAGTTCGTTTCATATCGGTATATTATTCCTTGAATACGCTAAACTGGATACTATAAGGCGCGGCATTATACCTGAACAGATTGCAGCCTATGCGCGAATATACAACTAACGACAAAACACATCAGCAAATAAAGAACTAATCATCAACTGAATCATGCAAATGTTGGTTTTGGCGGCGATAGGCTGCATAACTACCCGCAATAATATGTTCACGCGCTTTAGTTACAAGATTGATGAAAAAATGCAGGTTATGAATAGTGCATAGCCTACTGCCTAACATTTCATTGATTTTATCTAAATGGTGTAAATAAGCACGTGAATAGGAGCTACATGCCAGACAGGAACAATTTGGCTCTAAAGGTCGGATATCATGTCGATAACGCGCATTACGTAATTTGATCACGCCTTGGGAAGTATAAACAAAACCATTACGTGCGTTGCGTGATGGCAATACGCAATCAAACATGTCAATGCCCTGCTCTATACTATCTAATAAATCCAATGGTTTGCCTACCCCCATCAGATAACGTGCAGATGTGTGCGGCATCATGGCAGTCGTTTCTTCCAAAACGCGCAGCATATCTTCTTTAGGCTCCCCTACTGATAAACCACCGATAGCATAACCGTCAAAGCCTATTTCTAATAAATGATTTATAGACTCCTCACGCAAATGCTTATACATACCGCCTTGATTTATGCCAAACAATGCAGCATCATGCTCATCATGCTCCTGTTTGCAACGTTTTGCCCAGCGCATAGAAAGGCGCATGGAGTTGGCAGCATATTGTTCATCACAAGGCCACGGTGTGCACTCATCAAAACACATAATAATATCAGCACCAATCCTATGTTGCGCAACAATAGCATCCTCAGGGCGCATAAAAATTTTACGCCCATCGACTGGTGATCGAAAATGGGCGCCTTGCTCAGTCAATTTGCGTATTTCACGCAGACTAAAAATTTGAAAACCGCCGGAATCAGTTAACACCGGGCCTTGCCACTGGCTAAAGCCATGAATGCCACCATGCTCTTCTATTACCCTTAAACCAGGTCTATTAAACAGATGAAAAGTATTTGCCAGCACGATTTGTGCGCCTAACAGCTTAAGATCTTCTGCTCCCAAGCCTTTGACTGCACCATAAGTACCTACAGGCATAAACACAGGTGTTTGTACCACACCTCTTCGAGTGCGTAGTAAGCCTGCCCTTGCCTTAGCTTCGGTGGCAATTAGTGTGTATGACATGCTAAGAGCGATTCCTGATAAACACAATCAGCTATGCTCAGTAGCGTAATGAGCAATCAATAATTAATGCCAGCCAGCATCAGGATGTGGCCACTCTTTAGGTGCATCCTTGTCCGCCTTATTGCTGGTTTCTTCCTCTTCTTGTGGTGCTGCATCATCAGCTTCAGCTTCAAGCTGATCATCGTCTGGAGGTGACTGTTTATCATTATCCCAACCTGAAGGCGGTGTAACATCAATGCCTTCCATAATTTGGCGAACTTGCTCAGATTCTATTGTTTCATATTCCAATAGCACTGAACTCATTTTATGCAGTTTATCTTCGTTCTTAGTTAAAAGCTCCTGTGCCCTAGCATAGCAACTATCAATAATGGAGCGCACCTCTGCGTCAATTGCTCGCATAGTCTCATCAGAGTGTGGCTTAGCGCCGCCACGCGGCGACATGCCACGTGCAAAAGGCTCATCGTCCTCTGCATCGTAGAGCAAAGGCCCTAAATCAGATAACCCCCATTTTGTTACCATACTGTGCGCAATATGTGTAGCACGCTGGATATCATTAGAAGCACCAGTCGTCACATAATCTGCGCCAAAAACCATTTCCTCTGCAATTCTGCCACCAAATATTGAGGTAAGCTGACTCAGCAAATGCTGCTTAGAATGACTATACCGATCCTGCTCTGGCAAATACATAGTAACTCCCAGTGCTCGCCCTCTAGGAATAATGCTCACTTTGTAAACAGGATCATGGTCGGGCATCAAATAGCCAATAATAGCATGACCTGCCTCATGATACGCAGTAAGTCTGCGCTCTGACTCTGTCATCGCCATGCTTCTGCGCTCAACACCCATTAAAATTTTATCCTTTGCCAAGTCAAATTCATGCATGCTCACTTTAGTGCGATTATAGCGTGCTGCAATCAGTGAGGCCTCATTAACTAAATTAGCCAAATCCGCACCTGAAAATCCTGGCGTACCACGAGCAATTATGGATACATCTACATCCGAACTCATAGGCGTTTTTTTAGAATGCACTGCCAGAATCTGCTCGCGTCCTTTCAAATCGGGCAACGGCACAACCACTTGCCGATCAAAACGACCTGGGCGTAGCAAAGCAGGATCTAAAACATCTGCACGGTTGGTTGCTGCAATCACGATGATTCCCTCATGCCCATCAAAACCATCCATTTCAACCAGCATCTGGTTAAGCGTTTGCTCACGCTCATCATTACCACCACCAAATCCAGCACCTGCACCACGATGGCGACCTACTGCATCAATTTCGTCAATAAATATGATACAAGGCGCATTTTCTTTAGCCTGCGTAAACATATCACGCACCCTCGACGCTCCAACACCTACAAACATCTCCACAAAATCAGAGCCTGAAATGGTAAAGAAAGGCACACTGGCTTCGCCAGCAATTGCTTTGGCAAGCAGTGTTTTGCCTGTTCCGGGCTGACCAATCATCAATACGCCTTTAGGAATTTTGCCACCTAGTTTTTGATATTTATCAGGAGAACGCAAAAAATCCACCAACTCAGACACTTCCTGCTTGGCCTCATCAACACCAGCAACATCTTTAAAAGTCACCTGAATTTCGTCAGCAGCCAACATTCTGGCTTTACTTTTACCAAAAGAGAAAGGATTTCTCCCTCCCATGCCGCCACCAGAACCACCAGGTCGCATAAACATGAACCAGATAAGTGCGATTAAAATAAATGGAAACCATGACACTAAAATCTGCATAAGCAAACTGGGTTTTTCTGGAGGAATCGCTTTGATTCGCACACTATTTGCAAGCAAATCATCGATAAGCCCACCATCATTAGGACTGTACGTTTGAAAGCGATCGCCGCTGCTCATTTGCCCATAAATATTGCCGCCCTCTATCTCAACAGAACTAACTTGCCCTGATTTAACTTGCTCAATAAAAGTTGTATAATCAATGGCTTGATGATTACTGAGTGAGCGATCACTACCAAAATGCGAAAAGACACTTATCACAACGAAACCAACAATAAGCCAAGTAACTAAATTTTTCCACATAAAAATAATTTATCTCCCAAAACAAAAATAATCAACAATCAAGGATGCACACATAAATCAAGAGGCAAAAGGATTATACGGTAATTCCTATGCATTGCCTGCGTTAAGATGCGCGCAAACAAAAAAGAAATCGCTTCATTGCTGCTTCTAAGTATAATGAAAAACTGATAAGCCATTGATAACAGAGGTACTTAATAAATTTATGGGATTTGATGAATTCAAAAAATCAGTTAAACCTCTTAAAGATATTGACAAAGCCAGTCATGATTTTGAGCGCACACCCATTAAACAAGAACCTATAACTTCAAACACTCATCAACCAACTGACATCACATTCATACTTCAGGACAATCTTAATCTGCGGCACACTACTTTTAATCACGACTCTTTTCAACGCCCGCAGGCAAGACAAAAGGATGTCAAAGCCCTCAAAAGAGCAAAACTACCCATTCAAGCTTCTTTAGATTTACATGGTAAAACAGTCGATGAAGCGCGTTCAATCTTATCAAAAGCTTTGGTAAATTGGTATAAGCAGTCCATAGTATGCGTTCACATTGTTCATGGCAAGGGCACTGGGAAGCTCAAAAATCAACTGCCACACTGGCTTAAACAAGTCCCTTTTATACTATCCTTTGAAACATGCCCCAGTCGCTTGGGTGGATCAGGTGCCTTACTAGTATTACTCAAAAAAAATAGAGAACTGTCATAAACAATTAATAACGACACTGCCTTTTCCTATTTCCCTCAACATGCACTTGAAAACTTTGCAAAATGTGCATGCACACACAACTCTATAATGCGCCCCTGAAATAGTTCTTTGAGAGCTTTCATTATCTTTAATTTTAAGGACTCGAACATGGCACAATCACACATACTTGGTTTCCCACGCATTGGTAGCAATCGCGAACTAAAAAAAACAATAGAAGCATACTGGCGTCAAGAAGTCGACGCAAACGATCTACAGCAAACTGCGACCGAAATACGCAAAAGAAATTGGCAGTGGCAACAAGAAGCTGATTTATCTGTAATCACTGTGGGAGATTTTAGTTTCTACGACAATATTTTAGATTTATCTGTGGCATTAGGTAATGTGCCTTCACGTTATCAAAAATTGATAGATACTGAGAACGCCTTAGATACGCAGTTTATCATGGCACGTGGCCGCACTGCTAGCGGCATTGAAGCACCTGCCTGTAGTTTAACCAAATGGTTTGATACCAACTACCACTACATCGTTCCCGAATTTGAGGCTGACACGCAGTTAAAGTGTAACGCGCAGCCACTCTTACAGCAAATTAAAGAAGCACAAGCCTACGGTCACGTTAAAGTAGTCCTTCCAGGAATAATCACCTATCTATGGTTAGGGCGTGAAAAAACAGGGATTCACGACCGATTAGAGCTATTAGAACGCTTTGTTCCAGTTTATCAAGAACTAATAAACCAAATCACTTCAGCAGGGATTGCAGGCATAGAAATTGACGAGCCTGCACTGGTAACTGATTTACCTGCCAGCTGGGTTGCTGCTTTGAAAGAAACCTATGCTACTATAAATTTTGGTAATGTTAAAACTGTGATTAGTTGCTTTTTTGACGCGCCATCTATACCATTAGAAGACTATTTTGCATTGCCATTTGACGCATTCCATATTGATTTTACACGCGCTGATATAACTCTGAGGCAAGCATCTGATCTGCTACCTAAAGGCAAAGTGCTCTCTGCTGGGGTTGTTAATGGGCGTAATATTTGGAAGACAGACATTCAAAAAATAGTAGATGACATCAATACATTGAATGAAACACAGCAAGATCATCTCATGATTGCTTCATCTTGCTCATTGTTGCATGTTCCTTTTGACCTAAACAGTGAAAACAAGCTGGATCCCGATGTAAAAAACTGGTTAGCTTTTGCACGCCAAAAATTAGAAGAACTACAAGCCATAACAGCTGTAGTCAATAACCAAGCCGATGCTTTACAAGTCTATTTACAAGAAAATGCTGCTGCAATTGCTAGTCGTAAAGCCTCATCTAAAGTGCACAACCCAGCTGTGCAACAAGCCATAGCCAACTTAGATGCAGTACCTTCAGCACGCAAAACACCTTTTGAGCAACGCAAAGCACAGCAGGATACTTATTTAGACCTCCCACCTTTGCCAACTACAACTATTGGCTCATTCCCGCAAACCCAAGCAATTCGCACTATGCGGAGCAACTTCAAAAAAGGAACAGTCAACTCAGAAGAGTACCGTGCTTTTATGGAGAATGAAATTCAACAAGCCATCGCTATCCAAGAAGAGATTGGGCTAGATGTCCTCGTACATGGTGAATCTGAGCGTAATGATATGGTGGAATATTTTGGTGAGCAATTGGCTGGTTTTACTTTTACTGAAAATGGCTGGGTGCAAAGTTATGGCTCCCGTTGCGTTAAACCACCAATCATTTTTGGTGACATAAGCCGCCCTACTCCCATGACCATTGATTGGGCAACATTTGCACAAAAACAAACCGATAAAATTGTCAAAGGTATGCTCACAGGTCCTGTAACCATTTTGCAATGGTCGTTTGTTCGTGATGACCAGCCACGTCAAGTCACCTGTGAGCAAATAGCCTTAACTATATTGGAAGAAGTTCAAGACTTAGAGAAAAACGGCATTCGCGTTATCCAAATAGACGAACCTGCCATACGCGAAGGACTACCGCTACAAAAAGCGAAGCAAGCAGAGTATCTTAATTGGTCAGCGCGTGCATTCCGCTTAGCCACTTCTGATATTGCTGATCAAACGCAAATTCACACACACATGTGCTATAGCGAATTTAATGAAATTATTGAAGACATTATTGCTTTGGATGCCGATGTTATCAGCATTGAAACATCACGCTCACACATGCAGTTATTAGACATATTTACAACGCATAAATATCCTAATGAAATTGGCCCTGGTGTGTATGACATTCATTCACCTCGTACCCCAACAGTTGAAGAAATGGTTGTACTATTACAAGAGGCTGCCAAGCGCATTGATGTTAAAAAACTATGGGTTAATCCAGACTGTGGTTTGAAAACACGTACTTGGGCAGAGACGAAACCAGCTCTGGAAAACATGGTTAAAGCTGCAATTAAAGCACGCGCAATACTAAGCTAAGCCGTCTCCTCACTATGCAATTTTCTTACGAAATATTTCCTACAAAAACGGATCAAGGCACAGAAAAGCTTAGCCGTCATCTGGAATTACTAAAGCAACACTCTGTTGCCTTTGTGAGCATCACCTGCGGTGCTGGAGGAAGTGCTAACAAGAGCAACGTGGATTTGTGTCGGATGGTTACAAGCACACTTAAAATGCGTTGCTTACCGCATATTACTGGCATATGCTCATCTTTGGAGGATATAACAAATCTGATTGCACAGTATGATGACTTAGGTATTAGCGCCTACCTTATTTTGCGTGGCGACCCGCCAGCAGGCCAACTACCAAGCAATGACTTTCAATACGCAAGCGATTTATGCTATACAGTGCATAAAATGCGCCCTTTGAACCACTTGTATGTAGCCGGCTACCCCGAAGGTCACCAAAGCGGCTGTGACTTATTAGTGGACTATCAATATCAGCTTGAGAAAGCAACGCGCTTTAATGCAAACATCATTACGCAATTATTTTTTGATAATGAACGCTTCTTGCACTATTTGGAATGGCTGGATATACATGGATTCCCACATAATGTGCTGGCAGGCATCTTCCCTATCATTAATGCAAAACAAATTAAGCGCATATTGCAGTTGTCCAATGCTAACATCCCTAAACAATTAGCCACCGCTTTAGAGAAATACCATGATGACGACGAGAGTATGTGTGCTTTTGGCATAGAATATGCCAGTCAACAGATAGCTAACTTACATGCACAAGGACACCAGCATTTTCATTTATACACTATGAATCAAAGCGACCACATCAATAAAATCCGCGCTAATGTTGCCACTGAAAGCACTATGAATACTGTTTCAGACAACAAAAATACCCTACAGTTCAACACCTGCTCTATATAGTGCGTTGCACACGCTAATAAGCGGCAAGCCCATTAAAGCACCCGGCTCACTTTCCACAATAGACTCACACAAAGCAATCCCTAAGCCTTCCGAGCGAAATCCTCCTGCGCATTGGTAAGGCTTATCCACGCTTAAGTAATGCTCTATTTGTTGCACGCTCAGTTTGCGAAAGCGTACCTGTGTTTTTGCGATTACTGTATATTTGTCCCGTGGTGATAGCACGCAAAGTGCGGTTAGAAACTCAACTGTGCAGCCTGCAGTCTGCAACCACATTGCAACTGCGTTTTCGTGCGTTAAAGGCTTGCCAATTGCGACATCAGCATCTGTATCAACATTGACCATCACTTCATCACTCCCAATAACCACCGCTTGTGGATACTGCGCGGCGATTTTCTGTGCTTTCTCTGAGGCTAAGCGTTCTACAAAATCATGTATGCCCTCCTGAGCGAGACGGCTTTCATCAATATCAGCAGCAATGCGCTCAAAAGGAATATGTAAGCGCTGAAGCAGCTCGTAGCGCGCTTCTGATTGGGAGGCTAAAATAAGCACTGTATATATTATTTCGTATAGCGTTCAAACAAACAGGCCATCGGGATCAAAGGCTGTTTTTAGACGCTTATGTAATGCACGATGCGCCGCATCAATGTGCTGATTAAAGTGCAATGGATAGGGCTGTGCTTGACCACCTAATAGCTCGGCACGTTGCGCAACATGGGCTAGCGAGGCATCAGAGCATAGCCAAACTAAAGCACCACCCCAATCAATCAACACCTGCTCGCCTTCCTGCGCTTCAAAGTAGGCAGCAGGCGGCAAATACAATGCAAATAATTGTTTTTGCTGCGCAAAGAAAGCATGCCTTAAATCACGCAAACTATACCAGTACTCTGCAACACCCTCTTCCCAATCCAAACCAATATCCTGTAAACATTCAGCGATATCGCCCTGCTGTCCAAAAAGCCGCAAATGCAGATAACCTTCCGCATAACTCAAGCCTGATAATGGATAAGGCTTAACCTGCCAATCATTCATCCATCGTTGCGCCTGCGCTCTATCTACTGCTATTTTTTTATGGCACTGACGCTTAGGCTCAGGATTTAAGCGCAAACTCAGTGTTGTTAGCATGCCAAACTGCCCATGTCCACCAGCTTGCACGCGAAACAAATCAAAGCCTGCCACATTCTTAAACACCTGACCACCAAAACGCAGCACATCGCCTTGTGCATTGATTAACTCAACCCCTAAAAGACTATCACGAACAGCACCGCCCCAAGGACGATTCGGTCCTGCCCATCCAGCTGCAACCACACCACCAATAGTCGTTTTTTCAGAGAATATAGATGGCTCAAAAGAAAAAATCTGTTTATGCTCTGATAACGCAGACAGCACTTCTAACAGTAGTGTACCGCTACGCACACGCATCACCAACTCACTTGGTTCATAACTCAATATGCCAGAATGCTCTGCACTACTGATAACCTGTGCATCATCTGGGGCATTGGGATACCAACACGCCTTACTCCCTCCCCCTAAAATACGCAACGGCTTGCTTTCTGAACACGCTTGCTTTATGCTATCAACAAAGTACGCTGTTTTATCCATACTTTTTTATCATTTATCAGAAGCGTTCTATATCAGGATGTGGCAGCTGATTATTATGCACATGCAAATGCCCAAATTCAGCACAACGATTCAGTGTAGGAATCGCTTTACCTGGATTGAGCAGACCGTCACTATCAAACTGACTCTTTACCTGATGAAAACAATCTAACTCAGTTAGATTGAACTGGTGACACATATGCCCTATTTTTTCAACGCCAACACCATGCTCACCCGTGATAGTGCCACCATATTGAATGCATAATTCTAAAATTTCACCACCCAATTTTTCACAACGCTCTAACTCGCCTTCTTGTGCTGCATCATATAGGATCAACGGATGCAGATTGCCATCGCCAGCATGAAAAACATTCACCACCACTAAGCCATACTCCGTGGACAATGCCTCAATTTTCTCCAATATTTCACCTATATAACGTCTCGGAATAGTTCCATCCATACAATAATAATCAGGTGATAACCTCCCTACTGCTGGAAAAGCAGACTTGCGCCCTAACCACAACTTAAGACGCTGCTCCTCCGACTCAGAAACAGTTAACGAAGTGCAACGGTGTTTCTTAGCAATGGCAGTTACCTGCTCTATCTGCTCATCTAATGCACTTTGACAGCCATCCACCTCACATAGCAGAATAGCTTGAGCATCACGTGGATAGCCACACTGTGCAAAATCATCGGTTGCTAATAACGCATGAGAATCCATCATCTCTAAACCAGCAGGCAAAATCCCTTCAGCAATGATTGCTGCTACACAATCAGCAGCATCGCGCACACTGCCAAATCCTGCCAACATAAGTCTCTCTTCTACTGGAATAGGCAGCAAGCGCACGGTAACCTCTACCACTACACCTAACAATCCCTCCGAACCGCAAAACAGCGCCAACCAATCCACGCCCGCAGAATGTAGGCGCTTACCACCCAAATCAACTAAACTGCCATCATCAAGCACTACCTTAGCACCAATAATATTATTAACAGATAGCCCATACTTCAAACAATGCAGCCCACCCGCATTTTCTGCCATGTTGCCGCCGATAGAACACGCAATCTGTGAAGAAGGATCAGGAGCAAAATAGAGCCCTAACGATCTGGTTTGCTCTGACACAAACTGATTACGAACACCCGGCTGTAGTACAGCACAACGATTAGGCGCATCTATATCAATGATATTACTCATCTTGCCAAAACCTAACAGTACGCCTTCTGGATGTGGAGTTGCACCACCTGACAGACCAGTCCCAGCACCTCTGGCAACTAAAGGAACCTGCATACGCTTACACAGACGTACAACCTCTTGAACCTGCTGAATGCTTTCAGGAAGCACTACCACCAATGGCACTTGAGCATATACACTCAGACCATCACACTCATAAGGCACAACATCTGCATACTCGCTCAACACACTCTCTTGAGGGAGGATAGCGCATAACGCATCAACAAGCGCTACACGGCGTTCTGCTAACTGCTCATCAGTCAGTTTTTGCAGAGGAATGTCTTCAATAGCCATAGTGAGTTTGCAATATTAATTGCCATTCACTTTTACTTTATGCAAATTAGGCAAATCGCTTAAATCAATCTCTTCTGCACCTACTTCACGCAACTGCTGGTTAATCTTAGCTAGCTTTTCATCAATAATACGTAAATGATCAACCATAATAGAAATAGCCTCACCTTCTGGATCTGGAGAATTTTCACAAATACCATAAGCAGGGAAAGCGGTCTGCTTAGGTTTCCGTCCTCTCTTTGCGCGCACTACCCTGCCCGGAACACCAATCACAGTGCAACCCTTAGCAACAGGCTTGATAACTACGGCATTAGAACCAACCTGTACCTGATCACCAATCTTAATAGGCCCCAACACCTTGGCACCTGCGCCAATAACCACACCATTCCCCAAGGTTGGGTGCCGCTTGACCTTTTCGCTTGCAGTACCTCCTAAAGTCACGCCTTGATAAATCGTGCAATCATCACCTATCTCTGTAGTCTCACCAATCACCACACCAACACCGTGATCAATGAAAAAACGTTGACCAATTTTTGCCCCAGGGTGTATCTCAATCCCCGTCCACCAACGCGTGAACGCAGAAAGCCAGCGCGCTAAATACTTAAAATCGGCGCACCATAAGCGATTAGCCAAGCGATACAGCAGTAACGCGTGTAGCCCCGGATAAGTCGTAATAACTTCAAAGGTATTACGTGCCGCAGGATCGCGGTCAAAAACACTGTGAACCGCATCCTTCCAATCAGACCACAAACCCATGCTATACTTGCCTCTCTTCTATTTGTATCGTTGAACACCTGCCAGAATTTCTTGATGTGCCGCCTCTACATTGCCCCATCCTTCAATTTTCACCCATTTCCCAGGCTCTAACTCTTTGTAATGTCTAAAAAAATGCTCAATTTGATCTTTAAGCAATGGAATATCCTCAACTTGCTGAACAGCGTTATAAAGAGGTGTTAACTTAGAAATAGGCACTGCAATAACTTTCGCATCATTACCACCATCATCACTCATATTAAGCACACCTATAGGACGCGCTCGAATAACTGAACCAACCATCAAGGGGTATGGTGCAACCACTAACACATCAACTGGATCACCATCTTCTGCCAAAGTATTGTTTAAGTAGCCATAATTAGCAGGATAAAACATCGGCGATGACATAAAGCGATCTACCCAAACACAAGCTGTATCCTTATCCACTTCGTATTTAATAGGACTCGCATTTGCAGGAATTTCAATAATAACATTAACATCATTGGGTACATTAGAACCAACAGAAATATCACCAACACTCATAAATTGCCTCCTTTTGCATACGTGTTTAACGGTAAAATTAAGTACACACATTGTACCTGCTATGCGCTCGACTTGGGCGCTTCATCCATAAGGACCGCTTATACAAACCTACTCACATGCGTATAAAAATGACCCACTATCCCCTCCTCCTCTTGCTACTATGCTCTTTTTTATTATCGGGACTTTTTACACTTAAAGTCCATGCTGCTGACATCTGCTTAGAGCCCACTGGCGAAGAAACTTTTGCGTATCCCATCGGCGCAGCCTGGCTTAAACACTATGATGGCTGGTTAGTTAATGAAAAAAAAGGCAAGCTCTGGCTATATAACCCCCAAAAAGACACAAAAAATCTGATAGCTGATTGGACTGATCGCGTAGATAGTCGCTCAGAAGGCGGCTTATTAAGCATCGCCATTGACCCCGCCTTCAAAGACAATGGCTATATCTACACACATATGACTATTGCCGTAAATTCACGTATGACCTCCATGATTGAGCGCTGGACTATCGCAGCAAATGGCAAAGTCAACAAACAATCCCAGAAACACATCCTAAGTCAAACTCAGCCATATCCCAACCATAACGGCGGCACAATTGCCTTTGATGCTCAAGGCTACCTACTGGTTACCTTTGGAGATGGTGGCAGCGCAAACGACCCGCATAACCACGCACAAAACACCACAAACTGGTTAGGCTCTATCCTGCGCATCAATGTACGCAACACACAACGCCCCTACACCATCCCTGCTGACAACCCTTTTGCACACAGCGTATCCAACGAAATAGCCAGCGTCTACTCCTCCAACCTACTGCCAGAAACCTACGCTTGGGGACTGCGCAATCCATGGCAACTAAGTGTAGATAGCAAAACAGGAGAAATATGGACAGGTGATGTTGGTCAAAACCGTATGGAAGAAATTAACCGCATCAGCGCTGGGAAAAACTACGGCTGGCGTTGCATAGAGGGTCGCTTAGACTTCAACATCAGCAGCTGGTGTAAAAACCACGCCAATCACCTAACCCCACCCATACATGCTTATGACCACAACCAAGGAAAATCTGTCACTGGCGGCATAGTCTATCGCGGCAAGCGCTATCCCAAATGGGATGGTAAATACTTCTTTGCCGATTTTATTAGCGGTCGTTTTTGGCACTTACAAGCCGACAGCAAAGAACCCAAACCAACATCCCCTATAGTCACTGAAATACTACGAAGCGACATAAATCCCGTATCCTTCACCACAGATGGACATCAAGAGCTCTACGTACTGGAATACTCCTCTATAGGCAGCATATACGCCATAAAACCACAAAAACACTGCAAAAAATAACCTCAACTCAAGCACTTGCATAGCATAAAAAGCACTATGGTACTCTCAAAACTCTTTCAATCAGACAGCCCTGACCTGTCACTACACTTTAATGACCTATTTGCTAAACAAGGCCACCAAATAGACCCTATACAACAACAAGCTGTTGCACACTTTCAAACGCTCTACGACAATATCCACCGCTTCTCCTTCCAGCATCCAGAGAAAATGGGCTTATATTTATGGGGCGGCGTGGGGCGTGGAAAAACGCTCATGATGAATGCATTCTTTGAACAATTACAGCGCAAATACAGCCGCCTACACTACCACGAGCTATCCGAAAACCTACTCAACGCACTCAAACAATTTGACACCACAGAAAACCCCATGCAATCCGTACTCCGTGACTTTGCCGCAAAAAGCAAAGTGCTCGGCTTAGATGACCTACACATTCACGACATTGCAGACGGTAAACTCTGGCAAGGTGTCTTTCAAAACGCCCTGCAAAACAAATTATTCCTTATCATCACCTCTAACTACCACCCCGACCAACTGCTCAACATACCGGGCTATCAATTCAAAATACGCCCTGTCTTAGAAGCCATGAAACAACGCATGGACATATTCAATTTAGATGGTGGAACCGACTACCGATTCGTGCAACACGACTCAAAAAAACATGAGCCCCACCTATTTACAGAAATGGAATTGGACATGCTCTTTGCACAAAAAGAATCCTCAAACAACAACATAGACTCTAACGGAACTCTCACCATCAACCAACGCGCTATTGACTTCATAAAAAAAGGAACACAAAGCATCTGGTTTGACTACAACGCACTCTGTGCCACCAACCGCTCCTACCGCGACTATCTCAAACTCAGCGACAACTTCAGCCACTTCTTCCTATCTGGCATCACCGCAGAATCCATCGCAGACAAAGTCTGGCTACAACGCTTCATCTGGCTAATTGACATCCTATATGACCGCAACATAACACTCTACCTAAGCTGCTCTGACCACATCATCACCCTCATAGACGACAACAAACCCCGCAACATGCCCGACCTGAGCCGCATGAAAAGCCGCCTCAACCAAATGCTCTATCTCTAAGCCACACTTGTTTTTGGCATAATTAATATGAAAAATGCAGAAAAGGGTAAGCCACAACGTCGTTAAACACTGCCGCGCAAGCCCTAACGACCAAACTCAGCGGCGGCGTAGCTATCCCGCTAGAGTGTTTTGTTATACATTTATTTCTATACCTACGCCCATCTAATCAGCCCAATTATTGCCGATATTGCATAGAAAAATTGAAGGCTTAAAAAAGCCCACCGTTTGTCAATTACAGCCCAAGCCGAAAACAGCCCAGCTGACATAAGGAGAAGTGCAAATCCTAGTATTTCATTGCCTGTGTTAGAAGCGATTAGCAGAGCATAGACAATGGCTAAAGCTGAACCCGAAAATTCAAAAATTGTGATGATTTTATTTTTTGTCATAGTTTAAGAATATTGCAGCTCAATGAATAGTTCGTTTGGTATATGTATAACGACGCTGCGGGTCAGAGCCAACCAGTTTGATGAGATGTGGCATTTTAGCACGCGGGTTGGTCAGCTGCAACCGCCTTGTTAAGCCGCGCTTGCATGGCGAAACAAGTCAGTGGTAAGCAGCAACCACGTTAAACACTGCCGCGCAAACAGCAGTGTTTAACGCTTGACTTCACCTGCATTTTGGAACGCAAACCAGTCAAACCGCTACATTTTTAATTAAATGTAACAGCCTTAAAATCAGCACTATCCGCCAAATGTTTTATACACATTGTTGTGTCTCGTGTATTTTTATGATCAGGTTGTGCATGAATCAAATATTTGAAGTATATTTGTGCATATATAAGTCTATTAGAGCTAATTTTTGAAATACCTCCAACGGTAAGAGTTAGAATGATACTCAACTGATTTGAAGAAACAAATCCTCTCAATATACTGATGGTATAAACAGAATGCCATTTCTTGTATTTTAAAGCTGTACAAATCAAACGCAACAGCTGTATCTGCGTATTTGACAAACTGTTAGCAACGAGTTTATTCTTATAAAATCAATTATGATGTGATTAATGAAAAAGCAGAAAAAGATAGAAATAGTAACAACAGAAATAGGCGATTTTAAATTAATGCCTGCAAAAACGATTAAACTACTATACGACACATTAGATAAGAATTATTCAGATGTTTGTGTAAGCTATATCAATACAGAACAAGACCTTGTTGACCTTGTTGAAAGAAAACCAGACTTAATAATTTCAGGTATAAAATATCTCGGATTTTCAGCTGAGTCTATCAAGCGGGAATTCAAAAATAAAATATGGTTTTCAGATTACTTAGAATCTTATAATATATCTTATACAGGGTCTTCAAAATTGTCCTTAGAGTTGGAATTTGATAAAACTCTTGCAAAAAGCAGGGTTGCTGAAAAGGGATTTAATACAGCTCCTTTTTTCATTTCAAACCCCAGTATTTGTAGCACTTCAACGGTACCCCTTGCATTTCCTTTGTTTATTAAACCCAGATACGAAGGTGACTCGAGAGGGATTGATGAAAACTCATTAGTTGCAACAATTAATCAGTATAAAAGTAAAGTCTGTTCAATATTTTCTGAACACCATACAGATTCGATAGTTGAGCAGTATTTGGGGGGTAGTGAATATACTGTTGGAATTATTCAAGATTTTGAAAATGACGTTTTAAAAGTTTACCCAGTGCAATTACATCCGGAAAAGAACATAAAGGGCGACAGAGTACTAGGGTTCTCAGACAAAATTGCAGACAAAGAAGGAGTGTCTTATATTACAGATGCGTCAATTAAATCTGCTGTTGAGACATTAGCAATTGATTCGTTTAAAGCTATAGGGGCGAAAGGTTATGGACGAATCGATATTAAGATGAATGATAATAATGTCCCCTTCTTTATGGAAGCAAATTTAATCCCTGGATTAGGCTTAGGGTATTTTTATCGTTGTTATAATATAAATACTGGTTGTTCTTATGAAAATATGATTGTTAACATTGTTGAAAATGCTTTTTACAAAGAAATCTTGAATTAATGTATTTAAAAACCGCATAGTCTATCTAGGATATGACACACAACGGTTAGTATATGGTATCGTGGCTGACGTCAGGAAGTCATGCACATACGCCTTGTTGGGCTTAGTTTTTCTTTTTATTCTCCTTCAAAAAAATCATAGTCAAGTTCTTTCACTTCGTAAGTTGTTTTCACTTGCACACCCACATTGTATTGATGCATTAAGTCCACTAGTTTAGGTCCGTCAATTAAAATGATCGTGTGGTGAGCTTCTCTGGCTTTCTTAATTGCTAAATCGTCAAAAGTGGAAGTTGTTATGAAAACCCCTTTGGTTGTGTCACCGCTCATTGCGCCAATGAAATTTCGAATGTCTTTTTCACGAACCTTGTTCTCCGTGTATCGCTTAGCTTGAGTGAAAATCTTCTCAAGTCCAAGTTTGTCTTCGTTAATAATTCCATCAATTCCACCATCGCCTGACTTAGACGTCTCTATGAAGTCGCCATACCCCATTCTTTTGAGCAAAATCAAAATGACTTTTTCAAAAAAATAAGGATCAAGTTCCTTTAGCTTATCAAGAAGTTCAGTTTTGACTTCTGTTTCGATTGTCGAAAAACCTGTATCAATTAAGTCTTGAGGAGATGCGCTTTCTACATCTACAGTTTCTAATTCTATATCGTTATCCTTTCTACTCTTTACCGAAGAACGATATTGAATGAAGTCAGGGTCGTTTTGTAAGTCAGCTAATAGTAATTGTCCATTCCTTAAAGCTTGCTTTCCTTTGTCCGTGATTTGTACAATTCCCCTTTGGGGGTACGACACAAACTTTCCCATTTTTAAATACGATTTACCCCAAAGGATCCGATCAATTAGCGTGTTGGCTCCCGTACTCGTTTTTTTATCTAAAAGCTCTTTCGGTAAGTCCGAATAATATTTGTCACGAACTCTAGTTGCTAATTCGCGACTGCTTATTGACTCAATCGAATTCAATGTCTCCAACACCGGAAGAAAGGTTTCGTGATATCTAGGTAATTCCATTTACTCGCTCGATTGTTTTTTAATTAAGCCCAACGTTCTGTATAAGAATAGTAGCGGGTTTTTTAACACTAATTTTTCGGTTAAATACAGACCTTTTTTATATTTACTTACTTTAGTTTTAGCAATAAAACCGCTATTATTTTTATACATTGTTAGGCCACAGTTTTTTTAAATTATTTCAGTCACCTTTTCGTAAAGTTCAGGTAGGCAGTTTTGTCGCAACCTGAATTTTGTTCCATGATTATGTCCTGTTCTGGCATCAAAGTCAATTAAGATATTTCCTGCTTCCAATTGATTTAAGAATCCTTTAAAGTCAAACCTTTGAAGCATCAATACTTTAGAATAATGGTAATACTCCTTCTTAGTTTCTCTGTCTCTTTTAACAGCGGCTTGAACATAAAAAGCATTTAATAATTTGGTTCCTGCTTTATGTTCCAAATCATCAAAGCCCCAATATGGTTGTGGTTCAATTTCAGACAGTCCAATGTTCTTTTTCACTCCTTCTAACCAATTTGCATGGCATTCACCTACTTGACTGCTGTCAAATGAGATTAAAACTTTTCTTTCCTTATTATCAATCTGGACCCCGAAACCTCTGTCATTTCTACCATTTCCATGAATTGTTGCTCTAAAACTTCTTTCGTTTTCTGGGTATTTATCACCTGCTTTTTGGTGAGGCCAACCGTAATAAGGAAGTAGAGTCGAAGGCACAAACTTCATCGCTCTCGGTGAGGGTTCAATATGAAATAGAGTGGTCAGGGAAGAAGTTTTTAATCTTTGAGTCTTTAATTCCCATTCCGCAGCATTTGGAATTGGGAGGTTGTTTTCTTCGATACCTAAAAGGTCTTCAAGGGTATTCCCAATTCCACCGTCATTTCCATGTCTACCATTTTCAATCCAACCTTGTTCAGATATTTCTTTTAGTTTTTCAACTAAACTTTCTTTAGTGTATATATTCATACAAATAGTTTCGTTTGTGCTTTGAACTGATTCAGTTCAGACTGTATTTTATTTTTTTCAATTCTCTTTTCGGCCATTAAACAATAGTCAGGTGAAATATCAACACCGATATAATCACGCTTGTTTCCCATCGCAGTTATAGCGGTTGTCCCGCTGCCCATAAATGGGTCTAAAACTATTTGAGCTTCTGTCGAACAGATTATTCTGTCAATAAGTTGAACTGGAAAAGGTGCGGGGTGTCTGTTTTTCATTTCCTGGGTAAATTCCCAAACATCACCATGTGCATTTGCTTTAGGAGCAAGTTTGAAATTGGGTTTGGCGATTAAATAGATTACTTCATACGTTGGTAAGAAATATCCCTTGTTGAAGTTTATCCCACCTTTTCTTCTCCAAATTATTACTTGTCTCACGGGTAAACCCTGAACAATGTCTTGTCTATCTTGCAGTAAACCTGCTTGAACTCTCCATTTGTGATTATAAAAAATAGCACCATCATCTTTTATCAATCGGAGCATTTCAGTCAAACAATCTCGCTGCCATTTAGCATATTCATCATGCGGCATATTGTCGTCATAGTGCGAATAGCCATTTATCAATGAAGCGTTTGGCCATTTTCCACCACGACCGTCCTTCATTCCATTTCCTGTCGATTTTTTTAGGTTGTAAGGAGGAGAAGTAACCACTAAGTCAACACTTTCGGAAGGCATTGATTTCATTACTTCAAGGCTATCACCGCATATAATTTTGTTTAAATATTCTTGTTCAAAATTCATAATGCTAATTTAATCATTCATGGTCGTTTTTTAATTGTGGCTAACGGTCTAGTGTATGAGTAGTAGCGGATTTCTACTCACGAACCTTTCGGCTATGCACTGACCTTTGCTTTATCACTTAAACCGCTATTACTTATACACATTGTTAGCCGTTCGCCTTTTCTTTCTGCTTTTTTATTGCATTTGAAATTTGTAAATCATCATCTATTTTCAACATAATCAAGATAGCTAATTTCAGATATGTGGTGCGGCCTGAGTTTAGTAGACAGTTTTTAGTTTCGCAAAATATTGCTCTTCTAGCACATTCGGTGCTACCCGATTAGCTTGAATGTGTGCCGCCTGATTGGATTAGTAAAACTGTTTCAATATAATCCAAAAATACTTTAGCTTAGCATCTTGCCTTGTTTTATCAGACCTTAATTGACCAATATAACTCCTTTTGGTTAAGTTGCCAAATAATGAACTTTCAGCAACAGCATTGTCCCAGCAATATCCCCTTACGGCTCATACTCGGGATTAATTGCATTTGCACCCAATGCTTCTCTTTGACAAGCTTTGCTGGTATATTGCGAACCTTGATCAGAATGCACATAGACCGAATTATCGTACAGGTTTTCTACGATATGAATAGACGTGCATGGGTTAAGTTACTCTGAATCACAAACATCCTCTGTAATACGATGACTCATGTCCCATGCCAACTACTTTGCGAGAAAATAAGTCTAATACCGTGGTCAAAAACAACCAACCTTCACCTGTTTTTATATAGGTAATGTCACTGACCCACCATTGATTGGGAACCGTTGCATTTACAAACTGACGCTTAAGAATATTTGGGGCTAGAACATGCTGTTCGCCTTTTTTTAAGCGATGGCTTTTTAAGCGCAAATTGCAAGCCCTAAGTGTCCATTGGTCTGCATCAGCCTTAAAACTCTATCACGTCCGCAATAGTTGCCAGAATCTAACCATATCTTGATAAATCATTGCGGTAGCCATAAAAACCATAGCTATTTTCCTAGTGTTGCCTAATCTTAAGACTTAAGCGCTTATCCTCTAAATCTCTAAATCTGGTAAGGGTATGCTAGCCAGCGGTAATAACCGCTACGAGATACTATGCATAACCTTGTTCATACATAGCATGGTGGGGAACCGTTTAGTCCGAGATTTTATGAACGCGTAACGTTCTTTGACTCGCTGGCAAAGAACTGCGCGGCCTCCTTTCAATATTTGTACGCTCCTGCTCAACACGTTTAGGAATAGAAAAACGAGCATTGTCCGCAAATCCATATAATTCTTGAAATGCCTTTGTATAAATAAAATGTAAAATATCTTCTAGTGAAGTGTTTAATTCAGTAATAATTTTGTTGTAGCTATCAATTTGGCAACAAGATGTCATTTCTAATAAACAAAATCCCGAACCAATTTTGTATTCATTTTGAGAGTGAACACCCATGATTTTTTCAAATAAGCCTAACTGACTTTTTTTGCTAACAAGATTTATTCTGTTTTGATTATCAACAAATTCAAAGAGCAATTTAAAATTTTGAAATAGTTGATAAGGGTGATTGTTTTTCTTTATAAAATCCGCACTGTAAGTATAATGAGCAACAAGCTTATCATCTATATGAGAATCTACTACTGTGTCGGTATTTTCTAAAAAGTCAACAGAGACACCAAAACTCATTCTTCCTTTGTCGGCAAAGATCTTTTCCATTTCACTTTTATATAATCGTTTTGCTTTTAGCCGTGTTTTGTCTGAAATTCTGAAATCATTTCTGTTTCTTGCGTTTTCAATTAAGCCAATATAGTTTAGGTTTATATCTGCTGAATCTAAATATTTTGATGTTATACTTTCTTTATCCGAAATCGTCAGACTTTTAGGAATATACTTTTGATTTTTTTTTAACTCTTGAACTTCTGTCTCATAAACCGAGAGCAAAATTTCAGCAGATGCTGGATAGTTTAGTAAGAAGTCCTTGAGTTCTTTATCATAATGAGTTACTAAAACTTTATGAGTTAGAATCTCGTGTATCAAATGAGGTTCATTTTCTAGAATTTTGCTAAAATTTGATTTTGAAATTCGCTTAAAACGAGAATAATTACATACTATTTCCCAAAATGAATGGATATAATCGTGTAAAGTCTGTTCGTATATTTTGATGACATTTTCGTCACTTATAGTTGAAAAATAGTTCCCAACTATTTGGCTATATTTTTTGGCTTTTTGTTTGAAGTCTTCAATTTCTTCTTGTGTCCAACGTTTTAAATATAATTCGTTGTCAAAATATTTCTTTATGTTGTAAAGCTCTATAACCTCATTGACGTCACTGTAGCTTGATTTAATTTCAGCTCTCAAAATTTTTTCTCCTTTTGAAAGTTCATCTCCACCTGCCATATCTTCTGCGGGATAAAAAAGAACTCTATTTAAGTCGTGCTGATGCATATTTCAAGCGGTAGTTTTTTTCAGGGTGACGGCGAACGGTTTGGCTATGCGCAGTGTCCCGAAGGGCATTGCGTATAGGTGTTGCTGGGCATGGTTTTTTTATTTAATGTCATTGGTGTCATCATAACCAAGGTTAGTTCTCAGTCTTCTTATGCTCTCTTGAAGTTCATTGAGTTTTACGTTTTCTTGCATTCGTTTTATCGTTTCATGAATATTATGCATTTGGTAGTTACGCATAGAAACATCAATTACTTTTTCTTCTTCCTCAATCATTTCATCTGTAACAGGTATTTCGACAAGTTGAAAAGCTCGGCTTAGCTTATCTGTTAGAATGACCTTCCTTTTTTGACTTATTCTTTGTTTGAATTCTTGCTTTAACCAATCATTTAGGAAAGAGTCATCTTCATAGTTGCAGCCAAAATCTGAATCTCGAGTCACAAGGATAATATGCTTCCCTGAATTTTCTGCGCACTTTAAAACCCATTCCCAATTAACTGCATCTCCGATTGAATTATCACCTTTTTTCCTTGGTGGATATCCAAGTATGAATCGCTTCTTCGCCAGATTTCGGATTTTGAAACGAATCTTGTTTTCTCGATTCAGGTTAATTGATGAGTTATGTCTGAAAAGTTTCTGGAGTGATTTGTAGACAGGGTCATTATAGCTTGGGTTCTTTAATATTTTTTCTATTATTCCTTTTAGTTCTTTCTGCTTGTTTGAGATGTTTTCCTTAGATTTTTCAATCATTTCAACAGCCTTGGCATTAGACAAAATAGCCGGAACATTGGTGTTTACGTTGTTTATCTTCTTCACTTCACTAATTGACTCGAGAATTACAGATTGTCGATTTTTTTTAAACTCCATTTCAACTTGTGAAGACGTGATTATCAGGCCTTTATGTTTTTCAATTTCGTCCAAATATTTCATAGAAACATTTGACTTTCTAATTCTGTAGAAGTCGAGAAAGATGTTAGTGTCAATAAATATTAGTGCATCTATTTTCTCAGTTTTCTTTTTTGCCATCTGTCTCTTTTAAATTATGCCTAACGATTGTGTAAACTCTATTGTGTTTATTCCTCCAAACTGGTGGGCTAAGCACAATTGTATATATTTTTCATTTATCATTTTGATCTCCTCAATCAAAAAAATCATCGACTGGGTTTCTAATCTTATCAATTGCCTTTTTTGATACATGAGTATACATTTCGGTCGTTTTTAAACTATTCTGCCCCACTTTATGCACCCCAATTATAGTGCTATATGGTGATTATTTTATTTAAAGTCAAACAAAATATTGTCTAAAAAAATAAAGCGATAATCTAAAAAAACGTGGGGGATTACGCCCCAAATTATTGATATTACAGAGTATTACTTAGAGATAAGGCAACAGTGCAAAAAATGGTGGAGGTGGCGGGAGTCGAACCCGCGTCCGCAAGGTATACACAATCGAATCTACGTATGTAGTCTATCTTTTCGTTTAATAGTCTGCAAGCGAATAGACACGCCAATCACACTACGAGTTTGTTTACAGTTTAATTGCTGTTAGACAAACGGCTAACAAACAACGAGTCAATATTAAATAACACACTACAGCTAATCTATTGACAAATTAGCGAGTGCGTTTAGCTGGATTTAAGCAGCTAAAGCGTAGTTTTCGTCGTTTGCAATTATGACGATTTGCTTCAGTTTAACGAGCAAAAAGCAGCTCGATACGCATCGTATTGCTTAAGCCTCCCGTCGAAGCCAAGTCACCCCCAATGAGTGATGCGACATAAGTATTTTATTCTGATGTCTGACGGTGCTCAAGGCACGTTGCTTGCATTGTACCATTCTTAGAAAGAGCCGCATTAGATTTAATACAGCAAGAATAGGTATGTCCACTTTGACGCATATTTCAATAGGCAGTTGACAGTCCATTCACTTTAGACTATTGGCACTGTACTTTTCCTCCTGTTTAAGCCATGCAACCTATGCACCATTTTTCTGTATTTTGCCAAAATGTTAAGTTAATTGCTGTGCAGGCAGCTGTGCTGCTTTTTGGGCTTTGCTTTTCGGCGAGTATTGCCGCCTCAAAGTTGCCCATAAAAGCAGATATTTTGCTGCTGAAAACCTATGATGGAACACAGGATGTGCAAGGCTGGCTTATGAGTGAAAAATTAGATGGTGTGCGCGGTGTTTGGGATGGAGAGCATTTGCGCACTAAAAATGGTAATAGGATATATGCACCCGACTGGTTTATTGAGCAGTTGCCGCCCTTCCCTATTGACGGAGAACTGTGGACAAAGCGCAGCGATTTTGAGAATATTCAGTCGATTGTGCTGCGACAAGTACCTGATAAACGCTGGCAGCATGTAACATTCAATATTTTTGAAGTGCCTCAGCAGTCAGGTGGATTGTTAGAGCGGTTAGGCGTGTTACAAGACTATCTGTCAACAAATCCAGATTCTATTGTGCGCATTATTCCTCAGATAGTAGTGAGGTCTAAGCAACATGTGCAAGATGCCTTAGAAGCCGTAGTTGCTCAGGGGGGAGAAGGCTTAGTGCTCCGCAAAGCTGCAATGCGTTTTTATACGGGTCGCCAGAACAGCGCACTAAAAGCAAAACTTTTTCAAGATGATGAATGTCAGATCACTGCATATACTGTAGGCAAAGGCAAATATCGGGGCTTAGTGGGCGCTATTAACTGTGACTGGAACGGCAGTAGCATTACCATTGGCTCAGGCTTGAAAGATACATTCAGGCATAATCCACCGCCGATTGGTACCGTAATCACCTTCAAGTATTATGGCTTGACTGCACAAGGTAAACCAAAGTTTGCTTCTTTCTTAAGAATACACACACACGAATAGCATAATACAGCCAAGCGCTTAACGACCGCTATCTACGCAACCATCAGCAGGATAAACCCAGTAGCCTCTGCTATAATTTACATTAGGTGGTTCAAGTGTTTGTATGCAATCAAAAGAATCACTCCATATAGCCATTTTTTACGTCCCGCTTTCTAAAACGACAGCACCGAATAGGAGAATAGTATGAGCAAACAAGCTGATTGGATAGCCCCTTCTATTTTATCTGCCGATTTTTCGCAGTTAGGTAAAGAGGTCAAAGACATGCTTAGCTCAGGTGCTGATGTCGTGCATTTTGATGTGATGGATAATCACTACGTACCCAACTTGACCATTGGTCCTTTGGTATGCGATTCGCTCAAAAAATACATGATTCGTGAGGGCTTAGAAGCACCGATTGATGTCCATTTAATGGTCAAGCCTGTCGATCGCATTATTACGGATTTTGCTAATGCAGGTGCAGATTACATTACTTTCCATCCAGAGGCATCTGAGCATATTGATCGCTCATTGCAGCTGGTGCGCTCTTTAGGGTGCAAGGCCGGTTTGGTATTCAACCCTGCTACCCCACTGGACTGCTTGCAGCACGTGATGGATAAAATTGATTTAATTTTGATTATGTCGGTTAACCCTGGTTTTGGTGGGCAACAATTCATCCCTGCTGCTTTAGACAAGTTACGTACTTGTCGTCAGATGATTGACGATAGCGGCTTAACTATTCGCCTTGAAATAGATGGCGGAGTTCGCTTAGAGAATATGCGCGAAATAGCTCAAGCAGGTTGCGATACATTTGTATCAGGTTCTGGACTGTTTTCTTTTGCTAATGAGGATGATCCCAACCGCTATGATACGATCATATCTAAAATGCGGGAAGTTTTAGAGTGCGCATGAATGCCTATAAGAACGCCCAAAAATACCTAAACCAAGGCTATAGTCATATCCCTGTCCAGTGTGTATTGCCTGCAGATTTAGACACGCCACTATCAGTATATCTAAAACTGGCAAACAACACCAATAGTTATTTGCTTGAATCCGTGCAAGGCGGTGAAAAATGGGGGCGGCATTCTTTTATAGGCTTAGGGAGTGCTGAGCACATTACTGTGTTTGGCAATAGTATCACACATTACCAAGCAGACCAAAAAAGAGAGATACATTCAGATACGCCTTTAGATTGGATAGAAGCGTGGCGGCAGCAGTTCAAAACCCCTCAAGAGGATGGATTGCCTGTTTTTAGTGGCGGCTTAGTTGGCTACTTTGGCTACGAATCTATTGCTTATATGGAAGATTGCCTTAATATAACAGCACTTCCTGACAATATTGGCACACCGGATATTTACCTCACACTATCTACTGAAGTGATTGCTTTTGATAATCTAAAAAATGAGATGCATTTGATTATCTATGCAGCAGATGATAGCATAGCCCTTGAGCAGGCAGCAGAACGATTGCACGTTTTATGCAATCTCTTGCAACAAAAGCCCTGCCCCTTGCCTCAGCCTATGCACGCGCAAGTGTCTAAATTGCAATACAACTTCAAGGAGGAGGCTTTTAAGCGCGCAACTGAAACTATTTGCGAATACATTAAGAATGGGGACTCCATGCAAGTGGTTTTAGCGCAACAGATGCAGATGCCTGTTAGTGGTAACTCACTGGCACTCTATCGCGCTATTCGTAATATAAATCCTTCCCCTTATATGTTTTTTTTGCGCTTGGATGGTTTTGAAATCATCGGATCATCCCCAGAAATATTGGTGCGCTTAGAGCAAGATGGTCAAGTATGCGTGCGCCCAATTGCAGGAACACGGGTGCGTGGCAATACGCCACAGCATGATTTGGCGTTAGAGCAAGATTTGTTGGCAGATCCCAAAGAGTTGGCAGAGCATCTCATGCTAATTGATTTAGGGCGCAATGACATTGGTCGTGTTTGTGAAGTCGGTAGCGTGGTTCTCAATGAGAAAATGATTATAGAGCGCTATTCGCATGTTATGCATATTGTCTCTAATGTCGTTGGCAAGTTGCGTGCAGGTTTAAGCCCGATTGATGTATTAAAAGCAACTTTTCCTGCTGGAACAGTATCCGGTGCTCCAAAAATCCGTGCTATGGAAATTATTCATGAATTGGAGCCTTGCAAGCGAGGAATCTATTCGGGAGCAGTGGGTTATATCGGTTGGCATGGCAATTTAGACACTGCTATTGCTATTCGCACTGCTGTAGTAAAAGACAATACCCTCTTCATTCAAGCTGGTGCAGGGATTGTTGCAGACTCTAATCCTGACAGCGAGTGGACGGAAACCGTCAATAAGGCTAAGGCACTCATTCGCGCTGCTGAAAAAGTCAGCAGCTTATCACCTCAATAAGTATTTGTAAGCAACAGGCGCCAAGATTATGATATATATGATCGACAACTATGATTCTTTCACCTACAACATTGTGCAGTATTTTGGTGAATTAGGACAACAGGTGGTTATTGGGCGCAATGATCAAATCAGTCTCCAAGAGATCGAAAAAAGCAATCCTACACACTTAGTTATTTCTCCTGGGCCATGCAATCCTGATAAGGCAGGCATTACGCTACATGCTATTGAGCATTTTGCTGGTAAATTACCTATCTTGGGGGTATGTCTTGGGCATCAGGCAATTGGACAAGTCTTTGGAGCAACCGTCTGTCATTCACAAAGCATTATGCACGGGAAAACCGCACCGATTGAACACGATGGAATAGGCGTTTTTACTGGCTTACCCTCCCCTTTTACCGCTACACGCTATCACTCGCTATCGCTGACAGATATCCCAGATTGCTTAACGGTTAGCGCCACTTCTACCAACAAAAGTGAATCACACCCTGAAATAATGGCAATTCGCCATAAAAACTTGCCCATAGAAGGCGTACAATTTCATCCAGAATCCATACTTTCTGAGTATGGACACGATATTTTAAGGAATTTTATAGAGAGGGTAGCATGAGTAACTTGAGAACATTATTGGATGAATTGTTAAATGGTCGTGACCTACTTGCACACGAAATGCACACCTTAATGTCTGCAATTATGCAAGGCGAATTGGATGATATAGAAACCACAGCATGGTTGATAGGTTTACGCGCCAAAGGGGAATCAATTGTAGAGCTTACTGCAGCTGCTAAAGTTATGCGTTCGCTATCTACCAAAGTAGAAGTTGCCGATTGCCTCTCCTTAGTAGATACCTGCGGCACAGGTGGTGACCATGCCGGATTATTCAACATTTCCACAGCCAGTGCTTTTGTTGCAGCGGCTGCTGGCGCACGCATTGCCAAGCATGGAAACCGCTCAAACTCTTCCGCCTCTGGCTCCTCTGATGTGTTAGAGGCAGCAGGCGTAAATTTAGCCATTAGCCCTGAAAAAGTCGCTGAGAGCATTGAAAAATTAGGCATTGGCTTTATTTTTGCCCCCAGCCATCACAGTGCCATGCGTCATGTCGCTCATGTACGCAAAACTTTAGCAATACGCACTATTTTTAATTTGTTGGGTCCACTAACCAACCCTGCTGGTGCTTGTAATCAAGTCTTGGGAGTGTTTGATGATAAGTGGCTTATGCCGTTGGCGAAAGTCCTTCGTGCTTTAGGCTCAAACCACGTATTAGTGGTTCATAGCGCAGATGGCTTAGACGAAATATCATGCGCTGATAGCACCCGCATTGCAGAACTGAATAATGGCGACATTTTAGAGCACACCATTAACCCCTCAGAATACGGTTTAGAAATACATAGTTTAGACAAACTAAAAGTATCTAATGCTCAAGAGAGTTGTGCGCTCATTGAGAAAGCTTTCAGTAATAACCACCCCGCTGCTGAAACTATTATTGCCCTCAACGCAGGAGCAGCCATCTATACAGGAACCGACTGCCGCAACCTACAGCAAGGGATTGCACAAGCACAGGAAGCATTGCAAAGCGGTGCTGCTTTAGAAAAATGGAAGGCCTACGCTGCTTTTACGCAAGAAAATTAAATGAATATTCTAGAGCGCATTGCTGCCCAAAAGGTTGAAGAGGTTGCTGCGGGTAAAAAAAAATACAGCATTGCTGACTTTGAACAAAAAATTAGCACTTTGCCGCCAGCGAGGCAATTTGTCTCTGCCCTACAACACAAAATACAAAGCAAGCACCCTGCTGTCATTGCTGAGATCAAAAAAGCATCCCCAAGTCAAGGCATTATTCGCGATAATTTTGAGCCTGATAACATTGCAAAAAGTTACCAAAGCCACCATGCAGCTGCCCTTTCAGTCCTCACTGATGAAATCTTTTTTCACGGCAAACTATCCTATCTTGAATTGGTGCACCATGCGGTATATTTGCCTTTATTACGCAAAGATTTTATTATTGAACCATGGCAAATCTACCAATCACGCGCCTCTTATGCAGACTGTATCCTACTCATAGCGGCTATGCTATCGACTGCTCAATTAAAGGAATACCAAGATATCGCCCACTCGCTTGGCATGGCTGCATTGGTTGAAGTACACAATGCAGAAGAGTTAGAGAGCGCGTTAGAGGCATCTGCCCCTTTTATTGGCATCAATAATCGTGATCTAAAAACCTTTAACGTATCCTTAGACGTAACGATTGAGCTCTTAGATCGCTGCCCTGATAATGTAACACTGGTTACCGAAAGTGGCATTCATACGGTTGAAGATGTGCAGCGCATGCGTGCGCATAATATCAATGCTTTTTTGGTAGGTGAGCGCTTTATGCGTGACCCTAATCCTGGGCGAGCCCTGCAACAATTATTTTTCCAAGAATCACCCTATGCCACAACATGAGACCCTTAACTACGTGGAGTTTGCTACTCCTAATTTAGCGAAGACTAAACAATTTTTCAAAGCAGTATTTAACTGGGAATTTGAAGACTTTGGCGATGGCTACACTGCCTTCTCTAATCAGGGCTTAGATGGTGGCTTCTATCAAGGTGATCAAGTGGCGTCCACAGCAACAGGCTCCGCGCTGCTTGTTTTTTATAGCGATAACTTAGAAGCCACGCAGCACAAAATAGAACAAGCAGGCGGCACTATCGTACAAGCTATTTTCTCCTTCCCTGGTGGTCGCCGCTTTCACTTTACCGAGCCGTCTGGCAATGAAATGGCAGTATGGTCTGCCACCTAAGCGCATCGTTCTCATAAACTGCATAAACCGTGCGTATGCGAGGTTATAGATGAGAAGTTATAATTAGATGAGAGGTTATTTAGATGAATGACCATAATTAGATGAGAGGTTATAGATGAAAGGATTAACACCTATTTTAGGGCTTTTTTTAGGGCTATTATTACTACCCACACAAGCAAAAACCACCTCAGAGATAGAGCAATTAGAGAAGCCCTGCCATACTGGGGAAGAATGTTTTAATCTGGGCGTTATGTATGAACGCGGCAGCGGCGTAAAGCAGAGCGATTTTGAAGCCGTCAAATACTACCGCAAAGCGTGTACCTTAGAAAGTGGTTCAGGATGTTTTAATCTGGGCGTTATGTATGAACGCGGCAGCGGCGTAAAGCAGAGCGATTTTGAAGCCGTCAAATACTACCGCAAAGCGTGTACCTTAGAAAGGGTTCAGGATGTTTTAATCTGGGCAATATGTATGGCAACGGCAGCGGCGTAAAGCAGAGCGATTTTGAAGCCGTCAAATACTACCGCAAAGCGTGTACCTTAGAAAATGGGTGTGCAGGGATGAAGCCGTCAACAACCTGGGCTTTAGTTATGTATGAACACGGCAGCGGCGTGAAAGCAGAGCGATTTTGAAGCCGTCAAATACTACCGCAAAGCGTGTACCTTAGAAAATGGCTGGGGATGCACACAACCTGGGCTTTATGTATGAACACGGCAGCGGCGTAAAGCAGAGCGATTTTGAAGCCGTCAAATACTACCGCAAAGCGTGTACCTTAGAAGAGGGTGCAGGATGTTTTAATCTTGGGCGCTATGTATCAAAACGGCCGCAGCGGCGTAAAGCAGAGCGATTTTGAAGCCGTCAAATACTACCGCAAAGCGTGTACCTTAGAAGAGGGTAAAGGATGTTACAACCTGGGCGTTTATGCGTATCACAACGGCACGCGGCGTAAAGCAGAGCGATTTTGAAGCCGTCAAATACTACCGCAAAGCGTGTACCTTAGAAAATGGTAAAGGATGTTTTAATCTGGGCTTTATGTATGACAACGGCAGCGGCGTGAAGCAGAGCGATTTTGAAGCCGTCAAATACTACCGCAAAGCGTGTACCTTAGAAAATGGTAAAGGATGTACCAGCCTGGGCTTTATGTATGAGAACGGCAGCGGCGTGAAGCAGAGCGATTTTGAAGCCGTCAAATACTACCGCAAAGCGTGTACCTTAGAAGAGGGATGCAGGATGTTCAATCTGGGCCTTATGTATTAGAGAACGGCAGCGGCGTGAAGCAGAGCGACTTTGAAGCCGTCAAATACTACCGCAAAGCGTGTACCTTAGAAGAGGGATTAGGATGTTCTAATCTGGGCTTTATGTATGAGAACGGCAGCGGCGTAAAGCAGAGCGTTTTTGAAGCCGTCAAATACTACCGCAAAGCGTGTACCTTAGAAATGGCAGTTTGGATCTGCCAATGGTAAAGGATGTTTTAAGCCTGGGCGTTAGGATATGATAGTATGCAACGGCATCGGCGTTTTGAAGCAAAGTGACTTTGACTCCGTCAAATACTTCCGCAAAGCGTGTACCTTAGAAGAATGGTGCAGGATGCACCAACCTGGGCTTTAGGTATGAACGCGGCAGCGGCGTAAAGCAGAGCGATTTTGAAGCCGTCAAATACTACCGCCAAGCGTGTACCTTAGAAGGATGGTGTCAGGATGTATGACAACCTGGGCGACTTATGTATGACAACGGTCGCGGCGTGAAGCAGAGCGATTTTGAAGCCGTCAAATACTACCGCAAAGCGTGTACCTTAGATAATGGTAAAGGATGTACCAATCTGGGCGTTATGTATGCAAACGGCAGCGGCGTAAGGCAGAGCAATCAAGAGGCGTTAAAGTATTTTGGAAAGGCATGTGACTTAAGAAACAGCAAAGGCTGTGAAAATTATAGTACACTAAAAAAAGGCCGCTAAACCCCACCTGATGAGCGCGTTGCAACGCCTTTGCAACCCCTTTGCACTAACCATGCACTGCCTTTGCAACCGCGCTGAAATGCTCTTGCGCTCTTTACACTGTGCCGGTGCTGCCAAAGCCGCCTTCGCCGCGTTGACTGCTTTCATGAAAGGTGTCAACCACTTCAAAATCCATTTGTGCTACGGGAACAAGCAACATTTGCGCCATACGTAGCCCTGGCTCAACTACAAATTCATTATTACTGCGATTCCATAGTGGCACACCTAAGGGACCTTGATAATCCGAATCGATTATTCCGACCAGATTGCCCAATACAATACCATTACGCAGCCCCAAGCCAGAGCGCGGGAGTATGAGCGCAGCATAACCCTTATCCGCAATGTATATGGATAGCCCCGTACCTATCAATTCGCATTGTCCCGGTTGCAGAGTCAGTGGGGCATCTAAGCAAGCGATGAGATCTAATGCACCAGAACCTTCTGTTGCGTATTGAGGCATAGGGAAATCGCTTCCAATGCGCTTATCTAATATTTTTAATTGAATTTTTTTCATATAACAAGTCTCTCCTGCTATGTTGCTGTGGCTATGATGCAGAATGCACTGCGCCTTGTTGATGCAACGCTAAGGTACGCTGTGCAATTTTTTGTGCAACCTCTGCTTTAGGCGCTTTATCCCATTGCTCTATCCCTTGCGCGCTAATCCAATATATTTGATTATCCTCTGCACCCATTGCTTGGCTTGCATCATTAGCAATAATAATATCAAGCCCTTTTTTGAGACGTTTTTGCTGTGCATTATCAATAATGTTTTCTGTCTCAGCGGCAAAGCCAATCACTGTTTTACAGCGTTTGCTCGCAACCACTTCTGCAATAATATCAGGTGCGATGCTCCACTGAAAATCAAAGCCATCACGCTTCTTTTTCTTTTGTGGGCTATAGTGTGGAATAAAGTCGGAGACTGCGGCACAACCGATAAATATATCAACTGGTTCAGTTAAGCAATTCCGCACTTGTTGTGCCATCTGTTGCACGGTTTCCACTGAAAGCACCGTGCACTCAGGTGGTAATGCAATAGTGCTTGGAGCAGCCACAACAATAAGCTCACACCCTTCTTCTACAAAGGCTTGTGCCAATGCTGCACCCATTTTACCACTGCTGCGGTTTGAGATATAACGTACAGGGTCAATGGCTTCTCGCGTTGCACCAACGGTCAGTACGACTTTCATCACTGCTTTATCTTAGCGATGCGTTTCAGCAACTCCATCGGCTCTAACATGCGTCCTTCCCCTACTTCACCACAGGCTTGCTTACCCTCTGCAGTAGGAAAAACAACCACCCCATCATTACGCAGCGTTTCCAAGTTACGCTGCACAGCAGGATGCGCATACATGGCTTGATTCATAGCTGGCGCAACCACAATAGGAACTTGAGATGCCAGCGTGCAGTTGGTTAGCAAGTCAGTAGCCAGTCCCTGTGCCATACGCGCTAATACATTGGCGCTTGCTGGTGCAATCACCATGATGTCTGCCCAGCGGGTTAGCGTAATGTGCGCCATACCATTGTCCGCTTCCCACAGGTTTTGATATACGCCTGATGCCCCTAAAGAGCGAAATAACAGCGGTTGTACAAAGCGTTGCCCCCCTTCTGTTAGTATGACTTTAACTTGATGCTGTTCTTCAAGCAATAAACGCAGCAATTCCGCGCTTTTATAAGCGGCTACGCTCCCACTGACACCAAGCAAAATATTCATGCTGAAACCGTCTCTATAGTTGGTATAGAAATATTCAATTGCTGCGCAGTTGTACGAATACGCTCAAGCCGAGCGGGTGCGCTGCGCCCTTTGCATTGATGCGCCCAGTCACCTGCACAGGCAGCTGTTACAGCATCACAGATTGCATCCCATTCAAATGAACACTTGGACAAGGCTTGCTGCACTGCTAACACTTCTTGACCAATTTGCTCAAATAAGTCTCTTTTTGGCTACCATATCTTGCACGTTTGCGCCATCAGGAAGCAACAAGCCTACTAAGTTGGTGGTAATAATATAGGTATTTTTAACGACTAACTCAAACAGCATATCAGGCAAGGTGTTGATTATCTTTGTATCAACCGATATACTTCTGAGCGCAGCCGCCAGTGCCTCAGCTTGCTTGCCATATACAGGGGAAGCGATGAGTTGCTTAATCGGGGTATGTGCTTTTTTCTCAAACCAAACCGAAATAATAGTTGGATCTAAATGATGCTGTTGCCAGTCATGTGGTAATAATTCATTTTGCAGGAGTATTAAGCGGTCGTGCCAAGCATGTGGTATTTGCTTTAGGACGCTTTGCAGGTCTGCTTCCCCTACAGCAACCAATACGGCATCTACTGCTGTAGCAGTTTTAGCTAACGCCTGCATGTCATCACCACGATTAACGGGAACAACAGACCAGCCACTACGCAAAAATCCACCTGCAAATACACGCCCCAGTTCGCCTAAACCAATAATGACTATTTGTTTCAAACTTCTACCTGCTCAAATTGCTGTTCTGAGTGCTGCATTATAGCCACGAGGCTGCTAATATGCGCTTTGCTCTGCAAGCATGCACTCAAATTACGCCGCCACTGCTTAGCTCCGCGCAGTCCATTAAAAAAACCACTTAATGGATAGAGCACAGCCGACTTAGTGTGTTGCTTATTCGCCATAGCGTCAATGGCATAGTCTATATAGCGCTCTAATACAGTAACACGTGTCTGCTTATCTGCAATAATGCCATCAGCAAGTTCTGCCAATAACCATGGATTAGACCATGCAGCACGTCCAATCATGACTGCATCTACAGCAGGCTCTGCTTCTAAAAAGGCGGCTGCATCTTTAGAGGAAGCTATTTCACCATTAGCACAAATATTCAAACCTGGAAAATCGCGCTTCAGCCAGTGGCTAAACTCTGCCCTAATCGGTGGTACACTACGATTCTTGCGCGGGCTTAATCCTGTGAGAAAAGCAGTGCGATTATGCACAATGATTCCATCGCAGCCAGCATCTATTTGCAACTGTACGAATTGCCGCAAGGATTCATAGTCTTCTACACCATCTAAGCCGATACGGTGCTTGACGGTTACCGGAAGATTACAAGATTTTTTAAGTGCAGCCACTATAGCAGCAACCGTTTCTGGTTCGCGCATAAGACAGGCACCAAATCGACCGTTTTGTACTCGATTGCTCGGACAACCTACATTGATATTGATCTCGCAAAATCCAGCATCTTCAATACTTGGAGCAACCTGAGCCGCAAATGCTGCAGAATGTCCACCTAACTGAAAAGCGGTGTCACCTTCTCCCTCTGCACGTGCTAAATAGTGTGGTTTTGGGTTGTAAATCATCGCATTTAAGGTAACCATCTCAGTAAAATTGAGCGTGCACTGGCTAATCAAACGCACCATTTTACGCATGTGACAGGTGGTGTAGCCCATCATGGGCGCTAAACGAACAGGGGCTAAATCCATTGCTGTAATGCGCTTATTTGTTCGATAAATTCAGGCACTTGCATGCCATTTTTTGCATACACTACTACCCACAGTTGCAACAGTCCCGAAGCGCGCATAGTGTCGCTTATATGCTCAAAATCAGCGGCAGTATCAATAAAATGCAGCGTCCACTCACCTGTTTTCACTGCCCCTTCGCGCCAGTTAATGACATGCTGTGTACAGCAACCGATTACCTGCTCACAATCTACGGGTAAAGCGGGCAAGGTCTTGCCAAGGCGCACAATGGGTAAATCATTATCATCATCTTGTTGCAAGTGCTGTTCCCACAAAGCATCGTCTAATACAACACCATCTACATACTGCGCACAATAATCTGCTTGCCAATCTTCTGGGAGATCATCAGGGTAAAACCCTTCCCAACCTATACCTTGATAGCCCAAAGGCATAACTAAACAGAGAGGGGCGTTCTGACTAAGCGTACTCATAATAGCTGCGCTACTTCTTCTAATGCACTGTCCCACTCAGTTGCCTTTTGCTGGCGAATAATGTGTACATTTGCATACCAAGGGGACGTTTTTATATGGCGAAACCAGCGCCAATCTTGCGTTGTGGCTATCAGTAGAATAACCTTTTTGCCCATTGCTGCCGCCAAATGCGCTACCGCAGTATCTACAGTAACTATGGTATTTAACTGATCAATAAAAACAGCCGTTTCAGCAAAATCATGCATACGCTTATTAAGCAATACAACATCCTTATTTAGGATAAGCATGTCTTCCTCAGCAATGTCTTTTTGCACAGCATACCAAGCAATTGTGCTATCCTGCATTAAAGTGTGCTGTATCAGCCCTAAACCAATAGATCGATTATGGTCGTTATCATGCGTGCGCGATCCCTGCCAGCATATACCAACACGTTTCTTGTGCTCGTCTAAAGTGTTGTCAGCATTTTTCCATGCTTTATCTATACTTACGTAAGGAGATGCAGATGGTATATTGATGGCATCCAAACGCAGCAACCATGGCAAACTAAGCATAGGGAAGTAGCAGTCATTATTTTGGTACTGTTCGCTAACAAAATGTATATCAGGAAAACTATATTGCAATAAGCGCACTAAGGCAGGCTGTACTTGAACCTGCACTTGAGAAGGGTTAATACCCATTTTATGTATAAAGGCAGGTACAAAGCGGACAAAAAACAGCGTATCACCAAAACCTTGCTCAGTCAATAGCACAATACGCTTGTCTTCCAAACTGGATTTAGTGTCCCATAATGGCAGGTTACCATTATCTAATTTAGTGTACTGCCCTGTTTTTTGAAAGCGCGCATTATAGAGTTGAAACCCACGTCTTAAGTCACCGAACAGTAATGAGCAAACACCCAGATTAAATTGTAAGTTAGAGATATTGGGCGAGAGACGGTATGCCATTTCATATAAGTGCAACGCTTCATCATAATAGCCATTCTGAAAAAAACAGCTGGCGTAATTATTTAATGCGCTGGCATTCTTGCCATCAATACGCAATGCCTTAATCAATGCTTCCTGCGCGCTCTTATACTGCTTGGTATCCAGATATAAACTGCCCATATTATTGAGCAAATCTATATTTTCAGGCTCTATTTTTCGCCCCTGTTCAAAGCAGGATAACGCTGCACTATATTCACCAATATTTTTATAAGCAACCCCTAAAATATTTAACTGAACGACACTCGCTTCTCCCGTGTTCTCTATGCTCTGTAGTGCCAGTTGCCTTGCTTTCACATAATCACGCTGTCTGAGCGCAACCACCGCCTGTTGTAATAGATTTTCAGCCACCACCTACATACTCACCTAATCGCATCACGGATAATCTGGACATTCTCAGCGCTATCCCAATCTATGGCACCAAAAACAGCATGTGTAATATGCCCTTTAGGATGCACTAAGAAACTGGTAGGAAAGGCATACACTTGCCATTCTTTCAGTGCCTCGCCATGAATATCTAATAGTATGCGACCATTGATAGGATATTGCTTAATAAAAGGGGTGATGATGCTGGCATCTTCTCCCATATTGACTGTTACCAGTTCAATATTCTCATTTTCTAATTGTGCCATCATGCGATTAAGCGCAGGAATTTCATGGATGCAGGGAGGGCACCAACTTGCCCAGAAATTGACTAAGGCAGCTTTGCCTTTCAGTTTGCTCAAATCAAAGGGGCTGCCTGATAATGTTTCTAATTTCAAGGGGTAAGCTGGTGGCGCACCCCGCATGGGCGTGAGTGTGATACGCCTATTCTTACGGCGATTGCTCTTATCACTAACCTGAGCGTGCTTAACACCGCGATGTTTATGAGCAAGCGGTTTAAGGTGTTTCATTGCTTGAATGATATGCATGTGGAATTGATTACGTAGTGCTAAGTCCTGCTCAGTAACCTCTTCGGAGCGCGCGACAAAACCGCCACGCACATTAGGATAGTAACGCGTAAACACATTACTACCACTTTTTTCTAAAGCAGCAGCAGTGTCCTTCAAAAACCAGTAAGCATACGAATACTGCGCTTGAAAAAGATAAATGGGCGCGTTTGTATTTGTAGCAATCTTTGCAAATTCTGGTTTAGAACCTACTTCTGGCGTTTCCGCAAAAACCAATGCAGAATTTAACAGCACACCAGAAATAGTTTGTCCCTGCTGTTGAGCAAGTGCAACCGCTTCTAAAAGCACCTCAGTCATGCGTCCTCGTGCATATACAAATAACGGGACATTCGGGTGAAGAGCCTGCACGTCTAATAAGGCTTGCGCTAATTCATCACTGGGCACATCATTAGCAGCATAAGTGCTAATGGGCAAAAACCACGATTGCAGCGGGTCCAAATAATAGCCTGATACACCGTAATGAATGAGACGTTTGAGCACTGCTTGCTCACCCTCAGAAGTTCCGCGATCACCGCTTAACCACACTAAAAGTGCTTGAGGATTCTCTGCTTCATAGGCGGTTATAGCGTACTCATCAATATCAGCACGGGCAAGCCCACACCACAACATAACTCCAAACAACAGCGCAATAAATCTACTCATCCCTTTTGCTGCAAACATTGATAGGCTTGATTGATATAACGGCGGCGAAAGACAAACAAATGCCAGCGCCTACCGCCTCCTTGGCGATACGCAATAGCAAGCCGTACTCCAATCAACAATATGGCGCGTATTCTGGCAGCATTATTGCGTGCAGTCAAATGCCCACGCGCACCCTTAATACGGATACGCGGCTGCAAACTACTAATATGTTGTGTATATAACGCAGCCAAACAACTAACTTGGTCATCAATATGACTATTCTGGTCAATGATTTCACCTTCTTTGCGAAAGCAAGCGTTCACTGAGTCTGCCAGCTGTTCTAAATTCACATGTGCGGTAACAGTGCGCTCTAAGGCCAATATGCCAACCACATAACGGGTAACTTCCAGATGTTCAATGCGCCGCTCTTGCCCTGATAGTTGGTTCACCAATTGCTCTAAACCTGTTTTGAGGGCTCCTTGCTGCTGTTTATCCTTCAATAAGCCAGCCAGCTGATCACCCTCGCTGGTAAGCAAATCAGTCAGTGTTTCATAGTCTGCGAACTTAGCACTACCTTTAAGCGCAATATTGTGCACTAAATCAGCGCACTGATAAATAGCTGAAAGCACCAAAGAGCGATAGAGATGATTCATTCTTTATAACGTTTTTACAATATTAACACAGGAGTCATTGCCCAACCGGCTTATGAATCAAGCCATTTATGCCTTAGCAGGTGATACTTTGAGGTCCACCCAGAACCACTATAAAAATTGACTTCAATGGGCAGATAATGCCTGCTGACATCAAACCATATATCAATTTTATCTTTTTTGTGTGAAGAATGGAAGTGCACAACTTCGTAAGTAGTACCATTACGCTCTAACACCTCCTCTCCTATTTTTTTAAAATTAACTTTCCATACATAATGATGCCCTGCTATACGCATAGGAGAAGGCAACGGTTCATCATTGAGCAAATGGTGTGCAATCACTAATGGAAAATTTAATTTATCTGCTGCAACCTCATCAGGTAGCCGCCATTTTTTTTTGCCATCTACGCGGCGAATCGTGTCTGTTAAGTAACTAAATAATACCGTATGATGCTGTGATTTATCGCCACGCACTTCAAACTGATAGCGCTTGCTACGCAGCTTGCCATCATGAGTGCGCTGCATGTAACTTTTCTCATGCAATGAACTGCTAACAAACCAACTGAGCATACCATCTGGCTCTGCATCAAAGGTCAACTGCCAACTACTTCCATTTTTTTTGAGGAGCATAACCCCCTCTCCTAAACTAAGCGGTCCGTAGGAAACCTCGTAATGAGCTTCAAAAGGGCGTAAGTCTGCGCTGTAAGCGTTAAGCGTCCAACTGAATAGGGTAGCGAACAGAATTGTCTGTATTGTCTTTAATAATGCCATTTTCTAAACAAACCTCCCTACCAATTATATGCCGTAGAGCACGTGTATATAGATAATGTTCATGCTTTAACAGTCTTTCTGAAAGAGTCAAAGCATTATCTGTCTTGAGTATGGGGATTCTGATCTGCATCAAAACAGGACCACCATCTAAAGCAGGGGTAACAAAATGCACACTGGCACCATGTTCACTCTCACCAGCTTTTATAGCACGCTCATGCGTATTTAATCCAGTGTATTTAGGCAGTAAAGAAGGGTGGATATTCAGCATTTTTCCCATGTAATTCTTGACGAATGCCTCTCCTAAAATACGCATAAAACCTGCTAAAAAAATCCAGTCTGGCTGATACTTGTCAATACATTGCTGCAAGGCTTCTTCAAACAACTCTCTGCTGGCATATGCTCTATGTTCAACTATTTCTGTAGCGATCCCCTTACTACGCGCAAAATCAATGCCTTCAGCCACCTGATTAGCAATGACTGCTATAACTTGTGCATTAATAGGATTATGTTGGGTATCTTCAATAATAGCCCGCATGTTTGAACCGCGACCTGAAATTAAAATAACTATACGATCCATTGAGAATGTTTACTGTCTATGACAGTATGCGGATATGATTATTATCGGCTCCATCACGTTTATGAATTGCACCAATTACCTTTGCATCCTCCCCTAAAAAGCGCAACACATCCAACGCCATTTGAACCTGCTCTTCATCAACAACAATAATCATTCCAATCCCGCAGTTAAACACACGCAGCATCTCTTGCTCATCTATATTACCTGCTTTTTGTAGCCACTGAAATATTTCTGGAAATTCCCAATGATTGAGATCGGCGCGCACATGCTGAGGTAATACACGCGGTAAATTTTCTATTATGCCTCCGCCTGTTATGTGGCACACTGCCTTAACAGACACCTGCCTTGCTAAAGCTAATATACTTCTGACATAGATTTGAGTGGGCTGTAATAGTTGCTCTATACGCTCTTTGGATGCTGGCTCTCGCTGCAAAATAGCACGCACCAAAGAATACCCATTAGCATGCACTCCACTAGAGCTGAGAGCAATAATACTATCGCCGGGCTCAACCATCATACCATCGATAATAGCATCTTCTTCAGCCATGCCAACAGCAAAGCCAGCTAAGTCAAAATCTTTTTGTGCATACATGCCCGGCATTTCAGCGGTCTCACCACCAATTAAAGCACACCCAGCCTGTATGCAGCCTTGTGCAATACTTGCCACAACACGCTCTGCAATATGAACATCTAACTTCCCTGTTGCATAATAGTCTAAAAAATATAAAGGCTCTGCCCCAGAAACGACTAAATCATTTACACACATAGCAACTAAGTCTATGCCTATGCCATCATAGCATTCATGGTCAATAGCCAAGCGTAACTTAGTGCCAACTCCATCTGCAGCTGCCATCATAACTGGCTTGCGGTAGGTGGTGGGCACCCGAAATGCACCACTAAAGCCTCCTATGGATGTAAGTACTTCACTACGCCTAGTCTTGTGAATATGGAGTTTAATATTTTCTACTAAAGTATTGCCAGCATCAATATCAACGCCACTATCTGCATAGTTCAATTTATTATCATTATTCATTTTTTTACTATTATTGCTTTATATAAATATCACCTTTAGACTGCTTAAAAGCCTTTGATTGTTGCTTCATTCCTACTTCTACTGCTACACCAATATCCTTTATATTATTTTGAGCCGCATAGTCGCGAATATCTTGTGTGATTTTCATAGAGCAAAACTTAGGTCCGCACATAGAGCAAAAATGTGCCACTTTAGCCGACTCACGCGGCAGTGTTTCATCGTGGTACTCACGCGCTCTATCAGGATCCAAACCTAAATTAAATTGATCGTACCAACGAAACTCAAAACGTGCCTTAGACAACGCATTATCACGCATTTGCGCACCTGGATGTCCTTTTGCCAAATCGGCAGCATGAGCGGCAATTTTATACGCCATCAATCCTTCTTTCACATCATCACGATTAGGCAAGCCCAGATGCTCTTTAGGGGTTACATAACAAAGCATAGCCGTGCCAAACCAGCCAATCATCGCCGCACCAATTGCAGAGGTAATATGATCGTATCCGGGTGCAATATCAGTCGTTAATGGGCCCAGTGTATAAAAAGGGGCCTCATGACAAAGGCGCAATTGCTCGTCCATGTTTTCTTTAATCAACTGCATAGGCACATGCCCAGGGCCTTCAATCATTACTTGCACATCGTATTCCCAAGCTATTTTGGTTAATTCACCTAGTGTGGCAAGCTCTGACATCTGCGCCTCGTCATTAGCATCTGCAATAGCACCTGGACGCAAACCATCTCCCAGCGATAAACTAACATCATACTGCGCACAAATTTCACAGATTTCACGAAAATGTGTGTAAGCAAAATTCTCCTGATGATAATGCAGATTCCACTTAGCATGAATAGAGCCGCCGCGTGAAACGATTCCAGTCAAACGTTTAGCAGTCATAGGCACATAACGCAATAGCACGCCTGCATGGATAGTAAAATAGTCCACGCCCTGCTCTGCTTGCTCAATAAGCGTGTCACGAAACACTTCCCAATTAAGACGCTCAACAATGCCATCTACTTTTTCTAAAGCTTGATAGATAGGGACAGTGCCAACAGGAACTGGACAATTTCGGATAACCCATTCTCGGGTTTCATGAATATTTTTACCAGTAGAAAGGTCCATTAAAGTGTCACCACCCCAACGTACTGACCAAATCATTTTATCTACCTCCTCTTCAATAGAAGAAGTCGTAGCTGAATTACCAATATTGGAGTTGATTTTTACCAAGAAATTGCGACCAATAATCATTGGTTCTAACTCAGGATGATTGATATTGCAAGGAATAATAGCACGCCCACGCGCAACCTCATCGCGCACAAACTCAGGAGTAATTTTTGCTGGAATATGCGCCCCAAAGTCTTCACCAGCATGTGCTTCTAACAACCCTTTATCACGTATTTGCTCTAAATTTTGGTTTTCACGAATAGCGATGTACTCCATTTCTGGTGTAACAATACCTGCTTTAGCATAATGCATTTGAGTAACAGATTTGCCTTTTTTAGCGCGTAATGGATTGGGAATTGACGGGAATCTCAAGTTATCTAAGCGGGGCATTTGATTACGCTCACGTGCATATTCCGAACTAAAATCATGCAAATGATCAACATCATCGCGCTGCTCAATCCACTTAGAACGGGCACGTACAATGCCTTTATCAAAAGCAATATCAGCTTCAGGATCGGTGTATGGACCAGAGGTGTCGTACACCCAAATAGGCGGATTCTCTATGGGCTCACCTTTCTCAACCGGCGTTGCTGCTTGTTCAATCTGACGCATGGGCACACGAACGCCATCGCTACCCTCAACGTACACCTTCTCAGAACAAGGCAATGGATCAACATAACTGCGCCGCTGCTCCTCTAATTTCTCTAATACATTACTTTTCATAATTTGATTTTTTCCTTATCTCATTAAATGCAGTTTACTATTTGCCCAACCACCTAAAAAATAGTGAGCAATATAGTAGTTTTTATACTAATATTCCCTCATAAACCCGTTGAGCAGGTCCCGTCATAATAACAGAATCTGATGCATTCTGCCATTCTACGACTAACTGCCCCCCATTGACACTTACATCAATCTTTTTTTTATGTAGCCAGCCTTTTTGTAAACCTACCACAACAGCCGCACAAGCACCGCTACCACACGCTAATGTTTCCCCAGCACCGCGCTCATAAACCCGCAAACGAATAGCATTATCACCGCATTTTTCTACGAAACCCACATTGACCGACTGTGCGAACCATTCTTTTTGTTGCAGTTTTTGGGCAATAGGTTCTATCTCTAACTCCTCTACTGCATCCACCAAAATCACTGCGTGCGGATTACCCATTGAAACCACTTCAAAATTATACGTTTTACCTGCATGTAGAACACACTGCGTTGTCCCTACAAAATGCGCAGCGCTTAAATTAAAATCAGGCACGCCCATGCTCACTTGTACTTGCCCACCAGCTAAACTATGCAACTCTAAAATGCCGCTCAAAGTTTCCACCTGAACTGTATTTTTGTTACTCATACCTTGCTGTTGTACAAAGCGTAGAAAGCAGCGCGCTCCATTGCCGCAGTGCTCAACTTCCCCGCCATCTGCATTAAAAATGCGGTACTTAAAATCAGCGACGGCGCTATGCTCCACTACTAAAAGTTGATCAAAACCTACACCTGTACGCCTTTGTGCCCATGCCCTGATGGTTTGAGGCTGTAGATCAACAGGCTGGTTAATGCCATCAATCACCATAAAGTCATTGCCTGTGCCATGCATTTTAGTAAAACGTAACTCAGGCATGATACCTTAACTCAATTAACTCAAGGGATGAGGCACTTGTGATGAATGATGGTGCAGCAAAGGGGCACTCTGATCAAAATCTACAACAAATGTGTAACGCGAAGGGAAACTACGCAACGTACCCTCTTCTTCAAAATGAAAAGCATATATACCGCAGAAAATCCACTTATTTTCGTCAACTTCTAAAGCCTCACTACTCGCCTCATCAATGCTTACGTGCAAGCCAGAACGACTTGCCAGTCCCGTAAAATACTGCTCTAAGCCAGATCTGTCCGTAATAGGGTTCGGCGAAAATGTTGCTAATAACGTTGCTTCATTGTTATACAGTGCCAACAGTTTGTCTGCTTGACCTGTATTCACATAATCCACCCAAGTCTGTACAAAATTATTCGCATCTAACATACGTATTACTCCTTACTACTTTGCTTTTCATAAACTATTTCACCTGCCTTTATTGTCCAGTGCACTGAACCTGGCAAGTCCCAACCAATAAAGGGATTATTTTTACCACAACTGAGCAAGTCACTCTCTGCCAACATGGTACGACTGTCCAAACAAATGCTGCATAAATCTGCCTTGGTGCCTACCTCTAACTTACCTACATCCAAATTAAGTGCTTGTGCTGGATTAGAACTAATCAATGGCAATAATCGATTGAAATCTATATCCATCTCTTCTGCTAATTTTGCCACTGCCATAAATAAGGTATCTACAGTGCTTTTACCGCTTTTCATCATAGCAAAGGGCAAATGATAGTCATCCTCTCGCCATGGACGGTGATCACTACAAATAATGGTTATCACACCATCTAAGACCCCTTTCCGTAATCCTTGTTGATCCCGAATGCTCCTCAGTGGTGGTTCTACACGAGCAACAGGATTAAATACCGCACCATCTATATCCGAAAAGAGCAAATGTTGAATGCTGGTCATCGCTTCCACTTGTGTCCCTTCTTGTTTAGCACGTGCAATCAACTCTAAAGAGCGTGCGCTACTAATTGGCCCAACGATAGCGCGTACATTAGTTTTTGCAATCAATGCCAGCAACCGATACAATCCAATCAACTCGCCCTCTTCTGCTTGCGCTGCCAAACCATAGCGCATTGCTACTTCTCCACCATGCGACACCCCATTTTTCAGCCAAGGCTCCATAGGATCCAAAATAACTGGCAAATCAACCGTTGCCGCATAATTGAGCGCATTAAACACAATACGCGTATCCACAATAGGCATATCACCATTAGACAAAGCGACACACCCTGCTTCTTTGAGCGAATGCATCTCTGCCAGAACTTCCCCCTGCAAACCTAATGTCAAAGCACCACACGCATAGGCTCGTGCAGCACCCGCTTTTTTAGCACGATTGACGACTAATTCAGCAGCTGCCGCACTATCAATAATTGGGCGCGTATCGGGAGGTGTTATCAGAGTAGTACACCCTGCCGCAACTGCGGCTTTAGTTTCTGATAGGATAGTAGCAATGTGCTCATAGCCCGGCTCACGAGTGCGCGCTAACACATCTACTAACCCAGGAATAACCCAATGAGACTGAGCATCTAAAATTTTTCTATTTTCTGCTGATATGTTTGCCTCAATCGCAACAATACGGCGCTCTTCCAATAAGATATCCGTGATAACTGCATCACCTTTTCTATCCCAAATTTTGGCATTTTTAATCAGCAATGCACTCATAAATCTGGTGCCTCCCACTCTGATTGGGCAATCATCTGCATCACTGCCATACGTACAGCTATGCCTTCAGTAACCTGCTGCAAAATGACCGCCCTATTGCTATCAATCAATGAGCACTCCATCTCAATGCCGCGATTCACTGGACCGGGGTGCATGACAATCGCATCGTCCTGTGCACAACTCAAAGCCTCTTTAGTCAAGCCATAACGACGATAGAATTCCCGCTCGCTGGGAAACAGGGCATTTTCCATCCGCTCACGCTGCAAACGTAATCCCATAATAACATCAACGCCTTCCAAACCCTGATACAAATCATGATAAACCTGCACGCCTAAACTACGCACTTCTGGTGGCACTAATGTACGTGGTCCGATAACTCTCACTTCTTCAGCTTCCATAATATTCAGCGCATGAATATTAGAACGTGCTACACGAGAATGCAAAATATCGCCAATAATAGCGACGCGCAACCCACTAATTTGCCCCTTATAACGACGAATAGTTGCCATATCTAACAATGCCTGTGTTGGATGTGCATGACAGCCATCTCCCGCATTGATAATCGCAACGCCCGGACTCACCTGTCTGGCAAAAAAATGTGCTGCACCGCTGACGCTATGGCGTACAACAAACATATTAGCACCCATTGCTTCCAAGTTGTAAAGCGTGTCTAATGGGGTTTCTCCCTTTGTGGTCGCTGAGGCACTTAAATTTAGATTAATAACATTAGCGCCTAATTTCTTCTCGGCTAACTCAAATGTTGTGCGTGTGCGTGTACTGGGCTCAAAAAACAAATTGAAAATAGAATATCCTTGGAGCAAATCCCGCTTTATGGGCTGCCTATTTTCGTTCATAAAATAGTCTGCATTGCGCAGTATGCGCTCTATCAACGCCTGACTAAGCCCCTCGATGGTCAATAAGTGTTGAAGGCGATTATTAGCGTTGAACTGAAGCGAATGTCTATTATGCATAGGTATCTTGTTTATCTAACCAAGCACTGAGTATTATATGTGCGGAAACATCATCTAACTGTGTCTTTGAGCGCTTTATATGATTCTCCGTACAACAACTCTGTGCTAATTTTGTAGTATAGCATTCGTTAATCCACTCTATAGGCAAACCAAAATCGCTTAAAAAACGTTCCACAAAACGCTCAACCATATTCACAGAAGGCAGGTTATTGCCTGCCTTATCCAAAGGCAAGCCTACAACAAAAACGGATGGCTTATACTCTGCTAACACAGTGCTTAAGCGCTCTGAAAAAGCACCATTACGCTCCAATATGGTTAGCGGTCTAGCTTGGCGCGTAATGCTCTGAGCAACCGCCAAGCCTACACGCTTGCTGCCCACATCAAAACCTAACGCCGTTCCTGACCAAGCCGCCATGCTAATAACTTAAAAACCAAAAAAACCTGATTTTCTGGTCAAGTAATGTTGATGGTACTCCTCAGCCACCCACCACTCAGGCATAGCAACAATTTCAGTCACAATAGGATTGCGCCATTTGCCACTGACATTCATTTGTTTTTTAGATGTTTCTGCTAATTGTTGCTGCTCTACATCATAATAAAAGATAGCAGATCTATACTGACTGCCCACATCAGGACCTTGCCTATTAAGCGTAGTGGGATCATGTATATCCCAAAATGTGCGCAATAACTGCTCGTAGCAGATAATTTCTGGGTTAAAAGTTACCAAACAAGCCTCTGCATGGTTAGTAGTTCCTGAGCATACCTGTTTATAGGTTGGATTTTGCACATCTCCGCCGCAGTAACCAACTTGCGTACCATGTACCCCATTAAGATCAGAAAAGTGTTTTTGAACACCCCAAAAACACCCAGCAGCAAAACAAGCCTTATTCATACTGACAACTCGTTTTCTAATGCTTTAAGACACAAAGCAATATGGGCATCTGTGCATGATGCACCCATTAGACCAATCCTCCATGCTTTGCCAGCAAGCGCACCTAAACCTGCCCCAATCTCCAAATTATATTGACTAAGCAATGTGTTTCGAATAGCGGCATCATCAACCCCTTTAGGAATATAAACTGAATTTAACTGCGGCAAACGGTAATTCTCTTCCACCAAAAACGACAAACCCAACATCTGCAGTCCTGCTGCTAATTTTTTATGCTTGCTGGCATGACGTTCCCAGCTGGTTTCTAAACTTTCATTCTGCAAAAGTACTAATGCCTCATGCAGTGCATATAGTGTATTAACAGGTGCCGTATGATGATAGCTCCGCTTGCCCTCACCAGACCAGTAACCCATTACCAGATTCAAATCCAAAAACCAACTTTGCACAGGCACTGAACGTTGCTTAATTTTATGCTGTGCTCGCTCGCTCAAACTAACCGGTGACAAACCTGGAACACAAGAAAGGCATTTTTGTGTGCCTGAGTAAACTGCATCAATTCCCCACTCATCCACTTTTAATGGAATGCCTGCTAAAGAAGTTACAGCATCAACAATGCTCAAACAATTATACTGCTGTGCCAAAGCACAGATTTTTTGTGCATCACTGCGTGCACCAGTAGAGGTTTCTGCATGGACGAACGCCAAGATTTTAGCATCAGGGTGAGCAATAAGTGCTGTCTCTACTTTGGCAGGATCAACTGGCTTACCCCAATCATCTTCAACCACAATTGCCTCTCCCCCACAGCGTATGACATTCTCTTTCATACGCCCGCCAAACACCCCATTAACACACACAATCACTTTATCACCTGGCTCAACCAGATTCACAAAGCAGGTCTCCATGCCCGCAGAGCCAGGAGCAGACACGGTAAAAGTCAACTTATTCTCAGTTTGGAAAGCATATTGCAATAAATGCTTCACTTCTTCCATCATGTTAATAAAAGCGCCATCAAGATGCCCTATAGTCGGTTTTGCAAGCGCCAAAGCAACGCTAGGATAGACATCAGAAGGGCCTGGTCCCATTAATACCCTTTTCGGGGGAGAAAAAGTAGTAATCATATTCATAAATTTATTTAGATAATAGACAAATCTGAACCACACAGCAACTCTACAAGAAATGAGTAATTCAGACGCACAATTACTATTATATTGGCAAAAAGCAGTGCAGTTCCCACTCAACTATAAAAACAAACGCACCATATACACAATTGATTTTGTCATTCCACTTAACGCTTGCCCAAATTACCAACAGCGCCTGTCCTATTGTAAAAAAAATTATAAACGCCACATGTTCGCCCAATATACAATGTGATGCTCATCAAGTATAGAAATTGTTTTTGTTGTTCCATACAGATTTGCGCTAAGTATGCTAAAAAACACACTGAGAAACCATCGGTGTTACGTACAGTTATGTAATGCACTCAAAGTTGAAATAACGCTTAATCGCTAATGAAAATAATGAGAGGACCTTTCGTGCCAAAAAGCCTATCTACCTTACATCTGCCCCTTAATAACTTACTACAAAAAATGCTCTACAGTGTGATCACAGCAGCCGCTTTGTTGCTGCTATCTGCTTGCGGTGGCTCAGGCGGTGACTCAAACAATAATCAAAACAACCCGCCTGTGCTGACTGTAGCGAGCAATCCCTTAGTTTTTAACGTGGGTGTCGCAAGCACCAGCACCATTGCAGGCAGTGGCGGTGCGCCCACTTCCTGTAGCGTAAATGGCTTGCCTGCTGGATTATCCACATCTGTTGCTGGCAATGGCTGTGTCATTAGTGGTATAGCAACCACCGCATCCGCACCGAGCAGTTACACCCTCACTGCCATAAACAATGACGGAACCGCTACCACAACTTTTGCCCTGCACGTCACTCACCCACCTGCCTTGACAACACCCAGCAACACCCTTGTTTTTGCGGTAGGTATGGCAAGCACCAGTACCATTGCAGGCAGTGGCAGTGCGCCCACTTCCTGTAGCGTAAATGGCTTGCCTGCTGGATTATCCACATCTGTTGCTGGCAATGGCTGTGTCATTAGTGGTATAGCAACCACCGCATCCGCACCGAGCAGTTACACCCTCACTGCCATACCAATCAATGACGGAACCGCTACCACAACTTTTGCCCTGCGTGTCATTCACCCACCTGCCTTGACAACACCAAGCAATACCTTTGTTTTTGCGCGTGGGTGTCGCAAGCACCAGCACCATTGCAGGCAGTGGCGGTGCGCTCACTTCTTGCAGTATAGCAGACTTGCCCACAGGCTTAACCACCACATTTTTAGGCAATGGCTGTGTCATTAGTGGCATAGCAACGACTGCAAGTGCACAGAGTGATTACACGCTGATTGCTGCTAATCAAGACGGCACTTCAACCATTACCATATCCTTGAGTGTGGTAACTTCTCCTGTACTGATTCAGCCCGATACCTTGATTTTTCAGATTAATGTCACCAATAGCATTACTATTATGGGCAGAGGCAGTACGCCTACCACCTGTAGCATAGATGGACTACCAGCTGGCTTAACCGCATCCGTTGCAGGCAACGGCTGTGCCATTAGTGGTATAGCAACGACCGCATCCGCACAGAGCAGTTACACCCTCACTGCTACCAACAATGACGGCACCGCTACCATTACCATTACCCTGAGCGTCATTCACCCACCTACCCTAACTGCGCCGAGCAGCCCTCTTCTTTTTGCAACTGATATAACAATCTCCAGAACAATAGTTACTAGTGGAACGCCCGATTCCTGTAGCGTAGCAGGCTTACCCGCAGGTTTAACCGCCACCGTTTCAGGCGATGGTTGTGTGATTACTGGCTCGGGAACGACCATAACCGCACTAAGTACCCACACCCTCACAGCCACCAACGCTGTTGGCACTAACAGCATTACAATTAGCATTGTGATAACAACAGTCGTTGACGAAGATGCTAACGGGTTAATTGAGTTGTACACGCTCACGCAGTTGCACAATATGCGCTATAGCTTAGATGGCAGCCGTTATAAAACCAGTTCCACCGATACCGGCAGCACACTGGGCTGCCCTAACGATGCGTGTATAGGCTATGAGCTTATGAATGATTTAGACTTTGACACCGATGGCGATGGCACTTGGGAACGAGACAGTTCTGGTAACTATAATTTGGATGCTGACGATCATGCTGCACCCTATTTTGTAGTAACCACTTCAGGTACAGAGCACGCCGGCGGTTGGCTACCCGTTGGAGATACTACTAATGCGTTTAATACGATTTTTGAGGGCAATGGCTATGCGATTCACAATCTGGCTATCAGAGGCGAATTGAATAACATTGGCTTATTTGGTATTACTACCGCCAATGCCAGCATTCGCAATATAGGCTTAGTCAATAACCTATCCGACTATACGGGTAGCAGTAGCGCTGCAGTGCATATTGGCGGTTTAGTCGGCATCCAAAGCGGTGGCAGCATCAGCGCCAGTTATGCTACCGGCATTGCCGATGGCGGCTTTGGATTAGAAGATGTTGGCGGATTGGTCGGCATCCAAAACAATGGCAGCATCAGCGCCAGTTACGCCACCGGCAATGTCAATGGCGGTAGAAGACAAGGTAATACTGGTGGCTTGGTCGGCAACCAAAACGGCGGTAACATAAGCGCCAGCTATGCCACCGGCAATCTCAATGGCAGGTTGGGAGGCTTTGATTATACTGGTGGCTTGGTCGGTCGCCAAACTGGTGGTAGCATAAGTGCCAGCTATGCCACCGGCAATGTTGATGATGATGGTGGGAATTTTGACTATGTCGGTGGGTTGGTCGGCAACCAAGAGGGTGGAAGTATAAGCGCCAGTTATGCCACCGGCAATGCTGACGGCGGCGATGGGGATTCTGATCGTGCCGGCGGGTTGGTCGGCAGCGTAGAAAGCGGTGGCAGCGTAGTTGCCAGTTATGCCACCGGCAATGCTGACGGCGGCGATGGCGTTTCTGACTATGCCAGCGGGTTGATCGGCCGCCGCCTATTCGGTGGCAACGTAGTTGCCAGTTATGGCTTCGGTAGTAACGCAGGAGGAGAGATAGGGGGGTTAGAAGGTACTGTAAAGACCTGTAGGGGTTAGCTCAGCAATGGACTTAACCGCCGAGAATGCGGACAGTGCTTGGAATAGTGCCAGCAGTGGCACACTGGGTGCATGGGATTTTGGTGACAGCACACAGCTGCCAGCACTGGTATTCAATGACTACGATGGAGCGAGCACGGGTACTGACTACTCGGTATTATTTGCCAGATTAACCACCCTAACGGCACTCATCCCTAACCAACGCCCTACTACTTCACCTCAAATCGGCACTGCCAACACTGACATACAGCTCAGTAGTGGCGGCGATACTGCTAACCGTATTAGCGGCAATATACAACTACCCGCTACCTTTAATGGCGAAAATCTTACATGGTCAGTATTCTATGATCCTGCACCAAGTTCTACACAAATCAGCATTGACAACAATAATGGCATACAAGTTACTGAGACCCACCGTCAAACAGAGCGTATCGTCATTCTACGCGCGCGAGATGGTAGCAATAATACCATCGTCAATGACTATCATCTGCGCATTATTGCTCCTAACCGCATTGACCCACCTGCCTTAACTGCGCCGAGCAGCCCTCTTCTTTTTGCAACTGATAGAACAGTCTCCAGAACAGTAGTTGGTAATAGTGGAACGCCCGATTCCTGTAGCATAGCAGGCTTACCCGCAGGTTTAACCGCCACCGTTTCAGGCGATGGCTGTGTGATTACTGGCTTGGCAAGGACCGCAACAGCACAGAGCACCTACACCCTAACAGCTTCCAACGCTGTTGGCACTGACACCATTACGATTAGCATTACAGTACAAACAGTCGTTGACCGTAATAATAACGGGTTAATTGAGCTGTACACGCTCACGCAGCTGCACAATATGCGCTATAGCTTGGATGGCAGCCGTTATAAAACCAGCTCCACCGATACCGGCAACGCACTGGGCTGCCCTAACGATGCGTGTATAGGCTATGAGCTCATGAATGATTTAGACTTTGACACCGATGGCGATGGCACTTGGACGCAAAGCGACTCAGGTAATTACCGCTTAAATACAAATGATAGCGCAACCCCTTACTTTATAGTCAATGCTGGCGGTAGCGGCGGTTGGCTACCCGTTGGAGATTCTGCTAATGCGTTTAATACGATTTTTGAGGGCAATGGCTATGCGATTTACAATCTGGCAATCAGAAACGGCCTTGCCAACATTGGCTTATTTGGTGTTATCAATGCCAATGCCAGCATTCGCAATATAGGCTTAGTCAATAACCTATCTAATTATACGGGTGACCGTAGCAGTGTTGTTGGTGGATTGGTCGGTCAGCAAAACGGTGGCACTATCAGCGCCAGTTATGCCACCGGTGACGCCTACGGTAACAGACTTGGATTAGTAGATATTGGCGGATTGGTCGGTTCCCAAGAAGGTGGTCGCATAATCGCCAGTTATGCCACTGGCAATGTCAATGGCGGTAGAAATAGGAGTGATACTGGTGGCTTGGTCGGTCAGCAAAACCAAGTCGGCAGCATAATCGCCAGTTATGCCAGCGGTGATGCCCGTGGTGGCAGCAGTAATAGTAGTAATGAATATGTCGGCGGTTTGCTCGGCTTCCAGAATGGCACCATCAGCGCCAGCTATGCCACCGGTGATGTCAATGGCGGTGACAGCAATGCTGACTATGCCGGCGGTTTGCTCGGCTTCCAGAATGGCACCATCAACGCCAGTTATGCCACCGGCAATGCTGATGGCGGCGATGGCGTTTCTGATCGTGCCGGCGGCCTGATCGGCAACTTAATTGGTCAAACTACAGCTACCATAGTTGCCAGTTATGGTTTTGGGGAGAGAATCGGAGAAATCGCTGGCATTGACGGCACTGAAAGACCTGTAGGGGTTAGTTCAGCAATGGACTTAACCGCCGAGAATGCGGGAAATTCATGGAATAGTGCCAGCAGTGGCACGCTGGGTGCATGGGATTTTGGTGACAGCAGCCAACCTCCTGCGTTAGTATTTAACGACTATGATGGGGATAGTGCAGGAACCGATTATGCAGCACTGTTTGGCAAAGTTACTAAATTAGGAGCACTTTTGCCTAATCAACGTCTTGAAACCTCACCACAGATCGGCACTGCCACCACTGACATACAGCTCAACAGTGGCGATACTGCTAACCGTATTAGCGGCAATATACAACTACCCGCTACCTTTAATGGCAAAAATCTTACATGGTCAGTATTCTATGATCCTGCACCAAGTTCTACACAAATCAGCATTGACAACAATAATAGCGTACAAATTACTAGTACCCACCGTCAAACAAACCGTATCGTTATTCTACGCGCGCGCGATAGTGGCAATAATACCATCGTCAATGACTATCATCTGCGCATTATTGCTGCTAACCGCATTGACCCACCAGCCCTAACTGCGCCGAGCAGCCCTCTTCTTTTTGCAATTGGTACAACAGTCTCCAGAACAATAGTTGGTAGTGATGGAAGGCCCGATTCCTGTAGCATAGCAGGCTTACCCGCAGGTTTAACCGCCACCGTTTCAGGTGACGGCTGTGTGATTACTGGCTCGGCAACGACCATAACCGCACTAAGTACCTACACCCTCACAGCTTCCAACGCTGTTGGCAGCACTACTATTAGTTTTACCCTTGCTACCATTGATCCGCCCACCTTAACCACCCCAAGCAATCTTCTTGTTTTTGCAGTTGATACAACCATCACTCGCATAATTGCTGGTAATAACGGAACACCTGCCCATTGTGCCGTAGCAGGACTACCAACTGGTCTAAGCGCATCGGTTTTGAGCAATGGCTGTGCTATCAGTGGTAGAGCAACGACCATAACCGCGCTAAGCACCTACACCCTCACTGCTTCCAATAATGATGGCATTGCCACCATTACGATTAGCATTGTGATAAAAACATCCGTTGACCGTAATGCTAACGGGTTAATTGAGCTGTACACGCTCACGCAGTTGCACAATATGCGCTATAGCTTGGACGGCAGCCGTTATAAAACCAGCTCCACCGATACCGGCAGCACACTGGGCTGCCCTAACGATGCGTGTATAGGCTATGAGCTTATGAATGATTTAGACTTTGACACCGATGGCGATGGCACTTGGACGCAAGACGGCTCAGGTAATTACAGCTTAAATACAAATGATAGCGCAACCCCTTACTTTATAGTCAATGCTGACGGTACTGGCGGTTGGCTACCCGTTGGAGATACTACTAATGCGTTTAATGCAATTTTTGAGGGCAATAGCTATGCGATTCACAATCTGGCAATCAGAGGCGAACTGAACAACATTAGTTTATTTGGTGTTACTACCGCCAATGCCAGCATTCGCAATATAGGCTTAGTCAATAACCTATCTAATTATACGGGTAGCGATCAAAGTGTTATTGGTGGATTGGTCGGCATCCAAAACGGTGGCAGCATCAGCGCCAGCTATGCTACCGGCATTGCCGATGGCGGCTCTGGATTAGAAGATGTTGGCGGATTGGTCGGCATCCAAAACAATGGCAGCATCAGCGCCAGTTACGCCACCGGCAATGTCAATGGCGGTAGAAGACAAGGTAATACTGGTGGCTTGGTCGGCAACCAAAACGGCGGTAACATCAGCGCCAGCTATGCCACCGGCAATGTCAATGGCAGGTTGGGAGGCTTTGATTATACTGGTGGCTTGGTTGGTTTCCAAAACGGTGGCAGCATCATCGCCAGCTATGCCACTGGCGATGTTGATGATGATGGTGGGAATTTTGACTATGTCGGTGGGTTGGTCGGCAACCAAGAGGGTGGAAGTATAAGCGCCAGTTATGCCACCGGCAATGCTGACGGCGGCGATGGGGATTCTGATCGTGCCGGCGGGTTGGTCGGCAGCGTAGAAAGCGGTGGCAGCGTAGTTGCCAGTTATGCCACCGGCAATGCTGACGGCGGCGATGGCGTTTCTGACTATGCCAGCGGGTTGATCGGCCGCCGCCTATTCGGTGGCAACGTAGTTGCCAGTTATGGCTTCGGTAGTAACGCAGGAGGAGAGATAGGGGGGTTAGAAGGTACTGAAAGACCTGTAGGGGTTAGTTCAGCAATGGACTTAACCGCCGAGAATGCGGACAGTGCTTGGAATAGTGCCAGCAGTGGCACACTGGGTGCATGGGATTTTGGTGACAGCACACAGCTGCCAGCACTGGTATTCAATGACTACGATGGAGCGAGCACGGGTACTGACTACTCGGTATTATTTGCCAGATTAACCACCCTAACGGCACTCATCCCTAACCAACGCCCTACTACTTCACCTCAAATCGGCACTGCCAACACTGACATACAGCTCAGTAGTGGCGGCGATACTGCTAACCGTATTAGAGGCAATATACAACTACCCGCTACCTTTAATGGCGAAAATCTTGCATGGTCGGTACTCTATGATCCTGCACCAAGTTCTACACAAATCAGCGTTGACAACAATAATAGTGTACAAATTACTAATGCCCGTCAAATAACTCGTATCGTTATCCTACGCGCGCGCGATAGTGGCAATAATACCATCGTCAATGACTATCATCTGCGCATTATTGCTGCTAACCGCATTGACCCACCAGCCCTAACTGCGCCGAGCAGCCCTCTTCTTTTTGCAATTGATACAACAGTCTCCAGAACAGTAGTTAGTAATAGTGGAACGCCCGATTCCTGTAGCGTAGCAGGCTTACCCGCAGGTTTTACCGTCACCGTTTCAGGCGATGGCTGTGTGATTACTGGCTTGGCAAGGACCGCAACAGCACAGAGCACCTACACCCTCACAGCTTCCAACGCTGTTGGCACTGACACCATTACGATTAGCATTGCGGTAAAAACAGTCGTTGACGAAGATGCTAACGGGTTAATTGAGCTATACACGCTCACGCAGCTGCACAATATGCGCTATAGCTTGGATGGCAGCCGTTATAAAACCAGCTCCACCGATACCGGCAACGCACTGGGCTGCCCTAACGATACGTGTATAGGTTATGAGCTTATGAATGATTTAGACTTTGACACCGATGGCGATGGCACTTGGACGCAAGACGGCTCAGGTACTTACAGCTTAAATACAAATGATAGCGCAACCCCTTACTTTATAGTCAATGCTGACGGTACTGGCGGTTGGCTACCCGTTGGAGATTCTGCTAATGCGTTTAATACGATTTTTGAAGGCAATGGCTATGCAATTTACAATCTGGCAATCAGAAGCAACCACCTTGCCAACATTGGCTTATTTGGTGTTATCAATGCCAATGCCAGCATTCGCAATATAGGCTTAGTTAATAACCTATCTAATTATACGGGTGGCGGTAGCAGTGTTATTGGTGGATTGGTCGCTCAGCAAAACGGTGGCACCATCAGCGCCAGTTATGCCACCGGCATTGCCGATGGCAGCCTTGGAACAGTAGATATTGGCGGATTGGTCGGTTCCCAAGAAGGTGGTCGCATAATCGCCAGTTATGCCACCGGTGATGTCAATGGCGGTAGAAGATTTAGTGATACTGGTGGCTTGGTCGGTAGCCAAAACGGTGGCAGCATAATCGCCAGTTATGCCACCGGTGATACCCATGGTGGCAGTGGGTCTAATGAATATGTCGGTGGTTTGCTCGGCTTCCAGAATGGCACCATCAGCGCCAGTTATGCCACTGGCATTGCTGATGGTAATGATGGTGGTTTTGATTCTGCCGGCGGCTTGGTCGGCCGCCTAGGGAACGACCGCTCAGTTCGGAGACCAAGACACTCGACATCAATCGCCAGTTATGCCACCGGCAATGCTGACGGCGGCGATGGGGATTCTGATCGTGCCGGCGGGTTGGTCGGCAACTTACGTGGTCAAACTACAACCACCATAGTTGCCAGTTATGGTTTTGGGGAGAGAATCGGAGAAACCGATGGCTTTAGCTTTGACGGCACTGAAAAACCTGTAGGGGTTAGTTCAGCAACGGACTTAACCGCCGAGAATGCGGGAAATTCATGGAATAGTGCCAGCAGTGGCACACTGGGGGCATGGGATTTTGGTGACAGCAGCCAACCTCCTGCGTTAGTATTTAACGACTATGATGGGGATAGTACAGGAACCGACTATGCAGCACTGTTTGGCAAAGTTACTAAGTTAGGGGCACTTTTGCCTAATCAACGTCTTGAAACCTCACCACAGATCGGCACTGCCACCACTGACATACAGCTCAGTAGTGGCGATACCGCTAACCGTATTAGCGGCAACATACAACTACCCGCTACCTTTAATGGCGAAAATCTTACATGGTCAGTATTCTATGACCCCGCACCCAGTGTTGCACAAATCAGCGTTGACAACAACAACGTGGTACAAATCAATGCCTCACACCGCAACATCACTCGTATTATCATTCTGCGAGCGCGAGGTGACAACAATAACACCATCGTCAACGACTATCATCTGCGCATCATTGCTGAATAACGCATTAGCAGCTTCTTAATAGTTGCTGTCAGTGTGCCTTTCTTCATGCAGCATGACGGCCATCTCCCGCATTGATAATCGCAACCCGGACTCACCTGTCTGGCAAAAAGCAGTGCAGTTCCCACTCAACTATAAAAACAAACGCACCATATAAACAATTGATTCTGTCATTCCACTTAACGCTTGCCCAAATTACCAACAGCGCCTGTCCTATTGTAAAAAAAATTATAAACACTACATGCTCGCCCAATATACAATGTGATGCTCATCATAGTATAGAAATGGTTTTTGTTGTTCCATACAGATTTGCGCTAAGTATGCTAAAAAAACACACTGAAAAACCATCGGAGTTACGTACAGTTATGTAATGCACTCAAAGTTGAAATAACGCTTATATAGCTAATGAATTAATGAGAGGAACCTTTCATGCCCATGCCAAAAAACCTATTTACCTTACATCAGCCCCTTAATAACCTACTACAAAAAATCCTCTACAGTGTAATCACAGTAGCCGCTTTGTTGCTGCTATCTGCTTGCAGTGGCGGAGGTGGCGGTGGCGGTAGCTCAAGTAGTGACTCAAACAATAATCAAAACAACCCGCCTGTGCTGACTGTAGCGAGCAATCCCTTAGTTTTTAACGTGGGTGTCGCAAGCACCAGCACCATTGCAGGCAGTGGCGGTGCGCCCACTTCCTGTAGCGTAAATGGCTTGCCTGCTGGATTATCCACATCTGTTGCTGGCAATGGCTGTGTCATTAGTGGTATAGCAACCACCGCATCCGCACCGAGCAGTTACACCCTCACTGCCATAAACAATGACGGAACCGCTACCACAACTTTTGCCCTGCACGTCACTCACCCACCTGCCTTGACAACACCCAGCAACACCCTTGTTTTTGCAGTAGGTGTCGCAAGCACCAGTACCATTGCAGGCAGTGGCAGTGCGCCCACTTCCTGTAGCGCAAATGGCTTGCCTGCTGGATTATCCACATCTGTTGCTGGCAATGGCTGTGCCATTAGTGGTATAGCAACCACCGCATCCGCACCGAGCAGTTACACCCTCACTGCTACCAATCAAGATGGTACCGCTACCACTACCGTTGCCCTGCGTGTCATTCACTCACCTGCCTTGACAACACCAAGCAATACCTTTGTTTTTGGCGTGGGTGTCGCAAGCACCAGCAGCATTGCAGGCAGTGGCGGTGCGCTCACTTCTTGCAGTATAGCAGACTTGCCCACAGGCTTAACCACCACATTTTTAGGCAATGGCTGTGTCATTAGTGGTATAGCAACGACTGCAAGTGCACAGAGTGATTACACGCTGATTGCTGCTAATCAAGACGGCTCTTCAACCATTACCATATCCTTGAGTGTGGTAAATTCTCCTGTACTGATTCAGCCCGATACCTTGATTTTTCAGATTAATGTCACCAATAGCATTACTATTATGGGCAGAGGCAGTACGGCCTACCACCTGTAGCATAGATGGACTACCAGCTGGCTTAACCGCATCCGTTGCTGGCAATGGCTGTGCCATTAGTGGTATAGCAACGACCGCATCCGCACAGAGCAGTTACACCCTCACTGCTGTCAACAATGACGGCACCGCTACCATTACCATTGCCCTGAGCGTCATTCACCCACCTACCCTAACTGCGCCGAGCAGCCCTCTTCTTTTTGCAACTGATATAACAATCTCCAGAACAATAGTTACTAGTGGAACGCCCGATTCCTGTAGCGTAGCAGGCTTACCCGCAGGTTTAACCGCCACCGTTCAGGCGATGGTTGTGTGATTACTGGCTCGGGAACGACCATAACCTCACTAAGTACCCACACCCTCACAGCTACCAACGCTGTTGGCACTGACAGCATTACAATTAGCATTGCGATAAAACCAACCGTTGACCATGATGCTAACGGGTTAATTGAGTTGTACACGCTCACGCAGTTGCACAATATGCGCTATAGCTTGGATGGCAGCCGTTATAAAACCAGTTCCACCGATACCGGCAACCCACTGGGCTGCCCTAACGATGCGTGTATAGGCTATTGAGCTTATGAATGATTTAAACTTTGACACCGATGGTGATGGCACTTGGGAACAAGACAGTTCTGGTAACTATAATGTGGATGCTGACGATCATGCTGCACCCTATTTTGTAGTAACCACTTCAGGTACAGAGCAAGCTGGCGGTTGGCTACCCGTTGGAGATTCTGCTAATGCGTTTAATACGATTTTTGAAGGCAATGGCTATGTAATCAGCAATGTAGCTATCAGAGGCGAATTGAATAACATTGGCTTATTTGGCGCTACTACCGCCAATGCCAGCATTCGCAATATAGGATTAGTCAATAACCTATCCGATTACACAGGTAGCAGTAGCGCTGCAGTGCATATTGGCGGTTTAGTCGGCATCCAAAGCGGTGGCAGCATCAGCGCCAGTTATGCCACTGGCATTGCCGATGGCGGCGTTGGATTAGAAGATGTTGGCGGATTGGTCGGCTTCCAAAACAAGGGCAACATAAGCGCCAGTTATGCCACCGGCAATGTCAATGGCGGTAGCAGACAAGATCATACTGGTGGCTTGGTTGGTCGCCAAACTGGTGGTAGCATAAGTGCCAGTTATGCCACCGGCAATGCTGACGGCGGCGATGGCGATTCTGACTATGCCGGCGGGTTGGTCGGTCTCCAAAGCAGTGGCACCATAAGCGCCAGCTATGCCAGCGGCAATGCCAATGGTGGCGATGGGGATTCTGATCTTGCCGGCGGGTTGGTCGGCAGCATACAAAGCGATGGCAGGGTAGTTGCCAGTTATGCCACCGGCAATGCTGACGGTGGCGATGGGGAGTTTGATCAAGTCGGCGGGTTTGCCGGCCGCCGCTTAGCCGGTGGCTTCATAAACGCCAGTTATTCCTTCGGTAATACCACAGGAGGAGAGATAGGAGGCTTAATAGGCACTGTAAAACCTGTAGGGGTTAGCTCAGCAACGGACTTAACCGCCGAGAATGCTAGCAGTGTTTGGAATAGTACCAGTGATACCACGCTGGGTGCATGGGATTTTGGTGACAGCAGCCAACCTCCTGCGTTAGTATTTAACGACTATGATGGGGATAGTACAGGAACCGATTATGCAGCACTGTTTGGCAAAGTTACTAAATTAGGGGCACTTTTGCCTAATCAACGTCTTGAAACCTCACCACAGATCGGCACTGCCACCACTGACATACAGCTCAGTAGTGGCGATACGGCTAACCGTATTAGCGGCAATATACAACTACCCGCTACCTTTAATGGCGAAAATCTTACATGGTCAGTGTTCTATGATCCTGCACCAAGTTCTGCACAAATCAGCGTTGACAACAATAATAGCGTACAAATTACTAGTACCTACCGTCAAATAGATCGTATCGTTATTCTACGCGCGCGAGATGGTAGCAATAATACCATCGTCAATGACTATCATCTGCGCATTATTGCTCTTAACCCACCAGCCCTAACTGCGCCGAGCAGCCCTCTTCTTTTTGCAACTGGTACAACAATCTCCAGAACAATAGTTGGTAGTGATGGAATGCCCGATTCCTGTAGCATAGCAGGCTTACCCGCAGGTTTAACCACCACCGTTTCAGGCGATGGTTGTGTGATTACTGGCTCGGGAACGACCATAACCGCACTAAGTACCTACACCCTCACAGCCACCAACCCTATTGGCACTGACAGCATTACGATTAGCATTGCGATAAAACCAACCGTTGACCGTAA
>CBDCOD010000022.1:0-113326 GCA_965219665.1 Gammaproteobacteria bacterium | reverse complement strand
ACAGCATCTGCTGTAGCATATACGGGTGTACCAACCTTCGCTGCAAAATCAATGCCTGCATGCAACTCTCTCTTTTTTCTAATCGGATGGTTACGATAACCAAAACCACTTGTAATACGCTTATTCTCCTTAAGCGGATAACCACTGGGGATAGCTGCAAGCATCTGTTTGCGCTCTCGTGAATTTTGCTCAGCAATCTGGATGCGCAATTCAAAATTATTCTCATCGTTTTTTGTGCTATCGGCACCCACTAAATCTTCTATGCGCTCTAAAGCTGAATCCAGAAAATTGACCTTGCTACGCTCTTCCTCCAAAACTTGATACAACACGTACTGCTCGGCAAGTGTCTCCTGATGCAATAATTCTTGCTGCTCCAATAATTGCTTATACGAGATATCTGTTTCCATACGCAGGGTGTCTAATGTTTGTGCTTCTTGTTTAAACCAAACGGCCAAACCAATAGAACATACTAAGGTGAGAACCAATACAAAAATTGAAATAAAGATACCATAGCGGAATAATTTACCGATTGAGTAGTGTTTTGCACTCCGAATAGTGCTAATAGTCAGTGTAATGCGTTCTTGCATCGCAAGTCATGCGCCTTAAAATGCGCTCTAGATAGATTGCTCCAAAGCTGCTGCTACTGCATCACCCATTGCCTCTGTTCCTATACTCTGACAGCCAATTTGTGCAATATCTCCCGTACGTAGCCCGCTGTCTAGAACTTGCTCAACTGCACGCTCAATTTTTTCAGCCCAATCAGTATATCCGCAAGAATAACGCAGCAGCATCGCCAAAGAAAGTATAGTTGCCAATGGATTGGCTTTATCTTGACCTGCAATATCTGGAGCTGACCCATGCACCGGCTCATATAAGCCAAATTGATCCGTATTAAGCGCAGCAGATGGTAGCATACCAATTGACCCCGTCAGCATAGCAGCAGTATCTGACAAAATATCACCAAACATATTACCCGTTAGAATAACGTCAAACTGCTTGGGATTACGCACTAATTGCATAGAAGCATTGTCAACGTACATGTGGGTTAACTCGATATCTTTATAGTTCTGTGCTTCTTCACTCACCACTTCGCGCCACAATTCCGTAACCTCTAACACATTCGCTTTGTCCACAGAGCACACTCTACCTTTTCGCAAGCGTGCCAACTCAAAAGCAACCTGTGCAATACGCCTAATTTCTGTCTCATCGTATACGTAAGTATTAAAGCCGCGGCGCACATTATCTACAATTTCTACGCCACGTGGCTTACCAAAATAAATACCACCAGTAAGCTCGCGAACAATCAAAATATCCAGTCCACTAACCACGTCAGGACGCAATGTAGAGCTATCTATCAACTGTGAAAATAATAAAGCAGGTCGCAAATTAGCAAATAATTCAAACTGCTGACGCAACCCCAATAAGCCCTTTTCAGGTCGCTGAGACATCGGCAGTGGCTCCCATTTATAGCCACCTACTGCACCTAATAGTATAGCATCTGCCTGCTTGCCTAAGGCTAAAGTTTGTTGAGGAAGGGGAGTCCCTTCAGCATCAATAGCAGATCCTCCTACTAATGCTTTTTCTGTTTCAATAGCCAGTCCTGCCTGCACTAAAACTGCAATACATTTCTCTGCCTGACGCACAATTTCTATACCAATTCCGTCACCAGGCAATAATAGTATTTTTACCATTTTTTCTTACTCCTTAACCATTCGTCACGTCTTTTTTTTGTTGAATATAACCATTCGTATAGCATTCTATCACTGCCACTTTCTGACTGGCTAATCATTTTGTCTATCTGCTTTAGGCGCTGAATATAATCTTTAATGACTTGTGAAATATGCACTCTGTTTGCTTGCAAAATATCTGTCCACATTCTTGGCGAGCTGGACGCAATGCGAGAAAAATCAGCAAATCCTCCCGCAGCCAACTTGAAGCATAAATCGCTACTATCAGAACGGACCAGAGCATCAACCAAAACATAAGCTAGTACATGTGGTAGGTGACTTATCTGTGCCAAAATAGCATCATGCTGCTCTAGTTCCATCGCTGTACAACGTGCACCGCAATCAGCCCACATTTTTTCTATTAGTGCATATGCTTCCTTATTGATTGATGGCACACCTTCACACAGAACAACCCAAGCTTGCTGAAATAAGTCAGAATGTGCATGCTCTACACCAGATTGTTCACGCCCAGCAATAGGATGACCATATACCATTTGCTGCTGCTGGCGATGATTTAATACGGAACACACATCTTCATACACAGACTGCTTTGTACTTCCCACATCAGTCAACACCCAGTTAGCTTGCCAGTAGGGCTGTAGTTGCTCTAATAAAGAGCGGTACGCACCAACTGGCGTTGCTAAAACGAGTATATCTGCCTGCTCAACTGCCCTATCAAGGCGTGTGCTTAATACGTCCACCGCACCACAAGTCAATGCAGCCTGGTTATTTGAAGGGCTATAGCCGTACACTGTATACCCTTTCTCTCGCAAGGCCATGCCTAATGAGCCACCAATAACGCCTACACCAAGAATGGCTACTGTCCTTGTGTTTACTCTATTTCTACTCATTTTCATAGCGCAGAAAGTGCGTCTAACAGCCGATTATTCTCGGCAGCAGTACCAATAGATACTCGCACATGATCAGGCATCTTATACGCATCAAGATCACGCACCACTATCCCTTGCTCTAATAATTTTTGTGCCTGCATACTGCCGTTGTCTAATGCGATGGTAAGAAAATTTGCTGATGAAGGAAGATAGCGCATATTCATGCCTTGTAAAGCTTTTTCCATCACGCTTTTTTGCTCAAAATGCTGCTCAATCGTCTGTTGAATCCAATCCTGATCCTCTAAAGCATATTCTGCCGCCAACAATGCCACACTATTAACATTAAAGGGATGGCGCACACGATTAAGCCAATCTGCTATTTTTTCTGAACTCAATGCGTAGCCTACACGTAACCCTGCTAACCCGTATGCTTTAGAAAAAGTACGCGTAATAATCAAATTTGGGAAAGCCTGTAGCCAAGCCACGCTATCATAACACTGTTCGGGTAGCAAATACTCAGAATACGCCTCATCTAACACAATGGCAATATGCTCAGGCACCTGTTGCAAAAAAGAGTACAACGCTTTTTTTTCAAGAAATGTCCCAGTTGGGTTGTTCGGGTTCGCAATAAAAATTAGAGTAGTCTGTTGCGTAATGCCCTGTGCAAATTGCTGCAAATCATGCGCATAATCCACAGCAGGAATAATCTGCAAAGGCGCACCAACCGCCATAGCAGACAGTGGATAAACAGCAAAAGCATACTGACTAAATAACACTGCTTTATTTTTTCCAGCAAAAATACGCGTAATTAAGTCTAGCACATCGTTAGACCCATTACCTACAGTAATCTGCTCTGGGTTGCAATTATGCCAACGTGCTAATGCCTGCTTAAGTGCGAATGCGTTACCATCTGGATAGCGCAACAAGAGTTCTTTTTTCAAAGCAAGTTTCTTCAAAACAGACCGCGCAGGACCATATGGATTTTCATTAGATGCTAACTTGGTAACAGTATCTAAACCATAGAGGCGTTGTACTTCACTAATGGGCTTACCTGGCTGATACGCTGGCAGGCGCTCAATGATAGGGGATATTTTCATGTTTTCTGAACAAGTGGTTTTGCTGCATTAGCCATGTTCCTATGCACGGCTCTCGACTGACTCTGCACCCCTTATTTAATGGTACATGGTTTACATGTTTAATAACAGGACGCTTTATGTTTATACTATGCATCATTGGAGCACATACAAAGTTACGGTGCTCGAGAGTACGATCCAGCCACGCGAACTAAATTCCCATTCTCCTCTAACTGCGCAGCAACACTTCGTAATGGTTCTTCTTGACTATGACCCATAACTTCTAAATAAAATACGTACTCCCATAATCCAGAAGGGGCAGGGCGCGAAACAATTCTATTCAGACTAATCCCTTGATTAGAGAAAGGATGTAGAATGTCAAGCAAAGCACCAGGTTTATTATGAGCAGTGAGTATCAACACTGTACTGTCACTACCACTTGGCAGCGTATCTACCGTACCCAATACAAAAAACCGCGTTTGATTATTATCAGAATCAGCAAAATTACGCTGCAAAATCTGTAGACCGTATAGCACTGCGACATTTTCAGAAGCAAGTGCTGCAAATCCTGTACCTTCTTTCGCTACTTGCTGTGCAGCACGTGCATTGGAAGAAATAGCCTCATAAGTCAATTTCAAGCCCAGACTGCCCAAGCACATACGACATTGTGCTAGTGCCTGCTCGTGGGCGTAAACGGTATGTATATCCTCTATGTTGTCGCCTGCATTAGCTAGCAGACAATAACGAATAGGCAGAACGATTTCGGCTTGTACTATCACGTTTTTATGCTTCACCAAAGCATCTATTGTATGGTGAACAGCACCTTCATAAGAATTTTCAATAGGTACCACACCCACTTTGCATTGGCGTGTACTTACTGCACTGAAAACTTCCTCAATGGTCGATTGGTCGGAAAACTCAGCTTGTGGGAAGTGACGATACGCTGCCTCATACGTATAGGTACCTTTAGGTCCAAGATAGGCAACTGAGAAAGCAGACTCCATGGCTAAGGAAGTTGTAATGATTTGGCGAAAAAACGCATAAATCATTTCATCAGAAAAATCTGATTTTGCTGCGTTTTTGCGCTCTATGAGCCGCCTAATAATTTGTGCTTCCCGCTCAGGACGAAAGTAAACTGTATCCAAAGAGGAATCACACTGCTTGGCTGCTGCTACTTGCTTAACTAATTGCTCACGTTGTAGCAATAAATCCAAAATTTGGTCGTCAATTAGATCAATTTCAACACGCAAATCATCCAGCGAAGACATTTTTATCCTCTCATTCCTCTATCATGCCATGCATACTCATGCGCAAACATTTGCTGATCGCACACCCTCTATATCCATCATAGACTGTGCCAAATCAGCCTGACAATCACCTGAAAAAGCTATCAAGGTATAAGCCAAATCATCACGGGACTTATTCACCAAATCTACAATATTTAACCCCGACTCTGCCATTTGGTGCGAAACCTTCTCTAACATGCCAGGCACATTGTCATGCGCAACACCCAGTCGAGTCAACCCCTCCTTCTCTTCCATAACGGTTTCTGGAAAATTAACTGAATTGACAATATTACCGCAACGCAAAAAATTATCTAGTTGATTAGCAACCATAACTGCGCAATTATCTTCTGCCTCAGCAGTAGAAGCACCAAGATGAGGTAATGCAATAACCTGAGGATGCTCCTTAAGCTCCGCACTGGGGAAATCGCTGACATAGCATGAGATTTTACCGCTCTCTATGCCTTTAGCAATACTTTGCTCGCAGACAATCCCACCTCGAGCGAAATTGAGAATAACACTGCCGTCACGCAAAGTTTTGAGGCGATCTGTATTAATCAGATTACGTGTTGCATCTATTAAAGGCACATGAAAGGTAACCATATCCACCTGACTTAATAGTGCATCAACGCTTAAAGCACGCTCCACCTGAGCATTCAGTTTCCAAGCACTGCTCACAGTCAATACTGGATCAAAGCCTATCACGCGCATCCCTAAGGACACTGCAATATTTGCCACCTCAACCCCAATAGCTCCTAAACCAATTACACCCAATGTCTTACTGGAAAGCTCATAACCAGCATATTTCTTTTTACCGTCCTCTACCGCTTTATCTAAAGCAGCACCATTTAACGTGAGCCCCTTCGTATACTCATAAGCTTGTGGAATATTGCGCGCTGCCATAAGCAAGCCCGCTACAGTCAATTCTTTAACCGCGTTTGCATTAGCACCTGGAGCATTAAAAACAGGAATGCCATGCGTACTCATTTTACTTACAGGAATATTATTGACGCCTGCCCCTGCCCTTGCCACTGCTCTGAGCTTAGAGCCTATAGGCATATCATGCATCTTAGCAGATCGCACTAAAATCGCATCAGGATTAGAGAACTCTGATGCCACCTCAAAACGCCCTTTAGGCAGACAATTCAAACCGACTGGAGAAATGTTATTCAGTGTTAGAATTTTATACATATACTTTGTTATAACTGTTATGATATTTTTGTTTTATTGGTTCTTCTTAGCAAAGTCGTCCATGAAGTGAATGAGTTTTTCAACCCCTTCAAATGGCATGGCGTTGTAAATACTGGCACGCATGCCACCAATCACCCGATGCCCTTTTAGATTAGCGAGTCCTACCTGAGCAGATTGTTCCAAAAATGCTGCTTCTAAACGACTATCAGACAAGGTAAAAGGAATATTCATACATGAACGTGAATCTTTTTCAATCGGGTTATGATAGAAAGCAGAATCATCAATAAATGCGTACAGCGCATCCGCTTTTTTGCGGTTAGTCTGCTCCATAGCCGACAGTCCACCATTTTCCCTAAGCCATGTGAGAACTAATCCTGCCAAATACCAAGTATATGAAGGTGGGGTGTTATAGCGCGATCCATTATCGCATTGTGTCTTCCAATCCAAAATAATTGGCACAGAAGCATCTATAGTATCACTCAACAAGTCTTCCCGAACAATAACAATGACAGCACCTGCTGGACCAATATTTTTCTGTGTACCTGCATAGATAACGCCAAACTGATTGACATCTAATGGCCGAGATAAAATGGTAGAAGAGAAATCACCCACTAATGGCACGGCACCTGTATCTGGGATATAAGGAAATTCCACGCCGATAATTGTCTCATTTGGTGTGTAATGCACATACGATGCCGCACCATCCAATGACAGTTCATCCTGCCTAGGCGCGCGCAACTGGGTGGTAGTATCAATAACTTGGTTTGCTACAATATGTCGTTTTGCCTCTGCAAATGCTTTTTTGCCCCACTGTCCTGTAGTAATATAATCTGCCCTCTGCCCTAAATGACGCAAATTCATTGGAATCGCACTAAACTGACCACTAGCGCCGCCTTGCAATAATAGTATTTTGTAATTATCAGGAATAGCCAGCAGCGCACGCAAGTCACTATCAAATTGTTCTACAACTGCATCAAACTGCTTGCCACGATGGCTAACTTCCATGATAGACATGCCACAACTGTGCCAATCCAGCATTTCTGCATGTGCTTGCTCCAAAACAGCCTCCGGCAACATAGACGGCCCCGGGCTGAAATTGTATACTCTTGACATATACCTCCTTAATATATGTGTCTATTAAAATATGAAAATAGCTGAGAGTATCTCAAAGGCTTACTCCTGATCAAAAGCATCCTGATCCAAATCCTCTAACTCGTCATCATCTCGGTCGGCCTCTACGCGCGCGATGCGCAACAGCGCCTCGCCTTTTGTCAGATTAACCAAACGCACTCCTAAAGTATTACGAGACGTTATGCTAACTTGATTAACTGGAACACGAACGATAGTACCACCATCCGATATGAGCATAACGTCATCATCTTCACTAACGAATACAGCACCAGCAACAGAACCGTTACGTTCACTAGTTTTAATTGAAATCACGCCTTTGCCTCCACGCCCCTTGCAAGGATAGTCTTCCACAGGTGTGCGCTTACCATAGCCGTTAACAGTTGCAGTCAATACCGCCCCACCTTCTTGGGCGATCATCATGGATGTTACCTGCTCACCTTCTGCTAAACGCATACCCACCACACCCCGCGCAGTACGTCCCATAGCACGGACTTGATTTTCAGCAAAACGAGCGGCTTTACCGTTACTGGCAAACAGAAGCACATCTTGATTTCCATCCGTTAGCATTGCATCAATCATCGCATCATCTTCTGATAAATTCAATGCAATAATGCCGTTGGCACGCGGTCTGGAAAACTGTAGTAGAGGTGTTTTTTTCACCGTTCCCTTTCGGGTTACCATAAACACAAACTGGTCTGCATGATAATCTTCAACTGGCAATAAAGTAGTAATTTGTTCGCCCTTTTCTAAAGGTAAAAAATTTGCAATAGGTTTGCCGCGTGCCTGCCTTGATCCAATAGGCATTTCATATACCTTTCTCCAATACACCTTTCCTTTGGAGGAAAAGCATAATAAAGTGGAATGCGAGTGTGCTACAAACATTTGTGACAGAATATCTTCTTCCTTAGTTGCAGTAGCACTACGCCCCCTACCCCCGCGGCGCTGAACCCGATATTCTTCTAAAGGCTGTGTTTTAACATATCCAAGATAGGACATCGTTACTACACGCTGCTCCTGTGGAATCAAATCTTCAACACTCAAATTTTTGAATAAGGTACTGATTATGGTAATGCGATCATCGGCATACCGCTCACGAATCTCACGCAACTCCTCTTGAATAACCTCTAATAGCCGATCCGAATTACGCAGTATCTCAATAAAATCAGCAATTGCAACGAGTAAGTCTTTGAATTCATCATGGATTTTATCTTGCTCTAATCCTGTCAAACGATTTAAGCGTAAATCTAAAATCGCCTGTGCCTGTTGCTCACTTAGCTGATACGTCTCCCCTTGCAAGCCACACTCTGCGGGCAAATCCTGTGGACGTGATTGCTCAAAGCCTTCTGCATTAATCAGCTGTTTTACCAATCCTGCTTCCCACGTACGTGCCAGCATTTCCTGCTTGGCTTGCTGCGGCGTGGAGGATTTACGAATCAATTCAATCATATCATCAATGTTAGCCAGGGCGATTGCCAAACCTTCTAACACATGCGCTCTAGCACGTGCTTTGGCCAACTCAAATAGAGAGCGGCGTGTAATAACTTCACAGCGGTGCTCTAAGAACGACTCTAGTACTTGTTTCAGGTTGAGAACTCGAGGACGACCATCAACCAGAGCAACCATATTGATACCAAACACTGTTTGCAGCGCAGTCATTTTATACAATTGATTGAGCACAATTTCTGGCACTTCGCCTCGCTTGAGCTCTATCACCATGCGCATTCCTTGCTTATCAGACTCGTCACGCAGCCCACTGATAGACTCAATTTTCTTTTCTTTTACCAGTTCTGCAATTTTTTCTATAAGCCGTGCTTTATTAACAGCATAAGGCAACTCAGTCACTATCAATGCATAACGATCATTCCCTATATCTTCAAAGTGCACTTTTGCACGAATATGGACACGCCCTCTACCTGTATGATACGCATCATAAATTCCCTGTGTACCATTTATTTCCCCCGCAGTTGGAAAATCAGGACCTGGTATAAAGTTCATCAATTCATCTATGCTTATATCCGGATTGTTCGACAATGCCAAAGTTGCATCAATCACCTCACCTAAATTATGTGGCGGAATATTGGTTGCCATGCCTACGGCAATCCCACTGGAACCATTAACGAGCAGATTCGGAACACGCGTAGGCAATACACTGGGCTCTTTCTCTGACTCATCATAGTTCGGAGTGAAATCAACAGTCCCTTTGTCAATATCAGCCAAAAGTTCCTGAGCAATGCGCGCCATGCGTACTTCGGTATAACGCATAGCAGCAGGCGAATCACCATCTACTGAACCAAAGTTCCCTTGCCCATCAACTAGTACATAGCGCATAGAAAATGGTTGTGCCATACGTACAATGGCATCATAAACAGCAGTATCACCGTGTGGGTGATATTTACCAATTACATCGCCTACAATGCGCGCAGATTTTTTATAACTGCTGTTATAAGTGTTCCCTAACTCACTCATAGCGTATAGGACACGGCGATGCACTGGCTTAAGTCCATCGCGCGCATCAGGCAATGCACGGCCCACGATAACGCTCATAGCGTACTCAAGATAGGAACCTTTCATCTCCTCTTCTAGAGAGGCAGAAAATACACGATTATTATCAATAGTTTTTTCAGTCATAAGATAGCCCTAAAATGCAATAAACGATGAGAAATCATCAACAAAAGAGAGCGGGCTATTATATCCTACTGTGGCGCTCTAGGCAGCAGTACAACACTGATGTACCCGAGCAAAGCTGCAATAGGACAACACCCATTACCATTCTGCATGAAGAGGGAACTTACGCTGTCTTTCTGCGCAAGCAAATCGCAATCACAGAATCCATTTTGCCGACATCCTCCGCAAAGTGCGGCAAAGAGTAGTACAGGGCAAAGCGCGTTAATGGAATATTACTGATAATTTCCTATCAAAAAAACGCCTATGCAAGCGCCTTGCTGTGAGCTAGAGATGCTCCAACAGCCTTTAATTAAGCAATAAGAATATTATCCTTACCGTATGCAAGCATATTATGAGATGCTATCCGTATATGAACGGTATCACTATTACGCGGTGTGTTTTCTAATGGAACTTTTAGGGTTAGTGGGGCTCCAGATTTGCTCAATTTTAAGTAAAGAACAGAGCAATCCCCTAAAGTTTCTATAAAATCAACCTGTGCCTTCAATTTCCGATCAGATAGAGTTGTATGGCATTTTCCTAAATTTTCGATAAGATTAACTTGTGCCTTCAATCCCTCATTTTCTGAAACCAATTGCGCATGCTCAGGACGGACACATAGTTTAACCCCTTTTCTTAATCGTTCAGCATCTGCAGGGGCAACCTCAACAACTTCAACGCCGTTCTCACCTTTTATATTAACTGCATGCTGTTCTTCGTTCCACACATAATCCAGTATATTGATTTTAGGCGCACCTAAAAATTCAGCCACGAAGAGATTATGAGGGGCTTGGTACAATTCTAATGGCGGACCTACTTGTTCAATGTTACCTTGATTAAAAATGACGATACGATCACCCAGTGTCATAGCCTCTGTTTGATCATGCGTTACGTAAATCATAGTCGTTTGTAGCTTTGCATGCAAATTAGCAAGTTCTATACGCATTTGTACACGTAAAGCAGCATCCAAGTTAGACAATGGTTCATCAAACAAAAACACTCTTGGTCTGCGTGCAATGGCACGCCCTATAGCAACACGCTGGCGCTGGCCGCCTGATAGTTGTTTAGGATAACGATCAAGCAATTGATCCAAATGCAAAGTACGCGCCACGTCTTCTACACGCTGCCGAGCCTCTGCTTTTTTAATACCTGCTATGCGCAAGCCAAAGCCCATATTCTCAGCAACCGTCATGTGCGGGTAAAGTGCGTAATTCTGGAATACCATCGCCACACCACGATCAGCAGGCGGATGGTTGTTAACCACATCCCCATCAACTAAAATATGACCGCCTGTTAAAGTTTCTAACCCCGCAATCATACGCAGCATGGTTGATTTTCCACACCCAGATGGGCCCACAAATACAATAAATTCCTTATCCTTAATGGATAGACTCAAATCAGATATAACATTAACATCCCCAAAAGATTTATTAATATTCTGTAACTCTATTGCGCTCATATTTTCTCTCCAAGAAATTTTTGATACCATTTTGCGCTATCCTTAAAATAACGCTCCTGTGTGGCATAATCTACATACAACAAGCCAAAGCGCTTCTCGTAACCCGATGCCCACTCAAAATTATCAACTAAACTCCATGCAAAATAGCCTTTCACTGGAACACCTGCTTCGATAGCTTTTTGCACTGCTACAATATGATCGTGAATGAAGTGGAGGCGCCTAATATCCGCAATGTTGCCCTCTTCCAATGTATCCTTAAATGCAGCACCATTCTCAGTAATATAGACATTAGCTAAATCATAATCCTGATGCAGGCGACAAAGCAACTCAGTTAGGCCTTGAGGGTAGATTTCCCAGCCCATATCCGTTACTTCTAAACTTTTTTCACCAGCATCCCATGCCTCTTTGTGGCTGGAAAAATTGCGCGTATAATAATTCACACCAATAAAATCAACTGGCTGCGCAATAATAGCTGCATCCTGTGGCTCAACATGTGGCTGGTCATCACCAAGAAAATCTAAAATATCTTGTGGATAACTACCCTTAAATATAGGATCCATATACCAACGAATAATCAAGCCATCATCAATACGTGCTTTCTCAATGTCTTTGGGCTCATTGGTTAAAGGATGGATGGGCGACTGATTAAACACAATACCTAATTTTGCCTGACACCCTATAGAACGCATCTGTTGTAAAGCCATACCATGACTCAGGAGCAAATGATGCGACACCTGCATGGCTATCTTGCGATTTTTAATTCCTGGAGCAAAAAGACCACTTTCATAGCCTAAAATTGCTACAACCCAAGGCTCGTTATGGGTAACAATACTGACTACTGAATCACCAAAACGCTCTGCAATTCCTTGTGCATAATCAGAAAAGTACTGGCAAACTTGACGATTTTCCCAACCACCCATATCGTGTAGAACTTGTGGTAAATCCCAATGATACAAAGTAAGGTGCGGCTGAATATTGCGCTGTTTCAGTCCATCAATTAAGCGGCGATAAAAATCTAAGCCTTTTTCGTTCCACTCGCCATAACCATTAGGCAATACACGAGACCACGATACTGAAAACCGATACGCGTTGACACCCAAATTTTGTATGATATCTAAATCCTGCTCTAAGCGATTATAGTGATCACAGGCTATTGCACCACTGCTTCCATCCACTATATTGCCCTGCCGCTCACAGAATGTATCCCAAATAGAAGGCGTCCTACCGTCACTATCATGCGCACCCTCAATCTGATAGGCTGAGGTAGCCACGCCCCAAACAAAATCTTCTGAAAAATTGCCACGCTTCAAGACGCCATTTTTACTATTATTCATAATTTATTGATTTTAAAGAAAGAATACAATTAACCTCTTACTTCACCGCCCCTGACGTCAAGCCATCAATCAGCCTTTTTGAAGAGAAAACAAAAATAATTACTAGCGGAATCACTGCAACTACAGAACCTGCCATCAACGCGCCCCACTCTGTATCTACCGGACTTTGTACGCTGCGTAATGCTAATGGAAAGGTATATTTTTCTACTGAGCGCATCACAATCAATGGCCCAATGAAATTATTCCAAGATGCAATAAATGCAATCAATCCTAATGTACCAAAAGCAGGGCCGAGTAGCGGTACAACTATCCGCCAATAGATTTTTAACTCACTACAACCATCCATACGTGCTGCTTCATACAACTCGCTTGGGATAGCCGATTGAATATATTGACGCATCAAAAATATACCTAATGGCGGGGCTGCTGCTGGTATATACAGCGCACGTGGCTGATCAAGCCAATTGATAGCATCCATAATTAAGAAGGTTGGAATCATACCTAAAAAAGGCGGAATAATCATGGTTGCTAACACTAGCGTAAATAACTGTTTCTTAAAACGAAACTCATAAGCAGCAAAAGCAAAGCCTGCCATAGAGCAGAACAGTAAAGTTAGCGCCGTACTAATAAAGGCAACGTAAATACTCCATCCCAAGTTTTGCCAAAACGGTATGCGCGATATGAGAATTTTTATATTCTCCAAGAAATAGGTACCAAACCATAATGGCGGCGGCACACTAAAAATATCGGTACGCGGCAAAGTTGAAAATACAAACATAAAATAAAACGGTGCCAACATAACAAGGGCTCCAGCAAGCAAAAATAGAATGCCTACAGGCCCTATGCCTCTCTCTCCCACTGAGCGTGATAAATTAATCATACTGATTTATGTTTCTCCTTAAATGCTCGATTAGTAAGCCATGTAATAATCGCGATAACAATAAATAGCATCCATGACATAGCACTTGCCAACCCAAAATCGTTAAACTCAAATGCATTTCTATACATATACAGCGCAGTAGTTAAACCAGACTGCTCTACGCCTCCTTTGCCACCAGTTAAGATAAAGGGCTCCTCAAATAACTGCAATCCACCAATGACAGTCAAAATTGTTCCAAAAAACATCATCGGCTTGAGTTGAGGCAAGGTGATATGCCAGAAAATACGCCACTCCTTTGCACCATCCATACGCGCTGCCTCATACAAGTCACGCGGAATGGCTTGCATAGCTGCTACATATAAAATAATATTAAAGCCAACAAAACGCCAAAAAACGACAAAAGCTATTACAGGTTTAATCGTATCTGGATTATTAAGCCAATCAATATTCTCCTGTGGCATAAAGGTATTAAATACAGGTAATTGGCTCAGCCCGTTAAGCACAGTGTTAATGAAACCGTAATCTCTAGAAAATAAAGTGATAAATAACATGGCAATCGCTACCGTAGAAGTAATATAAGGCAAAAAGAATGTCCCCATTGCCACATTGCGATACTTGCCCAGTTTTTCATTGATAATCCATGCCAAAGGAATAGCCACTAAATGTTGTGGTAAGCCCGATGCCACCGCAAGCCATAAAGTATTGCTTAGCGAAGTCCACAGCCACGGATCTTCTAAGGCATAAACGATATTCTCGCTGCCCACATAGGTCATAGATTGCAGACCTTCTACAGGGTCCCATGTGTGGAACACTACATAGATAGAAAATGCAATCGGAAAAAGACCAAAAACTAAAAACAGCGTCAAAAATGGCGCAATAAATATATAAGGGGCATACTTAGACTGACTAAACATGAATAAAACCTCTAAACTATTAAATCTCTAACTTACCGACGAGAGCGCCTCTTAATTAAACGTTGAGCATCCGCTAATGCTTTATCTATATCCTTGCCTCTGCTTAAAACAAGGTCTAACTCACTATTCACAATTTCCTCAGCGATGGGATCGTGCTTAAACACCGCACTTGCTTTAATCGCATTTGCAGATTTGCGCCACTGTAATCTTGCTTTTTGCCCGCCAAGGAAGGCTATTTCTTGGCTAAAAAACGCGCCCTCTTGTGCCTCTTTTAAGGCAGGGAAAGCATCATATTCTTCAAAGGCACGTGTCTGTTGCTTAACCGACAGGGTTAAATGTTGCAGTAACTCCCAAGCAAGTTCTTTATGCTTTACTTTCTTAGGAATGCCATAGAATGTTCCACCCCACGACAACTCTACTTTATTGGGTAGAGGCGCAGCACGCCATAATCCAGTAGTATCCGGCGCTAACCAGTTAGACAAGTGCCCTGCTAACCATGCTCCCATCATTTGAGTAGCAATCTGTCCTCGCTTAAACCCTTCGCTCCACTCGTTAGACCAAGCCGAAATTTGCCCATCTAAGCCATTATCACGAACGCTTTTTGCCAATTCAAATGCTTTACGAAAACGAGGCGCTTCGGTAATGACAGGCTTACCTTTACTTTTGAAATAAACCCCTTCACCCTCAGGAATGCCGGCACGAATGACAATGTCCTTAATATCACGCGCATGCGCCAATAAGTAGGCACCGGTTTTCTGCTTAATTTGCTTACCTGCTTCTATATAAGAAATCCAACTTTCGGTCAACTGTGCTTCACTAATACCTGCTTTATCTAATATATCCTTGCGATATAACAGCGTACCAGGACCAATATCTGTTGGTATTGCGCCTTGCCCGTGCTTAGCACTATGTCCCTGCGCATAGGCAAAAGGCACCCACTTATCCTTAAAACGCTCTACAGAGTAAGGTTTCTTTTTTAAGTCTAGAAAGCCACCTCCGCCCACAAAGCGTCCCAAAAAACCATACTCAATTGCCATGATATCAGGCAAACCCGACGAGGTTGCCAGAGCTGTCGTCATAGCAGTATGGTGATCACCAAACTGGCGGGAAACCACCTCTACCTCTACATTAGGATGCTTTTTCTGCCACGCTGGCAGTGCTAATTTAACAATCTGATCTACTGCTGGAAAAGCAGCGACCTTTAACTTGATCTTTTCAGCAAAGGATGGCACTGCAAATACAGACAGGCACACTATAAAAACCATTTTTCGTAACATCATATTTCTTCCTTAAATTACTATGTCAATTATGATGAGCAATCAGACTACTTCCCTCTAATCCCCATCTTGCCATACGCGCACATAATCCACTTCCATTCTCATGTCGGCAACGCTTACTTCGGTTATCTGGTTCAGATCCCCTCCAAGATTTCCCCCTACAGCAATATTCATCAGCAAATGTGCTGGCTGTGTAAATGGCCAATTGCTACTACTGTAATTTGTAGGACGATTGTAAACCAGATTAGTCAAACCGTTAATGCCTAACACTAACTTGTCTTCTTGCCACAAAAAGTGAAATACTTGGTATTCATCACAAAAATTATTAACTGACATTTCATTCCCTACAGGGTTAGAACCATGCCTGTCTTGAAAATGGAGAGCTGCTGTGTACCTATTCGGGCTATTTATGAAATGGCGGCCAAACCATTCCATAATATCCACCTCGCCGCGCACAGGCCAAACACCATTTCTACCTAACATCCAAATAGCCGGCCATGACCCTGCTGCACAGGAAATCTTGGCACGGATTTCATAATATCCATAAGGATTGGCACCGATAGCATTGTAATAATCATCTGTAGTAGAGACTAAGCGTGCAGAAGTAGCCACTACTCTATGGGGAGAGCTAGCAGCGCCGTCAATATTCCCCTCCCCTTTATAGACTGGCTGAATAACCAGTGCACCATTTTCAATAAAAGAATTTTCAGTTGAGTTTGTATAATGCTGGTTTTCGTTATTGCCCCAAACACTACCGCCAAGCAAGCGAGAGCCTAAATCGTAGCCCCAACGCTGACTGTTTGCTTGCTCACCGTTAGCGCCATCAAATTCATCACGCCACGCCAAATTAAAATGACTCGGCAGGACTATTCGGGGCTCGCTTCCAACACCAAAATCAGGATTTTCGCTCACAACAAATGGCGTCTCAACAACTGGCGTATCAGAAGTAATCTCACTACCGCATGACTGCAACCACAGAACGGTTACCAAACCTAAGCCATACAATACCCATTTATACATAACTACACATCCTATTTACAACTAAGATAACCCTTTTACACTACTTGAAGGCAATCCATCCGACATGAATTAGCGTATTGGTCGCTGTTAGCGCAGGGTTATCTTGCTCACCAGCAATCACTTTAACCTGCACACTCCTCAAAGCCGACTGCACATCACTAATAGTGCCACCACTACAAGTGGCAAATGCACTCAACGGTATTTCATACGTACGCAAACCATGTACACCAATAGGTGGGGAAGGGGTATTCGTAGTAGGTTTGGCAACGCTCACATCTTGATTTGTTCGGCACCAATTATTGCCATCTTCCAGCTCTATGCTGAACACACTAAAACTATTATTTGAGAAACTGGCATTACCCATTTGAATAACTAAAGTCGATGATTGACTAATATTCACTATGCCATCATTGCCTGCATTAAACGTAATCCCAAAAGAGGACGCCGCGCTGAGCAGAGCAGAATTACCACGCTCAATCCCATAAGACTGTCTTTGGCGAACATTATCGCGCTGCTGCTGCACCGTCGTACCAAAAGACTCTTGCACCATATCAAATCCCGAATCAGCAAATAACGTAACACTACCATTCTCTATGCTACGCGCTGTGCCATCATCCGCAATCATAACTTGTGATGCGAACAGTTTATTAGCATTAGTCGCGTTATCTGCAGTGATAGACGTGTCTGTACTGATAAAGCCAATCCAGCCCACTTGCAATAATACAGCAGAGTTATCACTACTACCTTGATCGGCAGAAGCCACTGGGTCTTTGCCACCCACTACCTTAACTGCTACTTGATTCAATTGTGGTAAGATTTCACTGAGCCCACCATCTCTACACTCATCAGCAAAATCTGTAATGGCGATACGGAAGGTATGTATAGCATAGGGATTAACTCCAGTGCTTCCCAAAGCTCGGTCATCAGCACCTAAAGCCAAATCAGCAGAACATGTTACCGTGCGTTGCCCAACTGTTGCAATCAAGTCCACTGTATAAACCATATGCGAAATAGCACTTGAAAATGGACCCGATTCAGGGCGACCATTACCTGTCTGTAACACAATATGCGTAGCAGATGAAATATTCATACTACCATTGCTCGGTGCAGAAATAACCATGCCAAAGTTATCATCTGCATCTGCCAGCCCATTGTTTGCGCGCTGAGCGCCATAGGATTGACGCTGCTGTATATTATTGTTTTGCTCTGCAATATTACTCCCAAAATCCCAATGTAAACGACCTTCGTTGAAATTACCATTAGCAAATACATTAACATTTCCACCTTCGTAAGTACGGGCGTTTGAGTTACCTACAGCCTCCATCTGAGACGCTAAAATTTGTCGGGGCGTAGCAGAACTTTGCACAGGGCGCGGCTCATTCCTATCATCCTGCCACACGCGTATGTAATCCACATTCATCTGCATAGAAGACACATCGCTTGGATTCACTGCACCACCAGCATTTCCACCAACGGCAATATTCAACAGGAAGTGCGCAGGCTGTGTGAATGGCCAGTTATTATTGCTGTAATCCACCGGGCGATCATAGACTAAATTTACTGCACCATTTATCCCAGTGGTAATGCGATCTTCTTCCCAGATCAAGTAGTACACATGATACGCACCGCAGTAGTTATTTATTCTACGCTCACTGAATATAGGATTACCAGCATGCCGATCGGGAAAATGTAATGCCGACGCATATCGTTCAGGATCATTTGCATAAGTAGCACCGAACCATTCCATAATATCTATTTCACCGCGCGCAGGCCAATCACCGTCTCTACCCAACATCCAAATAGCAGGCCATGAGCCAGCAATACAAGTGATTTTTGCGCGAATTTCATAATAACCGTAGGGCTGACTACCAATAGCATTGTAGTAGTCATCTGTAGTAGAAACTAAGCGTGCAGAGGTAGCAAAAACAGAAGAAGGCGCGTTTGGAATCACATTTGCCCCCCGATAAATGGGCTTAATAACCAGTTCGCCATCTTGCAAATACGAGTTATCACGACTATCAGTATAGTACTGGTTTTCATTATTTCCCCATACCGAACCACCAAATAGTGGCGAACCAATATCATAGTTCCAGTTATTTCTACTAACCTCCGCGCCATTAACCCCTTCAAATTCCTCACGCCACACCAACTGATAATCGGAAGACAGCGCAATACTTGGCATAATAGTCCCTGAGCTGATCAAAACAGTAACTGTAACTACTGAGCTAGTGGCACTATACTGATTATCAGCGGCAACACTTGCCCTAATCATAGCAACACCCTCACTTTCAGCAGTAACTATACCGTGTATATCTACACTGGCAACACTTGGATTACTTGAGTTATACACAATAACTCCTGTCCCCGCACTAAGACTCGCATTAAGATTCCCTGTAGAGCCGGCAGTCAACATCAGCGGTATGATAACAATGCTTCTGGTAGTTAATAGCGGCGGAGGAGCTGTAACCTGCACACTGGCTATGGTAGAAGTAGCAGCATGTGCACCATCGGCAGCAACACTAACCGTAATCGTAGTGACACCTACGCCAACAGCAGTAACCACACCATCACCATTTACAGTGGCAACGGCAGTATTATCAGACATATAACGCACAATACCTGTGCCAGAAAAATGAGCGGTGATACTGGCAGTAGAGGCAACTACTATATTGAGTGAGGTCGGTGTTAATGCTATAGTCCGATTAACTAAAACAGGGTTTTCACCGCTACCACCATCAGAAGATTCGCTGCCCCCACAAGCAACAACTGTTAATAACAGTATACTGCTAAGCGCTACTCTATACATTAAGCTATATAACATACTCAATTTCTAAAGTAATCCCAGCACCAAAGGTGCTAACACGTGGATCAACCCCACTAAATGCAGTATGTGCTGGCATAGAGAGTGGTGCTAATCCCTTTTCTTTGAAAAAAGCAAATCCTATTCCTGCATTAGCACTTAACCCAAGCACACTTGGGAAAGAGTAACCACCGCCAATCCCACCAAAAATAGCAGCGTTAGACTGACCGCGCTCTAAAGGGTTATCTGTTTCTGCTTCACCAAGATAGACCCACCCTGTAGAAAATGTCCAGCGGTTATTAGGGCGATAACGAAAACCAATCATCGCATCAGTTGAACTGGCAGGATAACCTCTGTCATCTCCATCAGGATTCGCTGGCACACCCTCATCGTTACCAGCGTCTATAGCCCAATTCACATTAAACATATTATTCCATAACTCATCCCCTTCTCCAGGTCCACCCACATCAACTATTACCGCATTAGCACCACTCCAACGATTATGACGTACGCCTGCATACACAAAAGTTGCATTGTTAATCGGAAAATGCGTCATTAGCATTAACAGTATGCTTTGCCGATTCTGCTCAAGTGGTGGCTGATTGCCAAAAGCCCCTCCATCTGCGGCAACTTCCTCATGCGCTACTTCATTAGTAATACCCTCTAAACGGACCATGTGTCCAGCTGCCTGGTATGCCGTTAATGCCTAATTGCCAGAAGAAATCCACAATCACGCCATTGCGCACATACTGCAACCAGACTTCATGAAATTCAGGCTTCAGTACTTTAAAGCCTGCCTCCCCAAAATCACGCGTATATTCAATCCGAAAATCCCCTTCAAATAAGTCATATACGGGTAGCGCATAGCGCACGGCACGCGTCAAAATACCATACCCTGATCCACTAGCACCCCAAGCATCTGCCAAACCAACATGACTACCATACGGAAAGTCCGCAATCCCCCAACCACGGGTAACAAAATTACCCAGTTGTAAACTACCGTAATAATCCTGCTCAATCAGCACATTGGCATCATACAGCACTCCAGGAATATCAATGGCGTAATCACGCCAGCGCTGGCTAATTGTGCCGGATATTTTGTAACCATTACCCATCTCAAATTTCTTAGTATTCAGATACAGGTGAATAAGGGATAGGGTACTCATCCGCGGCCCAAAGTCAGCCCCATCGCGTATCGCGTCTGCCCACCAGCGTTGACGGTCTTCATCGGGCTCAACCGCGCAACGATGGCAAATTGGCGACGCAAAGCCTGCTTGCTGCTTGAGAAAGCCTTTCAGAATAAAAGGGCCCAGATTTACATCAGCCAAGGCACTGCTACTGAGCAGCAAAATCAGTGAAAATACAATGTTTTGGGATTTTTTCATGGTTAAACGGACTATACTTAGGAGTTATGAACCAGGGCTGCGCATGCACAGCCCCTTGAATAAATTATGGCTAGTGCATTACTTAAACGCGACCCAGCCTAGGTGAATTAAGGTATTAGTATACAGAGCGTCAGAATTTGCTTGCTCACCGGCAATCACTTTAACACTGACACTGCTCAGAGCAGTTTGTACATCGCCAACTGCGCCACTGCTACAAGCGGTAAAAGCACTCAGCGCTAATTCATAAGTACGCAACCCATAAAAATGAACCCCTGCAGGTGGCGCATCTGAGTTGCTTTTAGCAGCACTCACATCCTGATTAACACGACACCAATTGGTGCCATCAGATAACTCAATCGTAAATACGCTAAAACTATTGGTAGAAAAACTGCCATTCCCCATTTGAATAACCAAAGTAGAGGACTCACTAATGTTAACGGTACCATCATTGGCTGCGTTGAAGGTTATGCCAAAGGAAGACTCAGCGCTTAACGTAGCAGAACTACCGCGCTCAATGCCGTATGCCTGACGCTCACGGATTTGAGTGCGCTTATCTGCTGCCGTAGTCCCAAAACGCTCGGTTACTATATCAAATGCTGAATCAGAGAATAACGTAACACTACCATTTTCTATGGTACGCGCTGTGCCATCATCGGCAATCATGACTTGTGATGCGAACAACTTATTGGCATTAGTGCTATTATCTGCAGTGATAGATGTATCTGTGCTGATAAAGCCAATCCAGCCCACTTGCAATAATACAGCAGAGTTATTGCTAGTACCTTGATCAGCAGAAGCCGCAGCATCTTTGCCACCCACCACCTTAACCGCTACTTGACTCAGTCGTGGTAATACTTCATCGCGCCCACCATCTGCACATTCATCCTGAAAATCCACAATCGCAATCATAAAGGTATGAATAGCGTATGGATTGACTCCTTCATCATTAAAATTCCGATCACCCTCTTCTAACGCCAAGTCTGCTGAACACGTTACAGTGCGCATCCCACCGTCGGCGGCACTATCTGCCACCTGCGCGATCAAGTCCACTGTATAAACCATATGTGAAATAGCACTTGTATGCATATTAGGATTATCACTTATAGGACCATGCCCAAGTGCACCACGGCCATTACCCGTTTGTAGGACAATATGTGTAGCAGAACTAATATCCATCGTACCATTATTAGGAGCAGAAACGGTTATACCGAAGTTATCTACTTCTGTAGCCACACCGGCATTAGCACGCTGAAAACCATTGGACTGGCGTTGCTGTATGTTTTGATTCTGCTCTGTAAGGTTATTGCCATAATCCCATGCTATACGCCCTTGTGCAAAATTGCCATTGGTGAAACCAAATGTAGCCCCCCCTTCGTTGGTTATTCCCAGCGAGGCATTTCCAGCAGTGTTTTGCATCTGCGAAACTAAAAACTGTCTTGGCGTGTTAGCGCTGGCAGATCCTGAGCCAGGTGCTGGCACAGTTACTTGATCACTTGATGTGCTCTCAGTGGTACCACCGCATCCACTTAATACAGCTGATGCGAATAATATAGGCAATACGCCCTTCAATCTATATGCTACTTTCAACATAACAAACTCCTTATTTTTTTCATGGATAATAATTTCATATAAATAGTGCGACAACCATTCAAATCTTACATGGCAATACGCCGTACTGACTCACGTGCAACTATGCGCGCTTCAACCGTTGCAGATTCTTCAGGCTCCCCTCCTAACAAACTTAAAACAGCTTTTGCCGCAATGGCACTCGCCTCAAAAACAGATTGACGCACAGTTGTCAATGGCGGGTTAGTAAAGGCGGCCTGTGGCAAATCATCAAAACCAACCAAAGACACATCATCAGGAATGCGCAGCGAATTTCTAGCCAGTGCCAACTTAGCCCCAAAGGCCATTTGATCATTTCCAGCAACTAAAGCAGAGAACGGTATATTAGTGCCCAGCAATTTCTGTGCGGCTTTGTAGCCACCCGACTCTTGAAAGTCTCCCTGCACAATCAGCTCATTTGGCAAATCCATTCCTAACTCTTTAACTGCCTGCTTAAAACCCTCAAAACGCTCTATCGCATCATAATGCTCATTTGGACCTGCAATATAAGCGAGCTGTTTATGACCCAATTGATACAAATGCTGCGCAATCATAGAAGAGCCTTTACGATTATCAAAGCCAATTGAAATTAAATTTTCTATTTGTTTTAATCGCCTTCCCACTACCACCACAGGCACTTGCTTTGCCAACTCTTCAAGCGTTGAGTCAGGCAGACACCCTGAAAAAACAACCAGCCCATCAACTTGACGTGACAATAGAACATCAATTTTAGCGCGCTCTTCCTTTTCATTCCAATGACCACTGACAAAGAGTGGAGCATAGTCAGCATCGTACAGCACCCCCTCAATACCACGCAATGCCTCCGCGTAGTAAGGACTGCCTAAAAACTGAGTCAGCACACCCACGGTCATGCTTTTCCCTCGAGCCAATGATTTTGCCATCAAATTAGGACGAAAATCTAAGTGTTGAATCACATCAAAAACACGACGCTTTTTACTTTCGCTAACACGAGCGGTGTCATTGAGTATTCTAGACACAGTGCTTGGCGATACTTTAGCACGCTTAGCCACTACATTCAAAGTGACGTTGTCTTTACTATTTGAACTGCTCATTTATTTCCTTATCAAGGATCCTTACTTACCGAGGCAACGCATACACTAAAACTTGGCATTCAATACACAATTTCAGTGCGTTTTGTGCACTTGAGATATTACGTAACATAACCTTATTATACCTATCTATAAAATCAGGTACATGTTTTTTTGAAAGCGGTTTCTTTCAAAAACTAACGTAAATAAGAAAACATGAATATGAACATAGACTCTTTATGTTACTGATAGTTGCTGAAGATTCCGCTTCTACCGTAGTCAATGTTAAGTGCTTGTCAAGCCATAAAAAATTGACCCTCACACCATTGAATTCAGGGTTAAGAAATGCTGCTACAATTAACAAAATGGATTGGGTAATACTTTATTGTGTAGGTGTAATTCATTAGTAAATAGGGTTTATACATATTCCATTATGAAAGCGTTTGCTTAGAATTTATACCCACATTATCATTTTGATATACAATGCCGGTCATTCCATCACAATGATTGGCAATTTTTTACGATATATAAATGACTTTATAGGAGATCTTACATGAAATATATTACGCACTTGAAGGCAGTGTTTTTAATGCTGACCGTTTCTTTGTTTATTGCCGGGTGCGGCGAAGAATCCAGCACGACTACTTCGTCTGATTTAACTAGCAGCGATCCAACAACCAGGACTTTGACCTTTAATTCCAACACACTTAGTTTGGAAGTAGGAGCAGGTGGCACTTTAATTGCCTCTCTGGATCCTACAGGCACTGGAACGGTTATGTATGCCTCTGACAATACGGGAGTTGCAACTATTGATCGATTAAATGGCGCAGTCACTGCTATCAGTGCAGGTACTGCTATTATTACAGCAAGTGTTCTTGCAGACGGCAGCCTATTCACTGCTGCTTCTGCTACAGCAACTGTAACCGTTACCAGCCCAACACCTATACCAACAGTCACGCTTAGCTTAAACTATCTGCGCTTAGGTGTAGGCGAAACTGCCTCCGTTGTTGTAACATTAGATGGTTCCACCGACACAGCTGCAACTGTTGTTTCAGGCGGAGCAAGCATTGCTACTGCCGTTAACAATAATGGTATTATTACGATAGAAGGTGCAGCACCTGGTCAAACAGACGTTGTTGTAACCGCTTCTGATAACAGTACAGCAGCAGTAACCGTTGTGGTCAATAACCGTCCTACGGGTAATACAGGTTATCATGCCTTTGTTACTGGCTATGCAGTTTCCACTACTGATTCAATCTTTGCACATACAGATAATGGCTTTAATGTCTTTGCGTTTCAAGGAAACGGCTTTGCGAATGCCTTTAATGCCAATAATGAAGTAAACATCAATCAACGCTTAGGAGTTGGTGCACAGTTTTTTCATGATTCAACACTGAGCACTACCGCTTTTGCAGGCATTAGTGTACAAGCACCTCAAAGCTATGACTTCAGTTCTGCAACCCATCTGGTTCTGCAGATAGGTAATGCACTACCAGCTTCTGCTCATCCCAATGCGCACTCTACCTTCACGGCACGTATTCAGAATCCTGCTGATCAACAGTGTAATATCAATGTGCCACTAAGCCCACAGGATACACCTAACACAAGTTCTCAAGGTTTCTTAACCCATACGCTTGACTTGTCAACTGGATGGGACTGTGGTGGCGTCAGTGTAGGAGATGTGTTAGCCACCTTAGATGAAGTTGCTGTATTACTGCTCGGTGGCACTGACCCAGATTCAGATGCCTCTACCAACAGCAATCATACCTTAATGATTCTGGGTAATGTCGGCTTCCTTGGAACTCCGTGCAGCAACACCGAACACCAATGATTTGCAGTTGCTTGCTCATGGATACGCAACTGGAAGTACCATACCCGATGCAGATGGTAGTGGCAATCCCGGCGATATTGGTAGCGGTGCTATAACCAATGCAAACGCTGGTGTTTATCTATTCCAAAGCGATGGCATAACTACCAGTTGGGATGGCGCTAGGACCGATGCCAACATCATACAGCAAAGACAATCAATCGGCAATCAATGGACTTCTACAGGTGATCTGACAGAGGGAATGTCTTTCGGCCTCACTGTGCAAGCACCAAACCGTGGTCGTTTGGCGGTAAGCAGTGACTCTGCCCTGCAAATCCAAATGGGTAGTGGCGCAGCCGATGATGCTAAAACACATACCACCTTTACGGTGCGTGTAACCGGTGGTGTCCAGCACCCAAGCAACTTCTCTTGGCAGCATGATTGTCAAGTTAACGTAAGTGTTGCTGAGGCCAGAGTTGATCCTCCAACTGCTCATGAGTTTAGACATGGCCATTACACCATACCTTTGGCTGACTTCTCTACTTGTAGATCAGGTAGCCTTGAAGGTATTGTGGATGCTGGTGTCAGTGAAGTCATCGTTTCAGTAGAGGGTGGTAATAACCCTGTGGCTGATGTCGGTGGTGGCTTCCATACCCTCATTCAAATAGGCTGGATTGGCTTTACTCGATAAAGCAACCGAAGTTATTTCATTTTAAAAGCCTTTGCACAGCATGTGCAAAGGCTTTTTTTATGCCTATTTGCCATAAAGTTATTGCAAAATGATGAGGAGAGGAGAATGCTGGATTCTTTAACTTCCCTTCACTTTCTGCAGAATAATATACCTAATGTTGCCTTTGAAAGAACATGCCTATATTGGTTAATTTTTTGTTATAATGAAAACGCTTTCATACTTTCCACAAAGGAGGCCAGTCTGCCATGCATCATTTAAAATTAACGCTTACTTTTATATCATCTCTATTGCTCTTGGGTTGTTCTATGAAGGATGAAACTCAGATGCTCAAGGAAGTTCACAAGGCAGGGGCCGGCGGTTTGCGCTTAGAGATTAGCTCAGGCGATAGAAGTCCTCCCAGTCCTCTGTATCGTACGGCTGCTATGCAGAAGCGCGCTGCTCCAACCAATCAATGGTTTTCTGCCGTTATGTATCAACGCTGGGGGGATCCCGTTTACGCCACGCCGTTAACCGCCAAAGCAACGCCTGAAGGGCTGGAAATATCTTTTCCTACCAAAGAGGTTATTCCAACTGATAGACGTGATGTAGAAATCCATTACACCCACAAAAATGATGTGCGAATCACGCCAGTCGCCTTTCAACCACACGCCACTTTACTGGGCAACTACAGCGACTGGGCAGCCGATATGGAAATGGTCTCTACTGAACAAAAGATGGTTGCGACTTTGAGCCATGGTAGCCCCTTTATTTATGTAAACAACAGTGAAGGCAATATCAAGGTTGATTTTGCCCCCTCGTTTCGGGCTAGCATAGATACTAAAGGACGTAACGCGCTTATTATCCAAAACAGCACTAAACAATACGCCGTCTTCGCGCCAAATAATGCACGATGGGTCAAACAATCGGATACAGAATGGTTGATTGAATTTAATGGGGATCGCACCTTTATGTCGGTTGCAGCGCTACCTAATCTAAGTAATGACACCTTAAACGCGTTTCACGATAGCGCATTCACCTTTATAGAAAACACCGTTGTTAGTTGGAAAGTGGATGAGAAAACGCGTGATGTGCATACGCATTTTGCATTAACCACACATGCTAAGAGTTCTAAAAAAGCACCGCCTATTATCGGACTCTATCCCCATCACTATCATAACAACAATAACCTACCCAGCAAAGAAATTGGCTCTTTACAAACCATTCGTGGACCCATTCGTCTGTTTCAAACAGACTCCTTTAATACGCATCTAAAAAATAATGGCTTTGTGCCAATATGGCCGGGCATTACAGATGAAGAGGCTACGGATGATTTGCAGACTCAGCTGCGGCGCGATGTAGCAGCAGGCAGACGTATGATGTTAGAAATTGGTACAGGTCCTTACTGGCAAGGCAAAGGTTTGCAACGCATTACGCAATTAATGCAGGTGGCGGAAAGCCAAGGGGAGATGGACTACCGCCAAGAACTATTGACGAAAGTCAAAAAGCGCGCAGAAAAATGGCTATCGGGGCGCAGCGAAACGACCTATTTCCACTATGATAAAAAAACAGGGACGGTGGTGAGTTACCCAGAAGAGTATGATGCTGTTTTAGATATGAATGACCATCATTTCCATTATGGGTATTGGATACGTGCTGCTGCAGAGATTGCTATGGCTGATCCTGATTGGGCTGAGCAATGGGGGCAATCAATTGATTGGTTAGTACAAGATATTGCTACAGCAGAGCGTGGGTCATCTACCTTCCCATTCTTGCGTAATTTTGACCCGTATGAAGGGCATTCTTGGGCTTCAGGCATCGCTCGAGGACCACATGGCAACAACCAAGAATCTAGTTCTGAGGCGATTAATGCTTGGGCTTCCCTTATGATGTGGGGATCACTACGCGACGACCCTGAATTAGTCGCCTTAGGCACTTATATGTATAACACAGAGATTGAGGCAACGAGGCACTACTGGTTTGACTCTTATGGTCTGGTTTTCCCAGAAGAGTACCTCAATTCCAATGTATGTATTGTGTTTGCTGGCAAACTCATGCACAACACCTGGTGGATTGATGAGCCCAGACAAATACACGGCATCAACTTCTTACCCCTAACCCCTTCTTCTACCTATCTGGGTGATAATCCATCCTATATAAAGCATAACTTAGATGCCTTAAAGAAAGAAGAGGTCATTTATGCTGACCGCGGCAAGCGTGCTGACCCACCAGATATTTGGCAGGATTTGTTTGCTAAATATCTTGCATTAGCTGATCCTGAGGCTGGCTACGAACGCTGGAATCAGTTTGGCTCTTTTGAGTTAGGCGATACCCGCTCACACGCGCTCCATTGGTTGGAAACACTCAAAAAAGTGGGCACCCCCGTCTTAACTATCACTGCTGATACGCCTTTTTATGCTGTTTTTAATAATAATGGCATCAAGACCTACATGGCATATACCTATCAAGCGAATAAGCTAGTCACCTTTAGTGATGGAGTTCAGTTAGCAACAAAAGCTGGTTCATTAAGCGTTATAACCTCACAAGATTCTCAGTAATGTCAAGCAAAATACAGTTTGTTATTTTTGGTGGCATGGGCGATTTATGCATGCGCAAAATATTCCCTGCCCTCTGTCGCATGCAAGCGGATAATCGCTTGCCAGACGAATTTGCTATTACAGGTGTGGCACGCAAGCCTATAGATGATGCACAGTATAAAGAAATTGTTCAAGACAATCTCTTTGAATTAGGATTAGATAAACGTGCTATATCGGATCTTTTAGATCGAGTAACCTATTGTTGCATCGATTTTGAGCAGAAGTCGGATTTTTCAAAAATAAAAGACTTACTACCATCTGATGCTCTTTTGATTCATTATCTTGCTATTCATTCTAATTACTTCATTCCTGTGTGCGCAAATATGCACAGCTTGCAGTTGTTAAATAATGCGCGCGTCGTTCTTGAAAAGCCTATCGGTAGCAATCGTGAAAGCGCACGTGCTATTCATACACAATTACAGCAATGGCTGCATGAGGATCAAATATTCCGCATAGATCACTATTTGGGTAAGGAGTCTGTACAGAATCTATTTGCGCTACGATTCGGTAATACGCTATTTGAAACTTTATGGAACCGTAATAATATTCGCTGCGTTGAAATAAGCATTGCTGAAGAGTTAGGCATTGGAAGCCGCGGAGGATTTTATGATGGAACCGGTGCTATGCGTGATATGGTGCAAGGACATGTGTTGCAGTTGCTTAGCATTACAGCCATGGATATTCCCCTTAAAATGGAAGCCAATTATGTGCGTGATGAGAAAGTAAAAGTATTACGCGCCCTACGACCTATGTCTTCTGAGCATGAGGTGCGCATGAATACGATACGTGGTCAGTATTTAGGCGACGATATGCACCCGGGTTTCCTACAAGCTCCTAATGTTAGCCAAAGCAGTTCCACGGAAACATTTGTTGCGCTAAAGTGTTGGATTGATAATTGGCGCTGGGCAGGCGTGCCTTTTTATCTGCGCACAGGCAAGCGCATGCAAGCTCGTTTAGGGCAGATTATCATTCACTTTAATGATGTGCCGCATACTCTATTTTCTGCAAAAGAAGATATTGGCAATGTCAATCAACTGATTATAGGGCTTAATCCTAACGACCAGTTAGATTTACAGTTTGTTGTCAAAATTCCTGGAGACAGCACAGAGGTAGCGCCTGTTAAACTAAATTTAGATTTTAGTTCATACTTTAATACGCGCCCACGTGATGCGTATGAACGTCTCATTCAGGATATAGTGAACGGTGAGTTAACTTTATTTTTACGACATGATGAAGTAGATGCTTCATGGATGTGGGCAGACCAAATTATCGAACATTGGAAAGGTCACGAAGAGGAGGTATATCCTTATAAAGCTGGGAGTTGGGGACCTTCCCGCCGTAATGACTTCATTCAACGGGATGGCTATATTTGGCTTGATTCTCTAATACATAATAAGCAAGAATCTTAATCACTTATGCAATTGTTCAACAAGGAACTCATTCCGCTATATGCTCCTGAGCAAACTGATAATTTGGATTTGCTCTTAGATACTTTGGCAAGCGCAGGACTTCATTATATAGAAATTGTCTTACGCACCCAATATGCCATGCATGCTATTGAAAAGGCCTCCAAGCACGCCAGCATTAAAGTGCTTGCTGGCACAGTAACTACACCTGAGCAAATTGAGCAGATTGCCCAGTGTGGCGCTCAGGGTATTGTTTCACCAGGTTTAGATGCCACCTTGGTAGATAGCGCTTATAAGCATAATCTCCCTATTTTCCCAGGAGTACAAACAGCCAGTGAAATTATGCAAGCGATGCGGATGGGCATTACAACATGTAAAGCTTTTCCTGCAAATATTTTAGGAGGAGTAGATTGGCTAAAGGCTATGGCAGGTCCATTCCCCGATATGCAGTTTTTCCCTACAGGCGGGATTGATGCAGTGAATTATCAATCATTTCTAGAGTGCTCTAATGTAGCAGCAGTGGGAGGAAGTTTTTTCCTTCCTAAGCAGTGGAGCAGCGCTGATGAGTTGGAACAGCATCTCAGCACATTTACAATATAGTATTTTTATTGGTTTTAGATTATGCAACGTATTGCTTTAGATATTGGTGGCACAAAAATTGCTAGTATGTTAACGGGTGATAATCCGCTTGATATCATTACACGCGAGCGCAAGCTCCACGATAAAAATGCCCCTTATCAAGAAGTATTAGCTACAGTAGCAGCGGCTGTTCAAAAATTACAGGCACAAGCTACTGATGACGTGGCTGTCGGAATAGGAATGCCCGGATCGGTTTCAACGATTACAGGACTTATTCGCAACTGTAATATCGCCCACCTCAATGGCATGCCTTTCCAGCGTGATTTAGAAGAAAAACTCGGACTGCGGGTTCACATTGAGAACGATGCCAACTGTATGACACTGAGCGAAGCTATATTTGGTTCTGGAAAAGACCACCGTGTAGTAGCTGGTGTTATTATGGGAACCGGTTTAGGTGGTGGATTAGTGATTGATAAAAAAATTTATACGGGCAAGCAAGGATATGCTGGCGAGTGGGGACATTCTACTTTAGATATGAACGGGCATACTTGTTGGTGCGGCAGAAAAGGCTGTTTAGAGCAATATATATCTGGAACAGGATACCAGCGCCTTTATACCGAAATATCACAAAAGCATGCCTCTGTCCAAGAAATACAGGCTTTATGGCAGAATAAAGATTCCCAAGCCGTGCAGGCAACTAATCAGTTTTTAGATTGCTTTTCACAGGCTATGCGTAATATTATTTTTATGCTGGATCCTGATATTATTGTCATTGGTGGCGGTGTTTCAAAAATACCTATTTTGTATAATGAAGGCTTAGAAAGCGTTAAGCAGCTGTTTAGCGAAAACATGTCAATCCATATAGCACAAAGTAAGATGGGTGATGATAGTGGCATATATGGTGCCGCGCTCATAGCAGGTAGTATATAAGCTTTATGATTAATCAACAGTTAGTAGAAATCACCGACCGCATTGAGCAGCGCAGCAAAGCGCAGCGCGCAATGTATTTAAACACACTAGATGCTTTAGCACAACGTGGAAAGTCCAAATCTATTGCTTGCAGTAATTTAGCACATGCAGTAGCAGCTACACCGCCAACGGATAAACGACTTATTATAGATAGCAACAAGCGTATAAACCTTGGCATTGTTAGCGCATATAACGATATGCTCTCTGCGCATAAGCCTTATGAAAATTACCCAAGTGCTATACGTAAATTGGCTCGTAAATACGATGCTAGCGCACAGATGGCTGGTGCTACACCTGCTATGTGTGACGGCATTACACAGGGACGCGAAGGCATGACGCTATCACTATTCTCGCGTGATATTATCGCTATGAGCACATCAGTTGCTTTGTCACATGATGTTTTCGATGGTGCCATTATGCTGGGTATCTGCGATAAGATTGTGCCTGGACTGTTAATCGGTGCGTTACAGTTTGGCCATTTGCCAACTATTTTTATTCCCGCAGGTCCAATGACTAGCGGACTGAGCAATGCTGAAAAAAAGCGCATTCGTCAGCTTTTTGTGGAAAAGAAAGTATCCCAAGATAGGCTATTAGATGCAGAAATGCAAGCATACCATTCAGCAGGAACTTGTACTTTCTATGGTACAGCAAATTCTAATCAAATGCTGTTAGAAGCGATGGGACTACACCGTCCCAATCATGCTTTCATCAACCCTAGTGATAGCATCCATCCCTATCTCGTAGAAGATGCTACTAAGCAGTTAATTCAAACAGTCCGCACGCAAAAAAATGCTGGCATAGGCCACTTAGTTACTGCAAAAACTTTAGTTAATGCGCTTATAGCACTCCTATCCACTGGTGGGTCAACCAACCATACTATTCATTGGATAGCCGTTGCACGCGCCGCTGGATATACAATTACATGGGAAGATTTAGCTCAGCTATCGCATATCGCCCCGCTTATCTGTCAGATTTACCCTAACGGGTCAGCTGATGTAAATGACTTTCAAGATGCAGGTGGTCCTGCTGTGGTTATACGCCAATTATTAGATGCTGGACTTATGCATGATGATGTGCTAACCGTTAATGGTTATGGTTTGGATCAGCAATGCTTTACTCCTGAAATAGACTCGCAACAGCAGCTCATACATAAGCCAGCACAAGGCACACGCAACCCAGAGGTTATTAGCCCTGTTAATCATCCGTTCCGTAAAAATGGCGGCATCCAGTTAGTACAAGGTAATTTAGGCAAGGCTATTGTTAAAACATCTTCTCTACCTGCTACTGATCATAACATTAGCGCGCCTGCTCGCGTTTTTGATAGCCAAACAGCTGTAGTTCAAGCATATCAGGAAGGTGTTTTTGATGCGCCATGTGTTGTAGTTGTACGTTATCAATCCCCTAAGCATAATGGCATGCCCGAATTACATAAGTTAATGGCTGTGTTAGGGTCGGCACACTCCAAGGGCACTCCTATTGCGCTACTAACAGATGGGCGCCTATCTGGAGCCAGTGGACAAATACTATCTGCTATTCACTTGGTCGCAGATGAGAATAATTACTTCTATGCGGTAGAGTCTGGTGACCTCATCACTATTGATAGTGCAAAAGGGCTACTGCATCTTGATGTGGAAGAAAGCGTATTGGCAAAACGCACAGTACCACCAGCACCACAAAATCCGCCTGGCTTTTCCACTATGCTATTTAATAATATGCGCAATAATGTATCTGCTGCTGATACTGGAGCAACTATTTGGTAAATCATACACCTCACCACTCCTGGCAAGTTTTTGCAGATGGCGATTTTGGCTTAACAGAAAACCCTGTTTGGGATAGCAGCCGTCAAGGACTCTGGTTTATAGATATTCCCAAAAAATACGTACACTTCAAAATGTTTGAGGGTGCTCTACAGTCATGGAAACTGCCTGAAGAGCCTGGTGCACTCTGGTTAGATGGCGATAAAGTTTTAGTTGCTGCTCAATATCATGTATTCTGCTACAACACTGCTGATAGTTGCTTTGATACCTATCAGAAAGCACCATTCCACAATAGTAATATGCGCTTTAATGATTGCGCTCAAGCATTGAGTGGGCAAATTGCTATTGGTACTTTGATATATGATAAATCAATGCCAGATGCCACTATTTTTCTCTATGACAGTGGTCGTTTTTATCCGCTATCAATAGATGCCAATATCACGACTGCAAATGGCTTAGGCTTCTCAGCAGATGGGAGGCAGTTATTCTTTGCAGATACTTTCAGCCGCATGATTGGCGTGGCATCTATAGATAATCATCAGACAGTACACACACGCACTCTATGGCATAAAAATGAACAACTCGCCCGACCTGATGGCCTACTTATACATGGTGACCAGTTATTCTTTGCATTATTTGAGGGTGGCTGTCTTATGCAATTAGACAAAGATGGCACAGAAATAGCGACCTTTCCTACACCTGTCCTATGTCCAACTAAGGCGACAATAGGCGGAGATAAGCAGCAGTGGGTTTTTCTAACCAGCGCTGGGACCGTGCGCTCCGATGAAGAGCAATTACAGTTTCCATTATCAGGAAAAGTGCTTTACGCACCTATCAAACTGCTTGAGCACGTTTAATATTATTTAGAGAGCACTCCACTGGCTGAACGTGGAGTGCTCGTTAAAAACAGATTTTGTAATGCTCACAGCGTTTGCTTAACGCCTTCTCGCATAGAGCAAGCAGCACGCAGTAATACGATGAACCTTCGCTACTCAACTACTGCCGTATCATTGTCAAGTTTTGCCAATTCAGCAGCAGCATTATCAACAGACTCTAACTCATTAGCCAGTATTTGATCCATATTTTCTATATCAATGCTTTCGGCTATTTGTTGCCACTGTTCTTCATGCGCTTGGCGGTAACTTAATCCTGTTCCTGAAGGGATAAGACGACCAACAATAACATTTTCCTTCAACCCGGTTAATGGGTCTTTTCTGCCGTGTACTGCGGCATCAGTCAATACTTTAGTCGTTTCCTGGAATGAAGCAGCAGAGATAAAGGACTCTGTTGCTAGACTTGCCTTTGTAATACCCAGCAAGATACGCTCAAACACTATCGGCTTTTTACCTTCAGCAATCAATTTATCATTATGATCTAAAACACGATGGTAATCCAGTTGCTCCCCTTCTACAAAGGTTGAGTCACCTGAATCAGTAACCGATACCTTACGCAGCATTTGACGAATAATCACCTCAATATGCAAATCATTGATTTTTACACCTTGAAGGCGATATACGCTTTGAACTTCATCAATAATGTAGTTTGCTAAAGCTTCTTCTCCTTTGACTTGTAGGATATGGTGCGGATTAGGCGCACCGTCTACTAAAACTTCTCCACGTTCAACATACTCACCTTCAAATACGCCAATTTGACGCCATTTTGGCACAAGAACTTCTATGGATTCGCCATCTGTATTAGTGATAACCAATCGATATTTCCCTTTGGTTTCTTTACCATAAGAAATTAAGCCGCTCTTCTCTGCTAGAATGGCTGGTTCCTTAGGGATACGAGCCTCAAATAAATCAGCAACTCGTGGCAAACCACCCGTAATATCTCCTGTTTTAGAGCTTTCCTGTGGAAACCTTGCAAGCACCGCACCTGCTTTCACTTCTTGACCGTCTGTTACATTGACCAAAGCACCACCAGAAAGATAGTACATTGCCGGAGTGTTCGTGCCAGCAAAGCAAACATCCTTACCCTTCTTATCCACTAATTTAATCATAGGACGCTTGTCTTTAGAACCACCATCAACTGACTTACTAACAGTTACAGCAGAAATACCAGTTAACTCGTCAGTGACTGTTCCAATAGTCTGCCCTTCAACAAAGTTAAAGAATTTTACAAAACCTTTCACCTCTGTAATCATTGGATGCGTGTGTGGATCCCATTGTGCCACTTGGTCTCCTGCCTTAACTGTATCTCCTTCACGTACAAATATTTCTGTACCATAGCCTACTTTGTAGCGCTCACGCTCTTGCCCTTCCTTACTATGAACAGATAGTTCGCCTGAGCGAGAGGTTACTATGAGTTTGCCGGCTTCTGTTTTAATGAATTTAACCCTATTAAGTGTTACTGTTCCAGTGTTATTGACAGTAATCTGTGATTCTGCTGCTGCACGCGAGGCAGCACCGCCAATGTGGAAAGTACGCATCGTAAGCTGTGTGCCTGGTTCACCAATAGATTGCGCCGCAATAATACCAACCGCTTCACCAATATTGACCAGCTGTCCCCGTGCCAAGTCACGACCATAACTGTAACGAGATAAGCCAAATCGAGTGGTATCAGTCAAAGGAGAGCGCACTTTAACTGAATCGATGCTATTAGAGTCTAACAAATTCACTTGCTTTTCATCTAATACAGTATTTGCTTCAATAAGCACCTCATCACTGCCCGGCTTAATCACATCTTCTGCTAATACACGCCCTAAAACCCGATCACGCAAAGCCTCTACTATCTCTCCACCTTCAATCAAGGCAGATTTCACCAAACCAGGATCTTCAGAAATCTCTTCTGTAGATACTACAACATCCTGTGCAACATCCACCAAACGACGAGTAAGGTAACCTGAGTTAGCTGTTTTTAATGCGGTATCTGCCAAACCTTTACGCGCACCATGTGTTGATGTAAAGTATTGTAAAACCGTAAGACCTTCACGGAAATTGGCTGTAATTGGTGTTTCAATAATGGAACCATCTGGCTTTGCCATCAAACCACGCATACCTGCTAATTGACGTAACTGTGCCATTGAGCCCCTTGCGCCTGAATCTGCCATCATATAGATAGAATTTGAAGAGGGTACTTGTTGTGCATTACCCTCTTTGTCTTCTTCTATATCAAACTCAATAGTATCAATCATGGCTTTGGTCACTTTTTCATTCGTGTGTGTCCAAATGTCAATAACTTTGTTATAACGCTCACCTTCAGTAAGCAGTCCATTAATAAATTGATTTTCTACTTCTTTTACTTGAGCATCTGCTTGCTCAATGGTCTTTTTCTTGATATCTGGGATAACCATGTCATCAACCCCAAATGAAATGCCTGAACGTGTAGAGTACTTGAAGCCTGTGTACATAAGATGGTCAGCTAAAATAACTGAATCCTTAGGACCTAAGACATGAAAACTGGCATTTAGCAAAGCTGAGATTCTTTTTTTGGTCATCGGCTGATTTACTAAATCAAATTGCAACCCTTCAGGAATAACGCGCCACAACAATGCACGCCCAACCGTTGTGTCTCGGCGTTTTTCGATCTCATCACGGTTACCATACTCGTCAATTTTTACCTCACGAATACGCACCTGCACTTTTGCATGCAAGTTTACCTCGCCGATACTATAAGCACGCTCTACTTCTTCAACGTTAGCAAATAACGCACCCTCACCTTTAATGTTATAACGCTCTCTTGTGAGGTAGTATAAGCCCAGAACAACATCTTGTGATGGCACAATGATAGGCTCGCCATTAGCAGGAGATAGTAAATTATTAGTAGGCATCATAAGCACGCGTGCTTCTGCTTGTGCTTCAATAGAGAGCGGCACATGCACGGCCATCTGGTCACCGTCAAAGTCTGCATTGAAGGCAGCACACACTAATGGGTGCAGCTGAATAGCTTTGCCCTCTATGAGAACAGGCTCAAAAGCTTGAATTCCCAATCTATGTAGAGTTGGTGCGCGATTAAGCAATACTGGATGTTCACGAATCACCTCATCCAAAGCGTCCCATACCTCAGGATACCGTTGCTCTACAAGACGCTTAGCAACCCGAATAGTAGGTGCTTGGTCTTTCTGAATAAGAATTCTGTAGATAAAAGGTTTAAATAACTCTACTGCCATCAATTTTGGTAGCCCGCACTGATGCAGTTTTAAGCGTGGACCAACCACAATGACTGAACGGCCTGAGTAATCAACACGCTTACCTAACAGATTTTGACGGAAGCGACCTTGTTTCCCTTTAATCATGTCAGCAAGCGATTTGAGCTGACGTTTATTCCCCATAATAGCTCGACCACGACGCCCATTATCTAATAGTGAATCTACAGACTCTTGGAGCATGCGTTTCTCGTTGCGTACAATAATTTCAGGCGCTCCTAAGTCTAGTAAACGACGTAAGCGGTTGTTACGATTAATTACCCGACGGTATAAATCATTAAGATCAGAGGTGGCTAAACGTCCTCCTTCTAGAGGAACAAGCGGCCTCAATTCTGGTGGCAATACAGGTAAAGCGCGCAAAATAACCCATTCAGGACGGTTTCCTGATTCTTGCAGTGCTTGCATAATCCGTAACCGCTTGGATAATTTTTTGGTGCGTGCCTCACTACGACAGTCCTCTAATTCAACATGCAAATTGGCGATTTCTTCCCTCAAATCCATAGCGCAAAGCAGCTCATAAATCGCCTCAGCACCCATTTCAGCACGAAACTCATTGCCATAGCGCTCCCGTGCTTCTATCAGTTCTTCATCACGCAGTACCTGCATGTGCTCTAAATCAGTCATACCGCTGTCTATGACAATAGATGCTTCGTAGTATAGAACGATTTCAATTTCACGCAGTGTTTTTCCTAAAAGCAAACCTATGCGTGAAGGCAATGATTTTAAAAACCAAATATGCGCTACAGGTGCGGCTAACTCAATATGACCCATGCGATCACGGCGCACCTTGACTTGTGTGATTTCTACATTACATTTTTCGCAAACCACACCCCGATGCTTGATACCTTTGTATTTACCGCATAAGCACTCGTAGTCTTTGGTGGGGCCAAATATCTTGGCACAAAAAAGTCCGTCTCGTTCTGGTTTTAGGGTTCTATAGTTGACTGTTTCCGGTTTTTTTACTTCACCAAAAGACCATGAACGTATCTTATCAGGGGATGCTAAACCAATTTTTACGGCATTAAAGTCATTATCGTTTTCTTGTTGTTTAAGAAAATGCGGCATGTGTTTCATTTCTATATCTCCTGATATTCCCTTATTCTTGAACCATTTGGATATCTAAGCCCAACGCGCGAATCTCTTTGAGCAATACACCAAGTGATTCAGGCTGTGATGATGTGATGGAATGGTTACCATCAACAATGTTTTTATAAGTTGCTGTACGACCTTGTAAATCATCCGACTTCACAGTCAAAATTTCTTGTAGGACGTGTGCTGCACCGTAGGCTTCTAGTGCCCATACTTCCATTTCACCAAAGCGCTGCCCTCCATGCTGGGCTTTACCGCCTAATGGTTGTTGTGTTACTAAGCTGTAGGATCCAGTAGAGCGCGCATGCATCTTCTCATCTACTAAGTGATTAAGTTTGAGCATGTACATGTAGCCAACGGTTACTGGACGATCAAATTTATCACCGGTCTGCCCATCAAATAATACAATCTGTCCGCTCCGTGGGTAACCTGCTTCCTCTAAAAGGTCCTTTATTACCGTTTCACTGGCGCCATCAAAAACAGGAGTAGCAATCGGCAAACCAGCTTTAAGGTTATGCGCCATTTCCATGAGCTCGCTATCATTCATTTTGTTGCTAATACAATCCTGTTCATCTTCGTGAGTATAAATTTTTAACAGGTATTTGCGCACCTCTTCTGCTGTTCTTTTTTCCCGCAACATGACTTCAATCTTACGACCAATACCTCGAGCAGCCATGCCCAAATGCGTTTCTAAAATTTGACCAACGTTCATACGTGATGGAACACCTAATGGGTTCAATACGATATCAACTGGTTCTCCCTGTTCATCATAAGGCATGTCTTCAATGGGGCAGATGCGTGATATGACCCCTTTGTTACCATGGCGACCCGCCATTTTGTCACCAGGTTGCACAGGGCGCTTAATCGCTACTAATACCTTAACCATCTTCAAAGTTCCAGGAGAGAGCTCGTCACCGCGACGTATCTTAATTTCTTGTTGCTTATAGCGCTCATCGATATCAATTTTGAGCACTTCTAATTGCTGTTGCAGTTTCTCTATCTGAACATTCAATTTATCACTACTCATGCGCACAGTTAAAATTTCATCACCACTCATGCCCTGCAAAACATTCTGTGTAAGCAGCTTGCCATCTGCTGTCTTTTTACCCTGAATTTGCCCGCATAGACGTTCAATTAAATTTCGTCGCACAATATTAAACTGCGCGTCTAAATCTTGACGCACCTGATCTAAACGACTGCCCTCAATTTGTAGTGCACGGGTATCTTTCTCAATGCCATCGCGTGTGAAAACTTGCACATCTACCACTACACCTTCAACCCCAGATGGGACGCGCAGTGAAGTATCTTTAACATCAGATGCTTTTTCACCAAAAATGGCGTGCAATAATCTCTCCTCTGGTGAAGTTTGCTGCTCACCTTTAGGCGTTATACGCCCAACCAGAATATCACCTGATTTTACCTCTGCTCCAATACGTACAATACCTGAATCATCCAAGTTTGCTAATTGCGTATCACCCACATTTGGAATATCCGCAGTAATTTCTTCGTCACCTTGTTTCGTACTACGTGCCTGAGTGCTGAGCTCTTTGATGTGAATAGAAGTAAAGCGATCCTCACGCACAACACGCTCAGAAACTAAGATAGAGTCCTCAAAGTTATAGCCGTTCCATGGCATGAATGCCACACGCATGTTTTGACCTAATGCTAACTCGCCTAAATCAGTTGCTGATCCATCTGCAAGTACATCACCTTTACTCAATTGATCACCAACATTCACAATCGGACGCTGGTTCACGCAAGTGTCTTGATTAGAACGCGCATATTTGCGCAGATTATAAATATCTACACCAACATCCCCTTCACCTAACCATTCGTCTTCATTCGCACGAATGACAACTTGCGCCGCATCCACCGCTTCAACAAAACCACCACGCTTAGCTACAAGAACATTGCCTGAGTCTACTGCGACTGAGCGTTCCATGCCTGTGCCGATAAGCGGCTTGCTAGCACGGATAGTAGGAACACCTTGCCGCTGCATGTTGGATCCCATGAGTGCACGGTTTGCATCATCATGTTCTAAAAATGGAATCAACGAAGTAGCAACGGATACTAACTGCTTTGGTGATACCTCTACAAGTTGAATTTTATCTACGGGGCAAATAGTGGTTTCATTTTGATGACGGCAAGGCAATAAATCTCCTTGCAGTTTACCTTTTTTATCTATTTCAACATTCGCCTGTGCTATGTAGTACTGTAATTCATCAATAGCAGAAACATAAATAACTTCATCCGTTATTTTGCCATTTTTGACCTTAAAGAAAGGAGTCTCTAAAAAACCGTAATCATTGACTTTAGCATAAATAGCCAGCGAATTCATCAGACCGATGTTCGGACCTTCTGGCGTTTCAATAGGACAAATGCGCCCATAATGCGTAGGATGCACGTCGCGCACCTCAAACCCTGCTCTATCACGCGTCAAACCACCTGGACCTAAAGCTGAGATACGACGCTTGTGTGTCACTTCTGATAGGGGATTGACCTGATCCATAAACTGTGATAATTGAGAAGAACCAAAGAACTCTCGTAAAGCACCCGTAATAGGTTTGGGGTTGATTAAGTCTTTAGGACCCCAGTTTTCTGCTTCCGCCATGCTAAGACGCTCACGCACAACACGCTCAATACGTGCTAATCCAGTGCGGCAAGCGTTTTCAGCCAACTCACCCACTGCTTTAATCCGTCTATTTGCTAAGGTATCAATGTCATCTACCTGGCTGCGACCATTTTTAATCGTAATCAACTCTCGCATTACATCCAGAATATCTTCTTGCTCTAAGACAAGCGAGCCTTCATCGCTCTCACGCTGTAGGCGACGGTTCAGTTTCATACGACCAACAACTGACAAATCATAACGCTGTTCGTCAAAAAACAAACTATCAAACAATTTATTGGCAGCGTCTTCAGTAGGCGGCTCTCCAGGACGAATCATGCGGTAAATTTCTATCCGCGCTTCTAACTGAGACTGTGTTGTATCAAGACGCATAGTGTCCGAGATATAAGGACCATGCTCTAGCTCGTCTACATACAGAATATCAATTTTACCACCGCCCTTTTGCTGCAGGCTATCTACTACCTCTTCAGTAAGTATGTCATTTGCTTTGAGTATGACTTCCCCGCTGTTTTTGCTGACTACATCATGTGCAACTACTTTGCCAACAGCATAGGAGCTAGGAACCATAATCCGTTTAACATCGGCCTCTTTGAGCAGTTTAATGTGACGTGCATTGATGGGTACTTCTGCCTTTACAATGACTTTCCCAGCGTGCGTAATATCAAAATCTAGTTTTTTCCCCTTCCATAAATTTGGATCAAAATTGACTTGTATATGACGCTTAGTAAAAAACAAGGTACTTATATCAAAGAATGAGCGCAGAATGGACTCGCCATCCATGCCCATAGCACGCAATATAATAGTCACTAAAAATTTACGGTGACGATCTATACGCGCATACAGAATATCGTTGTGATCAAACTCCATATCTAACCATGAGCCACGATATGGGATGATGCGCGTTTGAAATAAAACTTTCTGGGAAGAATGGCTACGCCCTTTATCATGCGTAAATATAACACCAGGTGAACGATGCAATTGCGATACGGTTACACGCTCAGTACCGTTGATAATAAAAGTGCCATTTTGAGTCATTAAAGGCATCTCGCCCATAAAGATGTCAGCACCGCCATCTTTAATCTCTTTCGTGACTTTGTTTTTTTCTGTAGAGCGCTCTTTATCGTATAGTACCAATTTCAAACGCACGAAAATTGGCGCATAGTAGGTCATACTGCGCTGGCGGCACTCATCTTCACTGTATTCTGGTTCACCAAGGCGATAGCCATCAAACTCCAAGTCTGCCGTGCCAGCTGTCCCTACAATAGGGAATATGGATTCAAATGCTGCTTGCAAGCCTGCTTTGCGCTTGTCTGAATCAACATCCTTTTGTAAAAAATTCTTATACGAAGTCTGCTGTAACTGCAGCAGGTAAGGAATATCCATTCTGGTGGGCAATTTGCCGTATGTTTTACGAATTCGTTTTTTCTCGGTGAAAAGAAATGCCATTGCAGTATTACCTCAAGAAATTAAAAGCTTTAAGTGAACAGGGCACCAACACTATCCCGCTTCTCAAAGCTTTATGTGGTTATGTATATTTTTTTGTTTAACATCAGTTTACTAAAATCAAACAAAAAAGCATGATGCGCAGAAAACCCCTGCCCTTAAAGTACAGGGCAGAGGTTACTATCACCAATCACTAAACCGTGATTGCGCACAGTGACTATTTCAACTCGGCTTTCGCGCCGGCTTCTTCAAGTTGTTTTAGTAACTCTTCTGCTTCTGCCTTTGGAACGCCTTCTTTAATGGCAGCAGGAGCTCCATCTACTTTCTCTTTAGCTTCTTTCAAGCCCAGACCAGTAACAGCACGAACTACTTTAATGACGCCAACCTTAGATGCACCAGCTTCAGTTAGTATAACATCAAACTCATCTTTCTCAACAGGCGCTTCAGAACCTGAAGCATCTGCTGCAGCAACAGGTGCAGCAACAGCGGCCGCTGCACTAACACCAAATTTTTCTTCCATAGCTGAAACTAATTCAACTACTTCCATTACACTCATGTCTGCAATGGCTTGTAATATATCGTCTTTAGAAATTGTCATTTTGTATATCTCCTTATAAATGTGCCTTTGTTACAAAGGCATCAATGAATGACCAGAAACTTATGCAGCTTCTTTCTGCTGTTGAACTGCTGCGATAGTTCGCACCAGTTTTCCGGGTACCTCGTTTAGTGTACGTGCCAATTTGGTAACTGGTGCTTGCATAGTCGCCATAAGAATTGCTAATGCTTCCTCACGAGTAGGAAGTTTAGCAACAGTAGCTAATGCTTCACCTGGTAACAAATCGCCACCCAAAGATAACCCCACAACCCGTATAGAATATTGCCCATCGACAAATTTTTTAAATACTTTAGCTGCATCCCCAGGACCTTCTTTTGCAAAAGCAAGTAAAACCTGCCCTTTCAATACTGGAGTTATTTTTGAAAACGTTGTATCCGCTAATACACGACGTGCCAATGTATTCTTCACTACACGCACCTCTACTCCCTCATTGCGAGCAGATTGGCGTAGTTCAGTCAATTGAGACACCGACATACCACTATACTCAGCTGCAAGCATAGAAATGGCCTGTGCTGCTTGAGCACTAACCTCTTCTACTATTTGCAACTTTTGCGTCTTACCTAATGCCATGGTTCTCCTTTTATTGAGTTTGAACCCTCTTAGATATTTAATACTCGCCCAAAAAATGACGAGCCCCATCTGCGTAGGAAATTAAGCCTGAAAAACTATATAGCCCTCCTGACACCTACGGTCTTTGATGACCGACTACTTACAACAATAGTTGGTCACTCAAATAGCGACTATAAATCGCCTACTGTACTGCTGTACAATTCTGTTTGCTATGCTCTATCGAGCGTAGCGGTTAATTCTATAAAAACTCAAAAACTATCCGAATTATTTAATCGATAGCGCGCTATGATCAACTGCTATGCCTGGACCCATCGTAGAAGATACAGCCACTTTTTTCAGATAAATTCCTTTAGCTGTACTTGGTTTGGCTTTCACTAAGGCCGATAGTAACACCTGCAAATTCTCTATTAATGCCTCATTACTAAAAGACAAGCGACCAATGGAAGTGTGTATTACACCGCCTTTGTCAACACGATAACGGGCTTGACCTGCTTTAGCATTGCTTACCGCAGTGCTAACATCTGGAGTTACTGTGCCTACCTTAGGGTTCGGCATCAAGCCTTTAGGTCCTAATATCTGTCCTAATTTTCCAACTACCGCCATCATATCTGGTGAAGCAATAACCACATCAAAATTTATATTGCCTTGCTTAACCTCATCAGCCAAATCGTCAGCACCAACCACATCTGCACCTGCTGCTTTGGCAGCACTCGCTTGATCTCCCTGAGCAAAAACAGCTACACGTACTGTTTTACCTAACCCGTTGGGTAAAACAGCAGCACCTCGCACAACTTGATCAGATTTGCGAGGATCTACACCCAAATTGACGGCAACATCAACGGATTCATCAAATTTACTACTCTTAAACGTACGCAAAATATCCAAGGCTTCTGGCAACAAGTATGTTGCATCAGAATTGATTGTTTCACGGACACGTTTTTGTTTTTTACTCAATTTCATTGCTCATTCCTCAACAATCAGTCCCATACTTACAGCAGTTCCCGCAATAATACGCACTGCTGCATCCAGATCGTTAGCATTTAAATCAGGCATCTTCATCTGGGCAATTTCTTCTAGTTGTGCACGCGTCACAGTGCCTACTTTATTACGGTTAGGCTCACCTGAGCCTTTACTAATCCCGGTTAGCTTACGCAGCAATACTGCTGCTGGTGGTGTTTTGGTAATGAATTCAAAACTTCTATCAGCATATACTGTAATCTCAACGGGAATGGGAAGATTCTTTTCTGTTTCCTGCGTCTTAGCGTTGAATGCCTTACAGAATTCCATAATGTTCACACCATGTTGACCTAGAGCAGGACCAACTGGTGGGCTAGGATTAGCATTGCCTGCCGGCACTTGCAATTTAATATAGCCTACTACTTTTTTTGCCATAACTTTAAAACTCCTTTGAGTGCAATCGCTTGATAGTCCTTAGCAATCATGGACTATAAACTCCTCGTAATAGTTGTCTTAGATAGTATCTTAAAAACAACTTCTAAATAATGCCTAGCTCTTTTGAACTTGACCAAATTCTAAATCTACGGTCGTAGAGCGACCAAAAATCAAGACAGATACTTGAATAGTGTTCTTCTCGTAATTAGTCGATTCAACAACCGCTTCAAAATCAGTGAAAGGACCGTCAATAACACGCACCAATTCCCCTTCATCAAACATCACCTTAGGTCTTGGATTTTCCTCACCTGCACGTACCTTTTCCATAATAGCGTCTACCTCGTGCTGACCTATCGGCGTTGGATGCGTACTATTGCCACCAATAAAGCCCATCACACGCGGAACGTTTTTAATCAAGTGCCATGTATTGTCATTCATATCCATTTCTACCAATACATAACCGGGGAAAAATTTTCGCTCCGTAGTCCGCTTTTTATCCCCACGGATTTCAACCACTTCTTCGGTTGGCACTAAAACCTGACCGAATTCTGCATGCATGCTTTTATTTTCAATGTGTTCTTTTATAGATTGTGCCACCTGTTTCTCATAGCCAGAATAGGCGTGCACTACAAACCACTGCTTTGCCATAATATTAACGCCCTACTATCAGTTCTGTAAGCCACAAAAAGAGTGTGTCTAATAGCCATAAAAAGATACTTACTAGGACAACAGCGATAACAACCGTTATAGTCAATTGTATAATCTCTTGCCTGTTAGGCCATACCATTTTGCGCACCTCAGTGCGTGACTGTCCAATCAAGTGAATAATATTCTTACCCATAGTGCTCTGGTAAGCAATGACTAAACTAACAATCACTACACCAACAAGCGCTAAAGCGCGCCACAAAGTGGACACTTGTGCTTCATACGCATAAAAGCCAAATATTCCACCCCCTAACACCACTAAAGATGTTAATAATAGGATGTTATCCGGCAAAGAATTTGAGGTTTTTTCCATCTAAAACTACTAACTAAACTATATTTCATCTATGGCAGGGGTAGAGGGATTCGAACCCCCAACCTTCGGATTTGGAATCCGCTGCTCTACCAGTTAGAGCTACACCCCTACAAATAACAACTGCCAATCCTGCTACGTTCCCTTTATGTGCTAACCTTAAAAGGGCTCGCGATTATATGGGAAAGTTTCGTTAAACTTTGTATTATTTCTCTTCCTTATCAACTTTCTCCACAGAGGCGGTGTTTTCTTCTTCAGCAATAGCTGCCTTATGTTCGGCGTCTTCTACATTCGCAGAACTATCTATAGCCGCTGTTTCCTTGTCATTATTCGACTGTTGACTATCATCAACGTTTCTATCCATCAAGATAACCCACGCCATCGGTGCAGAATCTGACTGGCGAAATCCAGCTTTAAGAATACGCAAATAACCACCTGGCCTGCTTTCAAAACGCACGCCCAAATCACCAAACAACTTACTAACAGCTGTTTTATCACGCAACTTTGAAAAAGCCCTGCGACGATTAGCAACAGTATCTTTTTTAGCAGTTGTAATTAGCGGCTCGGCAAAGCGCCTTAATTCTTTTGCTTTAGGCAATGTGGTTTGGATGCACTCATGCTCAATGAGTGATACTGCCATATTGCGGAACATGGCTTTACGGCTAGATGCATCTCTGTTCAAACTACGACCAGAATACTTATGGCGCATGTTTATTCTCCTTAATACAAGTTATATGGGTAAAGTCTGTATACTACAAACTTTCAACGGCTCTAATTTTACTTGGCGGCCAATTTTTGACTTTAGTACCGAGTTCTAAATCCATCTCTAATAGCAGTGATTCAATCTCAGTCAGTGATTTTTTGCCAAAATTTGCAATGCGCAGCAAGTCAGGACGACTCTTCTGAACTAAGTCGCCAATATACGATATTTCTGCATTTTTTAAGCAGTTTGCTGAACGAACCGTTAACTCTAAATCATCAACCGGGCGCAAGTATATAGGATCGATTTCTTCCTCAACCACTTCTTCTTTGATTTTTCTAAACGCACGAACATCTACAAAAGCAGAAAGTTGTTGATGCAAAATATTAGCTGCCTCACAAATGGCTGCGCGTGGCTCTATTGTGCCATTGGTCTCAATATCAATGATCAGTTTATCTAAGTCTGCACGCTGATCGACACGAACGCTATCGACAGTATAGTTAACATTACTAATTGGTGTGTATAAAGCATCTAAATACAAAGTACCAACCCGTATGTTGTCTTTGTCTTTTTGCGCTAATTTACGCGATGCAACCGTTTCAAAGCCAACGCCCTTTTGTACAAATAGTTCTGCTTTTATGCGAACATCGCGATTGATATGTGCGATCACCAAACTAGGATTGGCAATTTCAACGTTAGCTGGAACAGTAATGTCGGCTGCAGTAATCATAGCAGGACCAGTGCAGTCTAATTCCAGCGTTACATTATCTGCATCACCATGTATTTTCACTGCAATTTGACGCAAATTCAAGAGAATGTCTAAAACATCTTCTTGTACACCGTCAATGGTGGAATATTCATGCTCAATACCTTCAATAGCAACGCCAATCACAGCAGCGCCTGGAATAGATGATAGCAAAACACGACGCATGGCATTGCCTAAGGTGTGACCGAATCCGCGCTCTAAAGGCTCTAGCATGATCGTTGCACGAAAATCATCATGCATTTTTATCTGTGAAAAATCTGGGGTTAAAAAATCATGAACATTTGTTTGCACGATAAGCTCCTAAAAAATAATAAATATAGAAAAGTTGTTTATTTTGAATACAACTCAACAATAAGATGCTCTTCAATTTCCTGATAAAAATCTGCACGCTCTGGAACGGATTTAAATGCTGCCTGCATCGTCTTTTCATCAACTTCAATCCAATCTATGCTCGCACGGTCTTTGGCAATATCCAAAGCACGTAAAATACGAAATTGGTTACGTTTGCTAGGACGAATACTGATTTCATCACCTTGCTTTACTTGATAAGAAGGAATATTGACAACAGACCCATTCACCAAAATTGCTTTATGACTGACTAACTGTCTAGCTTCTGCACGAGTGCTTCCAAATCCACAGCGATAAACCACATTGTCTAAGCGGCACTCCAGTAACTTCAACAAGTTCTCACCAGTTGAACCCTTACGACGAACAGCCTCTTTATAGTAGTTCAAAAATTGTTTTTCCAGCACACCATACATGCGACGCACTTTTTGCTTTTCACGCAACTGTTTTCCGTATTCAGTCGGTCTGCGCGCCTCTACACCATGCTGACCAGGTGCAACATCTGCTTTACATTTAGAACTAAGCGCACGTACGCCACTTTTCAAAAATAAGTCGGTACCTTCACGGCGCGCCAATTTACATTTAGGACCAATATATCTTGCCATTATCTATTCTCCAGAAGTTATTACTTATTACACTCGGCGTTTTTTAGGCGGACGACAACCATTATGCGGTATAGGCGTAACGTCCTCAATTGCAGTCACTTTCAAACCGGCAGCATTCAACGCACGCACTGAAGAGTCTCTACCAGGGCCGGGGCCTTTAACACGTACAGAAACATTTTGCACACCGTATTCTTTCGCCAAGTCCGCTGCATTACCTGCTGCAATCTGTGCAGAAAAGGGTGTGCTTTTACGCGACCCTCTGAACCCAGAACCACCTGCAGTCGACCAACACAGCACATTGCCTTGTGGGTCAGTAAACGTAATAATAGTGTTATTAAATGATGCTTGTACATGCACAATAGCATCGCTGACGATGCGACGCTTTTTGTTACGTGTGCTTTTTTTCGCTGAATGTTGTTTAGCCATAATTTTTCTATATCCGTTAGCGTTTAATCGGACGACGTGGTCCCTTACGAGTACGCGCGTTTGTCTTAGTTCGTTGACCGTTCACTGGCAGATTACGGCGGTGACGAATCCCTTTATAAGTGCCTAAATCCATCAGACGCTTAATGTTCATATTCACTTCACGACGCAAGTCACCTTCCACAACGTATTCAGACAATACAGATCGGATAGTCTCTAGTTGCGCCTCACTCAATTCGCTCGTTTTCATATGTGTATCTACCCCAGCAGATACACATATTTTCTTAGCAATAGTTTGACCAACGCCGTAAACGGATTGCAGTGCAATCACAATATGTTTTTTATCGGGGATATTTATCCCAGCAACACGTGCCATATAATTAAACTCCTATCTTGAGACTTGCGCTTTCTTTAGCAGACTTTCATATTGACCTGATAGCAGATGAGACTGCAGTTGAGTCATGAAATCCATTACAACGACAACGATAATAAGTAGAGAAGTGCCACCAAAATAGAAAGGCACATTCCAGTATAAAATCAAAAATTCAGGAAGCAGACACACACCGGTTATATACACAGCACCTGCAAGAGTAAGGCGTGTCAAAATGCTATCAATATAGTTTGCTGTTTGTTCACCAGGACGAATACCGGGCAAGAATGCACCTGATTTGCGTAGATTATCAGCCGTTTCACGCGGGTTAAATACAATGGCAGTGTAAAAGAAGCAAAAGAACACAATAGCTAATGCATAAAACATGACATATAAGGGCTGACCAGGTCCTAGTTTTGTGGCAATGTCTTGCAACCATCCTAAATTCTCTGCAGAGCCAAGCCAGCCACCTAATGTTGCAGGAAATAGAATAATGCTCGAAGCAAAAATAGGTGGAATAACTCCAGCCATATTCAACTTGAGCGGAAGGTGCGATGTCTGACCTCCAAACATTTTACGACCACGTTGCTTCTGTGCATAGTTGACTGTAATACGTCTTTGCCCTCGCTCACAAAAAACAACAAAAGAAATAGTAGCAAAAGTTAAAACGACAAGCAGCAGTAAAAATATACCATTCAATTCACCTGTTCTAACCAATTCAAATGTTCCACCTAAAGCAGAAGGCAATCCTGCGACAATGCCGGCAAAAATCAGCAAAGAGATGCCATTACCAATGCCACGTTCTGTAATCTGTTCACCTAGCCACATAAGGAATACAGTGCCAGTAAGCAGCGTAATAACTGTTACAAACTGGAAGAGTACCCCAGGGTTCGTAACAACTGCCAGACCACCTGCTTGTTGGCTTTGTAGAGCAATTGCAACCCCTAAGCCTTGAAAAGTTGCCAAAACAATAGTACCATATCGAGTGTATTGTGTAATCTTGCGCTGTCCGCTTTGCCCTTCTTTCTTAATCTGCTCTAACGCTGGAATGACTGCAGTCATTAACTGCATAATAATGGAGGCTGAAATATAAGGCATGACACCTAGAGCAAAAATAGACAGCCTTTCCAGCGCACCCCCTGAAAACATATTAAACATATCTAAAATAGTACCCTGCTGCTGTTCAAACATAGCCGCTAAAGCAGTAGGATCAATAAACGGTATAGGAATGTGTGTACCTAATCGATACACAACAAACGCCATCAGTACAAACAGAATTCTATTGCGTAGTTCGCCAGATACTGCAGAGGGGTTGTTAATAGAAGGAGTTGCCATTATTTTAATATCAAAGAATAGTGCATAAGTTAGACGATTTTGCCGCCTGCTGCTTCAATCAATTTGCGTGCGCCTGTAGTAACATGAATTCCAGACACCGTAAAAGCCTTATCAACACTGCCTGATAGTATGATTCGTGCACGTTTCATATTATGGCGCACAATGCCTGCCTCTTGAAGAATCTTAAATGTAACCTCATCACCTGATAGCCTTGATAAATCAGAAAGACGTACTTCCGCGGTCACTTGAGCCAAACGTGAAGAAAACCCAAATTTAGGCAGGCGCATTTGTAAAGGCATTTGACCACCCTCAAATCCACGAGCAACTGTTCCACCAGATCGGGATTTCTGTCCTTTTTGTCCACGACCGCATGTTTTTCCCCAGCCTGATGCAGCACCACGACCAACACGCTTTGCTGTCGGGCGTGAACCACTCATCGGAGTGATTGTATTTAATTTCATGCCTTCTCCTCTACTTTCAACATGTATGAAACTTCATTAATCATGCCTCTATTCTCAGGCGTGTCTATTACTTGAACGCTTTGACGTACTTTACGTAGCCCTAACCCCCGTACACAGTTGCGATGGGATGCCTTGCGACCAATCAAACTTTTAACCAGCGTTACTTCTACTGTACTTTGCTTTTTCTTCATTTGTTAACTCAGGTTTTAACGATTTAAAATTTCTGCAACACTTTTGCCACGTTTTTCTGCAATATCCTCAGGACTATGCATATTGGCCAGCCCCTTTATAGTAGCACGTACTACGTTCATAGGATTAGAAGAACCGATACATTTAGCCACGACATTCCGAACGCCAGCCACATCAAACACTGAGCGCATTGCACCACCTGCAATAACACCAGTTCCTTCTGGCGCAGGTAACATGACCACTCGTGCAGCACCATGAACTGACCGAATTGAATGCTGTAAAGTGCCTTCAGTTAATGCAATATCTTGCATCTCTCTACGCGCTTGCTGCATCGCCTTTTTAATAGCCACAGGCACTTCTCGTGCCTTGCCACTACCAAAACCGACCTTCCCTTCACCATCACCAACTACGGCTAAAGCAGTGAATGAAAAAATTCGACCGCCCTTAACTACTTTTGATACGCGGTTAACGCCGACTAACTTCTCATTCAACCCATCTGTTTGAGCTTCTGCTGCATTGTTATTATTCCGTTGTGCCATCTCTTATCCTCTTAACTTTTGTGAGCTGCTGTTTCTTAAAAGAGCAAACCGTTTTTACGCGCAGTATCAGCTAGTTCAGCCAATCGACCATGATACTTAAAGCCAGAGCGATCAAAAGCAACACGTTCAAGACCCTTTGCTTTAGCACGCTCAGCCAGTAATTTTCCTACTATACCTGCAGCCTCTTTATTGCACGTTGACTTTAGCTGTCCTCGCACTTCACTTTCAAGAGTTGAACAACTAACCTCCACCTCTTTTAAGTCTGGCGAGAATATTTGTGCATAAATATGCTTGGGTGTTTTATGCACTGTTAAGCGCGATAAACCAGCCAAACGAATACGAAAGCGTGCTTTTTTTGCTCTTCGTAAACGACTTGTTTTCTTATCCATTCTAAACTCTCAATTATTTTTTCTTTACTTCTTTACGGCGAATATGTTCGTCAGCGTATTTGACACCCTTGCCTTTATAAGGTTCCGGCGGACGATAGGAACGCACCTTAGCAGCGGCCTGCCCTACCAAACTTTTATCCATCCCACTAATAACAACTTCTGTTTGTGAAGGCGTTTCTATATTCAATCCTTCGGGAACTGGAAAATCAATATCGTGCGAATATCCTAAATTCAAATTAAGTACTGAGCCTTTCATTTGGGCACGATACCCAACTCCGATCAACTCTAGTTTCTTATTGAACCCCTGACTAACTCCAATGACCATATTATTTACCAGAGCGCGTTCTGTTCCCGCAAACTTCCAATCTTCATCCTTGTGTACACCAAAAGAAATGCTGCCGCTTTCTTGTGTCACAGTAACCAGTGCATTAATTTCACGTGACAAGGTACCTTTGGAACCTTTCACTTCAATAAAATTGCCTTGCAAACTGACATTTACATCATCAGGTATAGCAATAGGCTGTTTTCCAACTCTTGACATCCTTAATAATTCTCCGTTAAGTCACTGTACACAACAACTCACCACCAACACCGTTGGCACGTGCTTGTTTGTCACTACATACGCCATTAGAAGTGGAGAGAATGGCAATACCTAAACCATTGAGAACCAATGGGATTTTGTCCTTACTCACATAGGAGCGCAAGCCTGGGCGACTCACTCGCTTAATATGCTCAATAACCGGTTTGTTGTTGTAATACTTCAACTCAACAGTTAAACTTTTTTTGTTGCCCTCTAAAGTCTCCTCAGTAACACCAGCAATATAGCCTTCTTCTTGCAAAACTTTAGCAATAGCGTGCTTCAATTTGGAGTGAACCATAATTACTGACTTTTTACGTGCAGATTGTGCATTGCGAATACGGGTTAGCATATCAGCAACTGGATCAGTCATACTCATATCGATATCCTTGTTTCAAAAACTACCAACTGGATTTTTTAATTCCAGGAATATTACCCATCATGGCTTGCTCGCGCAGAGCATTACGTGATAGACCAAATTTGCGGAAATAACCTTTGGGGCGACCCGTCAACGCGCAGCGCAAAGTGAGGCGAGTAGGAGACGAATCCCGAGGCAGTTTTTGTAACACTGCCTGTGCTGCCATTTTATCCTTTATGCTTACATTGACATCCTTCATAGTGGCTCGCAGCGCATCACGCTTTTCAGCATATTTCTTAATCAATTTAGCGCGCTTAATATCACGCATTTTCATACTTTCTTTTGCCATATTAATCTACTATATTTAGTCCTTCAGAGGGAATTGGAATGCTTTCAGTAGCGTTTTAGCATGCTCAATGTTTTTAGCATTCATACTAATTGCAACATCCAAGCCGCGTAATTTATCTACTTTATCATAATCAATTTCGGGAAAGACAATTTGCTCTTTAAGACCCAAGTTGTAGTTATTCTGCCCATCAAAACTCTTAGGATTTAGACCGCGAAAATCTCGAACACGCGGTAGAGCAACATTAATCAGCCTATCTAAAAACTCATACATTCTTTCACGGCGCAAAGTAACCTTGCAGCCAACTGGCCAACCTTCACGAATTTTGAAACTTGCCACAGATTTGCGAGCATAGGTCCTAATCGGTTTTTGCCCAGATATTTGCTCTAAATCATTTAAAGCATGTTCTAAAACTGCTTTATTCGCAGCTGCCTCACCAACACCCATATTGAGAGTGATTTTAGTAATCTCAGGCACTTCATTGATATTCTTAAGACCTAGCTCCTCCTGTAGAGCTGATCGAATATTCTCCATGTATTCTTTTTTTAACCTTGCCATCTCTTAAACTCTTAACATTTACTAATCTATAGTTTTACTATTGGATTTAAAGTACCGAACTTTTGCATCGCCTTCAAAACGAAACCCAACTCTATCACCTTTTTCCGTTTCAGGGTTGAATAGCATGACATTAGACAAATCTAAAGCGGCCTCTTTCTCAATAATACCACCTGTCTCACCACTTTGTGGATTAGGGCGCACGTGTTTTTTAACCAAGTTCACTCCATCAACAAACACTTTTTTAGAGCCTTTATGCTCACTAAAGCCTGCTATAACGCCCCGCTTTCCTTTATCCTTTCCGGCAACAACAATAACCTCATCACCTTGCTTCAATCGCTGCATGATCTCTAATCCTTTAAATCACTTCCGGTGCCAAAGACACAATTTTCATAAATTTTGCAGTTCTAAGCTCACGCGTCACTGGACCAAAAATACGCGTACCGATTGGCTCTAACCGCTGATTCAACAAAACGGCCGCATTGGAGTCAAAGCGAACCAGAGAACCATCAGGGCGACGAACACCTTTGGCAGTACGTACAACAACTGCATGGTAAACTGTACCTTTCTTAACTCGACCACGAGGTTCCACTTCTTTTATAGATACTTTAATAACATCTCCAATGTTTGCATAACGGCGTTTGGAGCCACCCAACACCTTAATGCACTGCATTCTCCGAGCACCTGAGTTATCGGCAGCAGTCAACTGAGTTTGCATCTGAATCATAGTTTTACACTTCTCCTGTTGCTTTTTTACTATGGATACTAAGCAATGTCCAACGCTTCCTCTTAGATAAGGGACGGCACTCTCGGACACTTACTACATCACCAATCTGGCAAGCATTCTCTGCATCGTGCGCCATGACTTTGGTGTGACGTGTAATATACTTCTTATATAACGGATGCTTTACACGCCGCTCTACCTGAATAACGATACTCCTGTCCATGTTGCTGCTCACTACGTGACCAACCAAAATGCGTCCTTTTATATCACCCATATTTATTTAACCTCTTGGTTCACTTGCTGCAATCGTGTCTTCACGCGCGCAATATCTTTACGGACTGTATTCAAGCGTGCTGTATTGTTGCCTTGACCTGATGATATTTGCATACGCAAGTTAAAACGCTCGCGCTTCAATTCCAATACCAAATCATTTAAGGCTTTAGCCGATTTTTCTAATAAGTCACTTGCTTTAACCATTACATTACCGTCCGTTTAACAAAAGTTGTTCCAACTGGCAGTTTAGCCGATGCCAGTTCAAGAGCTTGGCGTGCAAGCTTCTCAGAGACTCCCTGCACCTCGTACAGGACTGTACCTGGTTGAACTTCAGCAACCCAATATTCAACAGATCCCTTTCCTTTACCCATACGCACCTCTAAAGGTTTCTCAGTAATAGGCTTATCTGGAAATATACGAATCCATACCTTACCACCACGGCGGATATGACGTGTCATTGCGCGACGCGCTGACTCTATTTGTCTCGAAGTGATCCGGGCGCGACCTAAAGACTTCAAGCCGTATTCACCAAAACTAATGGAATTACCTACAGCAGCAAGACCGCGATTACGCCCTTTTTGTTGCTTTCTGTACTTTGTTCTTTTGGGCATTAACATAATAATATTCCTATACTGCTATCCTTTTACCTATTAGCCTAATTTATACTTTTTTACGCTCTTGATTTCCTGGTGCATTTGCTTTTCTACGATTTTTTTGCAAAATTTCCCCACGAAAAACCCAAACTTTAACACCAATTTTCCCATAAGTGGTGTTCGCTTCATGAAAGCCATAGGAGATATCAGCACGCAATGTATGTAAGGGTACACGGCCTTCTCTATACCACTCAGTACGTGCAATATCAGCACCATTCAAACGACCACCCACAGCAATCTTGATGCCTTCAGCACCTTGACGCATTGCATTACCTACAGCACGCTTCATTGCGCGACGGAACATAACTCGACGCTCTAACTGGCTTGCAACTGACTCAGCAACCAAACTGGCTTCTAAATCAGGCTTACGGTTTTCTTCAACATTAACAAAGGCTGGACTATCAATTATTTTGGAAATATCAAGGCGCAAACGCTCAATATCCTGACCTTTAGGCCCAATAATTGCACCTGGCCGTGCTGTAAGCACAGTTAGTGTGAATTTGTCCTGGCTACGTTCGATCTTAACGCCAGATAGCGACACCTTGCCAAATCTATCGTTAACCAGTTTGCGGATAATCATATCTTGTCTTAAGTTATCTGCAAATGATTGACGCTCAGCATACCATACTGCATTCCAGTCTTGAGTAATCCCAAGACGCATGCCAATTGGATGAACTTTTTGTCCCATAATTCTTTATTCCTTCTTAGCTTTCGCTTACTTGTACAGTAATATGACTTGTACGCTTAAAAATGCGATTGGCACGCCCTTTAGCACGTGCTCTCAAACGCTTCATGGTGGGACCCTCATCGATGAACACGCGCTCAACAATAAGAGTATCTATATCTGCACCTTCGTTGTTTTCTGCATTTGCAATAGCTGACTCAAGAACTTTTTTAAGCAAGCCTGCGCTTTTTTTGGTGCTAAAATTCAATGTATTCAATGCATGCTCTACTTTTTGACCACGAATCTGATCAGCAACCAATCGCGCCTTTTGAGCAGAGATACGCGCATAACGATGTTTAGCTATTGCTTGCATAATTACTTCCCTCTCTTATCTGCAGCATGCCCTTTATAGGTTCGGGTCAAAACGAATTCACCTAACTTATGACCAACCATATCTTTATTGATAAACACAGGCACGTGCTCACGACCATTATGAACAGCAATGGTCAAATCGACCATATTAGGTAAAATCATAGAACGACGCGACCATGTTTTAATAGGGCGAGGCGAATTGTTAGCCTTTGCGTCCTCAATTTTTTTCATCAAATGATAATCAACAAAAGGACCTTTTTTCAATGAACGTGGCATAATTATTTGACCTTATCTTTTCTTAATTATTTAGATTTACGATGACGCACAATGTACTGATCAGTGCGCTTGTTTTTACGAGTTTTGTAGCCTTTGGTAGGAACACCCCAAGGAGACACAGGATGACGACCTCCGGAAGTACGCCCTTCACCACCACCATGTGGATGATCCACCGGGTTCATGGCAACACCACGAACTGTTGGTCGAACGCCACGCCAACGCTTAGCGCCAGCTTTTCCTAATTTACGCAATGCGTGCTCACTATTACCAACTTCACCAATGGTTGCGCGACATTGTACAGGGATTTTTCTCATTTCCCCAGAACGCAAACGCAACGTGACGTATTGGTTTTCACGAGCAACCAACTGGACAGCAGCGCCAGCACTACGAGCCATCTGTGCACCTTTACCTGGCTTCATTTCAATACAATGTATGACAGTACCTAACGGAATATCAGACATCGGCAAACAGCAACCTACTTTAACTGGAGCGTCTATACCAGACTGCACCATATCACCAGCGTGCAAGCCTTTGGGAGCAATAATGTAGCGACGCTCGCCATCACTGTACTTCAATAAAGCAATCCGCGCACTACGATTAGGATCATACTCTAAACGCTCAACTAGTGCGGGGATAGAATCCTTATTGCGCTTGAAATCAATAATGCGATAACGCTGTTTATGTCCACCACCTGTGTGACGTTTAGTAATTCGTCCTTGATTATTGCGACCACCAGATCGCTTTTTTTCCTCAGTTAGCGGCCGGTACGGAGCACCTTTATGCAACTCTGAATCAACAACCTTAACTGTAAAGCGCCGACCAGGTGAAGTAGGTTTTAATGTAACTAATTTTGCCATGACTATAATTCCTTAACCAACCTGGGCTTCACCATACTCAATAACTTGACCTTCTGCCAAACGCACATAAGCCTTTTTTGAAGCTGGGCGCTGACCCAAACGACCTCGGAAGCGCTTTACCTTACCTTTAGAGAGTACTGTACGTACGCTTTCTACTGAAACGCCAAACAATGACTGTACCGCCTGTTTTATTTCTAATTTAGTAGCACTGGTCACCACTTTGAAAACATACACATTGCTACCTTCAGCCAACCCAACCGCCTTCTCAGAGACAACGGGACCTAGCAATATGTCTAATAAACGCTCTTGCTTCACAACAATCTCTCCTCAATAACCTTCAAGGCCTCTTCTGTAACCACTACTGTATCAAAACTCATTAAAACCCACGGGTTAACCCATTCAGATGGCAGCAGGCAGACTTCATGCAAATTGCGTGTAGCCAAATATAAATTCTCATCTATACTGCTAGAGATCAGAAGCACAGACCCGTCTATTTTCAATTTTTTTAGCAAACCAATAGCAAGCTTGGTCTTTGGAGCATCTAGTGATAACTCCTTTACTATCTTTAGGTTCTCTGTGCGGACAATCTCAGATAGTGCAGAACACAAAGCTCCTTGAAACATTTTACGGTTTATTTTTTGCTTATAGCTTCGAGGGGAAGCCGCAAAAGTTACACCTCCTGTGCGCCATATAGGGCTGCGTGAAGTTCCTGCGCGAGCACGACCTGTTCCTTTCTGACGCCATGGTTTTGCACCACCACCTCGGACTGCACTGCGATTTTTTTGTGCCTTACTGCCTGATCTATGTGCAGCCATTTCAGCCACAACAACCTGATGAATCAATGCTTCGTTGTAGTCAGCACCAAATACTTTTTGCGAGACTTCAATCGTAGAACCTTTACTGCCATTGCTTTTTGTTGTCACCAAATTCATCTTCGCCCCCTTAGACTTTAACAGCAGGTGAAACAATCAATTTGCCGCCTGGAGCGCCTGGAACGGCACCTTTAATCAGCAACACACTGCGATCAACATCAACCTTAATCACTTCTAAATTTTGAGTAGTGCAGCGTGCATTACCCATTTGACCAGGCATTTTTTTCCCTTTAAATACTTTGCCAGGTGACTGATTTTGACCTGTTGAACCCAACGCTCGATGCGACAAGGAGTTACCATGCGTACTGTCTTGTGTGCTAAAGTTATGACGCTTCACGCCTCCCTGAAATCCTTTACCTTTAGAAATGCCAGACACATCAACCAACTCGCCAACTTCAAACTGGTCAACCTGCAAGGGCTGAGCCAACTGAAAATCATCTAGTGAGTCAACACGAAATTCACACAATGAGGCAGCAGGCTCTGCTTCTACTTTAGCATAAAATCCACGCTCTGCTTGATTTAAACGTGATGGTTTTTGTGAACCTGAAGCCACCACAATTGCATTGTAGCCATCACATTCAACTGTTTTAAGGCGCACTATGCGATTATGCACAATCTCAACAACTGTTACTGGAATGGATTGCCCCGATTCCTGAAAACAGCGAGTCATGCCAATCTTGCGACCAACAACTCCTACCTTCATCTTGTTTCCTTAATTATTATTACGTTAGTGCGAATTACGATTGATTCACACCCGTTTAATTATATCTATTCCCAACTGTGCGCCAAATGAAAGCACACCACTACTAATTCACGAGAAAATTGCTACCGCAACTTCAAGTCAAACTCCACCCCAGATGCCAAACTGATTTTGGTTAAATCATCCACCGTCTTATCTGTAGGACGAATAATATCAATTACTCTACGGTGCGTGCGAATTTCCAACTGATCACGCGCATCCTTATACTTATGAGGCGACGATAACACATCAAAGCGCTCCCGACGTGTAGGAAGCGGAACTGGGCCATGCACCTGCGCTCCCGACCGAATAACTGCTTCGGCAATCTCTTTAGCTGAGCTGTCTATAAGCCGGTGATCAAAGGCTTTTAAGCGAATGCGTATATTTTGGTTTGCCATCTTAATCTTAATACTCGATAATTTAATTTAATTTACACTTGCAGAATAACCGTGCCTGTCAAAAGTGGGCGCATTATACCTAAATGCACACTCCTCACTCTATGTTTTTTACGACTTTTTATAATAACATCAAATCGCAAGGCCTATCAGAGACAAATCCTGCAACGAAGAGATGGTGTAATGCGGCTCGCACCAACCATCAAAATGCTGCTTCTCTGTTCGACGCAACCAGATACCTATCATACCCGCATGCTGTGCGCCAACAATATCAAACGGGTTTGAAGATACTAAGGCAATTTCTGCTAGTGCGCAACGGCAACAAGAGCCCAGGTGCTTATAAACTATAGGTGATGGTTTAAAGGTCTGAACTGACTCCACGCTGACTATTTGGCTAAAAACATGTAGTAGATTAGCCTGCTCTAATAAATGCCTGACTGCGGCTAAACTACCATTAGAAAATGCAACTGCCTCTATAGGATGATTAGCCAACGTTTCCTCAAGAGTAAAGCAGTCCTGGAATGCCGGCAAGGCTTTGTACAAATCTAATATTTCTTTTTGTTGAGCATCATCCAGTACTTGTTTTTGCAAACAAACCCATGACAATGCCTGTTTAGTACACTCAGAAAAAGAGGCATAAACTCCCATAGCAGCACGCCGAAAAGTGTATTCCAGTTGTTTTGAACGCCATAAATCCAACACAGCATGCGCATCCTCGACACCCATTTGCTGCAATTGAATATGCAGCCCATGTGTATCAATGAGCGTGCCGTAAATATCGAATGCTAAAGCCTTAACGCGCACCTTACTTCACAACGAGAGCTGTAGGCTGTCTCTCAAATAGCTTTCTTTTCTGCTGGGCGACGACTATTTGACTTTGCATTATTATTGCTTCCACTACGGTTTCTACGACGCCCTCTATAGTTATTACTACTACCTCTATCGTTGCGAGGATTGCGCCTATTTTTTTTCGGTTTTTGAGTGCCCTTTTCCTCTGTCATGAATAGAGAAAATAGTTTTAAGAAAAAACCTTTTTTATTTTTCCTGGGGGCTGGTAGCGCCGCGTCGGCAGATGATAGAGCTGGGACTTCTACACGCCGATTAGCCTGAGCTGATTTGTCTAGCATGGCTTCTGTAGACTGCTTGATTTTCTTTTTGTTTTTATAACTAGACTGATTTTTCCCGAGTCGCTTGTCTCCGATTAACCATGACTCTATGTCATATTCAGGCACTTGCATATTTTCATTAGGAATAATGACTATTTTGACGCATTGGCGTTCCTCAATACGCAGTATATCCTCACGTTTTTCATTGATAAGATAGGTAGCCATATCTGTCGGAGTTTGGAGGCTGATTTGCGCAGCACCTTTAGCAAGCGCAGCCTCTTCTAGAGCTCTAATAACTGACGATGATATAGATTCAACGCTGCGAGTCAAACCAGCACCGGCGCAGCGAGGGCATGTTTTTTGAGAACTTTCCAAGAGCGAAGAGCCTAAACGCTGCCTTGACATTTCCATCAAACCAAAACGGGAAATACGCCCAATCTTAACACGCGCTCTATCATATTTGAGCATAGAAGCAACATGCTCCTCTACCTGGCGGCGATTACCAGCATTAGACATATCAATAAAATCAATTACCATAAGCCCACCTAAGTCACGCAGCCTCATCTGACGCGCTAATTCTTCTGCTGCCTCTAAGTTGGTTTGTAATGCCGTTTCCTCAATACCTCCTCCCTGAGTTGCCTTACCAGAGTTAACATCTACAGCGATAAGTGCCTCGGTTGAATCAATCACTATAGCACCACCCGATGGCAATTCTACTATGCGAGAAAATGCGTCCTCGATTTGCTTCTCAATATCAAAATGCTGAAAAACAGGCATTGAATTTGAGTATTTTTTAAGGCGATCACTAAAATCGGGCAAAGTTCTCTTAATCAGCGCACTTGCTTCCTGATAGGTTTCATCATCATCTATAAGCACTTCGTCCACATCATTGCGCAGGTAATCCCGAATAGTACGTTCTATGAGACCGCTCTCCTTGTAAACCAAGAATGGAGCAGATTTTTTCTCACATACCTCCTCTATTAAGCGCCACATTTTAATCAGCATGTCCAGATTCCACTGCAACTCTTCAATCGACTGTCCAACACCAGAAGTTCTTAAAATAATACGCATGCCTTCTGGTAACTGCAACTGTGTAAGCACCTCACGCATATTTTGGCGTTCTTCACTTCCTAAAGAACGAGAGATTCCGCTTGTATTGCGTGATGTACCATGTTCAGTTGGCATAAATACTAGATAAGCACCTGCCAGACTAATGTGTGTGGTAAGTGATGCGCCTTTGTTGCCTCGCTCCTCCTTATCCAGCTGAACAATAAATTCCTGTCCAGGCTTTATGAGTTCTGCAACTTCAAATTGTTCTCCACTTTTACGACCAAAGCAACCTGCATGAATTTCCTTAAATGGTAAAAAGCCATGCCGCTGCTGACCATAGTCAATAAAGGCTGCTTCTAAACTGGGCTCAACACGTGTGACTACCCCTTTATAAATATTTGCACGGCGGTTGTTTTTATTAATCGTTTCTATATTCATATCAAACAACTGATTATCGTGAAGCAAAGCGACTCGTATTTCCTGCTTATTTTGTGCGTTTATTACAATACTTTTCATATTCATTCCTTGCTGCAATAGGACATCACTAAATGTACCTATGCTGCTTATTATTAAATTTATCTAAAGGCAACTCACTGTCTGCCAAACATTCGTCAATCGGGCGAAGCACCACGATGACCGCATACTCAATAGATTAAGACAATGAAAAGAGTACCTTGCAAGCGCAAGTACTCTAACAGGATAAAACTAGCACAGATACTATCTAGTCAATTTAGCAAAAGACCTGATACTATCGCCTGCTCTAAAGGCAGTTATTTGAAAAACTATTATAGAATTCATGACAATAAATTATTCTGTTTAGTGTTTATCTTAATCTCTTAAATCAGACTAGCACAGACACTGTGCTGTCTTTAAACATGCTTCTCTAAGCACTACTTAAAACTCTAAATGCCTAGAATTAAAGCGTATTAACACTAATATACGTTGGGACCAGATTATACTATGCAATTAATAAAAAAAATATAAAAAAAATGCATCACATTCGTTCTACACATCTTTTTGACGCTGGCGCCGAACCCAATGGCTAATACCTTTGGCACTCAAAAATATATCAGGTGCATAATACTGTATTGCTCGGTCTAATATATTACCTGCTAGTTCTTTAGCAAGCCAATCTTTAAATAACGCCTGTACCGCATCATGTACGTAAACATCTAATTGATCAATGTTTTCAGGCGCATCTTCAGCCAACTGCGCATACTGATCTATTTTTGCCTTGAAAGCACTAACTCCTTGAACAGTATATTCCATTACATTGTAATGCGCTAATGCAAAATACCGCGCACCCACATCAGCCTGTGCATCTACAGATGCCTGCATAACCTGAGGGTTAAACTGCGATGGAGGCGTGGCAGGGAACCATAGTCGATAGCCATGTGGAACATTGTTGTAGGAAACACCCATGGCGTCACCTGCAAAAACAATACCTGATTTTTGATCATAAAAACTATTATGGTGCCACGCATGCCCTGGAGTATACAAAACATCTAAATACCGGTTACCTATAGGTAACCGGTCGCCCTGTCCTACTTGCTGAATACGCTCCGCATCAATAGATTTCACCTCACCATAGTATTCGTCAACAAAAGCTTTACCATAAACCATGACCGTACCCTGTAGCAGCCGTGATGGATTAACAAGATGCTCGATGCCAGACTCTTGAACAAGAACAGTAGCATTGGGGAAATATTGTATTAAAGCACCCGCTCCACCACAATGATCTAAGTGGACATGGGTAAGAATAAGGTATCGAAATTGTTCTAAGGCGATGCCCAATGATGCTATAGCCTCCAGCAAAAAAGGAACTGAGGCGTTCGAGCCCACATCAACAAGAGCCGCCTCTTCACCATCAGTAATTAGGTAGGCAGCAGTAAACTCTTCTCGGTAGTAGTTCGAATCTAAACAATAGATGCCATTGCCTAAACTATCAGTCTGCATTGTAAGCACACTAGATTAAGAAACCGCTACAACCGCTCTACCTTTATGCTGGCCAGATAGCAGCGCACTACAAAAATCAGGAACCTGATCTAAAGTAATTTGTTGTGACCCTATAGAGGAGATTTCCTCAGCAGTTAATTGCTCAGCAAGCAACTGCCATGCTTTTTTCCTTATAGTAATTGGCGCATAAACAGAGTCAACTCCTGCTAAGGATACACCGCGCAAGATAAAGGGCATGACTGTCGTGGGCAAATCAAAGCCGCCTGCCAAACCACAGCAAGCAATTGTTGCTCCATAGTTTAATTTAGATAATATGTGTGCCAATGTATTTGAACCAACTGTATCTACACCTCCTGCCCAAATAGATTTATCTAATGGGCGCGGCTTGTCAGCAAAATCAGTACGATTCAATACAGCAGATGCTCCAAGTTGTTGCAGATACTCTGAGGCAGAAGGTCGGCTAATAGCATGTACCTCAAAACCCAATTTTGCCAGCAGAAGCGTAGCAAAACTACCCACACCCCCACTTGCCCCACTAACCACAACTGGTCCAGAGTCTGGTTTTAATCCAGCATCCAGTAATCGCTGCACACTGAGAGCAGCCGTGAGCCCTGCAGTGCCCATCTGCATGGCGCTTAACAAGCTTAGATTGCTTGGCAATGGCAGTAACCACTTTGATTTAACACGAGCATACTCTGCCAAGCCTCCAAAATGGCGCTCACCAACACCCCAACCAGTGAGCACGACCTCACTGCCAGCAGTAAAATCTTCATGACTGCTTTCCTCTACCACACCTGCAAAATCAATACCTGGTATAAAAGGAAATTCACGCACAATTTTACCCTGACCAGTTACTGCTAAAGCATCCTTATAGTTAATAGTTGAATACCGTACCTTAACCAATACATCACCTTCTGGTAATTTACTGCTATCCCATTGTTCAACAGCAGCAGTTGTTTTACCATCGTCTTCTCTTAACACCAGTGCGTCCATATACTCCTTCCTATCCTTACTTACTTTATTTATTGATTGATTGATTGATTATGGATAACAAATGCATCCAAATACTACCTATGTTACCCCAAATGTAATAGGTCCACAAACTCATTAACCGGCGTTTGCTCTAATCGCAACTGATCGGAGCATACCTCTTCAATTTTCTGGCATGCGGCAGGACTCATATGACCTGCCAAATTACGGCTAAATTTTTCCTTCAATACTGGTATGCCTTCTTCACGGCGGCGACGGTGACCTATAGGATAGTGCACCTCTTCTTTATGCGTACTGCTACCATCCTTAAAAAACACCTGTACAGAATTTGCAATAGAGCGTTTTTCAGGATCTAAATAGTCTACAGAGTAACGCTTGTTCTCCACCACTTCCATCTTGTCGCGCAGTGCATCAACCATCGGATTAGCTGCGACATTATCCTCATAGTCTTCCGCTGAAAGACTACCCTTTATCAATGGAATGGCAACCATGTATTGTATGCAGTGATCGCGATCTGCCGGATTGTCCAAACGACCCGTTTTATTAATAATGCGGAAGCCTGACTCTTGTGTTTCAATAACAATTTTCTCAATGTCCTCTAAGCGATCTTTTACATGACTATGCAATGTAACTGATGCTTCTACTGCCGTTTGTGCATGAAATTCCGCAGGAAAAGAAATTTTGAATAACACATTCTCCATCACATACGAGGCAAAATCTTGCTTAACCAGCAAATCATTCCCCTTAAATAATACATCCTGAAAACCCCATATAGGTGCTGTAAGCGCCGAAGGATAACCCATTTCGCCGCTACCAGCAATCAGAGCCAACCGTACCGCACGAGAGGTTGCATCACCTGCCGCCCAGCTTTTTCGCGACCCTGTATTAGGTGCGTGACGATATGTACGTAGGGAGCAACCATCAATCCAAGAGTGTGATACGGCATTTAAAGTTTGCTCTTCACTATTGCCTAATAGTTGCGAGACTACCGGCGTAGAAGCAATTCGCACCAACATAACATGATCAAGACCTACACGATTAAAACTATTTTCTAAGGCAATGACCCCTTGAATTTCATGCGCTTTAATCATGCCTTCTAAAACTTGCTTCATTAATAGAGGGGGCTTGCCATTGCTTAAATTACGACGGCTGACATAGTCAGCAACCATCAGAATACCGCCTAAATTGTCTGAAGGATGCCCCCATTCAGCTGCCAACCATGTATCGTTATAGTCCAACCAACGAATCATCGCACCAAAATTAAACGCAGCTTGAACAGGCTCCAACTGGTATGCCGTACCTGGCACTTTTGCACCACCATTTGGCATGATAGCGCCTGGGACAGATGGACCTAATAGCTTAGTACATGCTGGATAGTCCAATGCTAAGAAGGCTGTGCCAATTGAGTCCATTAAACAATAGCGCGCAGTTTCCATAGACAACTGCGAATGTGTCACATCGTGCTCGTGCACATACTGGGTTATCTGCTTTAATAAGGGATCAAAGCCTGGCCTTTCACTTGAAAAAACTTGATTGCTCATAAAAAATAAAAATAAAAATTAAACACGTAGAACTTAGCGTTCCTCTAGAGGGGGAACTGCTCGATTCTGCTCACCAACGTACTCTGCGTTAGGGCGGATAAGTCGATTATTGGCACGTTGCTCAATAATATGCGCTGCCCAACCACTCACTCGACTCATTACAAACAAAGGGGTAAACAATGGAGTAGGTATGCCCATAAAATGATAGCATGAGGCAGAATAAAAATCCAAATTAGGAAATATCTTCTTCTCAGCCCACATAACGCTTTCTAAACGCTCAGATACAGGGTAGAAATGTTTATTTTTATGCCCGTAGTGCAGTTGCTCTGCCCACCTCTTAATCACATCACTACGCGGATCTGAAAGAGTATACACGGCGTGCCCAAACCCCATGATTTTCTCTTTATTGGCCAACTTTTCTAACAAACCCTTCTCTGCCGCCTCTGCATCAGAAAATTGTTCAATAAGTTCCATAGCTGCCTCATTTGCCCCTCCATGCAAAGGTCCCCTTAGAGCACCTATTGCCGCAGTAACCGCCGAATAAAAATCGGATAATGTTGCAGTAACCACTCGCGCTGTAAAGGTAGATGCATTGAATTCGTGCTCTGCATACAAAATGAGTGATACATCTAAAGCACGCTCGCAATCCGCACTAGGCTGGATACCGTGCAGCAAATACAGAAAGTGTCCAGCAATAGATAACGCACTGCTTTCCACCTCAATGCGCTTACCACTATTTGCATAATGATACCAATAAGCTAATGCAGAGGGGAAAAAACCTAGTAGCCTGTCAGCAATATCTTGCTGCTGTGCAAAATCTGTTTCAGGCTCAGCACACCCTAAAGCAGAACAAGCAGTACGCATAACATCCATAGGGTGTGTATCTGCTGGAATTTGCTCTAAAACTGTTTTAACCTCTTGTGGTACGGAGCGTAAACTATACAATTTTTTGTGATAACTAGCAAGTTGAGTAACATTAGGCAAAAAACCGTGAATTAGCAAATACGCCACTTCTTCAAAACTGCTCTTATCCGCCAACTCTTTAATATCATAGCCGCGATAAGTCAGCCCTAAACCTTCCTTTCCGCAAGTGCATATAGCGGTTTCCCCCGCACTAATACCGCGCAATCCTGTAGTATTAGACATATTCAATCTCCTTGAAATAATGTATCTATTTTTTGCTCATAACTATGGTAGTCTAGTACATCATATAAATCAGCACGCGTTTGCATGGCGTCGATACTGCTTTTCTGAGTGCCATTTTGATGCAAATCCTGATAAACTGACAGCGCAGCCTTACTCATCGCACGAAAAGCTGACAGCGGATATAGTGCAATTTTTACACCACATTGCGCTAACTCCGCCGTTGTAAAAAGCGGTGTCTGCCCAAACTCTGTAATATTAGCAAGTACAGGCACCTTCACCGCCTGAACAAATTGCTTATACTGTTCTAAATCGCGCATGGCTTCTGGAAAAATCATATCTGCGCCGGCTTCAACACAAGCACATGCCCTATCAATAGCACTGCTCATACCTTCTACAGCCAACGCATCTGTACGTGCCATGATGACAAAACTTTCATCAAAACGCGCATCAACCGCAGCCTTCACCCGATCAACCATTTCCTGCTGTGACACAATTGCCTTATTGGGGCGATGCCCACACCGCTTTTGAGCCACCTGATCTTCCAAATGTACTGCTGCCACCTCAGCGCGAATCATTTCCTTAACAGTGCGCCCAATATTAAACACCCCACCCCAACCTGTATCAATATCAACCAATAAAGGCAAATCAACGGCCTGAGTGATCCGCCGCGCATCCTCTAAAACATTTTCTAAAGAAGTGATACCCAAATCAGGCAAACCAAACGATGAATTAGCCACACCTGCCCCAGACAAATATAGCGCTTTATGATCTGCTTTCTGCGCAAGAAGCGCAGAATATGCATTAACTGCCCCTACAACTTGCAAGGGGTTTTCTTGAATAACCACGTCACGAAAACGTGCTCCAGCTGACAATTTCCGCATTCTACCTCTTCAACTAACGCACATGCATCGCATGACGCATTTGCTTAAACAATTGACTATGCTCTCACCACACTTAAATTGTATAATCTTTTTTACAAATCTTACAAAAATCCCGTGCAGGCGCACAAAAAACACCACGAAGATACATAATTGACACGGTCAATTATACAGTAAAAAACGGCTTTTCACTCCACCTTTGCAAGCAAATCTCGCAAGCATACCTAAAGTTGTCGCGCACCCTAAATACAAAGCTCAACTCGCTCTCATGCTAAAACTGCAAGCGATTTAATAGGCAATATTCTATAATGCACGTACTGTGCGGTTGCTCATCTTTTGGTTATCTGCGCACTCTGTGCAGAAAAAATAATTATAGACAATTTGACAATTGTATACAGCGCACTGCTCGCATACATAAATATCAGTCAACTACGTAAGAACCCCTTACTACGTTCTGGAGGCTCATGCACAAGATACACCTAAATGACACATTTTTAAGAGGAGACTCACATCATGTTTGAAAAAATAAAAATACCTGAAAACGGAGGAATCATTTCTATTTTGGAAGATGGAACACTGTCGGTTCCCGATCATCCTATTATTCCCTACATAGAAGGTGATGGCATCGGCATTGATATTACACCGGTCATGATAGATGTAATTAATGCAGCAGTTAAAAAAAACTACGGTAATAAGCGTGCCATTCAATGGATGGAAGTGTTTGCTGGAGAGAAGGCAACCAAGGTATACAATAAAGATACTTGGCTTCCCGAGGAAACACTAAAGGCTTTGGAAACCTTTCAAGTAGGCATCAAGGGTCCACTAACTACTCCTGTAGGTGGCGGGTTTAGATCTCTGAATGTCACCATACGCCAAAGATTAGATTTATATGTCTGTGTTCGCCCTGTGCGCTACTACAAAGGTACACCTTCTTCACTGATTCATCCTGAATATACCAATATGGTAATATTTAGAGAAAACTCTGAAGATATCTATGCAGGCATTGAATGGAAAGCTCATACTAAGGAAGCACGCAAAATTATTCAATTTTTACGTAAAGAAATGAACGTCCGTCAATTACGCTTTCCTGACTCATGTGCTATTGGTGTAAAGCCTGTTTCTCAAGAGGGCACCGTACGCTTTGTCCGCCAGGCGTTACAATACGCCATCGACCAAGATCGCTCATCTATTACACTAGTTCACAAAGGTAATATCATGAAATACACCGAAGGCGCCTTTAAAGATTGGGGATATGAGGTTGCTCAACGCGATTTTGGCGCTACCCTGCTTGATGGTGGTCCATGGATGCATTTTAAGAACCCCAAAACCGGCAAAAATATTGTGGTTAAAGATGTTATTGCAGATGCTTTTCTTCAACAGATTTTATTACGCCCTAAGGAGTATGATGTAGTTGCCACGCTAAACCTCAACGGTGACTATATCTCAGATGCTTTAGCAGCCCAAGTTGGTGGAATTGGCATTGCTCCTGGTGCAAATCTATCTGATAAGGTCGCCCTGTTTGAGGCAACTCACGGAACAGCGCCTAAGTATGCTGGATTAGATAAAGTGAACCCTGGTTCACTCATCCTGTCTGCAGAAATGATGTTACGTCACATTGGCTGGATAGAAGCAGCCGACTCTGTTACGAGCGCCATGGAAAAAACCATTCTAAGCAAACGAGTTACTTATGATTTTGCACGCCTTATGGACAAGCCAACGGAAGTGAGTTGCTCTGAGTTTGGACGAGAGTTAATTAAAAATTTGTAACCTCTCACGCCATGCACAAGGCACAAAAGGCTATACAATGCAGTCTTGCGCATGGCGGCAACCATTTGCAGCACAAACATAAATGAAGCATCCCACACTCACTATTGATGCTTCAGGGCTCCACTGCCCTATGCCAACCCTCAAATTACAACAAGGGCTGCTTAAAGTAGCATCTAATCACCTAATTTGTTTGATAAGCACCGATATTGGATCAATACATGATGTGCCCGCTTTTTGCCAACAACATGGGCATACTCTTATTGAGCAAAAACAACAAGGCAAGCATTTTCATTTTGTTGTCAGAAAAAAATAATAGTCTTATGTTTCAATGCTTTTGAGTGTTTTAAATATAAAAAATTTTATTTTTTTATATGCGCATGCGATAGAATGATTACAAACGCTAACATGGTATTATATGGCACAGTCTTCAATTAAAAATTTAGAGTTTAGATTTCTTGATAAGACCTACATAATCAGTTGTCCCAAAGAAAATCAAGTTCTACTGGAGATGGCAGCAGAAAGACTACAAGAAACTATAGAAACCCTCTCCAATCGTAGCACGCCTTTTGAAAAACAAGCTATTATGGCAGCCCTGCTGATGTCTTTTGATATCCAGAAGCAACAGCAAGAGGTGGATAGAGCCTTGAAAGAACTCCAAGAAATTCGCCATTCTCTGCTCAATTTGGAATTTGGAGAAGATGCCTATGACCTCATCAGTGCACAAAGCCATGCCATGCAGTTATAACAGGCATTGAACGCACCTATAACACATCTAAAGCACTAAAATATAAAATAACAATGGAAACCATTGCATTATGAACCAAGACATTAGCAAAATTGTTCTCGCATATTCTGGCGGTTTAGACACTTCTGTTATCGCAAAATGGTTACAAGAGACTTACGGCTGCGAAGTCGTTACCTTCACTGCAGATATTGGGCAAGGAGAAGAAATAGAGCCTGCCCGGAAAAAAGCTCAACAGATGGGTATTAAAGAAATCTTTATTGAGGATTTGCGTGAAACATTTGCTGCCGATTTCGTGTTCCCAATGCTACGCGCTAATGCCGTATACGAAGGAGAATACCTATTAGGAACCTCAATAGCACGCCCGCTAATCTCACAGCGCCTTGTGGAACTTGCACGACAAACAAACGCTGATGCTATTGCACACGGAGCAACTGGCAAAGGCAATGATCAAGTACGTTTTGAATTAGGAGCTTATGCTTTAATGCCTGAAATTAAAATCATTGCACCTTGGCGCACTTGGAATTTGAATTCACGCCAAAAACTTTTAGACTATGCAGCGCAACATAACATTCCCATTGACGGCACAGATGACAAGAAATCTCCTTACTCTATGGACGCCAATCTACTACACATTTCCTATGAAGGTGGGTGTCTTGAAGACCCTTGGTGCCAGGCAGAAGAAGATATGTGGCGCTGGACAGTGAGCCCAGAGAATGCTCCAAATACTCCAGAAGAGATAACAATCCACTTCCAGCAAGGGGATGCTGTTGCCATCAATGATGAGCCACTTTCCCCTGCCACTTTGATGCAAAAACTTAATCAAATAGCTGGGCAACACGGTATTGGTCGCTCTGATATTGTTGAGAACCGCTATGTGGGAATGAAGTCACGTGGATGCTATGAAACCCCCGCAGGTACAGTCTTGTTGAAAGCGCACAGAGCTATGGAAACGCTCACTTTAGATCGTGAAAGCATGCACCTGAAAGATGATTTAATGCCACGCTATGCATCAATTATTTATAACGGCTATTGGTTTAGCCCCGAAAGAGAAGCGCTACAAGCTCTCATTGACAAAACACAAGAACATGTGAATGGCTGTGTCCGACTGCGTCTATATAAGGGCGCAGTCCATATACTGGGGCGCCAATCCAATGATAGTTTATTTGATGAAAACATTGCAACGTTTGAGGATGACGGCGGCACATATAATCAACAAGATGCAGAGGGTTTTATCAAACTCAATGCGCTTAGACTACGCACCTTAGCCAAACGGCGCTAAGTCATGCCATTTACTGTTGATACGGCTGTAATTCCCATAGCAGGCTTGGGTACTCGTTTTCTTCCTGCCACCAAAATGGTACCCAAAGAGTTACTTACTTTAGTTGATAGACCACTTATACAGTATGTCGTAGAAGAAGCGAGCAATGCTGGAATTACTAAAATTATATTTATTGATTCTCCACAAAAACAAGGACGAGTAGAGCGTCAATTTTCACCAAATGAACACCTTGAATCCCAATTAAGATCTGCCCAAAAGTATGCCTCATTAGAAGCACTGGAGCACTCTAATTTCAATCACATGCGCTTTATAACCGTTCTGCAAAATAAACCTTTAGGTCTTGGGCATGCTATTCTCCAAGCAGAGAACGTCCTTAGTCCGGGAAATTTTTTCGCAGTCCTACTACCTGATGTTATTATGAGCGATGGAGGAGAGGGAGCTGATTTAAGGAACATGATTCAGCAGTCACAAGAACATGCAGCATACGCCAATATCCTATTAAAAGAAGTGCCTCGGCAATCTGTACATAAGTATGGCATTGCTGATTTAGATGGTCATTCATTTGAGCATAATATTGCTGAAACCATCCACGCACTGGTAGAAAAACCATCACCTGATCAGGCACCCTCAAACTGGAGTATAGCGGGTCGCTATATTCTTTCTACGGACATTTTCAATTATCTGCGCAACTTAACCTTTAGTTCTGGAAATGAAATACAGCTTACAGATGCCTTACAAAGTGCCTGCCAAGACAAGCACATCATAGGCTGTGTAACTCGCCAAGGAAGTTTTGATTGTGGCTCTCACTTAGGGTACCTTCAGGCAACTATCCATATAGGCTTACGACATCCGATCTTAGGACCACAATTTAGAGCATTAATCAATGATTAACAGTATATCCCAGTGGGAAACACTACAAGCGATAGCACCTCATCGTTTTTCTGTAAGCATGAACCCGCGTCATGCTAAGCATAATGGCATATATTTTGATTTTTCCCGCCAGTTTCTTGATGACAATTGTCTATATGCATTAATAGGCATGGCGAAATCTGCTCAGCTCCAGCAGCATATCCAAGACTTATTTTCTGGAAAAATAGTCAACCGATCTGAAAAACAACCTGCCCTTCATATGGCATATCGCCGAGGCAATGCACGCTTATTTGATAGCACTATCAATAACACTATCACAGCACATATAGATAAAATGCGCTCACTGGTATCAACTATTATTAATGGCAAGTGGCTTGGTTATACTGGCAAGCCTATTAGGCACGTCGTTAATATAGGTGTGGGCGGTTCTGACCTAGGTGCAGTAATGACACAATCTGCACTGGTTCTACACAAGACAACAAATTTAAATATTCACTTTGTATCCAGCATGGATGGCATGCAACTTGTGGAACTGCTGCCTACTTTAGATGCAGAAACTACTCTATTTATTGTTGCTTCTAAATCCTTTAGTACTGCCGACACCCTCGGTAACGCTAGTCATGCTAAAAACTGGTTAAAGTCCTTTACAAATGATGATGAGAGAAGCATCGAAAAGCACTTTATTGGCATATCATCCAATAGCAAAAAAATGACAGACTGGGGAATCCCTGAAGCACAGCAACTGCCTTTAAGCAACTATGTTGGCGGTCGTTACTCTATATGGTCAACAATGGGACTACCTTTAGCGTTATACATTGGCATGCCAAATTTTGAACAGTTTCTTGCGGGGGGGCACGATATAGACCAACATTTCTTACGTACACCTTTTAATGAGAACATCCCTGTTCTGCACGCACTGGTTGCGCTATGGAATCGTAATTTCTGCAATATTACATCACACTGCTTGTTGCCTTATGATAGCAGACTACATGCATTACCCGACTACTTGGCACAACTGATTATGGAAAGTAATGGTAAATCTACAACCCAAACGGGCGAATGCATTCAAGAAGCATCTGCCCCTGTTGTATGGGGAGAGGTTGGGACGAACGCACAGCATGCCTTTTTCCAAATGCTACATCAAGGAAGTGAGCGTGTTTGGTGCGAATTTATCTTGACAGCTACTGGCTCAGATAACCCTGTACAACAACAGCAGCACAAAATGAGCAACTGTAATGCCATCGCACAATCACAATTGCTTTATAAAGGTTCTTATTGCTCCCAGCTTGAACATCACTACCCTGGTAGGCAGTGTAGTACGACCTTCATCCTTCCTAAACTTGATCCTTTCCACCTTGGTCAGCTCATAGCTATCTATGAACATAGTGTATACTGCCAATCTGTTATATGGGGGATTAACTGCTTTGACCAGTGGGGTGTGGAGCAAGGGAAGAAATTAGCACTTTCGATGCAAGGGAACTCTACAGCAAAATTAGATGAGGTGAGTCAGCTGCTCCTAAACCATTTATCCAAATACAAAGTCTAACCACACTATAGCAGTAATGCTTCAATTTGGCGACTTGTCAAACGCTTTGATGCACTCATTTGGATACTGTCTAATTCCTGTAGTTTATTAAATAACTGTTCAGGTCTAGGAAAATGTTTGAGCAATGCGTTCTGTAAATTTTGTGGAATAGATAAACCCAAAACATCTACATGAATCCTAAGTGCATCACTCAGACACTTGCCCTGTAAGACAGGCAGTTGAAGACACGACCCTCTATGCAAGCGGGTATAGCAGTCCAATAGCGCATAGGCCGGATCTGACTGGCATCCAATCAATAAATGTACACCTTTTGCCCAACAAAAATCTAGCCATTCAACCCAATATATACACTGCTCTTCAGACAGTAGCACTCGCTGAAAATTATCAATAATCACCACATCGAAACTATCATCAGGTCTACTAGTTTTTGACTGGTCTATGTCTATGTATTGAACGGAACACCCCTTTTCTCTAATCATAATTGCACTTGCTAATAGTAAGTGGCTTTTACCGCTTGCTGGCTTACCACTTATGAACAACTGCTGAGTAATGCTATCATCTAAATGCTGTAACCAGCTGTGATACACCTGCTCATTTAACCTTTCTTGCCAGATAAAGTTGTCCGCTCTAAAAATTTTCCGCAGCGGAATATATAACGCCTGCTGCATTCAGTGCTTTACTCTCAAAAAAACGATGGGAATGGTGTCAAAAAAGTCTGACTGCAAATCCAACTTGCTTTCCTGTGCATTTTCCCACTCAAATAGACCAGTCACAAGCATCTCATTAATATACTCACTCCCGTTTCCAGCAGCAATCATTTCATAACGGAGGCTGCCCTCACCTGCATACTGTAAAAAAACATTTTTTACCCATCTGCCTCTACGTATCTGCCTGTCAATTTGATTAAATTCTTGCCAGCTGGACACAGGCTGTATGACCACCTGAAAAATACGCTCTTTTTCTAATTGCTGATACTCTTTCTCCCACGTTGCATTTGTAATATGATGCATCAATTTTTCAATACCACTTACTACGCTTATATCAGTTGCCTCTCCACTGGCTACCAAGCTCCCTTGATTAGTATATAGCCGCCAATCTAATTTAAAATTTACAACCTGCTTTCTAATGGCAATCACAGCAACTTGATTGCTCTGATAAGTTTTGGCTGTTTCAATGATGTTATCATCATTATGCGACCAGAATTGACTGGGCTTAACATTTAGGCGCTCTTCTAAACTCAGTAGCGGAAATAAAAACTCTATCCCTCTCTCATTTTTTAACTGCTTAATCAAATTCTGTAAATTGTATACTTTGCTTTGCTCATTTAGGATAACTCTATTTTTCCTTAAATCCTCAAGAGCAACCCAAATAAGCGTAGTTGGTCGAGGAGCACGCCATATTTTTATATTCAAACTATTCAATAACCTTTCAACAAGCGTTGCATTGAACGTCATCTTATGGAGCAATACACCCTCAATCTCAATTACTTGGTATTGGCTCAGAATATTCCGCTTAGCCTGAACCCTTACCTGTCTATCAATCTCTGGATTAAAACGCACCTCTTTATCGCCAGATAGCTTCACTAATAACGTTTTTAAGGCTTCATCAATATCTGAATCACTCAACTGAGTGCCTGCGCCCTTAATTGGCTGTTCAATAGTATATAAATCCGCCCACGCCAATAGAGACACAATGAGTAAACTCATAGCCAGTCCATGCCGAAAAATTACTGAAAAATTGATCACATCTGCACCTTTAAGAGTTGATAGGCATCAGCGTAGCACAGTGTGCATTAAAGAAATGGCGCGCCCGGGAAGACTCGAACTCCCAACCGCCTGGTTCGTAGCCAGGTATTCTATCCAGTTGAACTACGGGCGCCCTGAGTGGGTGCTGCATTATAAAAGAAAGATAGACTAACAGCATGAATTATTCTCTTAAACTGATACCTTTCTTGTCTAAGTGCAAATCTAAATCCTCTATTGCCTTTTGCAAAACATTATCTTGCAACATAGCTGCCTCAGCATCCTGTATACGTTTCTGGTGTACCGTTGTGTCCTTTGATGCAGATAACTTGGTAATATGCAGATCAACAGTAGAAATGCTACATTTTTCCAACTGTCGCACCAGTTGCTCACGATGTTTATCGTTACATATCGCAAAATGTTGATCATCCATGGCTAAATACCATTTTTTTCCATCAATTCTAACCAATGAACTTTGACGAAGAAACTGCCTCAAAATAGGGGTAAAGGTAGCCTCAAAACGCTCCAGCCACTGTCCCCAGTTATCCACCGTAGGTAAGTCAACTATATTGGCTTCCTGCTGCACATTAGCCTGTTCTCTCTCGGAGAGCTCAACCGGCGCATTAACTGTCGCTAAATTTGTGATTTCTAATGCTACTTGATCCTGCTTAGGTGTGTTATGTTTTGCCACCTGGTTTGAATCATTTAAAGTTGCTTCTGATACCTTCCCACTGGGCTGGAATGCAATCAATCGCAACAATAACATTTCAAATGCCATCTGCATATCTGGACAGTTCTTTAATTCAGCATAGGCCGTATTTAGTAAGTCGTACAATAGTTGAATGTTTTCCGCAGGGATTTGCTCTGAAAGAGTCTCCCATGATGCTATATCGTGCATTCGACCATGAACCTGAGCTGCTTTACCTAAATGCTTCATTAATGCCAACTGATGAAGACACTCTATAAGTTGTGATAGCAATGCAATATAGTCTGTACTATGCTTGAAGGTGCTTTGCAATGCCTCCATCATGGCATGAGCATCACGCTCTACCACACTCTGGACTATCGCATACAGTTGGCTATCAGCTACTATACCCAGCATAGATTTAACCAGAGATAATTGCACTGCCCCATTCCCTAATGCAAGGGCTTGATCCAGCAGGCTCAACCCATCACGAATGCTCCCTTTGGCAGCACGAGCAAGCAAGTCTAGCGCATGTTTATCATCTATGCTTACTCCTTCTTGGTCCAAAATGCCCGCAAAGTGAGCAACAATATCTGCATCATCCACATGCTGCAGTCTAATTTGCAAGCATCGTGATAAAACAGTAATTGGCAACTTCTGAAGATCGGTAGTCGCCAATAAAAATTTAACATGCGATGGAGGCTCTTCAAGCGTTTTCAGTAACGCATTAAAACTGGCTTTAGAAAACATATGCACTTCATCAATTAAATAAATCTTGAAGCGTCCGTCAGAGGGCGCATACTGAACATTTTCTAATATATCACGTGTATCGTCTACACCTGTTTTACTAGCGGCATCAATCTCAATCAAATCTGGGTAGCAGCCTTCTAAAACGCCTTGACACGCAATACATTCGCCACATGGATCAGAAGTAATGCCTTGTGCACAATTTAAAGCCTTAGAGAATATACGCGCTAATGTGGTTTTACCTACCCCACGTGTGCCAACAAACAGATAGGCATGATGTAGGCGCTGACTACTAAGCGCATTCTGTAGCATTTGTACAGCCAATGGCTGCCCAACAATCATAGAAAAATTTTGTGGTCGCCAACGCCTTGCTAAAACTTGATACTCTGTGCCTGCCATGCTGTTTACCTTTCTTGCCTATCTTTTACTACGCACTTTCTGCGCACACTCATACACATTATTAACCTGCCAGTCCGCTAAACTATCGTTTTTTTTCCCTATAAGAACTTTTAATCCAACCCCGGCACTTTGAGCTGCCAGCATATCCTCTTCACTATCACCAATCATAACAGACTGTCTCATATCAATATTATAATCTTGCTGCGCTTGCAGTAGCATACCCGGTTTCGGCTTGCGACATAGACATTCTATCTTATATTGGCCTACTGCTTGTTCTGGATGATGCGGGCAAAAATATATGCCTAAAAAATGTATCCCAAACGCATTAAAGCGCTGCTTCATCCAATCCATAAAATCCCAAAAAACTTGCTCACTATAGTATCCACGTCCTATGCCAGACTGGTTTGTTACTATGATGAACTCATAGCCTAATTGCTGCAATAATTGGCACCCCTCAAAAAGCTTCTCCGTGAACACGCAATTCTCAGTGCTATGCACATAACCCAAATCTTGATTGATAACGCCGTCTCTATCAAAAAAAACCACTTTTTTCACTCTTACACTCCACACTCAGCGTGTACAATACCCGCCTTCAAAATCATCGTATATATGAGTTATACAATGTTTTATTTTGGGCCGTTAGCTCAGTTGGTAGAGCACCGGACTTTTAATCCGTTGGTCCCGCGTTCGAGCCGCGGACGGCCCACCACCTCTCTAAAACCCTAACTCTCACTTCTTTGGCCACTTCTAATCCCAAATTTCACTAAGCGCCGATAGAGTAACACATATAGCACTGTAAATATCAACAAACCTAATAACAAGTTGATTGTACTATCCCAGGCATTGATAGCCCATATAGCGCAACCAATCGAAAAGAGCCACATAATTGGTGCAGTAGCAGCATTCTGCAAAACCAGCGAAATGGTCGTATTACGCGCACGATACCGTATTATGCGCTTATAAACGAGCATATGTAGATGCGCTCCATCTGGAAGCCCAGGTGACATGCCGCGCAGTACCTTCTTTCTATACATAGAAAACAAAGTTTCAACAATGGGATAAGCCATGACCATAAAACCGAACCACGGAGAAACAGCTTCATGACGGAAAACGGTTAATACAGCAATTTCGGCTAACCAAAACCCTAAGAAATAAGCACCACCATCACCGCAGAATATCAATCCAAAGGGGAAATTTAACACAAAAAGTCCTAGTGCTGCCGCACCTCCCAATAGGCATAACTGCAACAACCATGTATCACCCAATTGATATGCCAATAAGCCAAAAGCAGCAAACGCGATAAGGCATGTGCCCAGCATCAACCCATTATACCCATCCACTATGTTAATTGAGTGAGCAACCCCACCTACCGCAAAAGCGGTAAAAAATGCAGCAGCGATAGTAGATGCAGCAAACAGTTCATTGAAGCCTACAACCCCTACTCTACGCAGTTGTGCCTCTACAAGGACGAATGCTGTCAAAGCAGACACAAAAGTTAACATCAGCCGCCAAAATGGAGTGATCTTGGCAGTTATATCCTCTAATACACCGCCTAAAAAAGCGGCACTTCCAGAAAGCCATAACAATAGAATCATATCATTATCAATTAAAACCGCACCTAAACCAACTGCAACATAAACCCCTACCCCTCCTAAACGGGGTGTGGGAATGGTGTGAAATTTCTGCACCCCACTCAAGTTACCATCAATGCCTATTCTTAATTTTCGGGCTAAAAAAATTATCAAACCCGTTAAGACTAGTGAGGTAAAAAAAATAATTAAGGACATAGTTGTTCAATTCTTTGTATAACATGGGACACTTCTATACGCTGCAAGCATGCCAGGTCACCACGCTTACAGTGTTGTGGAACTTGCCCTAAATAATTCTTAATACAAGGACTGCATGAAATGGGATGCTGCATAAAACTTTTTTTACTGAAATCAGCCCATTTACTTCCAAGGTTAGGTCCAGATATGGTCAGTGTTTTTGCCCCTTGTGCAATTGCCACGTGCGATAATCCACCATCAGTGCCAATAAATAATTTGGTTTTATAGCGAAAAAAGTAGGACCATTCAAATAGAGAAAAGCGCTTAATCCACACATGCATGTCACTACCAAAATACGTAACCAAGGCGCTTTCATCGGCACCGCCAGCTATGACTACCTGCTCACCCTGAGCTACTAGGTTCTCGCTCAATTGTACAAAACGCTCAATAGGCCATCGCCTAATATTACCACCATTACCGCTAGAGCCTGGATATATAACAATCGCTTGTCCAGCAGCGTCCATTGCCTTTTGAGCATCTGCACTTGCCACTGCCAATTCAGGCAAAACCTGCCATGCTCCGCTACTTTTTTTCTCAAAGCCCAATGACTTGCTTATCAAATCTAAGAATAGAACCTTCTCATTACCCTGTGGGTCATATTTAAGCGCATAGTCAAAGTAATTGCCTTTAAGTGGGGTGAGAAAGCCTGCTGAAAAAACCCCTTTCAAAGCTAGCCACTCCGACAAATGGTAATATTGATCACAATCAATAATAGCGTCGTACTGCTTCCAACGAAAACACGTAATAAAGCGCATTAGGCCTATAGGATCCATGGGCAGAATATGTGCCGCTTGTATAAAATTGAGCGCTGTAAAAAATGCCGGATTCGTTCGCTTAGTTGTAAGCCATTCTACCTCTATTCCCGCATTATGAGCTTGCCGCATAGCGGGCATCAGACACAAAGCATCCCCCATAGCAGACAACTTGATAACTAAGACTTTAGAAACAGTTGTTGGTGCGGCACGCTTTGTTTTGACCATAAAGAAACGCAGCCATAAGCCGATTATCTTGTCTAAACATTTGAGTATTTTAAGTTTCACGCGCTCTGAATCTCAATTACTGCTTGTTGCACTCTACCTTGTACAACAATATTTTTATATACGCTAATATGCACCTGCACAGTAGGGTACATGCGCTTTATATATTCCATAACCTGTTGCGCTACTTCCTCTACCCACACAAACCGCTTATACCCAAATTTTTGCTGTAACTGGGAGGCTATACAAGCGTAATCAACCACTGGTCTTCCGTCTTCCAGCAACGCGTCTAACTCCAGTTCCATAGATAATTGCACATACTGTACATGCTGCTCTTCCCATGTATAGCATCCAATAAATAATGGGAGTTCTATATCTACTAGTTTTATTTTTCCAGCTGCCATTTGCTTTCTGCAAAAATATCTTTATCTTGCTGTTTTAGCCACCGCAAGCGACCATCAACTGTTTCTTCCTGCTTCCAAAAAGGCGAGCGCATCTTTAAATAATCCATAATAAAAGCACATGCTTGTAGAGCATCCTCTCGGTGCTCACTACTTGCCGCAACCAAAACAATTTGATCATTAGGGTAGAGTTTACCTACTCTATGCACTATTAGCGCATCCATAATCCCCCATTTTTCTTTAGCATTATGAACAATGCGCTCTAACATTTTTTCTGTCATACCGGGATAATGCTCCAAAGTCAAGGACCCCACTTCATCACCCAAGTTCATATCACGCATAACCCCTAAAAAAAAACCAATGGCGCCTACATGAGACTGGTTTTTTCTCCATAGGTTGAGTAAACTAGTAATACAAAAATCTTCCTGTTGCACTCGAATCATGTACGCCACTCCCTTAGCATAACAGATACTTTTTCAGGGGAAACCTGTGGTGTAATACCATGCCCTAAGTTAAACACATGACCTGTAGATCCACCGTACACTTTTTTAATACGGCGCACTTCGCTACAAATAGTTTCATCACTTCCCAAAAGCACCGAAGGATCTAAGTTGCCTTGTAAAGCTACTCGATGCCCCACTCTATCTTTAGCTTGCTGCAAGTTTACTGTCCAGTCTAATCCTATCCCATCTGCTCCAGAATCTGCCATTGCTTCAAGCCACAAACCACCGCCCTTTGTAAAAAGAACAACTGGGATTCGCTGATCCCCACTCCCTACCTCTAACTGCTCAATAATATGTGCCATATACCGTAGAGAAAAATCGTGATAGGCATGCTCACTCAGTAGCCCTCCCCATGTGTCAAATATCTGTATCGCTTGTGCGCCTGCTGCGATTTGGGCATTTAGATATGCCGCCACTGATTCACTCAGAATCTCAAGTAGTTGATGTGCCTGCTTAGGGTCTTTATACATCAGCGATTTAAGGCTAGAAAAATCACGGCTGCCGTGCCCTTCTACCATATAGCAAGCTAATGTCCATGGGCTTCCACTAAAACCAATCAGCGGGATACTGCCTTGTAGAGCACTGTGAATAGCACGCACAGCTGCCATAACATAACCTAAATCTGTGTTCATATCAGGAACTTTCAATTGCGCTATATCGTATGCATTACGAATACGCTTCCCAAAAACAGGACCTTGCCCTGGATCAAAGTGTAACTCTAAGCCCATTGCATCTGGAATAGTAAGAATATCTGAGAACAAAATGGCAGCGTCTAAATCTGGATAGCGTGTTAATGGCTGTAATGTCACCTCACAAGCAAGCTCTGCGTTACGACACAAATCCATAAAGGATCCTGCTTGTGCACGGCTAGCACGATATTCTGGCAAATAACGTCCCGCTTGTCGCATCATCCAAACAGGTGAACGGTCAATAGGTTGTCGGCGCAAAGCGCGTAAGTAGCAGTCGTTTTTTATATCCATTTAATCCAGTGTCAATAAACGTAGTAAGGCTGTTAAGTTATTGGCAGCAGCATATGCGGGTGCCTTACTCGCACAGTAGGCTTGCCCTTATACCATGACAAATAACCTAGAATTCGTATCTTTTTATATTTCAACGCATATAACTCCTGAAGGTCAAAATGCACCCAATCTGCATGAGCAATGCGCACTCTCAAATGGTCACCCATTATCCACAGTGACTTCTTGGTTTTTCGTAAGGTTTTTATTTTAACATCTACCACCACGAAATCACCTTGTGCTTTATCAGCAAGCGCTTGCTCATGTAAATACGTTTGTGAATTACCCCACACACCAGCTCTATCACCCATGCTAGCTTTTTGTTTATTTTTATAACACGCTGCATACGCTAAGTTTGGCGGGTGCAAATATAAATATACTAAGCCTTTTTCTAATAAAGCAGCATTAACATGTTCACCCTGAGGCGAAAAAACATGCGCTAAAGTCCGACTATACCGATCTACTTCTCTGGTACCTAACTGCATCCACACTTTACTACCTACAGGCAGCATTTTCCTCAAATGGTACTGTGACTGTCTAGCAAACACTTTGCCAACCTGCCCGCTTTTTCTTAGCTCTGGTGCATTCACTCCTAAGAGCCGTACTTTTCTCCCATCCATCAAGCGTAATGTATCTCCATCAACTACTTTCTTAATATATGCCCATTCGCCTGATGCCTTCTGATCACAACTATCTAAATCCGCAGCGTATGCACAAATACAAAAAAAAGCCGCAATAATCAAGAAAAAATTCTTAATATGTGCGGCTTTATAACGCATAGAAAATTCTATGTTACTCCATACCGTATTTCTCCATAAATTTCTCAACACGGCCTTGCGCTTTAATCAAATTGTTCTGCCCCGTATAAAAGGGATGTGATGATGAAGTAACATCAAGACGAACTAACGGATACGTCTCTCCGTCTAAATCAATGGTTTGCTCAGTTTTTACTGTAGATTTAGTCAAAAATGTATCTCCAGTAGAAATATCCTGAAAAACAACTGACCTATATTCTGGGTGAATATTTTTCCTCATCCTACTCCTCGTAACTATTTAGACATCACCAAGTGCGCCATTGTACCGCATTAATAGTAAACTATTTACTTTTCTGTATGTAAGAAACTACGTAAACGCTCGATTCGCATAGGGTGACGCAATTTCTTCAATGCCTTTGCCTCAATTTGGCGAATCCTCTCACGTGTCACGCTATATTGTCGCCCAACTTCTTCCAATGTATATTCAGTAGGCGTGCCAATACCAAAACGCATTTTTACCACATCAATTTCGCGCTTGGATAGCTCACCCAATAACGAGTCAATCACCTCATTCAACCCATCATTTTCAGCAATTTCATGCGGAGCTTGTAGATTATCATCGGCAATAAAATCACCTAATACAGCATCTTCATCATCACCAATGGGCGCATCCATAGAACTGGGCTCCATTGCTATTTTGTTGATTTGCTGTATCTTATCTGCTGTCATCTCCATAGCAGAAGCTAACTCTTCAATATTAGGCGTTCGACCCATTTCTTGTAGCAAACGTGTTTGCACTTTTTTCATGCGATTAATGGTTTCTATCATGTGAACGGGTACTCGAACCGTCCGCGCCTGATCGGCAATAGAACGTGTAATAGCCTGTCTAATCCACCATGTGGCATATGTAGAGAATTTATAGCCTCGCCTAAATTCAAATTTATCTACTGCTTTCATCAAGCCAATATTGCCTTCTTGAATAACATCTAAGAACTGCAAGCCTCTATTGCTGTACTTCTTCGCAATAGAAATCACCAAACGGAGATTGGCCTCTGCCATCTTATCTTTACTAACCTGAAGATCCGCTTCCTTATCTTGTAACTGCTTCTGCAAAGCTTTAAGTTTTAAAACGTCCATCCTAGCATCTGCTGCCAGATCTGAAATATCTTGATGAATATGCCGTACAAAGTCAACATAATATACATCACTAGAATGATTGAATGTATAGTCAGCCACGAGAGTATCTATCCAGTCTCCGTATTTCTTCTGCTTATGGTAAGCGGCGATTACATCCTCACGCTTGAATTTCAATTTGGATATTAGGGTTTCACGTATCTTGGCTTCTTTTTGGGTGATAGATTTTAAAATATTATCAATATCTGCAAGCACTTTGCGTATTAGCACATTAGACAAGCGCACCTGTAAAAGCAACTCTTTCTGCTTTTTACGACTTTTAGCATTACGCAAGCCCTCTGCTAGTTCGTGCAAGCTATCTAGTGAAAAATTAAAACTATCTGTATTAGCAATTTCTGCCTCATCATCTCGTATTTTTTCAAGATACTCTGCAACGGTAACATGCTCATCATTAGGCCAGGCAGGACCATTCACTAAGTCTCCAACTTTATGAACCTGATGCTTTATCTGCTCAAATCCCTCTAAAAAAACATCTATTAAACGCGGATATTCATGTAACAAAATATGGAATTCTCGTTTGCCAGTTTCCACATCTCGGGCAATAGTAATTTCTTCCTCTCGCGTGAGCAAATCAGCAACGCCCATTTCACGCATGTACATACGCGTTGGGTCTGTTGTTCTGCCTACCTCATTTGAAATAGAGCCTGCTACCCTCAAAACCTCTTCAACATTTTCACGCTCACTCGCTGTGACTTTATCAGGACGCTCACGTAAACTTGCCTGCCCAAAAATATCGTCATCATGCATGTCTTCTTCTGTGAAAACGATATTATGATCTTCTAAAACACCAATCAAATCTTCTAAATCTGACGGTTCCAAAGGCTCTGAATCGGTCAAGTCATCAATATCTATCATGCTGACAAAACCTTGCGCTTTACCTAGCTCCAGCAATGCCTCAAAGACAACTTCGCTTACCCCACTAGGCAAATCATAGGAATCCATTTCTCTAGCCATAATAAAATACTACCTAATAATTAAATATAAATTTGGTGCCGACGGCCGGAGTCGAACCGGCACGGGTCTCCCCACTGCCCCCTCAAGACAGCGTGTCTACCAATTCCACCACGTCGGCAAAACACCTTACCTCAATATAAAATCTATTCAGGTTTTGGAATACTAACATCCTGCTTTTCTACAGGAGTCCTTGTAACTACACTATCTAACTGCCGATTTGACTCCCCAGTTAATGCAACCAGTGTCAAACAAGCACTTACAAAAATTACTGCCAAAATAGAAGTTAGGCGTGTTAATGTGTTACCACCACCGCTACTACCAAACAGACTTTGCGCACCACCACTGAGTGCAGGTCCCGCATCAGCACCCTTACCATGCTGAAGCATTACTAAAAAGATAATCCCAATAGCAGTAATAACCTGCACTGCTAATACTATATTAAAGAGCATACTATTCCTTATAAATTCTACAGGCACCTCTTACGGCGCGTAAATGAGTCGCGCATTATCACTTATCCAATAAAAAAATGCTCAAAAACAAGCAAATTTAAACAACGGATACTCAACACGTACACTCACGATTTAATCACACCCTCATCAGCCTATCACACAGCATTAAATACCTAAAGGGCCACACGTTCCCAATCAAAAAATAATCCAGGGTCTGTCTTGCGTTGAGGCGCTATATCGCTATGTCCCACTATATCCTCAATAGGATAGCGTAGAGCTAATTCATGAATGAGGCGCTGCAAACTATCGTACTGCCAATCTGTATACGCCACATTATCTGCCCCTTCCAACTCAACACCAATTGAAAAATCATTACAGTTAGGCTTACCTTGAAACATAGAAAGACCTGCGTGCCAAGCTCTCAATGATACAGGTACAAACTGAATAAGTTCACCGCCGCGTCGTAATAAAAAATGGCTAGATACTGCATACTGATTCAACTGTGATTCCATCAGTCCACTTTGCTCTACTGTATCAAACACTGGATAGCCCTGCAACATCCGCAGTACACCACTCCCACCAAATTGCCCTTTAGGCAGGCTGATTGAATGTATAACAACAAGATTAATTTCCCTCGAGATTGGTCGAGCGTTATAGTGACAGGACGGACGAATATCTGCCCAACTTATCCAGTGATCAAGCATCTAAAAATCTGATAAAAATAACTCATACCGCACCCTCAAATACCATTTTCCACTGCTTTCCACGTTGCTCCCAGTATTGACGAATCATAATATTTTTCCCTTTCACCAGGCGACTGTAGTTGACTACAACCAGAGGATCCTCGCTATGCTGTAAAATACTTAATAACTCAGGATTTGTGTCAAAGTACTGCGTGCGTTCTCTCTTTCTTTGCAGCCTATGCCAGCCAGCACGATCTAGCCGAGAGCTCTTAAAATCAGCCCAATACCAATCAGATAAACGCTCTACCTGTCGTGATTTAACATGCGCTTGCCAAGCTTGCCAAACTTGCAGAAAATGGTCTTTATCTGCCGAATCATACACGCCAATACCTGAACGCCACCGTATAGGATTACCAATAATGATAGGCAAATCATTATCTACCTCTGGTAGTAGTTGACGTAAATACACAATCTGATTATTTGTTAATACTATACAGCCATCACTATCCTTGGGAGCTCTTGAATAAACGGCTTTCTCTGTGCCGTGTAACCAGATGCCGTGTCCTGTTCGCTTATGGCGACGATCCCATATATTTGGATAATTAATTGGAAATGCACCACTCCCATAACGATCTTCCAACTCGTTAGCAGGCAAAAAATTAGTAAAGAAATAAATCCCTACTGGGGTTTTATTGTCACCTTCCTTTTGCTTTGACGCACCATTGCGTCCGATGGACGCATAATAGTCCTGCACAACTTCCAGCCCAGCATCATTATTTCTGTACACTATCAGACGATTATCTTGTACATCCATCACAATCAAAAAAGGAATTTTTGGCGATAGATACCATACTTCTGAGGGTATAACTGCTTTATCCAATCCCCAAAGCCTTTCCCTAACACGCCATTCATCTTCCAGTGGAAAAGCAATCACATCTGGCAATGAAAATTCACCCTTACCACTAACTACGCTATACAACCTATATCTGAGCCAATGTGCCAAACCAAAATTAGGCTGACGCTCTACCAACTGATCTAATTCAGCAATAGCAGCATACAGATTTCCCTCCTTTATACTCTGCCCTGCCTTATGCAATAGTGTATCAGGTGTTTGCGCCCAAGCAAGACATCCACACATCCATATGCATAGCACACAAAAAACTGCTCTCATCGTCTCACTATATCTTCTTGATAAATAAACCAGCGATTATTCATGTGGCGCAACACCAATTGTTTTCTAATAACATCTTGAAAAGTTATCGAACGGTAGTCTTGCAGAAATTGGACATGCGCAGATTGTGTATTAGGAGATAGAGACACCTGCACAGCATTCAATAGTAATTTTTTTACCTTACCAGGCCATACCTTGGTGCGCCTATCCTTAGCCCAGCTATCATAACTGAGATTCGTTTTGGGAGAGTGTTTTGGAAAATAACTACTCAGATAACTATCCACGTCTCCCGACTCCCAGCTTTTACGCCACTGCTCAACAAACACTTTAACTGATTCAATATCTAATGCTGCATTTTCTTCCTGTTTCCTAGGTTGAATCTGATTAACCTTACTTAATTGGGAAACTAACGTAGCCTGTCCAGCTGCCGCTTTTTGCGCTTGCAATGCACCATCAATTGATGACAGCCTCAGGGGAGGTGAATTAGGTTCTGTTTGAGCTGTTAACCGAGCAAGTGCAGTATTTGCCTTATGGGCATAAGCAGCCTCTAAGTTAGTAAAAGCACCCTTACATTCCTTTTGTGTGCCTAAAAACCGCCTCCACACATTAACAGCCTGCGCTTGCTCTCCACCAATAAAAAGTGCTACTGCCTGGTTATTCATTGAGTACGGCAACAAGTCTGCTTGCTCAATACGCCCAAAAACACGAGCAGATAATAGCATCTCCTTCTGCTTAAATAGGTCAGTTCCTTCTTTAAAAAAATTGACATCATTTGCCTTCGCAGAAATAGAGTTCAGCAAAATAAAACCGATAATAATGCTTACCTTAATTATGTTAGACATTTTTAATCAACCACTTTACTAAGTCATTCCAAATTCTATGAATTTCCTTATTAGGCGGCATAATACCAGCATTCTTTAACTCTAACGTTAAAACTGGAATGCGTGCTATCTTCCATCCATAATTTCCTAGCGAACCAGGGTACGTTCCCAATAAATGCAAGTGCAACGCGCCAAACCCTTCTGCAGGGGCATGACGAAGCCCTCCATCAAAATCTACCACACCTAAGGGGGCATGAACACTAACAATAACATCTGGATTAAAAGAACGGATGACGGACATAATCGCCTGCACTTCCACCTCACTCTCAGGATAATCACCAGGGTAGCGACGCTTGTCTTTTCCAGTTTGATCTTTCCAGTACTTTAGTGCACTGTCTGGGTTCCCTGCCACAGAGAAATTTCGATTAAGATCCACACCCCTTGCGTTATAGCGTGTTTCTGGATCAACTAATAAACCATCCATGTTAATCGCAGGTAAGAAAATCCAATGGAATAGTCCTGAGTGATGCTTTTTAAGAATTTTCATCCATTGTATGGTCGCTGAGAAAGCAGTTAGTTCATCCCCATGAATCCCACCCAAAAACAAAATTCTTGCCCTTGGCTTCTGCTTCTTTTTAGGGGGGTATTCCTTTATGAGCATCGGAACGCCTTTTGTTGTATAAAAAGGTGTGTAATCAAAATCCAAATGCACACATTCTTTATACTGAACACTTTCTAATTTATCGCTCAGCAATACACATACTGAATCGTTTTCTACAGTGGTAGAAAATGATTTTTGTGAAAATATCACAAATAATACGCCCAAAACCCACTTTAATTTCATACAACTCTCTATTAATAACTACTCTATAAGAAATACGACTATGCTTACATAAAGACAAATACTAGTACACTACAAGCCCAAAAGTTTATAGCACTACGCAATTACATTAAAATAATTCTAATCAACTTGCTGATCTAGTTCACCTTTCGCATATCGTAATGCCATATCTTCTAAACGCACTGCTTTAATTTTTTCGGCATGACCTGCAGCACCAAAAGCCTCAAAGCGGTTTTCACAAATTGCTTGCATACCCTCCATCGCCTTTGTTAGATATTTACGTGGATCAAAATTACTAGGATTCTCTGCCAAATGTTGACGTATTGAACCAGTCGAGGCCATACGCAAATCTGTATCAATATTTACTTTACGCACACCGTATTTTATACCTTCAATGATCTCTTCTGTTGGAACACCATATGTTTCTTCCATCGCTCCACCATAAGCATTAATCGTCTTTAACCATTCTTGAGGCACAGCAGATGAACCATGCATCACTAAATGAGTAGTAGGTAGCCGCGCATGGATTTCTTTCACCCGATCGATTCGCAAAACAGACCCATCAGGGCGGCGTGTAAATTTATAAGCACCGTGCGATGTACCAATCGCAATAGCCAAGCAGTCAACATTAGTAGCGCGCACAAACGCTGCAGCCTCATCTGGATCCGTCAACAGTGCATCCATATCCAATTCCCCCTCAGCACCGTGACCGTCTTCTTCGCCCATCTTGCCAGTCTCTAATGACCCTAAACAGCCTAGCTCACCCTCAACAGATACGCCAACAGCATGTGCCATGCTACAAACTTCTGCTGTAACACGCACGTTATACCCGTAAGATCCCGGTGTTTTTTGATCTGCCTGCAAAGATCCATCCATCATTACCGATGAAAAGCCTGCCTGAATAGCAGAAAAACAACTGCTGGGCTCATTGCCATGGTCTAAGTGCATCACCACTGGTATATGTGGATATGCCTCACAAGCAGCCTCCACCAAATGGCGCAAAAAAACCGAACCCGCATACTTACGCGCACCAGCAGAACCTTGCAAAATAACAGGGGATTTAGTCTTATCGGCTGCCTGCATAATTGCTTTAACCTGCTCCAAATTATTCACATTAAATGCGGGTAAACCAAAATTATGCTCAGCAGCATAGTCCATTATTTGCCTTAAAGAAATCAGCATACTCAAAACCTCCCAATCACTATTATTCACACCAACATAAGAACCCTAAAATTCTCAGGCAGGCGACAAAGCAGGCTTCATTCCACCTGCAAAATTTCCAAAGTATTAGTCCCCAAATTACTATAGCGGCTAATTCCACTAGTTATAATCACCCTTTCACCCTTATATAGCAATTTACGCTTTACTAATGCAGACAGAACACTATGCCGCAAGTCAACCACTTCTGGACCACACATCGCCAACTCATATTCTTGTAGCAGAATAGGGAATACACCGCGGTATAAGCTCATACGCCAGTATGTGCGCTCATTAAGTGATACTGCAAAAATAGGCTTCCCCGAACTAATCCGAGACATATATACAGGGGTATCACCAGACTCAGTCAATGATGCAATGCCCGCTACATGTGATAAGTGGTTGACCAAATACATACTAGCCATCGCAATGGACTCGTTTTTATGCTCAAAAATATTATCTAACCTATGTGCTGATTTCTGCACAGAACGTTGCTTTTCTGCTGATCGGCAAACTCTATCCATAGCGACAACGACCTCAACTGGATAGTGACCAGTCGCTGTCTCAGCAGATAGCATAACGGCATCTGTACCATCAAGAACCGCATTAGCAACATCAAATATTTCTGCACGTGTAGGCAGGGGACTATGAGTCATAGAATCCATCATCTGTGTTGCAGTGATAACACCCTTATTTAAGGTGCGGGCTTTGGAGATGATTTTTTTCTGTAATGCCGGCAACTGTGCATCCCCAACCTCAACACCCAAGTCTCCTCGCGCGACCATAACTAAATCGGACTCTTCTATAATCTCAATAAGAGTTGAGTCCACCACTGCCTCTGCACGCTCAATTTTTGCCACAATACAAATGGATTTGTCGGCACCAGCCTCTTCTAACAACTGACGCGCATATCGAATATCATCTGCCGTACGCGGGAACGAAATCGCAACAAAATCCACGCCTAATCTAACAGCTTGTTTAATATCTTGCTTATCCTTATCGGTCAATGCAGTTGCAGAAAGTCCTCCGCCCTTGAGATTAATACCCTTATTATTGGACAGCTCTCCACCTTGCTTAACTCTACAGTCAACTCGCGTCTGCGAAGTAGCTTCCACTTTAAGAATAATGCGACCATCATCCAGCAGCAACTCATCACCTTTCTTAACATCACTTGGCAGTTGCTGATATGTCAAACCAACTTGTGAAACATCACCTGCGCCAGATGGCAACGAACTATCCAAGGCAAAAATAGAGCCATTCTCTAGCAAGACCTTACTGTCACGAAAACGGCTAATCCGAATTTTTGGACCTTGTAAATCAAACAGTACACTAATTGCTTTCCCTTTTTCAGCAGAAATCTGACGTACCCATGTAACCCGTTGTTCACGCTCTTTAGCAGTGCCATGTGAGCAATTAATGCGAAAAGCATCTACACCTACATCAACCAAGCGCTCTAATACATCAGGCGCATCAGTTGATGGCCCCATCGTTGCCAAAATTTTTGTTCTTCTCAATGCGCGTTTTGCCATATGTTTCTATACACCTATCAAGTACTTATGCACGCTGCTGCAGTACAGCAACAGCTGGCAAAACCTTTCCTTCAACAAATTCTAAAAATGCACCACCACCTGTAGAAATATATGAAATACTATCAGCAACACCATATTTATCAATAGCAGCTAATGTATCGCCACCGCCTGCAATAGAAAATGCGCCAGATTGAGCAATTGCCTTAGAGATGGCTTCTGTACCCTTTCCAAACTGATCAAATTCGAAAACACCTACAGGACCATTCCAAATAATTGTCTTAGCCTGAGCAATAACATTGCATAAAGCTTTCGTGCTATCTGGACCAATATCCAAAATCATATCATCACAGGAAACCATCTGAACTGGTTTACACTCTGCTACTGCGTTAGCAGACAATGCCTTACCCACTATCACATCCGTGGCAATTGGAATCCTTGCCTCTCTACGCTCCATAGTATGCATCAGCTTTTGTGCAACAGGAATCAGGTCACTTTCTGATAATGACTTTCCAACTGAGTGACCCTGCGCCTCAATAAATGTATTAGCAATACCGCCCCCCACTACTAGCTGATCACACTTCTCTGCCAACGCCTCTAAAACAGTCAGTTTTGTTGAAACTTTTGACCCCCCGACAATGGCAACCATTGGCCGTGCTGGGCTATCTAAAGCCTTAGACAAAGCATCTAATTCAGCAGACAACAATGGTCCAGCACAAACTTCATCTGCAAACTGAGCTACACCATGTGTAGAAGCCTGAGCGCGGTGCGCTGTACCAAAAGCATCATTAACAAATATATCGCATAGTGCTGCCATCTTGCGAGACAGACCTTCATCATTGAGTTTCTCTCCAATGTTGAAGCGCACATTCTCTAGTAAGACCACCTCACCTGCTGCCACATCAAAACCGCCATCTATCCAATTTTGAATAAGTCGCACAGACTGCCCTAAGCGTTCAGCCAGTGCATCAGCAACTAGGTGTAACGAGGCGCATTTATCATACTTCCCTTCTGTTGGCCTACCCAAATGGGACAAAACCATGACTCTGCCGCCATCCTGTATAGCTTGCTGGATTGTTGGCAAACTTGCTTGAATACGAGCGTACGAACTGATTTTTCCTTCTCTAATTGGCACATTCAAATCTTGCCGAATCAGTACGCGCCGACCAGACAAGTTTAAATCCATCATTTTTTTCATAAAGAACAATTCACCTACAATATAGCCTTAGGCAATATAGTTGACTAAGCGTAGCATATTACAAGTATAACCATATTCATTATCATACCAGGTAACTACCTTCATGAAAGTACTGTCCAAAGCGATACCTGCTTTTGCATCAAAGATGCTTGCTGCTGAACAACCACGAAAATCTGTAGCAACAACACTATCTTCTGTATATTGTAACGTGCCTCGCATAGCCCCCTCTGCGGCTTGGCGCATAGCAGCACACACCTCTGCATAATTTGCTTCTTTATGTAACTCAACAGTCAAATCTACTACCGAAACATCAGATGTAGGAACTCGAAAAGACATCCCCGTTAATTTGCCATTCAATTCAGGCAGAACCACTCCAACTGCTTTAGCAGCGCCAGTAGAAGAGGGGATAATGTTTTCTAACAACCCGCGACCGCCACGCCAATCCTTGGCAGAGGGACCATCTACCGTCTTCTGAGTAGCCGTTACTGCATGCACTGTAGTCATTAAGCCACGTTTTAATCCCCAATTATCATGCAGCACCTTAGCCACAGGCGCCAAGCAATTCGTTGTACAGGAAGCAGCTGAAATAATAGCCTGATTGGCATATTCATGATGATTGACACCATAGACGAACATAGGCGTGGCGTCTTTAGAAGGTGCTGATTGCACGACTTTTTTAGCACCTGCCTGAATATGCGCCTGACAGCCCTCTTCTGTTAAAAAGAATCCCGTACAGTCAATAACCACATCTGCACCTACCTCATTCCACTTCAAATTGGCAGGATTTTTTTCTGCAGTGAGCCGTATTTTTTTGCCGTCAATAATAAAGCAATCTCCCTCAACCTGCACCTGCTTCCCAAAACGACCGTGCACTGAATCATAGGTCAGCATATATGCCAAATAATCGTTCTCTAATAAATCGTTGATGCCAACCACCTCTAGCTCTGGGAACTCTTTATCAATAGCACGAAACACCATGCGCCCAATACGACCAAATCCGTTTATACCTACTTTTACTGTCATAGTTTCTCCTTGAGAATAATGAAAAAATCAGAATGCTTTTAATACGCAGCAGCACGTACTACAGCATCTACAGTTAGACCAAAATGCTGGTATAAGTCCGCCATAGGAGCAGACTCACCAAATGTATCCACACCAATACTTATACCATTTGTTCCAACATAACGTGACCAGCCACGGGTTACCCCCGCTTCGACAGAAATGCGCTTAATCATAGCATCTGGCAGAACAGATTGCTTATACGCTGCACTTTGTGCATCAAACACATCCTGGCTCGGCATAGAAACCACACGCGCTGAAATACCTTTCTGTTGCAATTGCTCGGCTGCATCCATAGCTATTGCAACCTCTGATCCTGTTGCAATAATAATAACATCCGTACCATCATGCAACACATACCCCCCCTTTTCAACATCAGATAATTGCTTGGTATTGCGCTGCTGTGCTGGCACAGCTTGGCGCGAAAAACACAGAGCAGTTGGACCTATTTTACGTTCAACCGCGTATTTCCATGCTACTGCACTTTCCACACCATCACAAGGACGCCACACACTCAAATTCGGCACACAACGCATACTCTCAATCTGCTCAACAGGCTGGTGCGTTGGCCCATCCTCACCCAAGCCGATAGAATCATGCGTATATACAAAAATACTGCGTTGCTTCATGAGTGCTGCCATACGGACTGCGTTACGCGCATACTCCATAAACATCAGAAAAGTACCACCAAAAGGAACAAAACCTCCATGTAAAGCGACACCGTTAAGCATAGCAGACATGCCAAACTCTCGAACACCGTAATTAACATAGTTGCCATCTGCATAATCACAGACCGGTTTATGCCCTTCCCAAACAGTTAAATTGGAATGCCCTAAGTCAGCAGAACCGCCAAATAGTTCAGGTAATATAGATGCCATTTTTTCGATCGCTTTCTGGGAAGATTGACGTGTTGCCAGCTTCTCTCCTGCCTGCTGCGTTTCTGAAATATAAGCATACATTTTCTGCTGCCAGTCTGACGGCAATTCAGCTTGCAGGCGACGTTGCAACTGATCTGCTAATTGGGAGTGTTCTGCTGCATATTTCTGCCATGCCATATCCCACAACTGCTCCATTTCAGCACCTTTAGCGCGGCAATCCCAGGCATCATAAATAGACTGGGGCACCTCAAAAGGCTCGTGCTTCCACCCCAATGCCTCACAAGTCAGCGCGCGCTCATCAGCGCCTAAAGGCGCACCATGCACACCAGCCGTACCTGCCTTGTTCGGTGAACCTTTGCCAATAATTGTCTTAGCACAAATAACAGAGGGACGGTTTACATCAGATTTAGCCTCAACAATAGCAGCCTCAATTGCAGAAGGATTATGTCCGTCAACATCGTGAATCACCTGCCAGCCATATGCCTCAAACCGTTTTGCAACATCCTCGCCAAACCAACCACCTACTTCACCGTCAATGGAGATATTATTATCATCCCATATAACCACCAATTTCCCAAGCCCTAAAGTACCTGCCAAAGAGCATACCTCATGCGATATACCTTCCATTAAACATCCATCGCCGACAAAAACCCAAGTATAGTGATCAATAATTTCATGCTCAGGGCGATTAAACTGTGCTGCTAAACAACGCTCTGCCAATGCCATACCAACTGCATTAGCCAAACCTTGACCTAGTGGACCTGTAGTCGTCTCAACGCCGTCTGCGTAGCCATACTCTGGATGCCCCGGCGTTTTAGAATGCAACTGCCGAAATTGCCTCAAATCGCCTATAGATACGTCATATCCTGAAAGGTGTAATAGTGCATACAGCAGCATGGAACCATGCCCATTCGACAACACAAAGCGATCACGGTTATGCCAATCAGGGTTATTAGGATTATGCTTTAGGTGGTCGCGCCAAACAACTTGAGCGATGTCTGCCATGCCCATTGGCGCACCTGGATGGCCTGATTTTGCTTTCTCAATCGCATCAAAACTCAAAACACGAACGGCATTTGCGCAACTCAATCTATCTATCATAAAAAAAACCTCTTTTTTTAATAAAGAGCACTTTGCAAGTTACAGCAAGAAGGTGCTAAGAGCGTCAGGATAAGTTTCATGCTCATCAAAAAAACAACGCTGAGATAATAAGCCCTAACTCTGTTTTTTAATCAACACATACCTATTAAACCTTCCTCCATAGAAACTATGAAGGAAGGCGGGGGAGAAATCATACTATCTACACTAGAGAGAATAAAAGCACCTACAAGCGTATAGAAATCATTGGCGGTCATTATACAGTAGCCCCTTCATAAATGGGCAGTAATACCCATAGTATAATGACATGTTTTATAGTTCAACCACATACCCTGAAAGGATTTCCATACATGCAAAACACTGTTAGCAACGATGCTGTCAATTGTTCCATAAAGGCAAATACACTATAATGCAAGATACCAAACAGCCCAATTATCTAAAAACCATCGGGCTGATTATTGCCATTGCCACCCTATGGCGGTTTATACTCTCTTTTGCCGCGCTATCTGCCGATGAGGCACATTACGCCTTATATGCAATCTATCTGGACTGGAGCTATTTGGATCATCCGCCATTAGTTGGATGGTTGCAAGCATTCATCTTATTATTTACTGATGCTGAGTGGGCGCTGCGCCTATGGAGCACCTTACTACATCTATTCACCGTATTAGGACTTATCAAACTATGCAAAACGCTTTACCCTGACACACCTCAAACCATATGGTACAGCGTAATCTTATACGAAAGTCTGCTACTGATGCAACTATTGGGTATTGCTCTTATCCCTGAAACACCCATGCTTGCCTTAGCTCCTTGGTGTGTTATCCTCAGCATACGTATCACAGCCAACCCTCACGACACCGCAGCATGGTTAATGCTAGGTCTACTATTTGGCATAGCAGGGCTATCCAAATACACTGCCATATTTTTACCAATAGGTGCGGCTATTTACTTCAGTCTATCAGGGGTATATTGGTGGAAAAACCCTCGGTTCTACGCTGCACTGAGCATTAGCATACTATGCATCATGCCTGTAGTATACTGGAATATGCAATATGACTTCATTTCGTTCTCTTACCAACTACAGCATGGTGCTATTGAACAAAGTCAGTTTAATATCCTCGCATTTTTCCGCAATCAGTTAATACAAATATTCATTTATAGCCCTTTACTATTTATCGCTGGATGGTGGTTTGCGCTAACAGGGCTGTGGCAGAATAGAACAGATGTAAAAATATACAGTGCTTTCTCTTTACCTCTTCTATTGCTGTTTGCCTATTCATCCTCTAAGGGCGGTCACTACCTACCACACTGGACTGCCCTACCCATGCTCCTTGCCATACCTATTCTTGCTTATGCATCTGTCCAGTCAGTAGGTCGTCTGAAAGCGTTTATGCATTGGAATATTGGCTATAACGTGCTTATTTTGGTTATTTTTTCTACGCTGGCTACCATGTTATTGCCCACAAATATAAGTCAAAATATATTTACAGATATCAATGGATGGGATAAAGCAGCGCAGCAAGCACAACAATATGCGCTAACACTGCCGAAAAACCAGCAGCAAATAATAGTATCTAATCGCTGGCATGCCAGCCGGATTGCTTGGTACGCTCGCCCCATGCCTGTCAAAATTCTGGATAAAAGGCGCTCGCAATATCAACTATGGGAACAGCATAACCCTATAACCAATAACCATGGCATCCTGGTACTCCCTCAGGCGATACACCCAAAAATACACAAGCAATTTAGGCGGTGCAATCAACTACCCACCTACCATGTAGGCAGTCACTTTGGCAAGCAAACCTTTCATTTTTATCACTGCTACTAACCACTGCTAAAAAAGCAGGAGAGGGGACTGTTACTACGCACTCTGGGATGCATGAATTAACGTGCCCACACCCAGATCAGTAAAAATCTCCAGCAAAATAGCATTAGCCACCCTACCATCTATTATATGTGCTGCCTGAACACCCCCACGCACTGCATCTAAAGCACAGTGCACCTTCGGCAACATACCACCATAAATAGTACCATCTGCAATAAACTCATCCACTACAGATGCATTCAAGCCAGTGAGTAATGCCCCTTCTTTATCAAGAACCCCAGCTGTATTGGTTAGCAGTAACAGTTTTTCCGCTTTGGTTGCTTTAGCAATTTCACCAGCAACTAAATCCGCATTAATATTATAAGTATTGCCCTCTTCATCACGCCCTATAGGCGCAATAACGGGAATAAAATCATCCGCAACTAGCGTAGTCAACAAACCACTATTAACGCGCTTTACTTCGCCAACATAACCAATATCAATGATTTCTGATGCCTCTACATCACTCCGATTTTTAGATAGAACCAGCCTCTGTGCTTCAATGAGACCACCGTCTTTCCCTGTCAATCCAACTGCCTTTCCACCATGCCCTAAAATAAGATTGACTATTTCTTTATTCACTTGACCACCCAGCACCATTTCAACAACATCCATGGTTTCACTGGTAGTAACACGCATCCCTTGTATAAAATTACTTTCAATATTCAAGCGATCCAACAAGCCACCAATTTGTGGACCACCACCATGCACCACAATGGGGTTGAGACCTACTGTTTTCATCAACACAATGTCCCGAGCAAAGCACTGCTTTAGTGGTTCATCAATCATCGCATTACCACCGTACTTTACGACGATAGTTTTACCATGAAAGCGCTGAATATAGGGCAGTGCCTCTGACAAGATACCTGCAATCAAATGCGCGCGCTTCGTTGTTATCCGCATACTATCTACCTTAACCTTACTGAAGTTGAATACGTGCAAATTTGCGTTTGCCAACCTGAAAAACCCCACCAGATAAAGCAGGAACATCCAAACTATGCTGCACTGTACCATCTATTTTAACTGCTCCTGCCTTAATCATGCGTCGCGCCTCTGAAGTAGACACACACAGTTTAGCAGCCACCAAAACATTAGGCAAGGGTTGAATACGTAGTGTCCACTCTGGCACATCATCGGGAATTTGATTATGTCTAAACTGATGCGTAAAGTGTGCTTCAGCAGTTTCTGCTGACTGCTCATCATGGAAACGCCCTACAATTTCCTTACCTAAAAGCACTTTGATATTGCGTGGATTTTCCCCTGCATCCACCTGTTGTTTAAGAGCTGCAATATCCGTTGTACTTCTGAAACTAAGTAGTTCAAAATAGCGCCACATAAGCGTATCTGATAAAGACATAATCTGTGCGAACATCTCATCAGCAGATGCTGTAATACCAATGGTATTTCCCAGAGATTTAGACATTTTCTGAACACCATCTAAGCCCTCAAGCAATGGCAGGGTCATTACTACTTGAGGAGCTTGCCCCACTTGGCGTTGTAAGTCACGTCCCACCAGTAAATTAAAAGTCTGGTCAGTACCGCCCAACTCTATATCTGCCTCTAACTCTACAGAGTCCCAACCCTGCACCAAGGGGATATAGAAATTCATGAATAGCAATCGGCTGGTTACTCTTATAACGCTTTGAAAAATCATCACGTTCTAACATCCGCGCTACCGTCCCACGCGCCGCTAGGCGGATTAAATCACTAGCTCGTTGTTGCTCAAACCACTGCGAATTAAATACAATCTGAGTTTTCTTTGCATCCAAAATTTTGAACACTTGCTGCTTATACGTAGCAGCATTTGCCACAATATCAGCATCTTCCAAGGGTGGTCTAGTCGCATTTTTCCCTGTTGGATCGCCAATACGCCCAGTAAAATCTCCAATCAAAAAAAGTACCTGATGACCCATATCCTGAAATTGGCGCAATTTATTGATAAGCACAGTATGCCCCAAGTGCAAATCAGGTGCAGTTGGGTCAAAGCCGGCTTTAATCCGCAAAGGTCTATCCAATTGTAGTTTTTTTTCTAACTCTTCTCGTACAAAAATTTGCTCAACACCCCGCAGTATCAAGTCTAACTGACTCTTCTGTTGATCATTCATTACGATGGCATCCTGCTCTTTTTCTCATCATGCCCTGATAAACCAAAACGGCGCTCCAACTCCTTTAGAACCGCCATACTATCACCACCTTGGCTACACAGTAGCACCATGCTATGGAACCACAAATCTGCAACCTCTTTTACTACTTCATCACGCTTGCCAGCCTGAGCCGCTAAAATACTTTCTAAGCTTTCTTCTAATATTTTTTTTCCAATTTTTTCAACGCCACCTGCTAATAAAGTGGCTGTATAGGAGCTCTCTGGGTCATTCTGTTTTCGTGCCTGCAAAACGGCATCCAACTGCTCTAATATACTACTCATCGCACTACAATCCCTTGCTTTCGCATATAGTCTTTTGCCTCACTGATAGTATAGATGCCAAAATGAAAAATACTAGCAGCTAACACTGCACTTGCCTTACCCTCTAGCACCCCAGCGGATAAATTTTCCAATGTACCAACACCACCAGAAGCAATAACTGGAATGGGCACACACTCTGAAATAGCAGCACATAGTTCCAAATCAAACCCTTGCTGAGTTCCATCCCTATCCATACTGGTAACCAACAATTCTCCAGCTCCATATTCTGCCATTTTTTGCGCCCACTCCACTGCATTGATGCCCGTAGCATGGCGCCCTCCGTGCGTGTACACCTCCCAACTATCACCTGCTCTGCGCGCATCAATTGCCACGACAATACACTGGGATCCAAAATGCTGAGTTGCCTCCTTAATCAGGTTAGGGTTGTGAATAGCGGCTGTGTTGATGCCGACCTTATCAGCGCCAGCGCGTAAAGTTTTGCGCACATCATCTAAACTACGAACCCCTCCACCAACTGTTAATGGAATAAATACTTGGTTAGCAACCTGGGATACCATATCAAAAGTCAGCTTACGCTCACTACTGGAGGCAGTAATATCTAAGAAAATCAACTCATCTGCGCCCATTTCATAGTAGCGTTTTGCAACCTCTACAGGATTTCCTGCATCCTGTAAATCAACAAAATTAACACCTTTAACCACACGCCCTGCATCTACATCAAGACAAGGAATAAGCCGTACACTCAGCATAAGTTATCAGCTAAACGCTGTGCTTCACCCAAATCCAAATCGCCGGTATAAATAGCACGACCTGCAATTGCTCCTAAAATACCCACCGAAGTATACGGCGCTAACATACGGATATCCTCTATATTTTTTACTCCACCAGAGGCAATGACTGGACAAGATGCAGCCTGTGCCATCTCCACAGTACGCTCTACATTTACTCCACTAAGCATGCCATCCCGAGCAATATCTGTATAGACAATCGCTGCCAACGGTAAATCCCTACAGCGCTGAGCCATATCAATAGCCCGCTGTGTACTCAACTGAGCCCAACCTTCTACAGCAACCATACCTTCTTTGGCGTCAATACCCAAAATAATCTGCCCTGGAAATTGCTGAGTAATAGTCTCTAAGAAGGAGAAATCACTAACCGCCTTTGTACCAATAATGCACCACTGGACGCCCAAATCAAAATAGTGCTCAGCCGTACCTATCTCGCGAATACCGCCTCCGACCTGTACTGGCAAATCAGGAAAATGCGCGCACACACGCTCTATAATATCCAAATTGACTGGCTTACTGGCAAAAGCACCATCTAAATCAACCATATGTAGGCGTTTTGCCCCCGAATCTACCCAGCGCTGCGCAACGGCAAGCACATCCTCACCATACACATCAGCCTTATTCATATCTCCTTGCTGCAAACGGACACACACTCCGCCTTTCAAATCAATTGCTGGAATAATAATCATTTCTATCGACCTTTAATCATCCTAATTATTTCAGGCATGCCTATAGGATCGAACCACCCTATACTGAATCTGTAAAATTACGCAGTAAGCGCAAGCCAACTTCCCCGCTTTTCTCTGGATGTGCCTGCATAGCAAAAAGATTATCCTGAGCAAGCGCACAGCAAAATAATTGATCATAGTCACAAATACCTCTCACAACTGACTCATGCGTTGGCTGTACATAGTAACTATGCACAAAATAAAAATAGCTACCACTCTCTAAACCATGCCACAGAGGATGGTCCAGCATCGTTACCTTATTCCAGCCCATATGCGGAATCTTAAATCGCTTTGTATGCAAGGCACACACCTCGCCTTTAATCAATCCTAATCCAGCAATACCGCCATCCTCGCGCAAATGCTCTAATAGCACCTGCATACCCATACAAACCCCTAAAAAAGGTTTACTCTGGGCAACTTGACAGATAGTCTCTATCAATCCACTATCATGTAATGCCTTCATACATTGCCGCGCTGCACCTTGCCCGGGGAAAACGATCGCATCAGCACTTTGTATATCACACTGTGATGCCGTAACAATCACTTCATGCTTACTGACATGGCGAACTGCACGTGCAACCGAGTACAGATTACCCGCACCATAGTCTACTATAGCAACCAACTTTCTCATTATGTTATTACTGGTGCAAAGTCCCCTTGGTCGAAGGGATTACATCAGGCAAATCAGCATCAATCTGTACTGCTGAACGAATAGCTCTTCCCAAAGCCTTAAACAAAGTTTCTGCTATATGATGCGAATTACTGCCTGCTAAATTAGTCGCATGCAATGTTGCACGCACATTACTAGAAAATGCCTGAAAAAACTCCTCAACCAACTCTAAATCAAAAGTACCAATCTGTTTTCTGGTGAATTGTGCTGAAAACACAGACAAAGGCCGGCCGGAAAAATCAATGACCACACGTGATAAAGCCTCATCTAATGGAACATAAGCATGCCCATAACGCATAATCCCCCGCTTATCACCCAAGGCTTCCAAAACAGCTTGCCCTAAAGCAATGCCTACATCCTCAACACTATGGTGATCATCAATATGGGTATCGCCTCGGCAGCAGACGGTTAAATCTAATTTGCCGTGCCGCGCTACCTGCTCAAGCATATGATCAAAAAAGCCAACACCTGTTTGAATAGTTGACTGCCCAGTACCATCTAAGTTAACGGATAACTCAACGTTTGTTTCTGCTGTCTCTCTTTGTACAGTACCTACACGCATTAAAAAACACCTCCCAGCGAAGCCCGCTTCACACGATTAAATGCGCGCGCCATTATATAGTATCGCACCCAATGGCTTCTCAGCTTTCGCAAGAATGACTCAAAAGGGTGACTAGAAAAGATGCGACATGACGCACTCGATGACTAAGCTGTTAGGGATGGACACATCTGATATATAGGTAACGTATAATTACTGTTTACATGGTCAATATCAATCTGCACAGGACTTCCATCACACGCGTCAAAATATGTGGCATTACTCGAACACAGGATGCGCTCCATGCCGCACAACTTGGAGCTGACGCCTTAGGATTCATGTTTTATGACAAAAGCCCACGCTATGTGGATTTAGAGTGTGCACAAAGCATCATTAAACAATTACCACCATTCATACAAAGCATTGGCGTATTTGTCAACAGCAGTCCTGATGACATTAACTATGTCATCTCTAAGACGAATATTGACTGTATACAACTACATGGCAATGAAAGCCCCAGCATCGCTAATCAATTGAACCGTCCTTTTCTTCGCGCGTTAGCAGTGCGGAACAACATTGATTTAACCAAAACAATGAACATGTGGCAAGCAGTGGGCGCACGTGCTATTCTGCTTGACAGTTATAACCCAGACTCATTTGGGGGTAGTGGCAAGACTTTCGATTGGGATGCAGTACCCAAACACAGTATATTGCCTTTGATTCTTTCTGGTGGCCTGCAGGTGGACAACGTCCAAGAAGCATGCCGCATCCCTGGAGTGCACGCTGTAGATGTCAGTTCAGGAGTAGAGGATAGGCACGGCATCAAAAACCATCATAAAATGGCGCATTTTATCCATAATGCACGCCACGCCTTTAGCTAGGCAAGATGAATGTATTGATTCTCGTTAGTAGCGGCAACTCAAACTGCTTTGCGCTCCCACAATGTAAAGGCGTATCGATACCTATGCTGTGCATCTGCGTTATGCCATTGTTCAGATATGCAGTGCCAACCACCATCAAAAGCTGGAAAAAAAGCATCACCATCTAAATCAACATCTACTCGTGTAATATATAAACGCTGCGCTAATGGCAATAGTTGCTCATAGATTTGTGCCCCACCAATAACCATTAACTCATCATTCTTAGCACAATAACTGCCCACCTTCTCTAGATCATGCCATTGCTCCACACCTGTAGGCAATACAAGTGTTTTTCTGCTAACAACAATATTATGCCTACTAGGCAAAGGCTTTATTGGCAGCGAGTCCCAAGTACTGAGTCCCATAAGAATTTTTTTGTTCACTGTCTGGCGTTTGAAAAATTGAAAATCCTTAGGCAAATGCCATAGCAGTTTATTCCCCTGCCCAATAACTCGATTGTTACCTATAGCGGCAATGATGGATAGCATGTTCTCTATACTGAGACAGATGCTTTGATATGAGGATGTGCTTGATAATTTAACAGCTCAAAATCTTTAAACTGAAAAGCATTTATATCCTGTATATCAGGGTTTATTTTCATAGTTGGTAGCGGCAGTGGCTTACGCTCTAACTGCAAACGTGCCTGATCTAAGTGATTAGAATACAAATGAATATCTCCACCCACCCAAACAAACGTACCCAACTTCAGACCACACACTTGTGCAACCATCATAGTTAATAGGCTATAACTAGCAATATTAAAAGGAGCACCAAGAAATAAATCAGCAGATCGCTGGTAGAGCTGACAGCTCAATTGATCATTAGCTACATAGAACTGAAATAGACAGTGACAAGGATACAATGCCATATCTTCTAACTCACCTACATTCCAAGCACTAACAATCATACGCCGTGAATTTGAATTACTTTTTAGTGCTTCAATAACTTGTGCTAACTGATCGATTGTGTTATCCTTTGCACTAGGCCAGCTACGCCATTGCCTTCCATACACTGGCCCTAAATCTCCATTTTCATCTGCCCATTCATTCCAAATACGAACGCCCTGTTCTTGCAGATGATGAATATTTGTATCGCCAGAAATAAACCATAGTAACTCATGAATAATAGAGCGCAAATGCAGTTTTTTGGTTGTTATAAGTGGAAAGCCTTCATTAAGATCAAAGCGCATTTGGTGTGCAAAAATAGAAAGCGTTCCCGTGCCAGTACGATCTGACTTTTCTACACCTTCATTCAACACCTTACTAAGTAAATTTAAATATTGCCGCATAGCCTCAAACTGAAACGAACAAGAGAAGAGCAAACTAAATTTTCATACCACTACTTTTAACTATCTATAAGACACTTTACGCTGATAGCCAATATAGATTAAGTAAGCACCTAAAGCAAGCATTGGAATACATAAAACATGCCCCATAGTCAGCCAATCTCCTGCAATATAGCCAATATGTGAATCGGGTAAACGCCAAAATTCCACAATAGAGCGGAATAGACCATAACAGAACAGGAATGCGCCTGATAACACCATAGCAGGAGGTCTAGTCCTAGACCATAACACAAGCACAATGAGAAGAAGCACACCCTCCAAGACAAATTCCAGCAATTGTGTAGGATAACGCACCAACACAGCATTTACGGTTGGATCAAATACTTTCATGCCAAAAAACGAATCAACAGGTGCAATTTTTCCCCATAGTTCACCATTAATGAAATTGCCTATACGCCCAGCACCTAAGCCAGGCGGAACACAGACAGCAACAAAATCCGTGATTGCAAATAAGCTCACCTTGTGCTGCTTTGCAAATAACAAAAGCGCAAGTGTAACACCTATCAATCCTCCATGGAAAGACATGCCTCCCTGCCAAATTTGAAGAACACTTAAAGGGTTAGCTATGTAGTGCTCAAAGTTATAGAATAGGATATAGCCTATACGACCGCCCAAAACCATGCCGATGGCGATGTAGAATACAACATCATCAACCATTTCTTTGCTCCAGTCCGTACGAATAACCCGACACAGCGCACGCCCCATCAGCCAACCCATCACACAGCCAAGCACATACATCAATCCATACCAATGTATGACAATAGAACCAAAATCTACTGCAACAGGACTAATGGCTGGGTAAGTCCACATATTAACTTATCTTTACTGGGATTGACATAATATCATGCACTGTGTTGGAACAGTTAAAAGTGCTGTTCTATAGCAATGCTTTCATAGAAAGACGAATGCGCCCTTTTTCTATTTTGAGCACTTTCACACGCACCGTATCGCCTTCTGACAAATAGTCTTTGACATCATGCACACGCTCATTAGCAATTTCAGAAATATGTAGCAAACCTTCTTTCCCTGGTAGAACAGAAACAAAAGCACCAAATTCCACTAACTTAATCACGGTTCCATCGTATACACGATTAACTTCAACCTCTTCAATCAGCTGCTCAACAATAGTTTTAGCCTTTTCTATTGCCTCACCGTCACTGGCGGCAATAGTCACTATACCGTCATCATTAATAGACAACTCAGCACCCGTTTCTTCTTGAATTCCACGAATAGTTGCACCGCCTTTCCCAATAATATCACCTATTTTGTCTACGGGAACTTGCACAGTCACTAACCTTGGAGCATATGGGGACATTTCTTCGTTAGCACTAGAAATAGTCTTCGCCATTTCTTGTAAGATATGCAAACGTCCATCATGAGCTTGTGTCAAAGCCTGCTCCATGATATCACGCGTAATACCATCAATTTTAATATCCATCTGCAACGCAGTTATGCCTTGCTCAGTTCCTGCCACCTTAAAGTCCATATCACCGAGATGATCTTCATCACCCATAATATCCGACAGCACTTGATAGTCATTCCCTTCTTTAACCAAACCCATTGCAATACCTGCAACTGCTGCCTTCACAGGCACGCCTGCATGCATCAATGCCATGGAAGAACCACACACAGATGCCATAGAACTAGAACCATTGGATTCTGTAATCTCTGACACCATACGTAACACATAGGGAAAATCTTCCTCTTTAGGCAATACCGCCATCACGCCACGTTTGGCTAACATGCCGTGCCCAATTTCACGCCGTGATGTGCCGCCCATCCGACCACATTCACCCACTGAGAATGGCGGAAAGTTGTAGTGGAATAAGCAACTAAGACTATGCATACCTTCTATATCATCAATACGCTGAGCGTCCCGCTCCGTCCCTACCGTAACGGTAACCAACGCCTGAGTCTCTCCACGAGTAAATAATGCTGAACCATGCACACGTGGCAAAATACCAGTCTTTGTGCTAATTGGACGCACTGTTTTAGTATCTCGCCCATCAATGCGAGGTTCATTGCGTAAAATACGATTGCGTACAATTTGCTTTTCAAGCCCTTTAAGTAAGTTAGCAGCCTCTTCATGCTGTTCCTCATCCAATGCTGCAAAGGTCTGCTCCTTAACAGCACGAACGGCGGATTGGCGCTCCTGCTTATCCACTACGCTATAGGCCTGTGCCATTCCTGCCTCTGCAAGAGAAGATACTTGACTAAGCAGTGCGTCAGAAGGCTGAGGCGCCTGCCAATCCCATTTAGGCTTGCCAGCTTCTGCTACTAAGGCATTGATAGCTTCAATAGCAACCTGCATCTCCGCATGACCAAAAACAACCGCATCTAACATCACCTGCTCGGATAACTCATCAGCGCGCGACTCTACCATTAACACTGCCTTATCAGTACCCGCAACAGACAACTCTAACTGCGAATTACTCAACTGGTCGTGCGTTGGATTCAGTACAAACGCACCGTCCACGTAGCCAACACGTGCTGCGCCAATAGGTCCACTAAAAGGCACACCTGATAAAGCTAAAGCTGCTGACGTACCTAGCATAGAAGCCACTTCTGCACCCATATTCGGGTCTAATGACATGACTTGAACCGTAACCTGTACTTCATTCATAAAGCCTTTGGGGAATAACGGACGAATGGGTCTATCAATAAGCCGCGCTGTTAGTGTTTCTTTCTCTGTTGGGCGACCTTCCCTACGAAAAAAACTGCCTGGGATACGCCCTGCCGCATAATGTTTCTCAATGTAGTTAACAGTCAGCGGGAAGAAAGATTGTCCTTCTTGCGCTTTCTCTGAAGCCACAACTGCCACTAACACATAGGTATCACCCATGCGAACCTCTACTGCTCCAGTTGCTTGCCTGGCTACCTCGCCCGTGCGTAAAACTACCTCTTGTGATCCGTAATTGAATCGCTTTTCTTTAATATTAAAATGCATGTTTTTTCTCTAAATATGAATAGGCACAATTCAGATATCGTGCCATAATAAAGTCTACTTACGCAAACCTAACCGACTAATTAACGAAGCATAACGCTGATGCGAAGTATGTTGTAAATACCGCAAAAGCTTACGACGCTTGTTCACTTGACGCAACAAACCCCTACGTGAGTGATTATCTTTTGAATGCTCCTTGGCATGCTCGGTAAGATGACGAATATTTGCCGTCAGCAACGCGACCTGAACTTCAGGAGAACCTGTATCCCCTCCATGAGTAGCATATTGTTGAATGATTTCTTTTTTTGTTGCAGCATCAAGTGCCATAGTTGAAACTCCTTTTGTATAAGTTTGAGCGATATCATATCAAATCGTATCGTGTGTGTGCAGTAATACCTGACACAACAATCTTAAATCACCGTATGCCACTTATCGCTTGCAGCATATAGCAACCCCATTGTACCATGTTTATATACACCGCACACCGCTTGTATCAGCCAGCCCTCACCTTCCCCTATAAACGGCTGTATTTTCGTAGAATGAGCATATCATGCTACACGTGCTAAATGACCATTTAGTTCTCGCGCTCATAGATTATGCTCCAATTACACGCACAAAATAGCGATAATGTGCACCCATGCAAATTGCTTTATTTAAAACCTGCCTCGTCTCTGCTATGCGCCCTTCTGTGGAAAGGGCAACTACGCAGTTATTACGCTATGCAGGCTGTGAGGTGCATATTCCTAAAAATCAGACCTGTTGCGGACAGCCTGCATGGAATGCAGGCTACCTCAATCCGACGCAGTCGCTCGCTAAAAAACTCAGTGCCGAGTTTGCTGAATTTGACTATACGATTGTCCCCTCTGGTTCGTGTTGCGGTATGATCCGCAAACATTTCCCAGCAGCTACAGACAATGACTTGCACGTGTGCCAGTTTGCAGAAAAATGCTACGAACTTAGCACTTTTTTGAGCGAGGTCTGCTCAATCACATTGCCTCCCAGCCCTACCCCAAAAAGGATAAGCTATCATGATGCTTGTGCTGGTCTGCGTGAATTAGGCGTTAAGCAGCAACCACGCCAGTTATTGGAGCAAGTAGGGCATACCATTGTAGAAATGGAAGAATGCGAAGCGTGCTGTGGGTTTGGCGGCACTTTCTCAGTCAAATATGGCAACATCTCCTCTGCCTTAGCAGCGGACAAATGCCAGAATATCGTGGCAAGCGGTTGTGAGCATGTCGCACTGGGTGATGTTGGCTGTGGGCTGAATATTGAAGGACGTGCACACTATGATAATACGCCGCTTAATGTTTGGCATTTTGCGGAATTACTCGCAGAGGGCTTGCCTCACTAATGCAGTCGAAAAGCATTCATTTCAAAAAAAATGTGCACCAAAATCTGAATGATGTGGTGCTCAATAAAGCGCTATCAAAAGCGAAAAAGAAATTTGTGGGCGGGCGCAGTGCCGCAATTACACGCTATGAAGAATCACTCGGCAATTTTGAACAGTTACGGGATGCGGGTCATCAAGCCCGTAAGCGCAGCATTGATGACTGGTCCAATCAACTGCAAGTATTTGAGCGCAATGCCATCGCCAATGGCGCACAGGTGCATTGGGCGATCACTGGAGCGGATGCCAATCATATTATTGGGCAGATTGCCCTTAATAATGGGGTTCAGAAGACCATCAAGTCTAAATCTATGCTCTCGGAAGAGATTGCGCTCAATAACCATTTAGAAAGTCAAGGCATTCAGGTGGTAGAAAGTGATTTAGGGGAATACATTCTACAGTTAGGCAATGAGCCTCCTTCACACATCGTTGCGCCAGCGGTTCATAAAAATGCTGATCAAGTCTCTGAATTATTTGCCCAACACCATCCCGAACTCCCCAGAAGCACTGACCCTAAGGTGCTAACCCATCAAGCGCGTGGCATTCTAAGAGAGCGCTTTATCCAAGCAGATATGGGCATCACAGGTGCTAATTTTTTGATAGCAGAATTAGGGGCTGCTGGCATTATTACCAATGAGGGCAATGGGCTGCTCACTTCTAGCCTACCTAAAATCCGCGTGGTGCTGGTTGGCATAGAAAAAATATTGGCGACAGTCGAAGATGCCGTGACTATTGTGGAGCTGTTACCCCGATCAGCAACGGGGCAGGCCATATCAAACTATGTCACCATCACAAAAGCACCGCTATCTCAAAATGGTGAAGGACCTGAGCAATTGCACTTTGTGTTAGTAGATGCAGGGCGCTCTGATCTGTTAGGCAGTGACTATCAAGAGATGCTGCACTGTATACGTTGTGGTGCCTGTATGAATCACTGCCCTGTATACCAACATATTGGCGGTCACAGCTATGGCTGGGTTTACCCAGGTCCTATGGGCTCTATACTCACACCGCTGTACACTACTCTACAAGAGAGCCTTGACTTGCCACATGCTGCGACACTCTGTGGGCAATGCGATGTCGTTTGCCCTGTCAAAATACCTTTGCCTAAGTTGCTACGCCAGCTACGTGAAGATCAAGTTAAACAGCACTTGAGACCACGCATCGAGCGTTTTAGTATTTACGCATGGGCATGGATTGCACAACATCCAGTGCTATACCATTTTGCCGAAAAAATACTTCGGTTTTCACTCAAATGCCTCTCTGGCAAGCGCGGTTGGACTGGTGCACCATTCATGAAAAACACCGGTTGGTTTCAGCAACGCCACTTCCCTACACCCAAAGATTAGCAGGCTACTTCAATGACTATAATAGATACCAGCCAGGCACGAAAAAGCATCTTAGAACGCCTCTCTAAACAGCACAAATCAATGCAAGCGGAACCGCCCTGTGAACACAAACACATAACAGGCTGCCATATTGATTATCCCATTGATACCTTTGTTCAATCCTGTAAAACAAATGATGCACAAATAACCATCCTGGATGATTACCAACAAATCCCACAAGCAGTTGCCGATTACTATCCTGGGCATCACCATGCACGTATATGGAAAGAACTCGAAAATTTAGACTGGCAACTTACCGTTCAAACAGGCAGTGCAGATAAAGATGATGTAATCGGCATCACTACAGTAGATGCTGCCATTGCATCTACAGGGACATTACTACTATGCTCCACTCTTCAACGACCTTTAAGTGTATGTGCCCTAGCACAAACGCACATTGCTGTTGTGCGCAAAACACAAATATGCAAGCGATTAGAAGATGTCACTGATTTAATTAGACTAAAAACTCATGAAAGTGCTCAATGCGTTTTTATTTCAGGACCTTCGCGCACTGCTGATATTGAACAAACCATTGTGCTGGGTGCGCACGGTCCATTAGCCGTTCATGTCCTGCTTATCTAATAGCACATGTAACAGTCAAAACAGTGACCTAATCTTAATAGATGCGGTCAACTGCCTTATAATTTCATTCCCATTAATTAAAATAATATATTAAATAAAAATAATGTACCGAAGAAAGATTAAAACAGTAGCCGTACTCGGAACGGGTGTTATGGGGGCACAAATTGCTGCACATTTTGCTAACTCCTCAGTCCCCGTTTATTTATTTGGCATGCGCGACCCCGATCCTGGTTGCCCTCTCAAAGCACTCAGCAGGCTAAAAAAACTCAAACCTGCTCCCCTTATGAGCAATAGCATTTTGGATCGTATTCTACCTGCTACCTACGAAGATGATTTGGCGCAACTATCTAGCTGTGACTTGATTATTGAAGCAATTGCTGAATCCATTGATGCAAAAACACAATTATATGAGCGTGTACTGCCTCACTTAAAAGAGTCAGCAATACTTGCAACCAATACCAGTGGACTGTCTCTCAAGATGCTCAGTGGAGCGCTCCCTGTGGAAAGAAAGCCATTTTTTTGCGGTATACATTTTTTTAACCCGCCACGCTATTTACCTTTAGTTGAGCTTATTTCAGCCCCGTCAACACAACAGCCGCTATTAGATTTACTGGAAGGTTTTCTGACTCAATGCCTTGGCAAATCAGTTGTACGCGCGAAGGACACAC